>NZ_RAQQ01000001.1 GCF_003610785.1 Micromonospora globbae
TGCGGCCATCGCGCATCACTCTCCTTCACTGGGCTTAGCCGTCTCGAAGGATCGCGCGGTGGCCGTCTCCTATCTACCCAACACGCCCATCACGGGCAAGTCGTACACCACTTCCGTGGACGCAACCAAGGGAGGGCACGGCACACCGGCCACCGAACAGCAGAAGAGCGCGGTACACCGGCCACCGATCAGGAGGAGGGTGCCCGCCGACGGGCGAGGATGGCGAGCGTCTCCCGGCGTACGGCCTCCGGCTCGCGGGTCAGTCGGCGGTGGGTGAAGCGAACGACGAGGATGCCGAGAGCGGCGAGCTGCGCGTCCCGGCGCAGGTCGACCTCGCGTTGACGCGGGTCGCCGTGGGTCGTGGCGCCGTCGAGTTCGATGTTGACGCGCTCGATCTCGGCGTAGAGGTCGAGGTAGACGTTGCGCGTGCCGATCCGGACGGGAACCTGTCGTCGGAACAGCGGCATTCCCGGGCCGGTGAAGACCCGCTCGTGCCCCCAGATCTCGAGCGGGCTGCGGCAGCCCTCGGCGAGCTGGGTCAGCAGCGTCCGGAACACGCCCCGATCCGCGAGCTTCGGCGCCGCCTCCAGCGCGGACATCAGACGCTGCGGCGTGGAAAGCCGGTTGTTGACGGCCCGGATCACGGGTGCCCGCCGCTCACCGGGCGGCAGCAGCGGCCACGAGTCGACGAGGGCCCGTTCGAGTCGGGTCACCGCCATGCCCTGCCGGCGCACGACGTACGGCGGCTGCAGCAGGAAGGTCCGCCGTCGGTGCACCGCCACTCCGGGCCGGCTGCGGAGGCCGACGCCGGCCGGCACGCTCAGGTGCAGCAGGTCGCCGGCCGCCTGCCGGTGCAGTCCCCACACGGCGAGCGCGCTGAGGTGACTGAGCGCAGCGCGCCCGTCGGCCCAGGCGAGGACCGCGCGGTTGCCGAGGGCCGGGTCGAGTCGACCGACGAGCGGGGCGGTCACGGACCGTTGACCCAGCAGGTGCGCCGCCACGTACACCTCGGGCAGGACGCGCACCAGCGTCCCGCCGCGACACGCCCGCTCCAGGGTCCACTCCGGCACCACCTGGACGGCCGCCGTCCGAGTCACCAGTCCGCCGCGTCGCTCGACCAGCTCCGTCAGCACAGGATTCACGCCGACGACCGTGTCCGCCCGCCAGTGGATCGGCAACCACGAGCGCCCCACCTGTGGACACCCGCCCCCGCTGTGCACAGCCCCCATCACGCCGCCGGATCTGCTATGGCGAGCTACGCCGGCCGCCCATAAGCGCGGTGAGCGGCTCGTAGACCTCAAGAAGGCGGAGCACAAGGGTCAACAGGAGTCACACGTGCCGCTCACGGGAAGCTGGACGAAGCAGGTGGGGCAGACCGGCCGGCGGGGCGGCGGGGTCTGAGCGCGACGGCGATTGACGGCTGCCTGCAGCTTCGGTGCCAGCGCTGGCACCCCTCCATCTGGCGGTAACGATGCCCCGAAGTGGTGGTAGCAGGCCAGTCGGGAGCCGGCAGCATGCTCCTCCCGCGCCATCTCGTCTTCCGCTGGTGGCTCGCCAGTGACCCGAAGCACCTCGTCGTACCCCCCGCCCACCATCCCGTCCTCCGTCCGGACGACGAGCGCCGACAGCGGCGGGTCACCACGGCGGCGCGACTCGTGGATCACTCGGTTGAGCACCTCTCCGATCCAATTCTGAAGCAGAGCCGAGGTCCGGATGCCGGAGGCAGCGAAGAGTCGGTCGCGGAGCTCGCCGTAGGTGATCGTCGAGTGGTACGTCTGGGCGACATCGACCAGAATGCCGTAGGCGTGGCGTGCCCAGATATCCCATGCTTCCCGAGCACTGATCCGCTCGCCGCCTTCCCGCCAGTACCCACGCTGCTGCGTCACCTCTGCCTCCATTCGCCATACGCCTCGCGGCTTCGAGCGGAGAGTACGGCCCCCGTACGACCGCGTGCCGATTCGGCAGGAGCCGACCGGCGTTCACCTGGCTTGCAGGCCACAACCCAGAGGCGGTCAAACGTCAGCTTGCACGGCTCGGGGCACTATTCGCAGTGCACGCAGGGCTTCAGCGGGCCGCCGACCACGTTCTGTGCCCAGCGCTCAAGTTCGGCACGGTTGCCACAGACCTTGATGTAGTCCATCGTCCATCTACCACCGTTCGCCGGACCTTCCGCGATCGTCCTACATGTGGCCCGATGCAAGATCAGGTAGCCGGGGCTGGGGTTGCGATTGGCGTTCACGACATATCCGTCTGGGTTGCGGGAGAGCCAGCTCAGGTATCCGGCGTCATCATCGGCGAAGCGCTGCATGCCAAACATGATGAGCCCGAGCAACCTGGCCTGGAAAGAGTCCGCTGGCCCGGACCCACTCGTCCGCTTCCTGCATCACCGATCGGAGCCGTCAAACCACACAAGATGCCGGTGCCTCGCCGTGGGCCTCGTCGAGGCGGACCAGGCGTGGCCCGAGGGTGATATCAAGAACAAGCTTCCCTGATATCATCGGCGCTGATCGGCTGCCAACAGAAGGAGGTCGCACGGTGTCGCGAACGATCCTGGACGTAGACGACGACCTGCTCGCGGAAGCCGCGAAGATCCTCGGCACCACGACGAAGAAGGCGACGGTCAACGCGGCTCTCGAGGCCGTGGTCAACCGGGAGAAGCGGCGCGAGTTCGCCGACTGGCTCAAGACCGGCGGTCTTCCGGACCTGACCGGTGGAACGGGCACGGCCAAGCCGGACGCGGCGTGAGCCGAGAGCTCTACCTCCTCGACAAGTCGGCGCTCGCCCGGTGGCCCAAGCCCGCCGTCGCACCCGTGCTCGATGAGTTGTCCGACCGGGGGCTACTGGCGGTGTGCGGCGTGGTCGAGATCGAGGTGATCCACAGCGCCCGTACGGCCAAGGAGGCGCAGCGCGCCCGTTGGCTGCTGGGCGGCTTCCGCTGGCTGGCCATGCCGGACGAGATCTGGGACCGGGCGATCGACGTCCAGGTCCAGGCGCTCCACAAGGGCAACCACCGAGCCCTGTCGATGGCAGACCTCCTGATCGCCGCCACCGCCGAACGCCACGACGCCACGGTGCTGCACTATGACGGCGACTTCGACATGATCACGGCGATCACCGGCCAGCCAACCGCCTGGGTCGTTCCTCCGGGCTCAGCTGATTGATCCACGGGGTCAGGACGCGGCCACGGCGCTGCGGTGGGCGTTGACGACCCAGGCGTCGGGCAGGGCGATCCACTCGTTGTCGCCCACCCGCACCACGGCACCGTCCAGCTTGGGCAGCATCCCCGGGTCCTCGGTCGGGCAGAGCAACCACACGTCCCCCGCGCCGCCGCGTGCCGCGTCGGCCAGCTCGTAGAGCCGCTCCATCGCCCGGTACCGCGCCAGCACCGCCGCGTCGTGCAGCAGCACCGGTCCTTCACCGGGCGACAGCGCCGCCCGCAGCGCCGGAACGGCGAGGTCCCACGCCTGCTCGACGTACTCGCCCAGCTTGATGGCGCCCCGCGAGCCCGGCTCGGCGATGTCCGCACCCAGCACCGTCTCCCACGTGGGCTTCGGGCGGGCGTCGACCAGGCCACGCAGCTCCCGCAGGAACACCGCCGCCACGTTGACCGGCCGGGCGTCGAAGCGCCGGACCAGCTCTTCCCGCGCCGGCACGTACCGGTTGAGGCGTACCGTCAGCGCCCGGAACCCGCCCGCGGACCTGGCGCCGGTCAGCCGCTCCTCGGCCCGCATCGCCGCCGCCAGCTCCGGCGACTCGGCCGCCCACCGGCTCGGCGCGCTCGTCGCCGACGGGCGGCGCTGGATGATCGACATCGACGACGAGGCGTTGCGGGGTGGCGGCACATACCGGTCGCGGTCCCAGCGCAGATCGAAGCCGGCCTCGGCGAGCAGTCGGTCCAGCTTCGGGCGCGACGGCAGCGGCGCCAGCTCCGGGAACCGCGCCTCCACCCGCTGGACGACCTGCTCCGGGGTCAGCCCGCGCCGCCCCTCGGGGGTCGTCGCCGGGGGTACCACGCCGGCCTGCGCGAGCCGCAGGGCGCGTACCGGGTCGAGGTCACGCGGGTACAGCTCCAACCGCGCGGTCGCCGCGGCCCGTTCGGAGGCGGCCGCGGCGAGCAGCACCCGACGCCGCTCGTCGATGACGTCGGCCGCGCCGCCGGGCGCGGTCACCGCCGCGAGGGTACGCAGCACGGTCGCCGCGCTGGGCAGCACCTCGCTGGCCGCGAGCTTGTCGGCGGCCTTGCCGAGCGCGTCGGCGTAGTCGAGCAGCGCCGGCGCGGCCGGGGTGTCGGGGGCGTCGTCCTCCCCCGCCTCGAGGGCCACGAGCAGGCGGTCGCCGCGCGGGTGCGGCTTCCCGTCGATGTCGCCGCGGGCGTGCCGGCGCAGCAGCAGCCGGGGCTCCTCCTCCAGCGCGTCGATCTCGACGGCGGCGCGGACGGCGGCGACCGCCACGGCGAGCCGCAGCTCGTCCCCGGTGCGCACCGACCCGCGGCTGACGAGCAGCGCCGCGGCCAGCTCGGCGACGCCCATCACCCGCCCGCCGTCGCGCAGCAGCTCGATGATCTGGGTACGCACGCTGCGGACCACGGGCAGGCCGTGCCAGCGCTTGCGTTGTTTGCCGAGGATCTGCGCGATGCGCGCCGGCGTGACGTCCAGGCGCTTGGCGACGAGCGGGTGCTGCGGCCACAGCGGCAGGTCCGGTAGCGCGCCGGAGGAGTCGGGCAGGTGCAGCAGCAGCCGTGTCCCTTCCACGTCCTTCGGGTTGCGACTCGACGGGATGAGGAGCGTGGCGATGGCGTCGAGGCCGACGCGTACCAGATCGGTGTCGCCGCCGACGGCGGTGGTCTCGGTGGCCACCTCGGCGGTGGCCTCTTTGCGGGCGGCGGCCGAGGTGGGAATGGTCTCGCGCTCCCCCAGCCGGGTGCGCCACTCCTTGACCCGGCGCTGCAGCTCCTGCCGTGTCTTGGCGCCGAGGCCGGGCAGGTGGGCGAGCTTGTTGGCGACGGTGAGCAACTCGCCGACGGTGGTGGCGTCGAGCCGGTGGGCGGCGGAGACCGCGCGCGGGGTGAGCCCGGCGGCCTCCAGGGCCGTGGCGCGGGTGGCCTTGGCCGCCGCCTCCTCACGCGCCTTCGCGGCGGCCTGCTCGTCCGGCTCGTCCGCCTCGATCTCCGGATGGTCGGTGCCGACCGGCGCGCTGGCGTCGGAGCGGCGGAACACCTGCTGCCAGGCGTCGCGCATGTCCTTCAGTGCGGCGAACCGGCGGCGGTGGTCGCGGTGCAGCGCCTGGTGGAAGAACTCCACCAGGCCGTCGCGGATCGCCGGGTCGAACGCCTCGACGGCCAGCACGGGCGGGCCGTCGGTGAGCTGCGGTTCCGTGCCGCCGTCACCCCAGATCGGCAGTTCACCGGACGCCATCTCGTGCAGGGTGACGGCGAGGGCGTACCACTCAGCGTGCTTGTCGTAGACCTGGCGGCTGGCGGTGCCGAGGAACGGGTCGAGATAACGCGGGGTGCCGGCGGTGAGTTCCTTGACGGAGACCCCGGCCAGGGAGAAGTCGAAGAGAACGAGCTGGCGGGTGCGGTTCGGGCGTACCCGGATGGCGATGTTGTCCGGCTTGATGTCGCGGTGGTAGACGCCCTCGCCCTCCAGGTAGTCCAGCGCGCCGAACAGGTAGTCGCTGTAGGTCTCCAGCTCATCGACCGTGAGCCGGCCGTCGTCGCGCAGCTTGCGGGCCAGGGTCAGCTCGCCGGCGTGCTCGAGGACGATCACCGTACGGTTGGCGATCTGCAGCGGTTCGGGCCGGGCGAGCCGGATCACGCGCGAATCGGTGAGCGGCCGGAGCACCCGCGCCTCATGGGCCAGCCGGGCGCCCTTCTCGTCGGAGAGGCCGACCTTGAGCACCTCGTCCTTGCCGGTGCGCTCGTTGTGGGCGAGGAAGGCCCGGCAGGTCGAGCCGGTGCCCAGCCGCTTCTTGATTCTCCATTCGCCGACCAGGTCGCCGCCGCGGGCTTCGAGCGGGTCGCTCTCCTCCGGTTCCGGCTCCTCGGGATGCACGGAGGCCGGCGGCGGAGCGGTGAGTTCGTTCTCGACCTCTTCGAGCATCTCGACGAACTCGCTGACGGTGGTGAGGCGCTGCGTCGGCACCGGGGCCGTCGCGGCCTGGACCATCTCGTCGGCGAACTCGGTGATGCCGTCGGCCGCCGACGAGGGCCGCAGGCCGTTGTCGCGGGCGATCCGCGACAGCAACTCCTGGCGCTTCGCCGCCGGCGGCTGGCCGGTGAGGATCAGGTACGCCAGTGCGCCCAGCCCGAAGACGTCCATCGCCACCGGGTCCGGGCGGGGCGCGGTCAGCTCCGGCGCGAGGTACGCCTCGGCGGAGAGCTCGATGTGCGCCGCCGCGTGGGACGAGAGCGTGACCGGGTCACCGCTGCTGCCGCCCGCCGAATCGGCCGCGCGGGTGGCGGTCTGCCAGTCGCTGATCTGCAACTGCGGGACCAGCCACGCCTCCTCCTCGCTGCCGCCACGCCGCCTGGGCCCGGGCGTGACGAGGACGCTGCGGGCGGAGAGGGCGCGGTGATGCAGGTGACGCCCGTGGGCGTACGCGACGGCTTCCGCGAGCTGGCGGATCATCGCGAGGCGGCTCAGGGGGTCGAGCCTGTCGCCGTACTGGGCCATGTAGTGGTCGAGCCGCATCGCGCGGGGATCGTGGCGGAAGATCAGCGCGGGTCCGGCCTCGTGCGACTCCATCGAGTCGACCCGGACGATGCCGGGGTGGTTGATGCCGTGCAGCACCATCATCTCGCGCTTTGCGGCGCGCTCGATGCTCGCTCGTTCGGCCTGCACTGCGTTGCGCTCGACGAGGTAGATGCGGATGCGCCGGTGCTCGCGTTCGAGGTCGCGGTGGCGGGCGTGGTGGTCCTGCCAGGTGGGGCCGAGGTCGAACGGTCGCGGCTCCAACTCCCACGAGCCGACCTGGTAGTGCTTCCGGCTGCGCGCGATACCGACGGTGTGCAGCAGGTCGGGCAGGGCCGCGGACAGCTCCTTCGTGACGCGGTGGCGCTCATCCAGCGGAGGGCGCTCCAGCAGCGAGCGGATGGTGGGTAGCGGGCCGGGCTGGTGCCCGGAGGCCGGTTCAGGCCCGTAGACGCCGTGCAGGTGGTGCTCGGAGAGCGCGACGTGCAGGCCCGGCTTGGACAGGAACACCGCCGCCTGGACGAACGGGATTTTGACCTTCTGTCCCTTCCGCTGGTCGGCGGCGATCTGGAGCAGGGACTTCAGCCTCTTGGCCTTGGCGTCCGCCAGATGCAGCGGGTTGTCGAAGGTTCGCGTGCCGCTCGGGTTGGAGAGGATCCAGTTGGAGCCGCTGGAGACCAGCCGCCCCGTCAGGCTCTTGATCTCGATGAGGTAGAGCCCGCCCGGGCCTGCCACCAGGAGGTCCACCTCGTACGGGTGACCGGTCTGTGCCGTGAAGGTGAAGTTCGACCAGGCGCGGTACGGCTCCCTGTCCGGCAGCAACGCCTGGACGTGCGCCAGCGCCTCCCGCTCGTGCGTGAACTGCGACGGGGTGATCGTCGTCCACCGGCCCTCCTGCATGCGAGGATCCTAGAACCTGCTGCCTGGCTGGCGCCCTCCGTCCGGGGCGCGCGGGACGTCGCGTCCGCTGTGTGGCGAGCTGACCTGTTCCGGCGAGCCGCCGGGACGAAGCCGGGGCCACCGTGCCCCTCATGGTTGAGCCCGGTGTCGGTCACCAGCGCCGCGCCACGCGCAGATGCTCAAGCCGAGGTCAAAGCCTGCCGCCGACTCCGGCACGGCCCTGGTGATGAGTTGTCGCGCCCGTACCCGTCATACCTACGACAGGCCACGACGAGGCGGAAGGATGACGTGATGAACGCGGACACGCGGCTGGAGGAGCTGGGCGTGAGCGGTCTGGGCGAGGTCGACGAGGCGGCGTTCTCGGGGCTGGCGGAGCGGCACCGGCGGGAGCTGCACGTGCACTGCTACCGGATGCTCGGGTCGTTCGAGGACGCCGAGGACACCGTGCAGGAGACCTTCCTGCGTGCCTGGCGGCGGCGGGAGACCTTCGAGGGACGGTCGACGTTCCGGGCCTGGTTGTACCGGATCGCCACCAACGCCTGCCTCGACCTGCTCGCCAAGTGCCGCCCGGAGCCCGCGACCGGCGGCGAGGTGCGGTGGCTGCAGCCCTACCCGGACCGGCTCCTCGACGAGCTGCCCGCGGGCGACGCGGACGAGCCGGAGACCGTCGCCGTCGCGCGGGAGACGATCGAGCTGGCGTACCTCGTCGCGGTCCAGCACCTCGCGCCGCGCCCGCGGGCCGTGCTCATCCTGCGGGACGTGCTCGGCTGGCCGGCGAAGGACGTCGCGGAACTCCTCGGGGTCTCCGTCAACTCCGTGAACAGCGCGCTGCAACGGGCCCGTGCCGGCATGCGGGAGCACCTGCCCGCCGAGCGGCAGGACTGGACCGGCGGCGAGGGGGACGCCGGGACGCGTGAGCTGGTACGTCGCTACACCGACGCCAGCGTGGCCACGGACATCGACGGGCTCGCCGCACTGCTGCGCGACGACGTCCGCTGCTCGATGCCGCCCACGCCGGGCCTGCGCGTCGGCCGCGACGCCGTGGTGAACGACTGGGTCAACGACGGCTTCGAGGACCTGGGGCGCCTGCGCGCCGTCCAGACCTCGGTGAACCGGCAGCCCGCCGTCGCCTTCTACCTGTGGCGCAAGCAGGAGGGCGCGTACCTGCCGCTGACCATCGACGTCCTGCGGATCAGCGGCGGGACGATCACCGAGATCATCACGTTCCACGACGACCAGTTCCCGCGCATCGGGCTGCCGGAGCGCCTGCCGGCGGACGGCACCGAGTAGTGCCGGTGTGGACGCTCGCGCTGCGCGGCGGCGAGCGGGTCGCGGTGGTCGCCGCGCAGTGGTCCGACGCGTTCGGCGTCGTCACCCGGGGACGGGTGCAGCTGGAGCTGCGGGACGGCGAACCCGGGCCGGTCCTCGGACGCGACGCCGGGTTCTGGCTCCGCGGCACCGGCGTCCGGGCCCTGCGGAACCCCGACCGCCGCACAGCGAAGGTGCGCATCGTCACCCCCAGGACCCCCAGCTACCGATTGACGGAGGAACGACATGAACAGCGTGGATGACACCGGGGACGTCGCAGGTCTGACATCGGTCCCGACCAGTCACCGCCTCCGCGGGCTCGCCGGCATCGGCGTGCTCGCCACGCTCGCGGCGATGGTGGCCACCACCCTCGCCGCCGCGCTCGCCCAGGCCATGGGTGTCGACTTCGAGATCCCCGACGGCGGGCAGGCGATCCCGTTGCCCGGGTTCGCCGTGGTGACCGGCTTCTTCTCGGTCGTGGGCGTCGTCATCGCCGTCGCCCTCTTCCGTTGGAGCGGGCGCCCCGCCGACCGGTTCCTGTGGACGGCAGTGACGCTGACCGCGATCTCGCTGGTCCCGCCCCTCATCTCGGGGGCGAACACCGCCACCGCCACGGCCCTCCTCGGGCTGCACCTCGTCCCTGCGGCGGTGATGATCCCGACCCTGACGCGGAGCCTCCGCACCCGAAGCACCATGGCCAGAGAGTGACCGACGGGTGACTTATCGTCGGACAGCGGGTCAGTCGATCGACTGTTTCCCGAGGCAACCGTCGCTTGTGTCAACACCGCCGGTGGAGGGCGTCTGCGGGAAGCTCGTGAGAGCGTCGATGGCACTGCGCTCAGTACGGGGCAGCGCGACACCAGAGCTGGGAGACCTCCACACCGATGACGACCCCCTACGATCCTGCCCAGAACCAGCCCGGCCAGCAGTCGGTGCCGCCGACTGCCCAGTTCCCGCAGGTTCCGGGCGGCCAGTACCCGCCGCCGGCACCCGGCCAGTACCCACCGCCGGCAAGCGGGCAGTATCCCCCGCCGCCTCCCGGGCAGTACCCGCCGCCTCCCAACGCCAAGAAGCGTCCCGCCTGGGTGCTTCCGACCCTCATCGGTGTCGGCGTGTTCGTGCTGCTGTGCTGCGGCGGACCTCTGGTGCTCGGCCTGGTCAGCGAGGACAAGAAGAACGATGGTGTCTCCGCCAGCAAGGAGATCCCCGCCGCCGATCCCAGCACCTCCGCACCAAGCGCGGCGGCCCCGAGCGCGGCGGCTGCAGCCCCGACAACGAGCTCGGCGGCGCCGACACCGGCGAAGACCACCGCTGCCCCGGCGCCGGCGAAGCCGAAGACCTTCGGCGTCGGCGACAAGGTCCGCGGTGGCGACTTCGAGTTCACCGTCAACGGCGTGAAGTGCGGCATCACCCAGGTCGGCAGCAGCTACTTCAACCACAAGGCACAGGGCACCTTCTGTCGAGTCAGCGTGACCGTCAAGAACGTCACCAAGAGCGCCCACCTGTTCCACGCCGACGGCACCATCACGGCGCAGGACGCCTCCGGCCGGGAGTACGACGTCGACGGGGAAGCCGCCATCTACGGCAACGACGACGCCAAGGGCTTCCTCGATGAGATCAACCCGGGCAACTCGGTGAAGGCGAACGTCTACTTCGACGTGCCGAAGGGCACGAAGCTCAAAACCATCACGTTCGACGCCGGCCTGTTCACCTTCGCCGAGGACGCCGTCGTCACCCTCTGACCGGCCGCCGGGCAGAGTGGTGACCTGCGAACACCACCGACTGCCCCCGGAGATCCTCCGGGGGCAGTCGCGGATGCCGCCGATGCCGACGCCGACCGGTTCTGGAGGGGCACCGGTTCCCGGGCTGTGGCGTACCGGCGGTGATCGCCGCCGTGCCTCATGCTGGCCCAGGACCCGAGCGCTACAGGAGCGGTGACGATGAAACTGACGACCGTCACGAACGTCTCCCTCGACGGGGTGACGCAGGGACATCGACGGATCGATGCGGGGACGCATCGCGAGCGCGGCGGGCCGAGCGGGGAGGGCGCCGGCGGATTCACGCGCTTCGGGTGGGCCCCGCCGCTCCTCGACGACGAGGCGTCGGCGTTCATCGGCCACGCGTTCCAGCGCGCGGACGCGTTCCTCTTCGGCCGGCGGACCTACGAGATCTTCGCCGCCTCCTGGGGAGCGGGCATGGATCCCGGAAACCCCGTGGGAGAGGCGTTGAACGCGCGACCCAAGTATGTCGCCTCGACCACGCTCACCGACCCGCGATGGGCGAACACGACAGTCCTGTCCGGCGACGTGGCGGCCGCCATCGGTGAGCTGCGCGCCGAGCCGGACGGTGAACTGCAGGTGTGGGGCAGTGGCACCCTGGTCCGCTGGCTGCTCCACCGCCGGCTGGTCGACGAGATCGTCCTGCTCACCTATCCCGTGATCGTCGGCCAGGGCACGCGGCTCTTCCCCACCGCTGGCCCGGACGTGGGACTGGAACTGGTCGACCTGCGGTCCACCCCGCGGGGTATGACGATCCAGACCTACCGCACCACGGGTCGACCGCGGTACGAGACGACCACGAGCTGAAGTCTCCTGCACAAAAACGGGGAGCCGTTCAGCGAGCGGTGTCCTTCATGGTGAGGCCGGCGTCCTCGAGGACCTCCCGGCCCGCCCAGCCGCCCGCCAGCGGATAGGCGGAGCCATGTCTCATCGCGTCTTCCAACGGGAGCGCCCACAGGTGCTCGATGAGCAGAAGGACCAGATTGCTGCCCGGCGGGAGGCTGACCTTGGGATCCGGGATGGGGGTTCCCTGCACGAGGAAGCCGGAGGAATCCGTCGTGTAGGAGTTGAGAACCCGGCTAGCGCCGGCCGTTCGCAACATCCTCCGGATGAGTTCTCCGTCCCAGTCGCTGACCCCGTCGATCGCATGTTCGGTGATGGTGCGGTCCCTGGCCCTGCTGATGGCGTAGACGTCGAGCAGCCGGACGGCGTCACTGGATCGGAGCAGGTTGATCTGCTGCCCGATCTCCTGGGGCAGGTCGTCCTGCCTGTAGCCGATGGCGAGGATCTGCACGGCACCGATCACGACCGACCCCTTCCGGGCGACGATGGCGGACCCTGCGCCCACCACCGCCGACGCCTACCCGCGCCGATGCCGCACAAACGGGGCCGCGCGAGCATCCCGAAACGGGGCCGCGCGAGCATCCCGAAACGGGGCCGCGCGAGCATCCCGGCTCGGGGAGCGGGGCCGCAGCGACGGCCAGGATCGCCAGATCCCGCGCGACCGGAACGTCGGCTGCGGCGCCTGGGTGGCACCGCAGCCGACGTGGTCGTCCAGGCCGGTGGTCGACCCGGCCGGTCCGGACCGGCCGGCCCTACCGGAAGAGGCCGGCGAGTTGTCCGGCGCCGACGTCCTGCCCCGCGCCGTTGTACATGGCGTTCGTGACCACCGTCCAGGCGGCGCGAGGCCAGGTGCGGAAGGTGATGTGGCCGCCGGCGATGGTGGCCTCGCCCTCGCCCACCTCGAAGGTGGCGATGTTCGTGGCCCCGCCGATGGCGGCGCTGCCGTGGGCGTAGCCGCTCACGAGCAGGTCGTCCTTGTCCGGGTACGTGGCGGCCACCCGCGCGTCGCCGGTCACGGTGAAGGCCGCGTCGTTGTTGAACCAGGTCGGCCACGACTCGGGCATTCCCCAGGCCGCGGGCACGTCCGGGTCGTAGCGCTGCTCCAGCAGCGCGCCGGGCACGTTGAACGCGCTCCGGTCGGTGGGCGTGACGTTCCGGACGGGCAGGCCGAGCGACGTGGCGGCGGTGGTGGACGCGCTGCCGAGCGCGACGAGGTTGCCGCCGGCGTTCACGAACTGCTTCAGCTTGTCGAGCCCGTCGGGTACGCCCCGGGCCCAGTGGAACTCGGCGGGGTTCTTCGCGGGGTCGAGACCGCGGGTGATGGTGTTCGCCGAGATGCCCGGGGCGAGCACGATGGTGTCGTACCGGCCGCTGAGGTCGGCGTAGTCGTCGGCGCTGACGACCTGGTAGTTCACGCCGATCTGGTCGAACATCCACATCATCCACCCGCCGGGCATGTTGTTGGCCCCGCGGATCAGACCCACCCGGGTCTTGTCCTTCAGCTTGATCGCGTCGACCTTCGGCACGGTCCGGGTGGCGTACACCGGCAGGCCGGTCTCCTGGCTGGCCCTGGTCAGCACCTGGCGCGCCTTCGGGTCCTTCGCGGGTACGAGCAGCGCACCGGCGGGCAGGGTCCGGCCGTCGACGCGGATGCCCGCCTTGGCGCGGTACGTCGGCACGGCCGCGTCCTGCAGGTCGGCGATGACCTGGCTGAGGCCGTACGAGGTGGGGCTGAGGACGTAGGCGCCCGTCTGGCCGGGGTGGGCCGGCATCGGCTGCCGCACCGGCTCGACGCCCCGGATCCGGGTCGTGACGGCCCCGAAGGGCTCCGCCACGGCGTCGACGTCGACGCCCATGAGGAGGGCGAGGTTGTCGGTCGTCTCGCTGTACGGCATGATCAGCGGGCACTCGGCGCACTTGCGCGCGCTGTCCGGGTACGTGTCGATCCGAAGGAGTTGGTCGACCCACCGGCCCATCGGCTGGTTCGTCCGGAGGATGTAGGAGCCCTGCGGGTACGTCCTGCCGCCCGCGGTGAACGGCTTCGTGGCCCGGTCGATCTCCACCTGACCGAGGTCGAAGATCTTCAGCATGTCGTAGAGGGCGTACGGGTCGCGCTGGTCCGCCGGGACGACGTACGCGTACGGGCCGCCGTTCCACGTCTCACTGTTGCGGTTCGACAGGTAGAGGTTGTTGTAGAGCCACGACGTGGGGTCGCCGGACACCGTCTTCATGCCGGAGTACGCCGCCGAGGACCCGTACTCCACGATCTGCTTGAGCGACCAGGTCTTGCGGTCGTACGGCATCACGGAGCGCAACGTCTTGTCGGCGGGCTCCAGGACGGTGTCGGACGTGTAGGTGTACGCGAGATCCCGGACCGACGCGATTTCGGTCAGCCAGGTCGACGTGCCGAGGAACGGGCTGTGGCCGATGACGTCGGCGTTCCAGAGAATGCCGTACGCGTCATTCCACTTCGAGCCCTTCTTGCCCTCCGCCACGAGGTCGCGCTGGGTCTGCTGGCCGAGGGAATTGGAGGCGGAGACGACGATGGGGTCCAACGTCTCGGACATCGGCTCGTCCCACGGCGGCGACCAGATCCGCGGCGAGTTCACTCCCGCCTGGTGCATGTAGTGCTGGGCGACCGGTCGGTACTTCTGCTCCAGCCGGACCCGGGTCCGCGACTCCTTCTGGGTCATCATGAACCAGTCCCGGTTGTTGTCGTGCCCGGCGTAGTGGTGGTACAGATCGGGATAGGTCCGGTTGAAATCGGTGCCCGCCGTCTTGTTGAAGTGGTCGACCACCAGGTGCTGTCCGTCCGGGTTCTGGGACGGGACGACGAGCAGGACCAGGTTGTCGAGGACCTGCCGGGTGAACTCGGAGTTCTCCGTCGCCAGGCGGTGCACCACGTCGACGAGGGACTGGGTGGCGCCGACCTCGGTCGAGTGGATCGTCGCCTCGATGTAGTAGACGGGCCGGCTCTTCGCGGCGAGCTGCCTCGCGTACTCGTCCATCGGCATGCGCGCCCGGCTCGCCTCGGCGCGCATGACCCGCGGGTCGGACAGGCGCTTGTTGATGTCGAGGATCTGGTCGATCCGCTTGAGATTGTGTCTGCTGCTCAGGAGCAGCACCGGGAACTCGTTGCCGAGTGTCGTCCGGTCCACGACCTGGTACTCGACCTCGTCCGAGCGGTCCGCGACGAGCGTGAAGTAGCGCTTGACGCTGCCGAAGTCGGCGAGCTTGCCCTCGTCGCCCATCTCGAAGCCGAAGAACTGCTTCGGCGTCGGCACCCCCTTGACCTTGACGTCGACCCGAGTCGATGGTCGGTCGAGCACCTGGGCCTGCACCGGAACAGCCGCGAGCCCCACCAGGGCCGTGGCAGCCACCACGGCGGTCACGTGCCGTAACCTCATCCCGCCTCCTCCCAGGGGAACTGGTGAGGACAGGGTCACGGCGAGATCACGAACCGGTCAATCATTACCAATGGGTAGCGCCGAAACAGAGACGATCTTCTTTCTGTCGACCATTTTCGCTGCCATTCGTCCGCCGGGCCGCGTCCGTTCTCGGCTTTGATCCACACCGATACGGAATCGCGGCCCGGCGCCCGGCACCCGCACGCGCGGGCGCCGGGTCAGCTCGGCACGTCGCGGTGGCGGAACGCGGCCACGCCCGCCGCGACGAGCACCGCCGCCACCGCCACGAGCACCGCGAGCGGCAGCACGGTCGGGTCGACCGCGGGCACGGACGGGACGTGGGTGAACGGCGAGACGTCGAGCGCGGCCTGCGGCAGATCCAGCACGGCGCCGAGCTGCCCGAGCAGCAGGAACGCCAGCAGGGCCGTCCAGGACAGCACCACCGACCAACGGGGCAGCAGCCCGAACAGCGCCGTCACCACCCCGGCCACCACGAGCAGGGCCGGCAGGCGCAGCGCCGCGGCGCCGCCCAGCACCACCGTCTCCCCGAGCACGTCGCCGGAGACGATGCCGTAACCGAGGCCGGTCGTGGCCCCGGCGAGCAGCAGCAGGGCGAGCGCGCCGAGCACCGCGGCGGCGACCTGCGTGCCCAGCCAGCGGCCGCGGCTCACCGCGGTGGCGAGGACCGCTTCGAGGATCCCGTCGCTCTCGTCGGCGCGGACCCGCAGCAGGGCCTGCACGACGTACGCCCCGATGGTGAGCGCGAACAGCGCGAGCATCGCGGCGAGGTAGGCGTCGACGAGGTTCGCGCCGCCACCCATGGCGGCGATGGCCTCGGCGGCCGCCGGGTTCTCCGCGATCATGGTGTTGAACTCGTCGGCGGCCACGCCCATGCAGAAGCCGACGACGCCCACGCCGACGGCCCAGCCGAGCAGCGCGCCGCGCTGCAACCGCCAGGCCAGCCCGGCGGGGCTCAGCAGCGACGCCGGGGCGCGCGCCGGCCCGCGGCGCGGCGCGACGAGGCCGGCGCCGAGGTCGCGCCGCTCCGCCAGGGCGTACGCGACCGCGACCGCGACGACCAGCAGCGCCACCGGCAGGGCGAGGGTCCACCACTGCTCGCCACCGAAGGCCCGCACCTGGTTGCCCCACCCGAGCGGGGAGAGCCAGGACGGCCAGGCGCTGTCCACCCGGGTGCCGTCGGCGTTCACGTCGCCGAAGACGTCGCCCGCGGCGCGCAGGAGGAACGCGAGGCCCACGGAGGCGGCGGCGAGCGCGTTGGCGCCGCGGGAGGTGACGGTGATCTGGGCGGTGACCGCGGCGACGCCGGTGAACGCGAGGCCCACACCGCCGATCGCGGCGGCCGCCGCGACGCAGCCGGCCACCGGCAGGCCCGTGCCGGCGAGGGCGAGCGCTAGCAGGGCGGCGGACAGCACGTTCACCCCGACGACGACCAGCAGCGCGGCGGTGAGCAGCGCGTACCGGCCGACCACGGAGGCGCCGAGGAGTTCGGCGCGGCCGGTCTCCTCGTTCTGGCGGGTGTGCCGCACGACCGCGAACGTGCTGAGCAGCGCGACGGTCACCGCGAGCGTCACGTACGTCTCGGCGACCACCACGGCGCCGAGGTCCGCGCCGGCTATCGGGCCGTTGAACGCGCGGGCGACGAGGCTGGACGCCGATGTGGTGGCGTAGCCGTGGCGTGCCGCGTCGTCCGGGTAGACGCCGGACACGCTGGCGGCCAGCGCGTACCCCAGCAGGGGCGTGCCGATCAGCCAGATGCCGAGCCGGACGCGGTCGCGGCGCAGGACCAGGCGGGTCAGCCGGCCGGTGCCGGCGAACGCGCTCATCGCAGGGCCGCCCGGGACTCGGAGGACGCGGCGCCGGCCGTCGCGTGCCCGTCGGCGGCGTCGGCGCCGTAGTGCCGCAGGAACAGCTCCTCCAGGGTGGGTGGGGCGCTGGTCAGCGCCCGCACGCCGAAGCGCACGAGGTGCCCGAGCAGCTCGTCGAGGTGCGCCGGTTCGACCTCCAGGTGGGTGCGTCCGTCGACGTCGCGGACGGCGTGCACGCCGGGCAGCGCCTCGAGCCCGGTCAGCGGGCGGGCGGTCTCGACGGTCACCGCGGTGCGGGTGAGGTGACGAAGCTCGGCGAGGGTGCCGGACTCGACACTGCGCCCCTCGCGGATGATGCTGACCCGGTCGCAGAGGGCCTCGACCTCGGCGAGCACGTGGCTGGAGAGCAGCACGGTGCCGCCCTCCCGCTTGATCCGCCGGACCTCGTCCTGGAACACGGCCTCCATGAGGGGGTCGAGGCCGGAGGTCGGCTCGTCGAGCACGTACAGCTCGACGTCGGAGGCGAACGCCGCCACGATGGCGACCTTCTGCCGGTTGCCCTTGGAGTACGTGCGGCAGGTGCGGGTGGGGTCGAGGTCGAAGCGCTCCAGCAGCTCGTCGCGGCGACGCCGGTCCAGGCCGCCGCGGAGCTGCCCGAACAGGTCGATCGCCTCGCCCCCGGACAGGTTCGGCCAGAGACTCACGTCGCCCGGCACGTACGCCAGCCGCCGGTGCAGCCGCACCGCGTCGCGCCAGGGGTCGGCGCCGAGCACCCGCACCTCGCCGGAGTCGCGGCGCAGCAGCCCGAGCAGGATCCGGATGGTGGTGGACTTCCCGGCGCCGTTGGGGCCGAGGAAGCCGTGCACCTCCCCCGGTTCCACCCGCAGGTCGAGCCCGTCGAGCGCGCGGACGGCGCCGAAGGTCTTGACCAGGTTGTCGATCGCGATGACGGCCATGGCCCCTCCCGGGGGTGACGCGTGAAGCCGGACGGATGAGACATCGACGCCTCCACTGTACTGACCGGCGGTCAGTCAGATCAACGGTGACCCCGGCCACCGGTCAGGACGGGCGACTAGGCTTGCCGGCATGACCGCCGAACCCGCGGACGACACCCGGTCGCGGATCCTGCGCGCCGCGCTCGACCTCTTCGCCGAGCACGGCTACCAGCGCACCCCGCTGCGTCAGATCGCGGAGCGGCTGCGGTTGACCAAGGCCGCCATCCTCTACCACTTCCCGACCAAGGAGCATCTGCTCACCGCCCTCGTCGAGCCGCTCCTGGCCGACCTGGAGCGGCTGCTGGACGCCGCCGAGCGCCTGCCGACCGAGCAGGCCCGCCAGGCGGTGCTGGAGGGCTGGGTCGACACGATGCTGACCCACCGTCGCCCGCTCGGCATGCTGTTCCACGACATCGCCCTGATCACCCGCGGCGACACGTTCCACCGTCTGATGCGGATCGCCATGCGCGCCAACCACCTCATCGCCGGGCCGGAGGCCGGGCGCCGGGCACGGGTCCGGGCCGTGCAGGCCGTGGCCATGTGCAGCGACCCGGTCGTGTTCTTCGCCGACGTGCCCGACGAGGTGCTCCGCGCCGACATGCTCGACGGCGTACGCCGGCTGCTGGCCACGCCGG
This sequence comes from Micromonospora globbae, assembly GCF_003610785.1. Taxonomy (GTDB): domain Bacteria; phylum Actinomycetota; class Actinomycetes; order Mycobacteriales; family Micromonosporaceae; genus Micromonospora; species Micromonospora globbae. The sequence continues at coordinate 18,385 of NZ_RAQQ01000001.1, forward strand.
CCACCGACGCCGCGACGGCCACCGACGCCGCGACGGTCGCGGACGCCGTGGCGAGCACCGGCCCGGCGCCGCGCACCGGCGCCACGGTCACCGGCGCCGCGGGGACCGGCGCGGCCGGGCGGATCGCGGCGGCCGGAGGGGGCGCGCCCACTCCACGGCGACGGCCCGGCCGGCCCCGCGCGCTGGGCCGCGAGCAGATCGCGGCGGCCCGGCGCATGCACGAGGCGGGCACCCACTCGGTGGACGCGATAGCCACCACCCTGGGCGTCTCCCGGGCCACCGTCTACCGCTACCTGGACGAGTCGGCAACCAATAACGAGACGGTTTAGCGACAGTTCTGAGACGGTTACGAGGGACAGCCGGGGGGCTCGCCCCGGTCCGCCGACGTCCCGACCCGTTCCAGGGCCCGGGCCAGGCGGGCGAGGTCGATGCCCTCGAAGTGGTCGAGGAACCGCCGTCGGACGCTGGCCAGGTGACTCGGCCAGGACTCTTCGAGACGGGCGAAGCCGGCGTCGGTGAGGACGGCGTTCCACCCCCGCGCGTCCTCCTCGCTGCGCACCCGTCGCACCAGGCCCTGGCCCTCCAGTCGGCTGATGGTGCGCGTCATGCCGCTGAGCGAGAGGCGGCAGGCGGCGGCCAGCTCGCTCATCCGCATCTGCCGGCCGGGGGCCTCGGACAGGTGCATGAGCGCGAGGTACTCGGTGAGCGGCAGCTGGCGGTCACACACCATGTCCGTGTCGATCGCCCGGGGCAGGAGGTAGACGACCCGGAACAGGGCGCGGACCACGGCCTCCTCGTCGGCGTCGAGGGGCCGCAGGTGCTCCGGGGGCGTGACGGACATGCATCCATGCTAGTTGCGCCGCCGCCCGGCCCTCCCCCGCCGCTGTGACGGTGCCCATAGCCCGAATAATTGCTTGACGAAGCAAACGTTGTCTAGCGTGTCCGCGTCAGGCACCACTTCTGGAGAGGCACCACACGCATGACCAGGATCGGCATCATCCTCGGCAGCACGCGACCCGGCCGTAACGGCGAGGCCGTCGCCCGTTGGGTCCTCGAGCTCGCCAAGCAGCGCTCGGACGCCGAGTTCGAGCTCATCGACCTGCTCGACCACCCGCTGCCCCACCTCGACGAGGCGATCCCGCCGTCGTACGGGCAGTACGCCCAGCCGCACACCAAGCGCTGGGCCGAGACGATCGCCTCGTACGACGGGTTCGTGATCGTCACCCCCGAGTACAACCACTCGACCTCGGGCGCCCTGAAGAACGCCATCGACTACCTCTACGCCGAGTGGAACAACAAGGCCGTCGGCTTCGTGAGCTACGGCTCCGTGGGCGGCGCCCGCGCCGTGGAGCACCTGCGGCTCATCGCCGGCGAGCTGCAGATGGCCGACGTGCGGGCCCAGGTCGCGCTGTCGCTCATGCACGACTTCGAGAACTACAGCGTCTTCAAGCCGAACCCCGGCCACGAGGGCGCCCTCCACACCATGCTCGACCAGGTCATCGCCTGGAGCGGTGCGCTGGCGCACCTGCGCAGGAACTGAACGCACCTCGCAACGGTGGTGGCCGCGGGTCCTCCCCCGCGGCCACCGTCGTCGGCGGCCACCTCAGGCGGCCAGGGCGGCGTACCGGCCGTTGCGGCCCATGAGGCTGTCGTGGGTGCCCCGCTCGACGATCCGGCCGTGGTCGAGGACGGCGATCTGGTCCGCGCCGCGCACGGTGGAGAGCCGGTGGGCGATCGTGATGGTCGTCCGCCCCTCCGCGAGGGCGTCGAACGCCCGTTGCACGGCCCGCTCGGTCTCGGTGTCGAGCGCGCTGGTGGCCTCGTCGAGGATCAGCACGCGCGGGTCGCGCAGCAGCGTACGGGCGATGGCCAGCCGCTGCTTCTCGCCGCCCGAGAAGCGGTGGCCCCGCGACCCGACGACCGTGTCGTACCCGTCGGGCAGGCCCACGATCACGTCGTGGATGTGGGCGGCGCGGGCCGCGGCCTCGATCTCCGCGTCGGTGGCGTCCGGCCGGGCGTAGCGCAGGTTCTCCCGCACCGTGGTGTGCAGCAGGTAGGTCTCCTGGCTCACCACCCCGACGATGGCGGCGAGGTCGGCCAGGCGCAGGTCGCGCAGGTCGACGCCGTCGATGGTGATCCGGCCGCTCGTCGGGTCGTGCAGCCGGCCGACCAGGGCGGCGAGGGTGCTCTTGCCCGATCCTGTCTCGCCGACCAGGGCCAGCCCGGTGCCGGCGGGCACGTCGAGGGTGACCCCGGCGACGGCCGCCGTGTCACTGCCCGGGTAGCGGTAGGTGACCTCCTCCAGGCGCAGGTGACCGCGGACGCGGCGCGGGTCGATCCGGACCGGCCGCGCGGGCTCGGCCACCTCGACCGGCAGGTCCAGGTACTCGAAGATCCGGGCGAAGAGCGCGAGCGACGAGGTCAGCGAGACACCCACGTTGAGCAGCTGCATCAGCGGGCGGAACAGCCCGTTCTGCAGCGTGGTGAACGCGACGAGGGTGCCGATGCTGAGACTGCCGGCGGTGCCGGGCAGGCCGGCGCCGAGGTAGATGAGCGCCGGGACGGCGGCGAACACGACGCTCATCGAGGCCATCCGCCAGCGGCCGGCGAGTTCGCTGCGCAGCTCCAGGTCGACCAGGCGGGAGGAGGAGGCGGTGAACCGCTCGATCAGCGCCGGCGCGGTGCCGAGCGTCTTGGCGAGCTGCACGCCGCTGATCGACAGGCCCTCCTCGACGGTGACGTTGAGGTCGGCGAGTTCGCGCTGGCGGCGGGCCGTGACCTCCCGACGCAGCCGGGCGACCCGGCGGGTCAGCCACACGGCCGGCGGGAGGATGAGCAGCGAGACCAGGGACAGCCGCCAGGAGAGCGCGACCATGGCCACCACGGTGGCCACCACCGTCGTGAGGTTGGCGGCGATCGACGTGGCGGTGGAGGTCACCACCGACTGCATGCCGCCGATGTCGTTGGTGATCCGGGACTGCACCTCGCCCGTGCGGGTGCGCGTGAAGAAGTTCAGCGACTGGCGTTGCAGGTGGGTGAACACGTCGGTGCGCAGGCGGTGCATGACCTCCTGACCGACCCGGGTCGAGATCCAGGTCTGCAGCACGCCGAGCACGGCGGTGACCGCGGCCACCGCCACCATCCCGACCACCAGCCAGACGAGCAGGGTCAGGTCGCGCTCGGGCAGGGCCCGGTCGATGACGTGTCGGAGCAGGAACGGCGAGGCCATCGCGAGGACCGACGAGGCCACGATGATCGCGGTCACGGTGGCGAGCGCGGCCCGGTGCGGGGCGAAGAGTCCGGCGATGCGCCGCAGCGACACCTGCCGGGCCTGCGCCTTCTCCTCGGCGCTGACGGTACGGGGGCCGCGGTCGCGGCCGGTGGGGGTGGGTTCCAAGAGCGGGCACCTTCCGACGGGGATCGATTCTGAGGTTACCTCATCATGAGGGAACAACCGTACTGGCTGTTACCGTATTCCGGTGAATGAGGCGCACGGCGACGACGAGACCCTGGCCGAGGCGTTCTGGGGGGTGGCCCGGCAGCTGCGGCAACGCACCCGGGAGGCGCTCGCGCCGTGGGACGTCACGCCCAGCCAGGCCCGGGCGCTCGGCGTCCTGGCCCGCCACGGGGTGCTGCGCCCCGGCGCGCTCGCCGAGCACCTGCGCATCGCCCCCCGCTCGGCCACCGAGGTGGTCGACGACCTGGAACGGCGCGGACTGGCCGAACGCCGTCCCGACCCGAACGACCGGCGCGCCACGCTGGTGGCGCTCACCCCGGAGGGCGTACGCACCGGCGCCGCCATCCGGGCCGCCCGGCAGGCCGAGGCCGACCGGTTCTTCGCGGACCTCGACCCGGCCGACCGGGAGCAGCTCGCCCGCATCCTGCGCACGCTGCGCGGCTGACCCCACCCCCGTGCGGCCCGGGTTTGACCACCGACGGGCCGGGTAGCCGTGCGCGTCCGATGAACGGGACGGTGTGGGCCGACGGGAGGGCCGCGTGGTACGCCTGCTCAGCCGTGAGACCGGCGGCCGTCGCTGATGTGCGGTATCGCCGGGGAGGCCCGGTTCGACGGGTCGACCCCCGATGACGCGGCGGTGACCCGGATGACCGAGGCGCTGCGCTCACGCGGCCCGGACGGCGAAGGGCTGTGGCGCGACGGGTGGGTGACCCTCGGGCACCGCCGGCTGACCATCATCGACCTGTCCGACGCCGGCGCCCAGCCCATGGTGCGCGAGGACCTGGGCCTCGCCCTCGTCTTCAACGGCTGCATCTACAACTATCCCCAGCTGCGCGAGGAACTGCGGGAGGCCGGCCACACCTTCCACTCCACCAGCGACACCGAGGTGATCCTGGTGGCGTACGCGCACTGGGGTGAACGGTTCGTCGACCACCTGGTCGGCATGTTCGCCATCGGGCTGGTCGACCGGGCGCGGCGGCGGCTGGTGCTGGTCCGCGACCGGCTCGGCATCAAGCCGCTCTACCTCGCCGAGACGCCGGGGCGGCTCCGGTTCGCGTCCACCCTGCCGGCGCTGCTGGGCGCGGGCGACGTGGACACCGGCATCGACCCCGTGGCGCTGCACCACTACCTCTCCTGGCACTCGATCGTGCCGGCGCCCCGGACGGTCCTGCGCGGGATCCGCAAGCTGCCACCGGCCACCATGCGGATCGTCGAGGCCGACGGGCGCCGCCGCGACGAGGTGTACTGGCAGCCCGACTACGCGCGCGACCCGGCCGACGCCGGCATGGACGCCCGGGACTGGCAGGCCGCCGTCGGGGACGCGCTGCGCACCGCCGTACGCCGGCGGCTCGTCGCCGACGTGCCGGTCGGCGTCCTGCTCTCCGGCGGGCTCGACTCCAGCCTCATCGTGGCGCTGCTCGCCGAGGCCGGGCAGGAGCACCTGCGGACGTTCAGCATCGGCTTCGACAGCCGGGGCGAGGAGGCCGGCGACGAGTTCACCTACTCGGACCTCGTCGCGCGGGCCTTCGACACCGACCACCAGCGGATCCGGCTCGCCGACGACGACCTCGTGCCGGCCGTACGGCGCACCGTGCTGGCCATGACCGAGCCGATGGGCAGCCACGACGTCGTCGCCTTCCACCTCCTCTCCGAGCAGGTGGCCCGGCACGTCAAGGTGGCCCAGTCCGGGCAGGGCGCCGACGAGGTGTTCGCCGGCTACGGCTACCACCAGCCGCTGGCCGGGGCGTCCCGGGAGGCCGCCGGACCGGTGTTCACGGAGGCGTTCTTCGACCGCGACCACGCCGAGCTGAACCGCGTCGTCGGCCCGGCGTACGCGCTGGACCGCGACGCCAGCCGCGACCTGCTCGACGAGCACCTGGCCGCGCCCGGGGCGCAGACGGCGCTGGACGCGGTGCTGCGGCTGGACACCCACCTGATGCTGCCCGACGACCCGGTCAAGCGGGTGGACAGCATGAGCATGGCGTGGGGGCTGGAGGTGCGCACGCCGTTCCTCGACCAGGACCTCGTGGCCCTCGCGGCCCGCTGCCCACCCGAGCACAAGGTCGCCCAGGGCGGCAAGGGGGTGCTCAAGGAGGTGGCCCGGGAGGTGCTGCCGGCCGAGGTCATCGACCGGCCGAAGGGATACTTCCCGGTGCCGGCGCTGCGCAACGTCGACGGGCCGGTGCGGGAGCTGGTGGTCGAGGCGTTGCAGGCGCCCGAGGCCCGCGAGCGTGCCCTGTTCCGCCCCGAGTACGTGGCGGGGCTCCTCACCGAGCCGGACAGCGCCGAGGCCGCCGCCGGCAGCAACAAGCTCTGGCAGCTGGGCCTGCTGGAACTCTGGCTCCAGACGCACGGCGTGCGCTGACGGCCGGGCGCCGGCGGCACGGCTCAGCCCGCGACCGTCCAGGCGCCGGGCGGCACGGCTCAGCCGGCGACCGTCCAGGCGCCGGGCGGCACGGCTCAGCCCGCGACCGTCCAGGCGGTCAGTTGGGCGAGCACGGCGCGCAGGTCACACGTCTCGTCGAGGATCCGGCGCTGCCGGGTGGCACCGGTGCCCTCCGCGCGCAGCCGGGTCAGCTGGTCCAGCACGTACCCGAGGTCGCCGTGGCGGACCAGCGCCGGCGACACCGTGGCGAACAGTTCGTCGACCAGCTCCCAGGCCGGCCGGGCGCCACCGCCCCGCAGGTCGATCAGGTCGCCCTCCAGGCCCTCGTGCGCGGCCCGCCAGTGGGCCGCGGAGACGAGGCAGTCGCGGATGGGCGCGGCGGGCACCCCGGCGCGGGCGTCGTCGAGGACGGTGGCCACGAGGGCCCGCAGCAGCGCGGCCACCAGCACGGTGTCGTCGACGGTCGGGCAGACGTCCCCGACCCGGATCTCCACCGTCGGGTACGCCGCGGACGGCCGCGCGTACCAGTAGACCATCGCGTCGTCGAGCATCACGCCGGCGGCGATCAGCTCCTGCACCGTCCGGTCGTAGTCGTCGGCCGACGCGAAGTACGGGGTCGGGCCGAGGCTGGGCCAGCGTTCCAGCTGCATGGAGCGCCAACTGGCGTGCCCGGTGTCGTGGCAGTCGTGCAGCGGTGAGTTGGTGGCGATGGCGTGCACCACGGGCAGCCACGGCCGCAGGTGGTTGCACACCTGGACGGCCAGCTCGCGGTCCGGCACACCGACGTGCACGTGGCAGCCGCAGACGGCCGGGTCGTGCGCCACCGGCCCGTACCGCCGCGACATGGCGTGGTAGCGCGGTTTGTCCGGCACCGTCCGGTGCGGCTCGTGCATGGGGGTGGCGCCCACGGCGACCAGCCGGGCGCCGGCCGCCTCGGCCGCCGTGGCCGCGGCGCGCCGCAGCGCCACCAGGTGCGCGCGCAGCTCGGTCAGCTCGGTGCTCACCGGGGTGACCATCTCGACCATGCTGTGCCGGAACTCCTGCCGGCTCTGGTCCCGCGCCGGCCCGCGCAGCGCCGTGAGCACCCGCTGGGCCACCGGCAGGTTCTCCCCCGTCGCCGGGTCCAGCAGCAGGAACTCCTCCTCCACGCCGAGGGTCAGCGTGGCGAGGTCGGGCACCGCGGTGGCGATCGTCGGACGGTACGACATCCGTTTCGGCGTCCGTTCGTCGGGCGGCGCGCCGGGCGCCGCGCAGCCGGCGCGGGGGGTTTCCCATCGGCCGCGCGGCCAAACACCGCGCGGCCCGGACCCCCGCTGCGGGGGTCCGGGCCGCGACGTGCCGGTGCGGTCAGTCGGTGCAGGACGGCTGGTCGAAGTGCCCCGGCGTGCCGGGGTACGCCGGGCCGGCGCCGTGGTCGCGGTTGTCCTTCGGGTACACGAGGGCCAGTTCCACGAACGCCGACGTGCCGGCGGTCGTGGCGTCCGACGCGTCCCGCCCGGCGCCCGAGCCCCAGGCGACCCGGCTCAGGAAGTTCTGCATGGCCGGGCTGTGCTGGCGGACGTCGTTGAAGCCGCCGTAGGCCGAGTTGCAGTGGGTGAAGAGGTTGTAGGCGCCGTTCCAGTCGATGAGCCGGTCACCGTTGTTCGGCCCGTTCTTCGTCACGTCGCCCTGCAGCACGTCCCGGTCCCAGCCGCCGTAGATCCAATCGGTGCCGTGGTGGTGCTGGTTGTCGGCCACCTCGCCGTCGTCCAGCCCGGTCATCTCGAACCAGAGGCACGGGTCGACGGTGACGCCGCCGTTGGTCACCGGCCAGGCACCGGCCGCGCAGTCGTCCGGGTACGCGCCGCGCGGGCGGAAGTCCAGCAGGTCGGAGCCGAGGACGGCGTCCACCGCCGGGCCGCCGGTCGCGCCGGCGCCGCCGAAGAGGTGGTCCACGTACTGGTCGTGGTCACCCCGGGCGGCGGCGCTGAACGCCCCGTTCACCTGGCACTGCGGCTCGGTCGCGTCCAGCACCGGGTCGCAGCCCCTGCCGCCCCAGAGCACGTCCGCACCGTCGGCCCCGAAGAGCTGGTCGCCGCCGCTGTCGCCGTTGGCCACGTCGTCACCGAAGCCGGCGTGGATGTTGTCCGCGCCCGCGCCGCCGCGGATCCGGTCGTCGCCACCGGCCGTGAGCCCGTCGTGCGGCATGGACTCCGACGTGGACCCACCGATCCAGGCGTCGCCGTCGGTGTCGTGCCGCAGGTCCACGCGCCGGTCGTAGTCGCCGGCCCGGAACCCGGTGTACGTCTCCTGCGGCGGGGACGACAGCGTCACCGTGAACCCGAGCGCCGCCACGTCGTCGGCGTTCAGGTACTGGTTCACCACGCCGCCGCGATCGCCGAGGATCGCGTCCCGGCCGTCGTCGCCGTACAGGGTGTCGGCGCCCAGCTCACCGAAGAGGTCGTCGTCGCCGGCACCGCCCCGGATCAGGTCGTCGCCGTCCTGGCCCCAGATCCCGTCGTCGCCGGCGTCGCCGAAGAGCTGGTCCGCCCCGTACGCCCCGGCCGGCTCGCACGTGGCCTGGGCCGTGGTGCAGAACCGGGTGGACGGCCCGGGCAGCGCCGGGTCGTGGGTGCGGGAGCGGGTGGCGTCCGCCGGCACCGCGCCGGCCGGGTACCGCTCGCTGTACACCCGCTCGGCCGGCTGCCCGTCGGTCGTGACGACCGTGCGCAGCAACGAGCCGTTGTCGCCGAGCAGCACGTCCGCGGCGCCGTTGCCCTCGACGACGTCACCGGTGTCCCGGAAGCCGGGCGCCGCGCTGCCGCCGATCAGGTCGTCCTGCCCGGCCGGCTCGCCCGGCCCGGTCAGGTCCTCGGCCGCCGACGGGGAGCCCGGCCAGCCGGCGTCCGGCAGCGGGGTGACCGTGGCGTGGCCGGCCGCGCCGAGCGCGGAGTCACCGCGCAGCACGTCGGCGCCGCCGTTGCCCTCCAGGTAGTCGCCGCCGCCGTCGCCGGTCAGCGCGTCGTCGCCGTCCTGGCCCCAGAGGGTGTCGACGCCGTCGCCGCCGCTGAGGTGGTCGCCACCGTGCCGGGCGGTGTCGGCCGCCGCCCGGTCGAGCAGCACCACGATCCGCGGCCCGAACGGCGCGCCGCCGGAGCCGAGGCGGACGGTCGCCGCGGTCGGGGTCTCGCCGGGCAGCGGTCGCAGGACGGCGCCGTTGTCGCCGATCACCGCGTCCGAGCCCGGGCCGCCGAACACGGCGTCCGCGGTGTCCGGCTGGCCCGTGGTGGCCGCGCCGGAGCCGTCGTACGCGGTGCTCGACCCGCCGACGAGGTCGTCGTCGCCGTAGTTGCCCTCGACCCAGTCGGAGCCCGGGCCGCCCTCGGCGAAGTCCGCGCCGCCGCCGGCGTGCACCCGGTCGGCGTCGCCCTGGCCGAAGATCACGTCGTCGGCCGCGCCGCCGGAGATTAGGTCCCCGCCGCTGGTGCCGGCGGCCGGGTCGAACCCGAGGTCGAGCAGGGTGACCCTGCGGGGTGGCCCGGCCCTGCCCTGGGTGACCCGGGTCGCGTCGGCGTCCGCCGGGACGAAGCGGGCGTTGTCGCCGGCGATCAGGTCCTCGTCGGCGTCGCCGTACAGCTGGTCCCCGGCGTCCGGCCGGCCGGTGCCCGCGGCCGCCTCCTGGCTGGAGCCGCCCACGATCTCGTCGCGCCCGGCGTTGCCGTGCACCACGTCCGCGCCGTTGTTGCCCTCCAGCTGGTCGTGGCCGCCGTCGCCGTCGACCCGGTCGCCGCCGAGGCCGCCGTACGCCACGTCGTCGTCCGGGCCGCCGGAGATGACGTCACCGGCGCCCGCACCGGGCTCGTCACCGGCCAGGTCCAGCGGGTACGGCCCGACGTCGCCGACGCGGGCGCTGCCGTTGTCGCCGACGATGCGGTCCGGCCCGTCCTCGCCGTAGATCCGGTCCTGCCCGTCGCCCGCGCCGGCGACCCGTCCGCCGCCGTAGAGGACGTCGCCGGCCGGCCCGCCGAAGAGCTGGTCGTCGCCCGCGTTGCCCTCGACGGTGTCCACGCCGTCGCCGCCGTGGAGCCCGTCGTCGCCGGCGTTGCCGAAGAGCAGGTCGTCGTCGCCGTCGCCGTGCAGCTGGTCCACCCCGTCCGCGCCCCACGCCCGGTCCGCGCCGGCGCCCAGGTGCAGGGTGTCGTTGCCGAGCTGGCCGCAGGCGAGGTCGTCCCCGCCGCCCAGGTCGGTGCGGTCGTCGCCGCCGCCGGCCGCGACCCGGTCCACCCCGGCGCCGCCGAGGATGAGGTCCCGGTCGCCCTGGTCGGACGGGGCCGGCTGGCCGTCGGCGAGGGTGGCGTCACCGCAGGTCTCGTCGGGCAGGTGCCGGTCGCCGAAGACGACCGCGCCGCCGTCGCCGCCGATCACGTGGTCCCGGCCCGCGCCGCCGACCAGCAGCTTGGTCTGCGACTGGACCCCGGTCGGCAACGGCGTGTGCACCACCTCGCGGAAGCGGCCGTACCCGTCGTCGTCGCCGGCCGGGCCGACCTCGGACGGTTCGGCGATCACGTGGTCGTCGCCGGGGCCGCCGAACACCTCGTCGGTGCCGTACCCGCCGATGAGGACGTCGTCGGCGCCGTAGCCGTAGAGCCGGCCGGTCTGGCCGTTGGCGGAGTGGGAGACGACCAGGTCGGTGCCGGCGCTGCCGTGCACGACGTCCTGACCGCTGCCGGTGTCCACCTGGTTGGTGAGCCCGGCGTCGCCGGTGCCGTTCTCGTCCACGCCGGCCGGCACCGTGGTGTCGAACGTGTGGATGGTGTCGTCACCCCGGCCGCCGTTGATGGTGTCCCCGCCCGGGCCGCCGACCAGCAGGTTGCTTCCGCTGGGCCGGTCGTCGGCGCGTACGCCGAGCACGTCGTCGCCGCCGTTGCCGTAGACGGTGTTCGCACCGTGCCCGACGGTGACGTGGTCGGCCGCGCCGCCGGTCGAGGCGGTCGGCTCGGTCAGCGTCGTCCAGTCGACCAGCCCGGTGAGGGTCTTGTCGCCCACCGACGTGTGCACGACCGTCGGCGGCCGGTTGGCGCCGCCGAGCCCGCTGTCGCCGGCCACCACGTTGTCGCCGTCGCCGGTGGTCACGGTGTCCGCGCCGGGGCCGCCGGCCACGCGGCTGACCACGCCGGGCGCCTCGGCGGTGACGATGACGTCGTCGCCGCCGCGCCCGTCGACGTAGGCCGGGCCGGTGCCGGTGCGGATCTGGTCCCGGCCGTCCGAGCCGAGCACGACGGCCGTCCGGTCGAACGCCGACGTCCTCCTGCCGTCGCCGCTGGTGTCGCCGTCGCCGAGCAGCAGCACCGACATGGCGGTCTTGCCCGCGTCGGCGACCTGGTAGCCGCGGCCGTCGACGACCACGCGGGTCAGCCCCGGGTCCAGGAACTCCTGCCGGCGGCCGAGCGCCTCGACCGCGAAGCCGTCGAAGTCGTCGGTGGCGCCCTCCTGGCCGGCGTCGGCGTAGTGCAGCGCGTACACCTTGACGACGTCGCCGGCGTAGGTGTCGCCGCCGTTGTCCCACGCGTCGTGGCCGCGCTGGTCCTTCGTGCCGAACTTGCCGGCGAAGACCACGAGCGTGTCGCCCACGGTGCCGCCGAGTTCCGGTGGTGGCGGTGAGCAGTCCGGTTGTGCCCGGAAGTCCAGCAGGGTCGCGTCGACCAGGGTGAAGTCGAACGTCTTGGAGAACAGGACCAGGTCGATGGTGATGTAGACCTTGAGGAACACCGACAGCGCGCCGCTCGTGGTGAACAGGCAGATCGGGTTGACCAGCAGCGCCTGGAGGAACTCGCTGGTGCGGAACTTGCCGTCGTTGTTCGGGTCGTTCCAGCTGAACCCGACGGTCAGCCGGATGCCGCCCTCGATCCCGGCCTTGAGGAACAGGACGTTGACCTGGGCGCCGGCGGCGATCTCGCCGCGCAGGGTGACCACCGGGACGGCGTTGCCGTTGCTGTCGGCGGTCTTGAAGTACAGACCGTCGAGCAGCTTCACGGCGTCGACCGCGGTGCCGTCGGAGGCCGCTTCGATGGCGTGCCGGATGCCGGCGGTGTCCAGGCCGGCGATGAACCGGGCGGTCACCGAGGCGCTGCCGGCCAGGGTGATCATGACGGGCGGCGGCGCGTAGACCGGGCCGAACGACTGCCGCCAGCTGAACCCGAGGGTGAGCGGCCCGGAGTCGAAGCCGACCAGCTCGACGTCCTGGCCCATGAGCAGCCCGAAGAGCGAGCCCGGGTTGTCGAAGACCGGGAAGGTGAAGCCGATCTTGTCGGCGGTGGACTTGCCGTCGCCGCCCTTGGCGAAGATCTTCTCGCCGTCCTCACCGGCGGCTGTGTCGACCGCCGCCTTGACCTCGTCGGGGGACTTGGCCTGGGTGAACTCGTCGGCCCGGTCGATCAGGGTCTCCGCCGAGGCCGGCGAGACCTCCGTGGTCAACGCCTTCTCCGGGTTGACCAGGAACTGGCCCAGCGGGATGGAGCAGCCCGCGTCGCAGTCCGGGATCCGGTTGACGAACGTGACGACGGCGCGGATGGTGTCCACGAACTCCAGGTCCGGCCCGTCGTTGAGGGTGCTGAACTGTTTGGCCAGCCAGACCAGGGTGATGTCCGGCCCGCCGGTGGCCTTCGACAGGTCGGAGAGGACGGGGATCGGCGCGTACAACGTGTCGATGACCGGCTGCAACGGCCCGGTGACCGCCTTGAGCTGCTCGACCACCGGCTTGAGGATCTTGTCGAAGAACGCGCCCGCGTCCAGCGCGATGTCGGTGAACGTGATCCGCAGCCCGTGGTCGGGGTTGTCCCCCGCCGCCGTGAGCGCCCCGCGCTGGTGGGTGAGCTGCCAGCTCAGCCCGAAGCGGGCACTGATGCCGGGCATCGCCGAGGCGGCCTCGCCGCCCGCGTCGACCTTCGCCGCGAGCTTCCAGTCGATCTTCACCTTGGCGGTGAGGTCGGTGGCGACGAGCGAACCGAGGTCGCCGAACTCGGCCAGGGTCAGCTTGGCGTCCGGGTCGGCCACGCACTGCCCCGCCGGGAGGTCACCGAAGCAGCTCTGCTCCCCCGGCGAACCCTTGAGGTCGATGGCGAAGTACGCGCTGACCAGCGGGTCGGTGCCCTGCTTCTGCGCGTTGACCCGGATGAACGCGAGCTGCGCCGCCAGGTCGGACGGCATGTCGAAGGACGCGCCGATGGCCAGTTCCGGCGCCCCGTCGCCGGAGTGCGTGGCGACGTGGAAGCCCTCGTCCCGGTCGAGCACCAGGTCCAGTCGCAGCTTCCAGCCCAGCCGGGCCTTGATGCCGTCGGTGGCGCCCTTCTCCGCCTTCAGCGACAGGCCGGGGACGCCCAGGTCCAGCGGCACGTCCACGCCGAGGCAGCCGTCGCCCGTGCAGCCCTGCTGCGGGTCCGGCGCGCCCCGGCTCGCGGTGAGGGTGATGCGTACCGACTGGAAGTCCTCGGGACCGCAGGTGTCGGCGTTGGCGCGGCAGGTGACCGTGCTCGTCGCCCCCGGCGCCACCTCGGCCAACGCCGCGTCCAGGGCGGCCTGCACGCCGGCCCGGTCGAGGGTCGCGTCGGCCAGCACCGGCCCGATGGCGGCCTTCACCTCGGCGCGCAGGTCGGCGATGAACCGCTGTCCCTGTTGCAGGTCGTCGCCGACCAGCGGGAGCTTGCCGTCGAAGCTGGCCAGCCGCAACGCCTCCTCGACCTTGGCGAGGTAGCCGTCGATGCCGACGTTGAAGTCGGTGAGCTTCAGCGACAGGTTCTCGAAGCAGGCGCTCAGGTCCGGCGTCGTGGTCTGCGCCGCGAGGTCCAGGCCGAGTTCGAGGGAGAGCTGGTTGTCCGCGCCGCCCGGGTCGCAGCCCTCCACGGAGACGGGCGCGCGGGCGCAGACGGGCGTGTCCTCGCCACCGACGCCGTCGCCGCAGTCGGTGCCGGCGGTGGTGACGCTCGGGGTGACGCCGAGCAGACCGGAGATCGGCCCGTCCGCGGCGAGCCCGCCGAGGCCGAAGCTGAGGTTGGTGCGTACGGTGCCGGGGTCGTCCTCCGTGCCGAGGTCGAGCGCGAGGGGGCCGACCCGGGCGGCCACCGCCAGGTCGGTGACGGCGCCGTTCACCGTCACGTTCGCCGACGACGTCCGGTCCAGCAGGGGCACGCCGTCGGCGCGCAGCGGCAGCAGCAGGCCGAGCTGCGCCCGCGCGTCGACGTCGACCGTGTACGCGCCGGAGGTGTCCAGGCTCACCAGCTCGCGGGCGCCGTCCCAGCCGAAGGTCAGCGGCCCGCCCGTCTGGAAGCCGCGCTTCCAGTCCAGCCCGAGCCGCAGGTACGGCCCGCCGGCCCGCTCGTCGAGCGTGAACGCGATCCCGCTACCCTCGCCGATGGCCTTGTTGAGCACGTCGAGCGCGTCCTGGAGGGTGTCCGGCGGCGCGGCCAGCAGCCGGTCCACCGCGTCGGCCAGCTCCGGCCGGAGGGCGTACGCGGTGCCGTCGGCGGGGGTGGGCGTACCGGCGGGGTCGATCCGCAGGGTCTGCCCGTCGACCCGCTCCAGCACCCGGTACGCCTTGCTGCCGATCACCACGGCCCGGTCGGCGAGCGTCGGGGCGAAGCCGCTGCCCTCGTCGCGGGTGGTGTCCTTCAGCAGGAACGTGCTGCCGTCGGTGGTGTACGAGACGCCGGCGCCCACGCCGCTCTCGTCGCTGCCGAGCAGTTCCCGGGCGGAGCGCCCGAGCAGCGGGATCTCGGTGTCCAGCGGGCCCGTGCCGGCCGCGGGCGCGCCGAGCGCGGCGTTGACGAGCCGGAGCGCCTCCACCACCAGGGCGAAGAGGGCCTTGGGGTCGTCCGGGTTGAAGTCGAGCGCGAAGAGGCCGTCCAGCTCCGAGGTGTCGACGCTGGGCTGGCCGCCGGCGGTCCAGCTCACGTCCACCCCGACGCCGTCGCCCAGCGCCCCGGTGGCGCCGGGCACGCTCACCTCGACCCGGCCGGTGGTCCGCACCGAGTGGCTGGCCGCGAACAGGCCCGTGGGGTCGTCCTTGAGCTGGGTGAACAGGTCACCGAGGCTGATGTCCCGCGCCTGCTTGAACCGCACCTCGATCATGCGCTGCCCGGCTGCGGCCGGCCCCACGGCGAGGTTGCCGCCCAGCTTGACCTTGAGGAACCCGGCGGTGGCGTGGAAGTCGACGGCCGTGCTGATCGGGAAGTCGGCGGCGAAGAGCGGGGTGGCGGGATCGGTGCGCAGCAGGATCCGGTCGGCGTTGGCGGCCGGGTCGCCCAGGTCGCGCAGGTCGAGCACCAGGGTGACGGCGGCCGTGTAGCGCGGCGTGACCGTCGCGAAGCTGGCCTGGGCGTTGGCGGCCCGCAGGCCGACCTGCTTGCCGCCGACGGTCTTGCTGAAGGCGCTGCCGAGTTCGACGGCGCCGGTGTGCGGGCTGGAGCCGCTGACCACCCACGCGCTGTCGGCGGCCGGCTGCCCGCCGATCCAGTTCTCCGCCAGCGTGACGGTGTCGGCCGTGTTGCTCTGCACGGTGCCCGCGGACGTGCCGGCGACCACGCG
Organism: Micromonospora globbae; assembly: GCF_003610785.1. Lineage (GTDB taxonomy): Bacteria > Actinomycetota > Actinomycetes > Mycobacteriales > Micromonosporaceae > Micromonospora > Micromonospora globbae. The sequence continues at coordinate 33,786 of NZ_RAQQ01000001.1, forward strand.
CTGGCCGACGAGGCCGCCGGGGGTGAACCGGTTGCCGTCGACGCGGAAGCCGTTGGCCGTGAAGGTCGCCCCGCGGCCGGAGACGGAGGGTGCGCCGGGGTCGAGCGGCACCTCGGCCGTGGCCTCGTGCTCCAGCTTCACCCGGAACACCAGCTTGTCGTCGGCGAACGAGACGCCGTCGACGGGCAGGCCCTCGGCGGCGAGCAGCGTGAACAGCTCCTGGATGGACTCGAACTTCGGCTGGCCCGCCTTGGCCGGGTCGTCGACGCCGGGCTGGAAGTGCGGGTCCTCGGGGCGCGGGTGCACGTGCTCGCGGAGGAACGCGACGATCTTCTCGTTCACCTTCACCGCGTCGGCGACGGTGCCGCGCAGGAAGGGCAGGTCGAGGTTGCCGGCCGGCCCGCTCTGCTGCACGCCGCCGATGAGGGTGGCGAGCTGGGCCAGCCCGGTGGCCAGGTCGAGCGGGCTCATGCTGCGGAACCGGCCGATGGTCTCGTCCAGGCCGGTGGTGGTGACGGTCGGGGTGCCGACGGAGATGTCGTTCCAGTCGACGGTCACGGTCGCCGCGATCGGCGGCAGGGCGACGGGCACGCCGGAGGTGGCGGCGCCGAGCTTCACCACGGCGTGCAGCGAACCGGGGCCGGGCTCGGTCTCGGTGTCGGAGATCCGCCCGCCGCCGGAGTTGTCGAGCGCCACCTGGGCCAGCCCGGCGAGGGAGCCGGCGGCCCCGAGCTCGCCGGTGCCGGCGCCGGACGGGGTGTCGAAGGCGAGGCGGCCGTCGCCGTTCGGGTCGGTGAGGGTGACCTTCAGGTGGGTCCAGGCCTCGAGGGTGCTGCCGCCGGTCAGGGTGACGCCGAGGATGCCGACGGAGGCGGTGGCCTCGTCGAGGTCGCCGCGGAAGCGGGCCACGGCGTCGATGTCGATGCGCGGCGCGTCGCCGTCGCGCACCAGGTAGGTCTCCCCGCCCGCGGTGTGCCGGGCCCGCAGGTGCAGGGTGGCCCAGCCGGTGACGTCGACGGCGTCGGCCACGGTCACCCCGGCGACCGCGAGGTCCTCCTCGGCGATCTGGCGTTTCGTGGTGAGCAGGACGTCGAGCAGGTGGTCCCCGCCCTCCTCGGTGACGGTGCTGGTCAGCCGGGTGCCTCCGCCGAGGTCGACGTCGCGTGTCAGGTCGTCGGCGAGGGCGTCGGCGGCGGTGCGGGCCAGCTCGTCGGCCTGGACCAGCGCGCCGGGGCTGGCGTCGAGCAGGGGAAGCGGCTGGGCGAGCGCCCCGATCCGGGACAGGCCACCCTCGGCCCAGGTGGCCGTGCGGTTCATCAGTCCCTTGAGGGCGGTCTCCCAGGCCTCGTCGGCGTGGGCCGGCGGCGCCGTCCACACCAGAGCGAAGGTCACCGTGAGCAGGGCCGCGAGCAGTGCGGCGGTCGTACGCCGGAGGGCCACCATGAGCCACCTCGTTCCGAAGGGGATGGCCGTTCACCGACGGCGTCGCGGACAGCACATCGATCGCGGAAATCGATCGCAACGAGTGTGTCGACTTGGTGACACAGCGTCAGACCGAACGGTCACCGCGCAGGTGGCCCCCCGGTTGGCGGCGCCGTCCGGACGCGCGGGCGGGCCCGGCCGGGCGGATCCCGGCCGGGCCCGTCGAGGGCGGTCGCGCCCCTACGGGTACGCGGTGAGGTACACCTGCTGGTTGGCGGCGTTCGCGGTGCCGCCGGTGTTGTTGATCACCCGGTTGATGGTGCCGACCCCGCCCAGGGAGACGGTCACCAGGTTGGTGAACCGCACGTTCGGGGTGGTGGGCACCTCGAAGGCCCGCTCGGCGACCACGGCCGGGTTGACGTTGAAGTAGCAGTAGCTGCCCATGCCCCAGCCCTGGTGGCTGGTCACGCCGTCGCCCACCTTGTACGCGGCGTAGCCCCGGGTCGCGCCGTTCATCCAGGCGGCCTGGTTCGGCGGGTCGTACGGCATCTCGTTCTGGTAGAAGTACGTCCGCCCGCCGTTGCCGTTCCAGACCGTCTGGTACCGCTGGTAGTGCTCGACGAAGAGGCCGTACATGGTGACGTCGTCGCCGTTGACGGTGAGCCCGGTGTCGGCGGTGTTCAGCGTCCACCCGGTCGGCACGCCGGCCGCCGCGTGGTCGGCCCGCCACAGCCACATGTGGTCGCCGATGACGTTGTCGCTGTTCACGGTCAACGTGGTGGTGGCCTTGCCGACGTGCGGCCCGCCGATGCGGAAGAACACGTCGTGCAGCGAGGTCGGGTTCGCGGCGTGGTTCGCCGACGACCCGGGCGGGCCGACCTCCATGAGGACCGGCGAGTTCGTCGTGCCGGCCTCGAACATGATCCCGGCGACCTTCACGCCGTCCACGTCGGCCACGCGCATGGCCACGGTGCCGTTGTCGGCCTGGATGGTGGCCAGGCCGAGGCCGAGGATCACCGTGTCCGGACGGTCGACCCGGATCGGCTCGGTGACGTGGTGCACGCCGGGGGTGAACAGCAGGTGCCGTCCCTGGGCGAGCGCCGCGTTGATGGTGGCCGCGCTCGTGCCGGGCTGGACGACGTAGAACTGCGACAGGGAGATCGACGACCCGGCCGGGGTCTTGCCGTACCAGGTGGTGCCGGTGGAGTTGGCGCGCAGGGCCGGCACGAAGACCCGGTACTCGCCGGTGCCGTCGACGTAGAGGAACGGCTTCTCCCGCACCACGGGGGTCTGTGGGATGACGGTGTGGGACGGGTTCGGGAAGTGCGGCGGGGGCGCGCCGACCACGCCCTGGAAGACCATGTTCCACACCGAGCCGGTCCAGCCGTTGCCGAACTCGCTGTTGCGCGAGTACCACTGCTGCTGGGAGCCGGAGACGACGAGGCCGTCGATGCGGGTGTCGGCCATCAGCCCGCCGCTGGACCAGCCGTCGCCGCCGTTCCAGAGCTGGATCTGGTTCTGCCCGCCGCGCAGGTGCATCCGGCGGTAGGGCGCCGCCTGCGAGACCGCCCAGCGCTCCACGGTCACCCCGGCCGGCAGGGTCACCGACAGGTTCTCCGCGGCGCGCCAGAAGTTCTGGGTGGCGTTGCCGTTCATCCAGAACGCCTCGACCCGCACGTGCCCGTTGAGGTTCACGTCGTCGGGGCTCATGCCGAGGCCGGCGACCTGGGTGAAGAAGCCGAGGTTGACGTCGGCCGTGTAGGTGCCGGGCTTGAACAGCACCGCGTACCGCTGCGGGCCGAACTGGTTCTCCTCCTGCTGGGCGAAGAGGCTGTCCAGCCGGCTCTGGATGGTCGCGGTCGGCGTGCCCGGGTCGAAGACGAACGTGTTCGGCCCGAGGTTCGGGTTGCGCGGGTCGGTGGGCGGGATGGACGGGTCGCCGCCGCTGTCGGTGGTGTTGACCTGGAACTCCCAGAGCGAGTATCCGTAGCCGGTGCCCCGCGCGGTGCCGTACATCCGCACGTAGCGGCCGCTGCCGTTCACGGTCAGGCTCTGGGTGCCGCCGGTGCCGGTGGTCGTGCTGTAGACGGTGGTCCAGGCGTTGCCGTCGGTCGAGGTCTGGATCTGGAAGGCCCGGGCGTACGCGGCCTCCCAGGCGAGCACGACCCGGCAGATCGACCGGGTGCTGCCGAGGTCGACGCGGAGCCACTGCGGGTCGGCGGCGGCGCTGGCCCAGCGGGTGCCGCTGTCGCCGTCGACGGCCGCCGAGGCGGGCAGGCCCGCGTTCTCGGTGGAGGACGCCGTGGCCGGCCGCCCCTGGGCGGCGTTGGCGCTGCCGCAGGTCGGCGTGGTGCCGCCGGTCTCCCCGTAGACCTGGAACTCCCACAGCGAGTAGCCGTACGCCGTGGCCCGCGTGGTGCCGTACATCCGCACGTAGCGGCCGGCCCCGGTGACGGCGATGGTCTGGGTGCCGCCGGTGCCCGCGCCGGTGCTGTGGACGGTGGTCCAGGTGGCACCGTCGTCGGAGGTCTGGATCTGGAAGGAGCGGGCGTAGGCGGCCTCCCACGCCAGCGTCACCTGGGTGATGGTGGCCCGGGCGCCCAGGTCGACCTGGATCCACTGGGGATCGCCGAAGGCGCTGGACCAGCGGGTGGCGCTGTTGCCGTCGACGGCCGCGGAGGCCGGGGTCGCGGCGTTCTCGGTGGAGGACGCGGTCGCCGGGCGGCCCTGCGAGAGCAGGGTGGGTGCGGCCTGCGCCGGGGGCGCGGCGACCGCCGGGGTGAGGGCCGCCACGAGGGCCACGGCGAGCCCGAGGAGCATGCGGCGCCGCCGGTGGGGAGTCCGGCGTACGGATAAAGCATGAGATGTCATGACTTTGCCTGTCGGTAGGGGGCTGCGGACGCCGGGCGCGACGGGAAGGGGGAAGGGTCGAGCCGGACCGCGGACGCCGGAGTGGAACCGCCGGGGACGGCGCCGCGGATCGCGAGAGCGCTCTCGTAGGAGTGTTACGGCGGGGTTGCGACGGCGTCAAGACATCGATCTATAACGCTGTTATTTATCCCGAAGGTCCCCTGTGACCAACTCGGTCCGCCCGGGAGACGGTCAGCGGCGGAGGCCGCCGTCGGCGAGGAAGCGTGCGATCGGGAGGGTGGCGGCGCCCAGCGCCACGGCGTCCACGCCCAGCCGGCACAGCTCGATCGAGGCCTGCTCGTACGGCTGGCGCAGCGCCTGCCGGCCGGCCGCGTCGCGGATCGCCGGGAGCAGGTCGCCGAGCGCCATCGCCGCCCAGCCGCCCAGCACCACCCGCTCCGGGTTGAACAGGTTGATGAGGTTGGCCACCCCGGCGCCGAGGTACGCGGCCGTCTCGTCGAGCACCCGGCGGGCCGTCTCGGTGGTGGCCGCCGCGTCCAGCAGGGCGGTGAGCTGGGACTCCTCGTCCTCGCCCGGCACCGGGCGCCCGCCCCGCGCCTCCCGGTACCGGTCGATGATCGCCTCCGCGCCCACGTACGCCTCCAGGCAGCCGCGGGCGCCGCAGCGGCAGGGCCGGCCCCCGTACACCAGGGTGGTGTGCCCCCACTCCCCCGCGCTGCTGGACGCGCCGCGGTAGGTGACGCCGCCGGTCACGACGGCCGCGCCGACGCCCGAGCCGACGAGGGCGAAGACGGCGTGCCGGGCGCCGCGGCCCGCGCCGAACCACATCTCGGCCTGGCCGAGGGTCTTGGCGCCGTTGTCGATGTGCAGCGGCAGGTCGGTGCCGGTGGCGATGAGCTGTTCCAGCGGCACCCGGTCCCAGCCGAGGGCCTGCGCGTCGACCACGGCGTGCTCCCCCTGGGTGACCACCCCGGAGACGCCGATGCCGACGCCGAGCACGTCGGCGGGGGCGACCCCGGCCTCGCCGGTGACCGCGTCGATCCCCGTGAGGACGTGGCCGGCCACCTCGGCCGGCTCGGTGCGGGCCGGGTCCAGCGGGTACTCGACGCTGGCCAGCAGCGTCATGGCGAAGTCGAAGAGTTCGACCCGGACCCGGGTCTCGCCGACGTCCACCCCGACGACGAAGGCGAAGCGGGGCGCCATGCGGAGCATCATGCTGGGCCGGCCGCCGTCGGACTCGGCGGCGCCGGCCTCGGCCACCAGGCCCTCCTCGATGAGGTCGCTCACCACGTTGCTGACCGCCGGCTGGCTGAGCCCGGTGCTGCGGACGAGGTCCTGCCGGGTCAGCGGGCCGTCGAGGAAGAGCTTCGTGAGCAGGGCCGCCCGGTTGCGCAGCCGGACGCTGCGGTTGGTGGCTCGCACCAGCTCCACTCGTCACCTCGATCCCGTCGGTCGCCCGAGGCGACTGTACGTGCCCCACGCTTGACGACCCACTCGCAGACCACTTTAATGACGGCATTAATTAAGCCGTGATGTAACTCCCGGTGAGCGTCGACACATCGACGCGGCCCGGGAACCCGTCCGCACCGGCCGGCCGCCCGTCCCCCCCACGCGTCACGACGGGCTCCGGCGGGCCCCCACCACTGCACCGGAAGGGCTGATCGTGTCGACGAGACGACACCTCGGGATACTCGCCGCCGCCGTCCTGGCGGCGGCCTCGCTGACCGCCTGCGGCGGCTCCGGCGACGACGCCGGCGGGTCCGGCAAGACCCTCACCTACTGGGCCAGCAACCAGGGCGCCAGCCTGGAGGCCGACAAGGCCATCCTCCAGCCCGAACTCGACAAGTTCGAGAAGCAGACCGGCATCAAGGTCAACCTGGAGGTCGTACCCTGGTCGGACCTGCTCAACCGGCTGCTCGCCGCGGCCACCTCCGGGCAGGGCCCGGACGTGGTCAACATCGGCAACACCTGGTCCGCGTCGCTGCAGGCGACCGGCGCGCTGGTCGAGTTCGACGACGCCACGCTCCAGGCCGTCGGCGGCAAGGACCGCTTCGTCCCCGCCGCGCTCGCCGCGGCCGGCGCCCCCGGCAAGCCGCCGGCCGCCGTGCCGCTCTACAGCCTCGCGTACGCGCTCTACTACAACAAGAAGGCGTTCGCCGACGCCGGCATCACCGCCCCGCCGACCACCTGGGAGCAGCTCGCCGAGTACGGCAGGAAGCTGAGCACCGGCGGGAAGTGGGGGCTCGCCATCGAGGGGGCGAACCCGTCGGAGAACGCCCACCACGCGTTCACGTTCAGCCAGCAGTACGGCGGCGAGTGGTTCGACTCGTCGGGCAAGCCGACCTTCGACACGCCGCAGAACGTGGCGGCCGTCAAGCGCTACGTCGACTTCATGGCCACCGACAAGATCACGAACCCGAGCAACGCCGAGTACGCGCAGAACCAGTCGGTCTCCGACTTCGCCAACGGCAAGGCCGCCATGCTGCTCTGGCAGGCCGCCGGGTCGAACCTCAAGACGCAGAACATGGCCGCCGACGCGTACGGCGTGGCCCCGGTGCCGTTCCTGGCCAGCCCGCCGCCCGGCGGCAAGAAGGTCAACAGCATGGTCGCCGGGATCAACATGGCGATCTTCAAGCACACCAAGAACCGTGACGGCGCGCTGAGCTTCGTGAAGTTCATGACCAGCGACGAGGAGCAGACGATCCTCAACAAGACGTACGGCTCGCTGCCCGCCGTGAAGACCGCCGGCACCGACCCGGCGTTCAGCGCGCCGGAGCAGAAGGTGCTCCAGGAGACGCTGTCCACCACCGCGGCCCCGCTGCCGCAGGTGCCCGACGAGAGCACGTTCGAGACCCTCGTCGGCACGGCCATCAAGGAACTGTTCGCCGACGCGGCCAGCGGCCGCCCGGTCACCGAGGAGTCGGTGAAGAAGAAGTTGAGCGACGCGCAGCAGAAGATGCGCTGACCCCGGCGTCACCGGTGGCCGTGGCAGGGCACTGCCACGGCCACCACCTGGCGAGAGGACCCTGATGGCAACCAGCACCACCGCGCCGGGCGCGGCCCGCCCCGACCGGCGCGACGCCCGGGCCGGGACACCGGAGCCCGCCCGGCGGCGCCGTCCCCGGCGCCCACTCCTGCCGTACCTTCTGCTCGTCCCGGCCATCGTGCTGGAGCTGGCCGTCCACGTCGTCCCGATGGCCGTCGGCGCCTGGATGAGCCTGCTGGAGCTGACCCAGTTCCACATCCGGGACTGGTCCACCGCCCCCTTCATCGGGCTGGACAACTACCGGGCGACGCTCGACATCCACACCGCGGCGGGGCGCGAGCTGCTGCACTCGTTCTGGGTCACCCTCGCCTACACGCTGCTGTCGGTGGGGCTGGCCTGGCTGCTCGGCATGGCCGGCGCCGTCGTCCTGCAACGCCCGTTCCGGGGGCGGGCGGTCCTGCGGGCGCTCTTCCTCACCCCGTACGCCCTGCCGGTCTACACCGCGGTCATCACCTGGAGCTTCCTGCTCCAGCGGGACACCGGCCTGGTCAACCACGTCCTGGTCGACCAGCTCGGGCTGCTCGACGACAGGCCGTTCTGGCTGATCGGCGGCAACAGCTTCTGGTCGCTGCTGGTCGTCTCCGTCTGGCGCAACTGGCCGTTCGCGTTCCTGTGCCTGATGGCCGGCCTCCAGAACGTCCCCGACGAGCTGTACGAGGCGTCCGCGATCGACGGCGCGGGCTTCTGGCGGCGGCTGCGCTCGGTCACCCTGCCCCTGCTGCGACCGGTCAACCTCGTCCTGCTGCTGGTGCTGTTCCTGTGGACGTTCAACGACTTCAACACGCCGTACGTCCTCTTCGGCGGCTCCGCGCCCGAGCAGGCCGACCTCATCTCCATCCACATCTACCGCAGCTCGTTCAAGACCTGGGACTTCGGGTCCGGTTCGGCGATGTCCGTGGCCCTGCTGCTGTTCCTGCTGGTCGTCTCGGCCGGCTACCTGCTGATCACCAACCGCCGGAGGGACCATGCGTGAGACCGCCGGCGAGCGCTGGGGCCGGCGGATCGTGCTGACCCTGCTCGCCCTCTTCGTCGTCATCCCGCTCTACGTGATGGTCACCTCGGCCGCGAAGCCGTTGCAGGACGTGCAGAACGGCTTCACGTGGTGGCCGAGCCGGCCGACGCTGCAACCGTTCGTCGACATGTGGAGCACCGTGCCGCTGGCCCGGTACCTGGTCAACAGCCTCGTGGTGTCGAGCATCGCCGCGGTCTGCTCGGTGGCCGTGGCCATCTTCGCGGCGTTCGCCGTGAGCCGCTACCGCTTCCGCGGCCGAGGCGTCTTCTCGGTGACCGTCCTGTCGACGCAGATGTTCCCCGGCATCCTCTTCCTGCTGCCGCTGTTCCTCATCTACGTCAACCTCGGCAACACCACCGGCATCGAGCTGTACGCGAGCCGCCTGGGCCTGGTCATCACGTACCTGACGTTCTCGCTGCCGTTCTCGATCTGGATGCTGGTCGGCTACTTCGACTCGATCCCGCGCGGCCTCGACGAGGCGGCCCAGGTCGACGGCGCCGGCCCGCTGCGCACCCTGTTCCAGGTGATCCTGCCGGCCGCCGTGCCGGGCGTGGTCGCGGTGACCGTGTACGCGTTCATGACCGCCTGGGGCGAGGTGCTGTTCGCCTCCGTGATGACCGACGAGGGCAGCCGCACCCTGGCCGTCGGCCTCCAGGGCTACTCGACCCAGTTCAACGTCTACTGGAACCAGGTGATGGCCGCCTCGCTGGTGGTGAGCGTGCCCGTCGTCGCCGGCTTCCTGGCGCTGCAACGCTACTTCGTCGCCGGCCTCACCGCCGGCGCCGTCAAGTGATTCGATCCACCGCAGAGGAGAACCGACCCGTGCCGGACCTGTCCAAGCTGCCGCCCGACTTCCTCTGGGGTGTCGCCACCGCGGCGTACCAGATCGAGGGCGCCGTCGACGTCGACGGCCGCGCCCCGTCCATCTGGGACACCTTCTCGGCGACCCCCGGCGCCGTCGACAACGGCGACACCGGCGCGGTCGCCTGCGACCACTACCACCGCTGGCCGGAGGACGTGGCGCTGCTGCGCCGGCTCGGGGTCGACGCGTACCGGTTCTCGGTGGCCTGGCCGCGGGTGCTGCCCGAGGGCGTCGGGCAGGTCAACGCCGCCGGGCTGGACTTCTACGACCGGCTGGTCGACCGGCTGCTCGCCGACGGGATCCGCCCGTTCGTGACGCTCTACCACTGGGACCTGCCGCAGGCCCTGCAGGACCGGGGCGGCTGGCCGGAACGCGCCACCGCCGAGGCGTTCGCCGACTACGCGGCGGTCGTCGCCGCCCGGCTCGGCGACCGGGTGACCGACTGGTGCACGGTCAACGAACCGCTCTGCGTCTCGTGGATCGGGCACCTGGAGGGCACGATGGCCCCCGGCGAGCGGGACCTCGGCCGGGCGGTGCGCACCTCGCACCACACGCTGCTCGGGCACGGCCTCGCCACCCGGGCCGTGCGCGCCAACGCCGCGCGGCCGGCGTCGATCGGGCTGGTGCTCAACCTCAGCCCGATCGAGCCCGCCAGCGACCGGCCCGAGGACGTCGCGGCGGCCCGCCGGATGGACGGGCACGTGAACCGCTGGTGGCTGGACCCGGTGCACGGACGCGGCTACCCCGCCGACATGGTCGCCACGTACGGCGTCGAGCCGCCGGTACGCGGCGACGACCTCGCCGTCATCGCCACGCCGACCGACTTCCTCGGCGTGAACTACTACTTCCGGCAGGTGGTGGTGGACGACCCGGCCGGGCCGCCGCCGTACGCCCGGCAGGTGCCGGTGCCCGGCGCCGTCGAGACGGCCATGGGCTGGGAGGTGTATCCGCCCGGGCTGGAACGGTTGCTCGTCGCGGTCAGCGAGGAGTACCGGCCCGGGAGGATCATCGTGACCGAGAGCGGCTCGGCGTGGCCGGACGCGGTCACGCCCGACGGCACGGTCGAGGACAAGGAGCGCACCGACCACCTGGAGGAGCACCTGGCCGCCTGCGCCGCGGCGGTGGCCCGGGGTGTCCCGCTGGCCGGGTACTTCGTCTGGTCGCTGCTGGACAACTTCGAGTGGGCCTACGGCTACGACAAGCGCTTCGGCCTGGTGCACGTGGACTACGCCACCCAGCGGCGGACGATGAAGGCGAGCGGGCACCGCTACGCCGAGCTGATCCGCGCCCACCAGCGGCTGGCCGGCGCGGCCGGCGCCGCCGCGCCGGTGGCCTGAGCGGGCCGACGGGGCCCGGGATCCCCGGGTGCCGCGCCGGGCGGCACCCGGGGCCCGAACCGGGCGTGTCCGCGGCCCGGTCCGCACGCGGCCGGGTCTCGCGGCCGGTCCGCACGCGGCCGGTCCGCACGCGCCCGGTCCGCCCGCGGCCGGGTCTCGCGGCCCGGTCCGCTCACGGCGGGTCCGGGCGAAGGGTCCCCACCGTCGGGCGGTGGACGGTTAGCCTGCGGCAATGGCCGCGACAGACGAGGGGCTCGCAGAGCCGGACGACGGGAGCCGGATGTCGGAGACCGACCGCATGAAGGCGTTCAGCGACGGCGTGTTCGCCATCGTCATCACCCCCTGCTGGTCATCGAGTTGCGGGTCCCCGAGTACCACGAGGGCGGCCTGCTGGCCGGGCTGAGCCACGAGGGGCCGGCGTACCTGGCGTTCGTGATGTCCTTCGTGTACATCGGCGTGATCTGGTTGAACCACCACGCGCTGCTGCGCCTGATCCGCGGGACCACGCTGGCGCTGAGCTGGATCAACCTCGCCATCCTCTTCGGCGCCGTCATCATCCCGTTCCCGACCGCGGTGCTGGCCTCCGCCTTCACCGACGGGGACACGGCCGACCGCAGGGCCGCGGTGGCGTTGTACGCGCTGGCCGCCGCCCTCATGTCCGCGCCCTGGCTCGCGTTCTTCACCTACCTGCACCGTCACCCGGCGCTGCGGGCCACCGACGTCGACCCCGAGCACATCCGCGACCAGCGCCCTCGCCCCGTCACCGGCCTGATCCTCTACGGGCTGAGCGGGCTGCTCGGCTGGTTCGTCCACCCCGTGCTCGGGCTGGTCCTCATCATCGTCATGATCGTCTATCACGCGCTCACGAGCGAGGGCCTGCGCGCCGGGCCGCTGCGGTGGCTCGCCCCCGGCCGACGGTCCTGACCGCCGGCCGGGGCCCGGCCGGGTCGCGCCGGGCGGGCGTACGGCCGGGTCGCGCCGGGCGGGCGTACGGCCGGCGGGTCCGCGCCCGCGCACGGCGCCACGAGGCCGGAGAGCGCTCTCTTGACACCGCCGACCACTCTCAATAGATTGTTTTCAATCTATTCTCCGGTTTCTCACAGTTGCCCGTCCGGCACCGGTTCGTCGGGCGGAGCGAGGACCGGACCCCCGAGACCGCAGGGAGGTTTCCCGTGCGCAGAATCCGTGCCATCGCCGCGCTCGCGCTCGCCGGCGTGGGGCTCAGCGTCGCGCTCACCGCGACCACCGAGACCCCCGCCGCCGCGGCGCCCGGCGCGGTGACCTGGGTCGACGACTTCAACGGCCCCGCCGGCTCCCCACCGGACCCCGCGAAGTGGCGCTACGACATCGGCGGCGGCGGCTGGGGCAACAACGAGCTCCAGTACTACACGAACAGCACCCGCAACGCGGCACTGGACGGCAACGGCAACCTGGTCATCACCGCCCGGCGCGAGAACCCGGCCAACTACACCTGCTGGTACGGCAGCTGCCAGTACACCTCGGCCCGCCTGCTGACCGCCGGCACGTTCGCCCAGGCGTACGGCCGGTTCGAGGCCCGCATCAAGATCCCCCGCGGCCAGGGGCTCTGGCCGGCGTTCTGGATGCTCGGCACCAGCAGCAACACCTGGCCCGACCGGGGCGAGATCGACATCATGGAGAACGTCGGGCGGGAGCCGTCCACCGTGCACGGCACGCTGCACGGGCCGGGGTACTCCGGCGGCAACGCGGTCACCGGGCAGACGTCGCTGCCCGGCGGGCAGGCGCTCGCCGACGCCTTCCACACGTACGCCGTCGACTGGGCGCCGGACTCGGTCACCTGGTACCTGGACGGCGTGCAGTACTCCCGCAAGACCCCGGCCGACCTGCGGGGCAACCGGTGGGTCTTCGACCACCCGTTCTTCATGATCATGAATGTGGCCGTGGGCGGCAACTGGCCCGGCTCCCCCGACGGCAGCACGGTCTTCCCGCAGACGATGGTGGTCGACTACGTCCGGGTGCAGGCGTGGGACACCGGCGGGGGCGGCAGCGGCGCCCCGATCGTCGGCTACGGCGGCAAGTGCGTGGACGTGGCCGGCGCGAACACCGCCAACGGCACCCCCGTACAGCTCTGGACGTGCAACGGCACCGCCGCGCAGCGCTGGACCTGGGCCGGTGACGGCTCGGTGCGGGCGCTGGGCAAGTGCCTCGACGTGTCCGGCGGCGGCACCGCCAACGGCACCCCGGTCCAGCTCTGGGACTGCAACGGCAGCGGCGCCCAACGGTGGGTCTTCACGGCTGCCGGCGACATCGTCAATCCGCAGGCCAACAAGTGCCTCGACGCGACCGGGGTGAGTTCCGCCGACGGCACGCGGCTGCAGATCTGGGACTGCACGGGCGGCCCCAACCAGAAGTGGCGACGCTGACCCGCTCGCGCCGCCCACCCCTCCCGGCCGGCTCGCGGCGGTGATCGCCGAGCGCCGCCGCCGCCCGCGTCGATCATGAGGTTGGCGGGGACGACCCGGACAATCGTCCCCGCCAACCTCATGATCGACAGGAGGGGGTCAGGACAGGGGGTGGCCGGTGGTGGCGTCGACGTGGTCCGGGATCTCGTCGTGCCGGTCACCGACCGACGACGTGCCGGTGGGCTCGAACATCAGGATCGAGGCGCCCGCGACCGACGACGGGCGGTGCTCGACGCCCCGGGGCACGACGAACATGCCGATCCGCCTCGACAAGCTCCTCGGCGTTTCAGAGTTCGCTTAATTAAGCTCACCCTGATATAACTGGCGGGTGCACGCCTTCGACGTCCTGGGTGATCCGGTCCGGCGCCGGATCCTCGAACTGCTCGCCGAGGGCGAGACGACCGCCGGCGCGATCGGCGCGGTGATCCAACGCGAGTTCGGGATCTCGCAGCCCGCCGTGTCCCAGCACCTGAAGGTGCTGCGGGACAACGGTTTCGCGACCGTCCGGCCGGAGGGCACCCGGCGGCTCTACGCCGTCGACCCGCGGCCGCTGCGCGACGTGGACCGGTGGCTCGACACCTTCCGCCGGTTCTGGACACCACCACTCGCGGCGCTGGCCACCGAACTCGCCCGCGGCAAGCGCGAACGGCGGCTGCGCGCGCAGGCCGCCGACCCCCACGACGACCGGCCCGGCGAGCAGCCCGCCGACGTCCCCGACGACAGGAGAGAGCCATGATCGACGTCACCGCCCAGATCAACGCCGTCCGGCGCCAGGTCGGCACCCGCACGCTGGAGGCCGGCGAGGCCCGCGTGAGCACCATCAGCCAGACGTACGACGCCCCGATCGAGGACGTCTGGGACGCCTGCACGAGCGCCGAGCGGATCCCCCGCTGGTTCCTGCCGATCAGCGGCGAGCTGAAGCTGGGTGGCCGCTACCAGCTGGAGGGCAACGCCGGCGGCACCGTCGAGAGCTGCGACCCACCGCACAGCTTCTCCGCCACCTGGGAGATGGGCGGCATGGTGAGTTGGATCGAGGTCCGCCTCTCCGCGGTCGACGGCGACCGGACCCGCTTCGAGCTGGAGCACGTCGCGCACGTCGACGACGACATGTGGGCGCAGTTCGGCCCGGGCGCCGTCGGCGTCGGCTGGGACGGCGCCCTGCTCGGCCTCGCCTCGCACTTCGCCTCCGACGGCGCCGGCATCCGCCCGGAGGACGCCGAGGCCTGGATGGCCTCCGAGGAGGGACGGCGGTTCATGGCGCTGGCCAGCGAGCGCTGGGGCGAGGCGAGCATCGCGGCCGGCACCGACCCGGACGCGGCACGCGCCGCCGCCGAGCGGTGCACGCAGTTCTACACCGGCGCACCGGCCTGAACCGCCCCGGGGCCGGCGGAGTGCACGCCCGCCCGGACGCGATCCCGCCGGGCCGTCACCCGCGCACGCGTGCCAGCCGCGCACGCGTGCTGCCCCCGCACGCGAGCAGCCCGCGCATGCGTGCCGCCCCGCGCGCGTGCCGCCCCCGCATGCTCCGGCCCGGGCACGCGCTGCCGGGCGGAACGCGCACCCGCTCGGGCGCGGGTAACGTGCTGCGGCATGACCGGAGCGCCGTACTCCCATTGCTCGTTCTGCGGAGCCGCCTACCCGGCGGCGGCCGGCTGGCCGCGCGTCTGCCCGATCTGCGGGCAGACCGTCTGGCGCAACCCCCTGCCGGTCGCCGTCGCGGTGTTGCCGGTGCGCACCGCCGCCGGGATCGGCGTGGTGGTCGTACGGCGCGACATCGAGCCGGCGCGCGGACTCCTCGCCCTGCCCGGCGGCTTCATCGAGTACGGCGAGGAGTGGAACCAGGCGCTGGTCCGGGAGCTGCGGGAGGAGACGGGCCTGCTCGCGGCGGCCGAGGACGCGAGCCTCTTCGCGGTGCACAGCGCGCCCGCGGGCGGCACGATGATGGTCTTCGGCGTGCTGCCGGAGCGGCCGGCGGAGGACCTGCCGCCCTCGGCGCCCACCGACGAGGCGACGGAGTGGCTGGTGCTGACCGAACCGGTCGAGCTGGCCTTCGACACGCACACCCGCGTGCTGGCCGACTTCCTGGCCGCGGCCCGCTGACGCGCCACGGGGCCCGCCGGGCACGGCCGGAACGCGCACGGTCACGCTCGAACGTGGATGTGGTGGCATCCCGCTGCGTCGGAGACCACCACATCCGACATCGAGCACGATCATGACCTCGGGCACCGAGCGGGCGCGCCGCGAACCGGGCGCCCGTCACCGGGTCGTCGCGGTGTCCCCCTCGGCCTCGGCCCGGTCGAGGTACCCGGCCGCCTGGAGGTCGAACAGCTCCCGGTAGAGGCCCCCGGCGGCCATCAGCTCGTCGTGGGTGCCCTGCTGGACGAGCCTCCCCTGGTCCATGACGAAGATCCGGTCGGCGTGGCGGACGTTCGCGAGGCGGTGCGTGATCAGCACGACGGCCCGGTCGGGCCGGCGCCGCAGGTGCTGGAACAGGGCGTGCTCGGCCCGCGCGTCGAGCGCGGCGGACGGCTCGTCGCAGATCAGCAGGGCCGCGTCCCGGTAGAGGCCACGGGCGGCCACGAGCCGCTGCCACTGCCCGCCGGACAGGTCCTGCCCGTTCTTGAACTCGCGGTCGAGCAGGGTCTCGTAGCCGTGGGGCAGCCCGAGGATCATCTCGTGGGCCGCGGCGGAGCGGGCCGCGTCCTGCACGCTGGGCCCCGCCGCGGCGGAGTCCCGGTCGTACCGGCCGATGCGGATGTTCTGCGCGGCCGTGAACGGGAACTTCCACCAGTCCTGGCTCATCACGGCGACATGGGCGGCGAGGGCCCGGGGATCCAGCTCGGCGGTGTCCACGCCGTCCCACCGGATGACGCCGCCGCTGGGCCGGTACAGCCCGGCCACGAGCTTGGCGAGGGTCGTCTTGCCCGAGCCGTTCTCCCCGACCAGGGCCACCACCTCGCCGCGGCGGACCGTGAGACTCACCTCGTCGACCGCCGGGCGGTCGGTGTCGGCGTAGCGCAGGCTCACCCCGTCCAGCTCGATGGTGTCGAAGCCCTCCACGGCGCCGGCGCCGCCGGTGGACACCCGGGCGCGGGCGCGTTCCAGGAAGTCGCGGTAGTCCTGGTAGTAGAGGGCGTCCTCGTAGAGCGAGTTGGTGGCGAGGACGGCCACCCCCAGACTGGTGCGGGCCGACTGGAGGGCGAGCAGGGCGGTGGCCGCGGCGGCCAGCGCCACCAGACCGCCGAGCAGCAGCGCGCCGAGGACGGCGTACACGCCGAAGGTGGCCAGCCCGGCGACGCTCGCGCCGACCACCCGCGTGCTCGTCTGGGACCGGACCAGCCGCAGCTCCGCGCGGGTCTCGACGGCCATCATCGCGCGGTACTCGCCGAGCAGGAACTCCCGCATCTGGTACGCGCGCACCTCGGCGGCGGTCTGCCGGTTGGCCATGAGCCGGGCGAGCATCCACATGCGACGGCGCCGGTTGATCCGGGCGAGCATGGCGAGGTACCGGCGTCGGGCGATGCGGACCGCGGTGACCGCCTCCGGCACGGCGGCCAGCAGCAGGCACGGCAGCAGGACGGGCTGGATGATCGCCACCGCGGCCGCGGTCGCGAGCAGGCCGACGAGGCCGGTCACCAGGTTCACGGTGTGGTCGACGATGAAGGCGGCCTCGGTCATGCCCCGCTCACGGGCGCGGTCCATCTCCTCGGCGAAACCGGCGTCGTCGAAGGCCGCCAGGTCGACGGCGGTCGTCGTCTCGAACAGCCGCAACTCCACCGCGTAGTTGATCTGCGGGGTGAGGCGGGCCTGCGCCCACCCGGCCGCGATCATCAGCCCGCCCCGGGCGGAGACGGCGGCGGCGGCCACCACGAGCGCGGGCAGCGCGGCCCGGACCCGGTCGGGGGTCGGCCCGGCCGCGAAGAGTTCGCGCAGCACGCCGGTGGTCGCGAGCAGGCCGAAGGTGGTGAGCACCCCGGCGAGCACGTTCAGCCCGATCGACGTGGCCGTGTCCCGCCGGTTGGTGGCCCAGGCCAGCGCCACCGCCTCGCGGACCAGTCGGGGCAGTCGGCGCGCCACCGCCCAGAAGCTCGTGTGCGCGAACTCCCGGGCGTGGTGCATCCAGGAGGCGTCCTCCAGTTCGGGCAGCAGCACGGACGCGTCGTCCGGCGGCCGCTCGGCGGCGCCACCGTCGGACGGGGGACGTTGGCGGGCGACGGACTCCACGGGCGCCTCCTGCGGCGAGCGGCATCGCCGGGAGCCTACGGTCTGCTACGGGACCGCGTCAGCCGGTCACCGGCGTGGCGTGCGCCCGCGCCGACCGTGTCCGGGAGCGCCGACGGCGACCCGCCCGCGACCGCGTCGGCCCGCGGCGGCGGACGCCCTCGAACGCGCCGGTTCAGGGCCTGGGGAGCGGGTCCGGCGCGGGCGGCCGCACGGGGTTCAGCGGCAGCAGCACCCGGAACACCGTGTCACCCGGCTCGCTGTGCACCCGGATGTCGCCGTGGTGCTTGTGGACGACGATCCGGTACGAGATGTCCAGCCCGAGGCCCGTGCCGCTGCCCACCGGCTTGGTGGTGAAGAACGGCTCGAAGATGCGGGGCCGCACCTCCGGCGGGATCCCGGACCCGGTGTCGGCGATCTCCACGGCGACCAGGTCACCGTCGCGTCCGGTGCGGACGGTCAGCGTGCCCTTCTCCCCCATCGCGGCGAGGGCGTTGTCGATGAGGTTCGTCCAGACCTGGTTGAGTTCGGCCGCGTACGCGGGGACGTGCGGCAGGCTCCGGTCGTACTCCTTGACGAGCGTGACCCCGGCGGGGATCTTGGCCTTGAACATGACGAGCGTGGCGTCGAGCAGGTCGTGGACGTCGACCACCTGGAACGGCGCGCGGTCCAGCTGGGAGTACTGCTTGGCCGCGCCGACCAGGCCGGAGATGCGGGTGACCGCCTCCCCGATCTCCCGCATGAGCAGCTCGGTCTCGACCGTGTAGGTGAGCCAGCGGATGGCCGTCTCCAGGTCGGCGGGGCCGACGGACGCCCGCACGCGACCCAGCCACTCGGTGTCCGCGCCGCCCCCGACGAGGATCGGCGCCAGGTCCCAGCCCCCGCGGACACCGTGCTCGTCGAGCCAGTCGCTCAGCGCGTCCTCGGCGTCGGACGCGGCCATCGGGCTGAGCTTCGGCGCGGCCGCCACCCGGGCCACCGCCTCCTCCTGCAACTCGACCAGGCGGTGCAGGGCGCTGCCGTCCAGCCGGCCGTCGGCGATCGCCGCGAGCTTGCTCCGCATGGCGGCCACCCGGTCGCGCAGCACCGACGTGGCCCGCACCGCCGCGGCGGCCGGGTTGTTCAGCTCGTGGGTCAGACCCGCCGACAGCGAGCCGAGGGCGAGCAGCCGCTCCCGCTCACCGACGATGGTCTGCGTGTTGCGCATGCCGATGAACAGGCCGTCCAGCAGGTGCATCGCCATCGGGAACCAGGACCGGACGGCCTCCGCGAAGTCCTCGGCGGGGAGCACGAAGAACTCCGCCTCGGTGATCGCCCGCATCGTGTTGCGGTAGACCCGCTGGGTGTCGACGTCGAGGTACGCCTCGGTGGCGCCGCCGTAGACGCCGCGCTGGTCGGTGCGGGCGAGTTCCAGTTCGGCGCCCTGCACCCGCCGGCTGAGGGTCACCGTGCCGGAGAGCAGGACGAAGAAGCACGTGGCGGGCTCCCCCTCGCCGAACACCACGGTGTCCGCGGCGCGCTGCTCCACCCGGCCGGTCTCCGCCAGCCAGGCCAGCTGGTCGGCGTCGAGCGCCTCGAAGAGGAACAGGGTGCGCAGCTGCTCCGGCGTCAGCCGGTCGCCGGGGGTGGTCACTGGGCCTCCAGGTAGCGGTGCACGAGCGAGACGGCCATCGCCCCCTCGCCGACGGCGGAGGCCACCCGCTTCACCGACTGGGAGCGGACGTCGCCGGCGGCGAACACCCCCGGGAGGCTGGTCTCCAGGTGGTAGGGGTCCCGCGACAGCGACCAGCCGGACGGCCGCTTCCCGTCGACCACCAGGTCGGGCCCGGTGACGATGAAGCCCCGCCCGTCACGCACCAGCACGCCGTCCAGCCAGTCGGTTCGCGGCTCGGCGCCGATGAAGACGAACAGCCAGGACGTGTCGACGGTGCGCCGCTCGCCCGTACGCCCGTTGCAGAGCGTGAGCTGCTCCAGGTGGTCCCCGCCGGCCGCGCCGACCACCTGCGTGTGCGCGTGGACGGTGATCCGGTCGCTGCGCTCGATCTGGTCGATCAGGTAGCGCGACATCGAGGCCGTCAGGTCGGGGCCCCGGACCAGCAGGTGCACCCGGGCGGCGTACCGGGCGAAGTACACGGCCGCCTGACCGGCGGAGTTCGCCCCGCCGACGATGTAGACCTCCTGGTCGACGCAGCTCGGCGCCTCGGTGGAGACGGCGCCGTAGAAGACGCCGCGCCCGGTGAAGTCGGCGACGCCGGGGGCGTCGAGCACCCGGTAGGAGACGCCGGTGGCGAGCACCACGGTGTGCGCGGCGATCTCGACACCGTCGTCGAAGCTCAGCAGCCGGGCCCCACCGGCCTCCCGCAGGCCCACCACCTCGCGGGTGCTCAGCAGCTCGGCGCCGAACTTCAGCGCCTGCCGCCGCGCCCGGTCGGTGAGCTGGGCGCCGGAGAGGCCGTCGGGGAAGCCCAGGTAGTTCTCGATGCGGCTGCTCTGGCCGGCCTGCCCCCCGGTGGCGCGGCGCTCCACGAGCACCGTGCGCAGGCCCTCGGAGGCCGCGTACACGGCCGAGCCGAGGCCGGCCGGGCCGCCGCCGACCACCACCACGTCGTAGAAGTCGGTGGCCGGCTCCACGGTGAGCCCCACCACGCCGGCCAGCTCGGCGGTGGTCGGGGCGACGAGGGTCTTGCCCTCGGCGGTCACCACGAGCGGCACGTCCGCCTCGGTGGCGCCCGCGGCGGCGAGCAGCCGGGCGCCCTCGGGATCGTCGGTGAGCAGCCAGCGGTACGGGACGAGGTTGCGGGCCAGGAAGTCGCGGACCTTGAAGGAGGGTGCCGACCAGCGGTGCCCGACGACCCGGATCTCGGTCAGGGCCGCGTCCGGCGTCTCCGCCCACGCCTCCAGCAGGCCGTCCACGACCGGGTAGAGCTTCTCCTCCGGCGGGTGCCACGGCTTGAGCAGGTAGTGGTCGAGGTCGACCACGTTGATCGCCTCGATGGCGGCGTCGGTGTCGGCGTACGCGGTGAGCAGCACGCGGCGGGCGGCGGGGAACAGGTCCATGGCCGCCTCGAGGAACTCGATCCCCGTCATGCCGGGCATCCGGTGGTCGGCCAGCAGCAGCGCCACCCGCTCGCCGCGCAGTTTGATCTCGCGCAGCGCGTCGAGCGCCTCGGGGCCGGAACCGGCGCGGACCACCCGGTACCGCTCGCCGTACCGCCGACGCAGGTCGCGGGCCACCGCCCGCGAGACCACCGGGTCGTCGTCGACGGTCAGGATCACCGGGTTCGCCATGGCGCCCATGAAACCACCTCCCCGGGCGGCGCACACACACCGGCACCACGACCGCCGGGGCGGATCCCGCCGCCGCGACGGTTGGCGGGCGTTCCTCCGGGTAACCCGGGCCGGGCGCCGGCGGTGGCCGGACGCCCGGGCCGGGCTGCCGTAGACACCTCGGGGGGCCGATGTCGGAGACGCCAGCGCCGTCGAGCGGGCCGGCGGCGTCCGGCGATGTCGTCGAGCTGCGCGTGCACGGGGTCTCCGGGGCGGGTGCCGAGCAGGTCCTGGGACGGCCGCACGCCCACCAGGTCGCCGGTGACCGCAACGGCGGCTTCTTCCGCCCGCGTCCCGGCTATCCCGACACCGCCGGCCCGGCCGGGGTGACGCTGGAGGCGTACCGCTGGAGCGACCTGCCCTCGGGCACGGCGGTACGGACGTTGTCGCTGGTGTTCCTGCTGCCGTTCATGCTCTGCAACGTGGCGGTCTGGATGCGCCCGGACACCCCCCGCTCCCACGCCGCCATGAAGGCGCTGTGCCGGGTGCTCGGGCTCACGCTGACCGTGCTCTACGTGCTCTCCATCGTCGGAGTCGCCCTGGACCTGGTCGCCTGGCAGTGCATGGCCGTCCCGCGGTGCGTCAGCAACCGGGACTGGCTCTCCTGGCTGGGCGAGCGGCCGACGGGACAGCGCCTCGCGGTGCTCAGCGTCGTCCCGGCGGCCGCCATCGGCCTGCTGTGGTGGCTCGGCGCCCGGCCCGGCCGCCCCTTCACCGCCTTCCGGTCGCCGCTGGCGGCCCGGGTCAGCGTGCAGGAGCTGAGTGCCGTGGGCCAGTGGGACACCGCACCGATCGTGGGCAGACTGCGGTCGATCCACGTCGCGACGGCGTTCGCCACGCTGGACGCGACTCTGCTCGCCGCCCGGGCCCGACCCGGCTCGTCCGTCGCCGCGCAGGTGCTGGCCCTGGTCGTGGGAGCGCTCCTGCTCGTCTGCGTGGCGTTGGTCTGCGCCCATCGCATG
Organism: Micromonospora globbae; assembly: GCF_003610785.1. Classification (GTDB taxonomy): domain Bacteria; phylum Actinomycetota; class Actinomycetes; order Mycobacteriales; family Micromonosporaceae; genus Micromonospora; species Micromonospora globbae. The sequence continues at coordinate 55,287 of NZ_RAQQ01000001.1, forward strand.
ATCGACGAGGCCGAGCCCGGCGCGCGGGTGGACCGGCTCACCCGCAGCCTGCGCACGGTGGCGTGCGGGTTGACCGTCCTGGTCGTGGTGGTCGTCCTCGTCGACCCCGCGCCGTGGCCGCCGGGCGTCGGGATGCCCGGGTACGGGGAGACGGTCGCCTCGATCTTCATCACCCAGACGGTGCTGCTGGCCGCCATCGGGCTGCTCGTGCTGCGCCAGCGTCGAGTGCGGGGCGTCCCGCCGCGCGGGCGTGGCGCCCCGGCGGTCGCGGCCATCGCCACGGGTCTCGCGGTGGCGTTCTCCGCCGAGCTGGTGTACCGGGTCGCGGACCTGCTCAACCGGAACCAGCCCACCCCGGGTCAGCTCCTGATGAGTCCGCCGGTGGCGTACATGTGGGCCATCTTCGGGTTCGTGCTGGCGGTGGTCGGCACGCTGGTCGTCGCCGGTCTGGTCACCGTCGTCTCGGGTCGGAGTCGGTTCCGCGACGCCGCCGCCATCGTCGCCCGGGACTTCCCCGACGCCCCGCCCGAGGCGAACGACCGGCTGCGCCAGGTCGAGCGTGCGATCGCCCGGGCCCGGTTCACCGAGCGGCTGGAGTCGCTCACGGTGGTGTACGCGTCCCTCGTCGGGCTCGGCCTGGCCACCAGCGCCTTCGGCTTCATGGGGCACTACCCGGCGGACCTCGTCCAGGGCTACATCGGCGTGCCGGGCGACCTGGTGAACTTCCTCGTCGGCGTGGGCAGCTGGGTGATCGCCGGCCTCCTCCTCGGCCTGGTCGTCGGCGGCATCTTCGCGTACCGGACCGCCGAGTTCCGCCGCTACGTCGGCGTCATCTGGGACCTCGGCACGTTCTGGCCCCGCTCGGCCCACCCGTTCGCCCCGCCCTGCTACGCCGAACGGGCCGTGCCCGAGCTGGCCCGGCGGATCACCTACCTGACCGGGCGGGGCGACCGCGTCCTGCTCTCCGGGCACAGCCACGGCTCGGTGCTGCTCGCCGCGACCGTGCTCCAGCTCCCGCCCGAGGTGACCGACCGGGTCGCCCTGCTCACCTACGGCTCGCCGCTGCGTCGGCTCTACGGGCCGCTCTTTCCCGCGTACGTCGGCGAGGAGACCCTGCGGGAGGTGGGGCGGCGGGTGGGCTGGCGATGGATCAACATCTGGCGGGAGACCGACCAGATCGGCGGCTGGATCTTCTCGCCCCGGCGGCAGGACGACCCGGCGCCGGCCGACGACCCGGCGGCGATGGTGGACCGGCGGGAGATCGACCCGCCCGACGTGGTCGTCCCACCGAGCGACAGCGTGCCCCCGCAGATCCTCGGGCACTGGCCGAACGAGACCGACGCGCGGTTCGTGGCCGCCGTGCGGGAACTGGCCGACCGGCTCCAGGCCGACACCGGCCGGCCGTAGCCCCGCACCGGCCGGGTCAGCGCGCCGCCGGCACAGCGGCGGTGACCTCGACCTCGATCACCGCCCCGGGCAGGAAGAGCCGGCTCACCTCGACGGTGGTGCTGGCCGGTGGTGGCGTGGCCGTGAAGAGCCGGCGCCGGACGGCCGCGTACCCGGGCAGGTCGTCGAGGTCGGTGAGGAAGCTGCGGATGTGCAGCACGTCGGCGAGGCTCGCCCCGTGCCCGGCGAGCACGCCGCCGACGATCTCGAAGATCCGTTCGGACTGCGCGACGACGTCGCCCGGCGCGACCACGTGGCCGTCGTCGTCGACGCCGACCTGCCCGGCGAGGAGGAGCAGCGCGCCGCCGCCGACGTCGAGCCGGGCCACGTGGGCGAACCGGTCGCCGAAGGGCGCGGCGACGGTGCGGGGGTTGTCGAGGGTGGGTCTCACAGGAGTTCTCCGTTGGTCAGGGTGGCGATGTCGGCGGTCGGGTCGGGTGCGGCGGCCAGGGCCGCCCGGGCGGCGTGGACCAGGGGCGCGGGAGCGCCGGCCAGCGCGGTGAGGACGAGGCCCAGGTCCTTGTCGGCCAGCGTGATCGGGAAGTCGGCGTCCGCGCTGGTGGCCCGGGCGACGGCGGCGCCGAGCGGACCGCCGCCGAGCAGGTCCAGGGCGCTGTCCCGGTCGATCCCGACGGCCCCCGCCACGGCGAGCGCGTCGGCGACCCCGGCGACCCCGATCAGCAGCGCGGCGTTGAGCACGAGCTTGGCGGCCGCCCCGCTGCCGGTGGGGCCCAGGTGCCGTACGGCGCCGAGCGCCTCCAGCACCGGGCGGACCCGCGCGACGGCCGCGGCCGGGCCGCCCGCGTACACCCGCAGGCGTCCGGCCGCCGCGGCCGACACGCTCCCGGCCACCGGGGCGTCCACGAGGTCCACACCGTCGGGGAGCCGGCCGGCCACGGCCCGGACGGCCTCCGGTCCGATGGTGGACATCTCGACGAGGCAGGCGCCCGGGGCGAGGCCCGGGGCGGCGCCGCCCGGTCCGAACAGGACGGCGTCGACGGCGGCCGGATCGGCCAGCATCGTGACGGTGACGTCGGCTCCGGCGACGGCCTCGGCGGGCGAGTCGGCCACCTGCCCACCGGCCGCCCGCAGGGGGTCGGTACGGGCGGCCGTGCGGTTCCAGACCGTCACCGGGTGCCCGGCGGCGAGCAGGCGGCGGGCGATGGACGCGCCCATCCGTCCGGCGCCGAGTACGGCGATCTTCAGCATGCCCGGAACGCTATGCCGCTCCGCGCGATGCGACCAGTGAATGATGTTCATGGCTGGCATGCGTGTGCCGCATGGCAGCGGCTATCGTCGCGGCATGCAGATCGAGGCGCTCGACGTGCTGCGCACCGTCGTCCGGCACGGATCCATCACGGGGGCCGCCCGCGAGCTGCGCTACACCCAGTCGGCGGTGTCCCGGCAGATCGCGGCGCTCGAGGCGGAGTTCGGGGTGGTGCTCTTCGACCGGTTGCCGCGGGGCGTGGCGCTCACCGAGGAGGGGCGGCGGCTCCTCCCCCACGTCGAGGCCGTCCTCGACCGGCTCACCACGGCCCGCCGCGAGTTGGACGCGCTGCGCGGGCTGGGTGGCGGGCGGCTGCGGGTGGGCGCCTTCCCGACCGCGGTGGCCGCGCTGGTCCCCCGCGCCCTGGCGGCGTTCCGGGCCGCGCACCCCCAGGTCGGCCTCTCACTCGTGGAGGGGCGTACGCCGGCCCTGCTGGAGCGGCTGCTCGCCGGTGACGCGGACGTCGCCGTGGTGAGCGCACCCCCGGACCAGCCGCTCGACGCCGAGCGGTTCGACCTGCACCACCTGCTCGACGAACGTCTGCTCGTCGCGGTGCCCCGGCGGCATCCACTGGCCGGCCGCGACACGGTCCGGTTGGCCGAGCTGGCCGGCGAGTGCTTCATCGCCGGGTCGGCGGACGGGGCCGACCCGTTGATGCGGGCCGCCATGCCGCCGGGTTTCCGGCCCCGCATCGACATCGTCTCCGCCGACTGGACCGGGAAGCTGGGCTGCGTGGCGGCCGGGCTGGGCGTCGCGCTCGTGCCCGCCCTGGCCGTCCGGGCCGCCCCGGCGGACCTCGCCCTGCTGCGGCTGCACCCCGACGACGCGCCGGCGCGGCGGGTGTACGCGGCCACGGTGGCCCACCGGCACCGCGCCCCGGCCGCAGCGGCGCTGCTCCCCGTCCTGACCAAGGTGGCCACAACCCTATGACCCCGGACCCCCGCGGCCGATCTCCCCGCGATCTTGCAGTTTCTGCCCCGGCGTTTCGGGCGTAACGGCGCAGAACAGGGACCGAAAGTGCAAGATCGCGGGGGAAAGGGCGGGGCGCGGATATCCTTCGCCGGGTGAACGCCTCCCGGCAGCCGTCGCGCCAGCTGATCGCCTCGAACAAGAAGGCGCGGCACGACTACACGATCCTCAAGACGTACGAGGCCGGCATCGTGCTGGTGGGCACCGAGGTCAAGTCGCTGCGGGAGGGACGCGCGTCGCTGGTCGACGCGTTCGCCCAGGAGCGCAACGGCGAAATCATGCTGTACGGGCTGCACATCGCCGAGTACGGCTTCGGCAGCTGGACCAACCACCAGCCGCGGCGCACCCGGAAGCTGCTGCTGCACCGCGTGGAGATCGAGCGGATCCTCGCGAAGACCCGCGAGGGCGGCATCACGCTGGTGCCCCTGTCGATGTACTTCGAGAACGGCTGGGCCAAGGTCGAGCTGGCGCTGGCGCGGGGCCGCCGCTCGTACGACAAGCGCCAGGCGCTCGCCGAGCGCGACGCCAACCGCGAGATCGCCCGGGAGATGGGCCGACACCTCAAGGGTCGTACGCGCCGGTCCTGACCGCGTCCCGCCACCGCCGGCGCCGGGGATCCACCGCTGCCGGCCTCCTGCCTCACGGCCGGTCGTTGCCGCCGCGCGTGCCACCGCCCGTCCGCCGGTCGGCACCGCTACCCGCCGCGCGTGCCACCGCCCGTCCGCCGGTCGGCACCGCTACCCGTCGGTCGACGCCGCTACCCGTCGGTCGACGCTGCCCCGCCCGTCGGTCGCACCGGCCCCGCCCGGCCGGCGCGTCGGCGTGTCCCGGGCCGGCGCGCCGACGGGCGGTTGACCGTCCTCCTCCATCGTGCTGTGCTCGGACCACGACCGTTATTGGAAACGGTTGTCGTTTCGAATGGAGGATGACCATGTCCCTCACCGTCCCACCGGCCCTGCTCGACACCGCCCAGCGGGGCCCGGTCGACGACGCCGACTTCGTCGCGTGCGTCCGCGATTCGCTGCCGTACGCCTGGCAGACCGTGAGCCGCGTGGTCGCCGAACTCGACGCCACCGGGGCCGAGCACGCCGACGACGCGCTGCCCCCGCCGACCGAGGCCGAGCGCGGCCAGTTGCTCCGGGCGCTCGCGAGCGACGCCATCCGCGGCGGCCTGGAGCGGCACTTCGGCGTGCGACTGGCCTTCCAGAACTGCCACCGGGTGGCCGCGTTCCGCCCGGCGGCCGTCGACTCGGCGGCCTACCGCGACTTCGTCTCGCCCCGGGGCCAGCTGCTCAACCAGTCGCCCGAACTGCGCAACTGCTGATGCGCACGCCCGCCGTCCCTGCGCTGGCAAGGACGGCGGGCCTACGCGATTCGCAGTTGCGGCATCGTGTCGCCATCGCACCTCGCATCTGCGAGGAAGTCGGCCCCTTGGCCTCCGCAGCTGCGGAGGCTAGGGTGCTCCCGTGGGATCGTTCCGGATCGGGGAGGCCGCCGAACTGCTCGGCGTCAGCGCGGACACGGTCCGCCGGTGGATCGACGCCGGCCGGTTGCCGGCCGGCCGCGACGAGCACGGGCACCGCGTGATCGCCGGTGTCGACCTGGCCGCCTTCGCCCGCGGTCAGGGCGCGGACCCGGCCGAGGGCGCCGAGTCCTCGTCGGCCCGCAACCGGCTGCGCGGCATCGTGGTCAACGTCGTGAAGGACACGGTGATGGCGCAGGTCGACATCCAGGCCGGGCCGTTCCGGATCGTGTCGCTCATGAGCCGGGAGGCGGCCGACGAGCTGGATCTCCAGGTCGGGTCGGTGGCCGTCGCGGTCATCAAGTCGACCACGGTCGTGGTCGAGCGGGCCGCCCCGGCGGCCGGAGCGCGGGGCAGGGCCGGCGCGTGAGGCGGGCACGGGTCCGCGCGACGGTGGCCACCGCGCTGGCGGTCGCCGTGGCGGCGAGCGGTTGCGGCGGTGGCGACAGCCCGGGCGGCGGCGGGTCCGGGACCTCCGGCACCGTGACGGTCTTCGCCGCGGCGTCGCTGACCGAGTCCTTCACCCGTATCGGCGATGACTTCGAGGCCGCCAACCCGGGCACCACGGTCGTGTTCAACTTCGGTGGCAGTTCCGGCCTCGCCACCCAGATCAACGAGGGCGCGCCGGCCGACGTGTTCGCCGCGGCCGCGCCCCGGAACATGGCGACCGTCACCGACGCCGGCAACGCCGACGGCACGCCGAGCGTCTTCGCCCGCAACCAGTTGGTGATCGCGGTGGCCCGGGGCAACCCCAGGGGGATCCGCGGCCTCGCCGACCTGACGCGGCCCGGAACGGCGGTGGCGGTCTGCGCCGAGCAGGTGCCGTGCGGGGCGGCCGCGCGGACGGCCCTGGACGCCGCGTCGGTGGACCTGACCCCGGTCACCCTCGAACAGGACGTGAAGGGCGCCCTCGCCAAGGTACGGCTCGGCGAGGTCGACGCGGCACTCGTCTACCGCACCGACGCGGCGGCGGCCGACGACGACGTCAGCGCCGTCGAGTTCCCCGAGTCGGCCCGCGCCGTCAACGACTACCCGATCGTCGCCCTCGCGGACGCGCCGAACCCGGCCGGCGCGCGGGCCTTCGTCGCGTACGTCCGCTCCGACGCCGGCCGGGCCGTGCTCACCGGGGCGGGTTTCCAGACGCCGTGACCGCGACCCGCGACGCCCCGCCCGCCGCGCCGGCCGTCCGGCGTACGCCCTCGCGGCGCACCCGGATCCCCCTGCCGCTGCTGCTCCCCGCCGCGCTCGGCCTGCTCTTCCTCGTCCTGCCGCTGGGTGGACTGCTCGTCCGTACGCCGTGGTCCACCCTGCCGCAGCGCCTCACCGAGCCGGGCGCGTTGACGGCGCTGCGGCTGTCGTTGCAGACGGCGACGCTGGCCACCGGCCTCTGCCTGCTGCTCGGCGTCCCCCTGGCGTGGCTGCTCGCCCGCGTCGAGTTCCCCGGCCGGCGGATCGTCCGCGCCCTGGTCACCGTGCCCCTGGTGCTGCCGCCGGTGGTCGGCGGGGTCGCGCTGCTGCTCGTCTTCGGGCGCCGGGGGCTGCTCGGCGGCTGGCTCGACGCGACGTTCGGGATCACCCTGCCGTTCACCACCGCCGGGGTGGTGCTCGCGGAGGCGTTCGTGGCGATGCCGTTCCTCGTGATCGCCGTCGAGGGGGCGCTGCGGGCCGCCGACCCGCGCTACGAGGAGGCGGCGGCCACCCTGGGCGCCGGCCGGTGGACGACCTTCACCCGTGTCACGCTCCCGCTGGTCGCGCCGGGCCTCGCCGCCGGCGCGGTGCTGTGCTGGGCGCGGGCGCTCGGCGAGTTCGGCGCCACCATCACGTTCGCCGGCAACTACCCCGGCCGGACGCAGACGATGCCACTCGCCGTCTACCTGGCGCTGGAGACCGACCTCGAGGCCGCCATCGTGCTCAGCGTCGTGCTGCTGGCCGTCTCCGTCACCATCCTCGCGGCGCTGCGCGACCGCTGGATCAGTGCGCCGTGACCGCCGCGCTGCTCGACGCCCGGCTCGTGGTCGACCGGGGAGCCTTCCGGCTCGACGTGCCGCTGCGGGTGGCCGCCGGCGAGGTGGTCGCGCTGCTCGGCCCGAACGGCGCCGGCAAGACCACGGCGTTGCGGGCGCTCGCCGGCCTGCAACCGCTCACCGACGGGCACGTCACCCTGGCCGGCACGGATCTCGACCGGCCGGCGCGGGGCAGCTGGGTGCCCACCGAACGGCGCCCGGTCGGCGTGGTCTTCCAGGACTACCTCCTGTTCCCGCACCTGACGGCCCTGGAGAACGTGGCCTTCGGGCCGCGGCGGCGCGGCGCCGACCGGCGGGCGGCTCGCGACACCGCCCGGGAGTGGCTGCGCCGGGTCGGGCTGGCCGGGCACGAGCACCGGCGGCCCCGGCAGCTCTCCGGCGGGCAGGCGCAGCGCGTCGCCCTGGCCCGGGCGCTCGCCGTGGCGCCGTCGCTGCTGCTGCTGGACGAGCCGCTCGCGGCGCTGGACGCGCGGACCCGGTTGGAGACGCGGGCGGAGCTGCACCGGCACCTCGCCGCGCACGCCGGTGCGACCCTGCTGGTCACCCACGACCCGCTGGACGCGCTGGCGCTGGCCGACCGGCTGGTCATCGTGGAGGGTGGCCGGGTGGTGCAGGAGGGCGACGCCGAGAGCGTCACCGCCCGGCCACGCACCGACTACGTGGCCCGGCTCGTCGGCCTGAACCTCTACCGGGGCCGGGCCGACGGCGACCGGGTACGCGTGGCCGACGGACTGCACCTGACCGTCGCCGACCGGGTCACCGGCGAGGCGTACGTGGCGTTCCGGCCGGCCGCGGTGGTCGTGCACCCGGCCCGCCCCGACGGCAGCGCGCGCAACGCCTGGCCGGCCACGGTGAGCGGGGTGCAACGGCACGGCGACTACCTGCGGGTGCGCCTGGACGGGCCGATCGCCGTGGCCGCGGACGTCACGCCGGCCGCCGCCGCGCAGCTCCACCTGACCCCCGGGCAGGAGGTGTGGGCGGCCGTGAAGGCGGCCGAGACCCACGCGTACCCGGCCACCGGCTGACCCGCGGGACCGCCGGAGGACGCCGGCCCACGGCCGACCGCCGGGGACACCGGCGGCGGGCTCAGTCGGCGAGCAGGTCGGCGTGGGCGGCGCGGAGCCGGGCCAGGGCCGGGTCGCCGCCCGGCGCGGCCCGCCGGTCGAGTTCGGCCCACGCCTGCGCCAACGCGGCGCGAAGCGTGCCCAGCTCGGCGGCGTGCCGTCTGCCGCTCTGGCGGCGCAGCTCGTCGAGGCGGCGGGCCCAACCGCTGGTGACGGCGGCGAGCCGGTCGGCGTCGGCCCGGGTCTGCGCCATCGTGCGGGCGGCGCCGGCCGGCACGATGGCGGCGACGGGACGCGGGTCGCCGTCGCGGGTCACCACGGTGACGGTGTCGGTCAGCTCGGCGAGGGCGACGAGCTGGGTGAGCCGGGTGCGCACCTCGCGCAGCGGCAGGGTGCGCGGCTGGTCGGAACGAGGGGTGGAGGCGGGGACAGCCATGGATGCATGGTGCCGCCGGGGTGCGACAGAACGGGGAGCCCGGAGCCCTGGACATCTACAGTTAACAATCCTAATAATTGTGCATCCGTCGATCCGACGGCCCTCGTACCGGGAGGTCCGGATGCGTCGTCATGCCCGTACGCTGCTGGCCGCCGCGGCCGCGCTCGCCACCGCCGCCGCCGTCACCCTCGCCGTCGCCGCGCCCGCGCAGGCCGCCGGCCCGACCGCCACGTTCGTGAAGACCGCCGACTGGGGCACCGGGTGGGAGGGGAGGTACACCATCACCAACGACGGCCCCGCCACCCTCACCGGCTGGCAGGTCGCCTTCACCCTGCCCGCCGGCACCACGCTCGGCTCCTACTGGGACGCCACGGTGAGCAGCTCCGGGCAGCGCCACACCTTCACGAACCGGTCGTGGAACGGCACCGTCGCGCCCGGGGCGTCGGTCACCTTCGGCTTCCTGGCCACCGGCTCCGGCTCCCCCACCGACTGCACGCTCAACGGCGCGCCCTGCGGCGGCGGCACACCGACCACCCCGCCGACCACGACGCCCCCGCCCACGACGCCCCCGCCGACGACCCCTCCCCCGACCACCCCGCCGCCCGGCGGGCTGCCCCGCCACGCGCTGATCGGCTACCTGCACGCCACCTTCGCCAACGGCTCGGGCTACCTGCGGATGGCCGACGTACCGTCGGACTGGGACATCATCAACCTCGCCTTCGGCGAGCCCACCTCACCGACCTCCGGTGACATCCGCTTCGCGCTCTGCCCCGCCAGCGAGTGCCCCGGGGTGGAGACCGAGGCCGAGTTCGTCGCGGCGATCCGCGCGAAGCAGCAGCAGGGCAGGAAGGTACTGCTCTCCATCGGTGGACAGAACGGCCAGGTGCAGCTCACCACCACCGCCGCCCGCGACACCTTCGTCCGCTCCGTCTCGGCCATCATCGACCGCTACGGGCTCGACGGCCTCGACATCGACTTCGAGGGGCACTCGCTCTACCTGAACGCCGGCGACACCGACTTCCGCAACCCGACCACGCCGGTGGTCGTCAACCTGATCGCGGCCATCCGCACCCTGAAGCAGCGCTACGGCGCGGGCTTCGTCCTGACCATGGCGCCGGAGACGTTCTTCGTCCAGCTCGGCTACCAGTTCTACGGCCCGGGCCCGTGGGGCGGGCAGGACCCGCGCGCCGGGTCGTACCTGCCGGTGATCCACGCCCTGCGCGACGACATCACCGTGCTGCACGTGCAGGACTACAACTCCGGCCCGATCATGGGGCTCGACAACCAGTACCACACGATGGGCAACGCCGACTTCCACGTGGCGATGACCGACATGCTGCTCGCCGGCTTCCCCGTCGCCGGCAACACCTCCGCCGTCTTCCCGCCGCTCCGGGAGGACCAGGTGGCCTTCGGCGCGCCGTCCTCACCGAGCGCCGGCAACGGCTACCTGGCCCCGGCCGGCGTGCAGGCGGCCGTGAACTGCCTCGTACGCGGCCAGAGCTGCGGCGCCTACGTCCCCCGCAGCGGCACCAACCCCGCGTTCCGCGGCCTCATGACCTGGTCGATCAACTGGGACCGCTACTACGCCTGGGAGTTCCGGCTCAGCCACGGCCCCTTCCTGAGGGCGCTGCCCTGAGCGGCGGCTCAGGCGGACGCCCCGGGCGGCCCGGCCGGCACCGCCGCCCGCCACTCGGGGGCGAGCACCGACCAGACCTCGAGGTCGATCCGCCCGGACGGGCCGGGGTAGACCTCGCGGAGCGTACCGTCGTGACGCAGGCCCAACCGGCGCGCGAGCGCGATGCTGCGCACGTTGGCCGCGTTGGTCCGCCACTCCACCCGGTGGATGCCGCGCTCGCGCACGGCCCAGTCGATGAGCCGCCGCGCGGCCGGGAACACCAGGCCGTGCCCCTCCGCGGCGGGCTCCAGCCAGCAGCCCACCTCGCACACCCCGAGCGCGACGTCGAACGAGACGAACATGACCCCGCCGACGAGGTCGCCGCGCCACCACAGCCCCCAGATGCCGCCGGCGTCGCGGGCCCACCGGTCGGCGTACCGCTGGAGGACGGCACGGGCCGACTCGAGGTCGGTGGCCACGAAGGACGGTGACACCCACGGGCTGATGTGCTCCCGGGCGCGGTCGAGGTGGGTGAGGAACTCCTCGGCCCGCCACGGTTCCAGCGGGCGCATCTCGAGGTCGGTGGTGAGCGGCAGCGTGAACATCGGGGCTCCGCGGGCGGTCGGGGGTGTCGGGCCCGCACCATCCTGCCCTCCCGCGCCGCCCGGCCCTCCGCCGGGTGGGCCTCGTCGGTCGGGTGGGCCGCCGGCGGCCGGGTGGGTTTCGTCGGTCGCGCGGGTGCCCGAACACCGACCGATCGCGGGACCACGCGAGCGCCGGGCGGCGTCTACGGTGGCCCTGTGCCGCAGCACGTGATCATGCCCGCGCCGGCGCGCCCGGACGGCCCCCGGTGAGCGCCCACAGCCCGACCCAGCGCCGGCTCACGCCCGACGAGGTGGCCCGGCTGGTCCGCGCCTCGTTCGGTCCGGGGCCGGCGGTGGCCGACTGCGGACCGCTCGGTGGGGGCGGGTTCGCCGCCGTGTGGTGGGTACGCCTCGACGACGGCCGCGAGGCGGTGCTGAAGGTCGCGCCCCCGCCGGACGCGCGGCTGCTCCGGTACGAGCGCGACCTCTGCGCGGCGGAGGCCCGCTACTTCCGGCTGGTCGCCGCCCACGCGCCGCGAGTGCCGGTGCCGCCGCTGCTGCACCACGGCGCCGACCCGGCGTACGGCGAGTGGCTCGTGATGGGCCTGCTGCCCGGCCGGTCCCTGGCCGACCTGGCCGCCGACGGCGGGGTGGACGACGGACCGGCACGGTTCGACAGCGGCGTGGCGCTCGCCGCCCTGCACACGGTGACCGGTGCCCGGTTCGGCTACGACGACGCCCACCGACCGTCCGGGGCGACGTGGCGGGAGGCGTTCGGCGCCATGGTGGACGCGCTGCTCGCCGACGCCGCCGACTGGGACGTCCGGCTACCGGCCGCACCCGAGTGGATCCGCGCGCTGGTCGGGCGGCACGCCCCGGCGCTGGACGCGGTACGGCGGCCGGCGCTGCTGCACTTCGACGGGTGGGACGGCAACGTGCTCGCCGCCCCGGGTCCCGACGGGCGGCTACGGCTCACGGGCCTGGTGGACGGCGAACGGTTCCTCTACGGCGACCCGCTCATGGACCTCGTCTCGCCGCTGCTGCTGCGCAAGGTGGAGGACGAGCCCGATCACCCGGTGCTGCGCGGCTACCGCAGCGCCGCGCCGCTCGACCTCGACGCCGCGGCGGCCCGCCGGCTCAGCCTCTACCGGATGTACCTCTACCTGCTGATGGTCGTGGAGATGCCCAGCCGCGGCATGACCCCCGACAGCCATCCGGAGCGGCACACCGACCTGGCCGACCTGCTGCACCAGGAACTCACCGACCTCGCCCGGGACTGACGCGACGTCGTCGTCCCCGCCTTGACACCTCCGCGCCCAGGGTGTCAGCATCTTCTGACAGGGGGGTGTCAGAGATAACTGACACCGGGAGGGCTGACGAATGGACGCCGCGCCGCCGACCGGCACGCAGCTGCTCGCCGTGCTCGCCGCGCTCGCGAGCCCGCATCGGCTGCGGATCGTCGCCGCGCTCGCCGAGGGCCGCAGCTACGTGAGCGAACTGGCGCGCCGCCTCCAGATGAACCGGCCTCTGCTCTACATGCACCTGCAACGCCTGGAGGCGGCCGGACTGGTCGTCGGCACCCTCGAGACGGCGCCCGACGGCAGCTCCGTGAAGTGGTTCGAGGTCGTGCCCTTCGCGCTCTCCCTGACACCCGCGACGGTCGCAGCGGCCGTGCCGACATTGGAAGCCGGTGGCTCCGGAAAGGACGAGAAGTGATGACGGCAGCAAGCGACGACATCGCCCAGGTCGGGATCATCACGTCGACCGTGATGGTGATCGCCCTGGTGGCGATCACGGCGTTCGTGGCGCTGGGCGTCTACCGGGCCCGGCACTCCGCCGCCCGGGAGGCGCACTACCGGGGTCTCGCCGAGCAGGCCGGCGAGACGCAGGCCCGGCTGGCCGAGGACTCCCGGCAGACCGTGGCGGAGCTGAAGGGGCTGCGGTCGGACGTCCAGGCCACCCAGGCCGAACTCGGCCGGGTCCGGGAGCGCCTCACCGAACTCGAGCGCCTGCTCAGCCAGATCGGATGAGCGCGGCCGTGAGGCGCCCGGCACAGCGGCTCCGCCGCGCGGCGGCCCTCGTCGCCGCGGCCGCCTGCCTGGTCCCGGCCGGCGGCCCGCCGGCGTACGCCGCCGCCGACGACACCGCCCGGGTGCGCGCGTACCTGGACCGCTACCGGGACGCCAACCACATCCCGGGCCCCGCGGTGGCCGTCGTACGCGGCGACCGGGTCGTGCAGGAGCACACGCTCGGCGTCACCGGCGACGGGACACCGGTGACACCGCGGACCCCCTTCCTGCTCGGGTCGGTGAGCAAGCCGTTCACCGCGCTCGCGGTGCTGCAGCTCGCCGAGGCCGGATCGGTCGACCTCGACGCACCGGCCCGCGCGTACCTGCCGTGGCTGCGCCTCGGTGACGAGACGACGAGTGGGCGGGTGACCGTCCGGCACCTGCTCACCCACACGAGCGGGCTCCCCGAGGTGGCCACGAGGGGCCTCACGGACCGTTTCGACAACAGCCCGGGCGGGCTGGCCCGGTCGGTGCGGGACCTCGCCGACGTGCCGCTGGCCGGGCCGCCGGGCGGCCAGCACCGGTACAGCGACGGGAACTACCTGGTGCTCGGCGCGATCGTCGAGGCGGTCACCGGCCGCACGTTCGCCGAGCAGCTCCACCGGGCGGTGCTCGACCCGTTGCTGATGCGGCAGGCGGCCGCCACGGCCGACGAGGCGGAGCGGGTGGGGCTACCCGCCGGGCACCGCCGCTACCTCGGCCGGCCGCAACGCTTCGACCCGCCGTACGACACCTCCGGCGTCCCGTACGGCTACCTGGCCGCCAGCCTCACCGATCTCGGCCACTTCGCGATCGCCCAGCTCGACGACGGCCGGTACGGGTCGGCGCGGGTGTTGTCGCCCGCCGGCGTCGCGCGGATGCACCAGGGTCAGGTCACCGCCGGCGGCGGCCGGTACGCCCTCGGCTGGCGGGAGAGCACGCTGGACGACGTCGGCGGGACGCGGCTGGTGTGGCACGCGGGCGCCACCCCCGGCTACTTCACGCACCTGGTGCTCGTCCCCGGCACGGACCTGGCCGTGATCGTGCTGGCCAACCTCTACCATCCGGCGGCCGACCCGGCGCTCGTCTCCGCCGGCTTCGACCTCGTGCGGATCCTGCTCGGCGCGCCACCCGCGCCGGCGGCGGAGGACGGCATGCTGCTCGCGGTGGCCCCCGCGTTGTTCGGCGTCGCCGGCCTGCTCCTCGTCGTGATCGCCATGACCGTCGTACGCGGCGTGCGCCGGCGCCGCGACGGGCCGCCACCGGTCGTCCGGGCGCTGGTCACGGCCGCCGTCTGGGCGGTCGGCTGCGCCGCCCTGGCCGGCGCCGTGCTGTGGGGGCTGCCCGCGTACCTGGGCGGGCTGGGCACGGTGCTGCTGTGGGCGCCGGACGCCGGTCACGCGGCGGTGGCCGCCGCCGTGCTGGCGGGCGCCCTCGGGCTGACCCGGGTCACGTTCGCCCTCGCCGCCGTACGGGCCGCCGGTGGCCGCCGTGCGGCGGCGCCGGCCGACCGCGATGGAGCGGGCGGCGGGCCGGGCGACGGGGGCGGCGGGCCGGGCGGCGGCGCTGGCGCCCGGGGCGGCGAGTCGGTCAGCCGGCGACCCTACCGTGCGCTACCAGGGCCCAGGTGAGCAGCGCGAACGCGGCCGTCGAGGCGAACGCCCGCACCAGGTTCCACCGGATCCAGGCGGGGGCGAACCGGTCCCGCACCGCCGGGAGGTCGGTGAGCCGGTCGGGGTCGCCGGCCCGGGCGAGCGCCTCGTTGAGCGGCACGTTGACGGCCATGGTGACCACCAGGACGACCACGTAGAGCAGCAGCGCCGCGACGATCCACGGCAGCACGGGCGTCCACGCGCCGCCCAGGTGCAGCGCGGCGGCCGCGCCCGTGAACACCAACGCGCCGAAGAAGCAGACGAAGAACCAGCCGTTCAGGATGGACTCGTTGATGCGCTGCATCGCCACGACCAGGGTCCGGTCGTCGGCCCGGGCCAGGCCGGGCATGACGGAGTAGGCGAAGGCGGCGAACAGGCCGGCCATCAGCCCGGTGGTCACCGTCGCGGCGATCAGGGTCAGGGTGCGCAGCAGGATCATGCCCGCCATTCAACGCGGTGGCCGCCACCGGGCCGCGTTTGGGTGGATCATGGACGGCCGCCTCACCGCCCCGGCGCGTACGGCGCGAGCGGGTTGGCCAGCGTGCCGACGAGCTGGAGCGCCGCCGACGGGTCGGCGAGGTCCACCATCTGCTGGTTGTCGCGCAACTGGAGACGGTTGAGACAGGACAGCGCGAACTCGGGGGCGAACAGGTCGTACCGGCGGGCGCGCTCGGCCAGGTGCGGGACGCTCGCCAGGTAGTCGGCCGCGCAGGCGGCCACCGTACGCCAGAAGGACTCCTCGCCGAGCGTGCCCACCTCGTCGAGGATCGCGGCGAGGTGCCGCAGGAAGCAGTCCACCACGTCGGTGAAGATGGACAACAGCTTCATCTCCTCCGGCACGTCGGCCCGGATCCGCTCGACCGCCGGGGGCAGCGGGCGGTCGGCGCTCATCACGACGATCTCCTCGGCGATGTCCTTGAAGATGACCCGCTCGACCGTGTCCCGCTCGTCGAGCACCATGATGACGTTCTCGCCGTGCGGCATGAGCGCCAGGTCGTAGGCGTAGAAGGCGTGCAGCAGCGGAGTCAGGTAGGCGTCCAGGTACCGGCGCAGCCACACCTCCGGCGCGAGGCCCGACCGGTCGATCAGGGCCGCGGCGAGGGATCCGCCGTCGCGGTCGACGTGCAGCAGCGCGGCCATGGTGGCCAGCCGCCGGCCCGGCGCCAGGCTCGGCACGGGGCTCTCCCGCCACAGCGCGGCGAGCATCTTGCGGTACGGGGAGTAGCGGTCGGTGGCCGCCTCGTACTGCGGGTGCCGGTAACCGACGGCGGCCCGCTCCCGGATGATGCTGATGCCGGTGGCGGCGAACACCTCGTCGCCGGCCACCAGGTCGGCGAGCCAGTCGTTGATGGCGGGCGTCGCCTCCATGTACGCGGCCGACAGGCCCCGCATGAAGCCCATGTTGAGCACCGACAGCGCGGTCTTGACGTAGTGCCGCCGCGGCTCGGTGAGGTTGAAGAAGGTGCGGACGGACTGCTGGGCGAGGTGCTCGTCCGGGCCGGGGCCGAGGTGGACGAGGCGGCGTCGGGCCACCTCGCCGGCGAAGGTGACGGACAGCTTGTGCCGCCACTGCCACGGGTGGACGGGGATGAGCAGGTAGTCGGCGAGGTCGAGGCCGAGGCCGGCCATGACGGCGGCGAACCGGTCCAGGGTCTCCGCGCCGAGCTCGCCCGCCACGAGGGTGTCGTAGTCGAGGTCCGCGGCGGCGCTGAACGACGCGTGGTCACGGTGGGCCGCGAGCCAGACGAGCCGCACCGGCCGGCCCGCCTCCGGCGCGTACCGGTGGTACTCGTCGATGCCGAAGCCGAGGCGGCCGTTGTTGGCCACGAAGCAGGGGTGCCCCTCGGTCATCAAGGTCTCGATGGTCTGGAAGTCGGCGACGGCGAGTTCCTTCGCGGTCACCGGCGGCCGGTCGAGCTTGTAGGCGATGCCGGCCAGGGTGGACGTGATCTCCTCCAGGTAGACCGGCAGAACCCGGTCGGAGAGCCCGAGCGACGCGCGCAGGTCGAGGACGAGGTCGACGGCGTCCAGCGGGAGTTCCCCGCCGTCGCGGTGGCGGGTGATGCTCGCCGCGTCGATCTGCCAGTGTTCGAGGGCCCGCACCCGGGCCGCGAAGCGGTAGGTGACCGCGCCGTCGTCGCTGGCCACCGCGTACCACCGGGCGCCGGCGGCGGGCGCGGCGCCGGCGGGCGCGGCGACGGGCCGCGGGGTGAGCAGCCGTTCGTGGGCGAACTCGGCGAGCGCCTTGCGGACCAGCAGGCGGTTGGCGCGCGCCCAGTGCGCCGGGGTGAGGTGGGCGACGGGGTCGAACGTGCTCACGCGGGCACTCCGTCCGTGCGGGAGGCCGGCGCGGCGGGGTCGCGGCGGCCGGTGGCGGCGTGGAAGCGGTCGCGGGTGCAGATGCTCAACAGGGCGTCCTTCTCGGGTTTGGCGACGGTGCCGACGACCTCGAAGCCGACGGCGGCGTTCAGCGCGTGGACGGCGGTGTTGCGGACGTCCGGCTCGACCACCACCCGGCGGGTCGCGGGGTCGGCGAAGAGCCAGGCCACGACCGTCGTGATCACGGCGCGGGTGAAGCCGTGCACCGGGGCGTCGGTGGGCGCGCAGAGGAAGTGCATGCCCACGTCGCCGGGGCGGGCCTCGTACAGGCCGACGAGTTCGACGTGGGCGGGGTCGTAGCGTTCGGCGAGGAACGCGGGCTCGCCCCGCCAGTGCCCGAGGTACGCGTCGTGGTGCGGGTGGTCGGCGATGCGGCGGTACTCCCGCGCCACCTGGGCCACGTCGGCGTCCTGCATGAGCCAGAACACCGCCTTCGGGTGGGTCACCCACCGGTGCAGCAGCCGCGCGTCGGCGTCCGGGTCGACCGGCCGGAGGGCGAACTCCCCCAGCCTCGGGTCGCGCCTCGTGAAGACCGGGCTCACGGTGCCACCCCCGCCGGCGCGCCGAACTCCTGGAAGGTGATGCTCTTCTCGATCGGGTAGTGCTCGCGGCCCAGCAGCTCCCGGATGATCCACGAGTTGCGGTACGGCCCCATGCCCAGGTCGGGCGAGGTGATGCTGTGCGTGTGGGTGCCGGCGTTCTGGAGGAAGATGCCCCGTCCGGTGTGGTCGATGCTGTAGTTGCGGGCCACGTCGAACCGGCCGTGCGCGTCCCAGCGGATCCGGTCCCGCACCGGCTCCAGGAACGCCGGGGTCCGGTAGCGGTAGCCGGTGGCCAGCACGAGCGCCTCGGTGCGCAGGGTGAAGTCGCGCTCCTGCTCCACGTGCCGCAGCCCGAGGGTGTACGTGCCGGTGGCCGCGTCGTGCGCGGCGGTGACCAGTTCGGTGTTGGTGAGCAGCCGGGTGTTCACGGGGCCGGGCACGCTGCGCTCGTACAGCAGGTCGAAGATGTCGTCGACGAGGTCGGCGCTGATCCCCTTGAACAGGCCCTTCTGCTCGGACTCCAGCCGGTAGCGGGTCGCCTCCGGCAGCGCGTGGAAGTAGTCCACGTAGTCCGGTGAGGTCATCTCCAGCGTGAGCTTGGTGTACTCGAGGGGGAAGAAGCGGGGCGAGCGGGTCACCCAGTTGAGCTGGTAGCCGTACGTGTCGATGTCGCCGAGCAGGTCGTGGTAGATCTCCGCGGCGCTCTGCCCGCTGCCGATCACCGTGATGCTCCGCTTCGTCCGCAGCGCCGCCCGGTGTTCGAGGTAGCGCGACGTGTGCACCGGATCGCCGCCCAGCCCCTCGCAGGCGGGCGGGACGTACGGCGGGGTGCCGGTGCCGAGCACCAGGTGCCGGGCCCGGTACGTGACCGTCTCTCCCCCGTCGACCCGGGCGTGCACGACGTACCGGTCGTCCGCCGGGTCGTACTCGACGGTCGTGACCTCGTGGTCGAACCGCAGGTTGGGCAGCTTCGCGGCGGCCCAGCGGCAGTAGGCGCTGAACTCGCTGCGCAGCGGGTAGAAGCTCTCCCGGATGTAGAACGGGTAGAGCCGGCCGGTCTCCTTGAGGTAGTTGAGGAACGAGAACGGCGAGGTGGGGTCGGCGAGGCTCACCAGGTCGGCCAGGAACGGCGTCTGCAACCGGGCCGAGGACAGCAGCATGCCGGGGTGCCAGTCGACGCCCGGCCGGGCCTCGAGGAACACGCCGTCCAGTTCGGGGATCGGCGCGGTGAGACAGGCCAGGCCCAGGTTGTACGGGCCCAGGCCGATGGCGATGAAGTCGTGCGTGGACATCCGGCCCTCCCGGGGGATCACGGTGGTCAGCCGACCTGGCAGGCCAGCTCGGTCCGCTCGCGCACGTACCGGCCCGCGTGCGCGGCGATGAGCTGGATCACGTGCCCGACGTCGTCGAGGGTGGTCTCGGGGTTGAGCAGGGTGAACTTGAGGAACTGCCGGCCGTCCACGGTGGTGCCGGCGATCAGCGCGGCGCCGCTGGCGGCCAGCGCCTCCCGCGCGTACAGGTTGGCCGCGTCGGCCAGGCCCCGGCCCGGGCCGGTGGGCAGGTACCGGAACACGACGGTGCTCAGCGGCGAGCGGGTCACCACCTCGAACCGGGGGTCCTCGCTGATCAGCTCCCAGGCGCCGGCGGCCCGCTCCACCACCTCGTCGAAGAGGGCCCCCAGCGCGTCCGGGCCCATGACGCGCAGGGTGAGCCAGAGCTTGAGGGCGTCGAAGCGGCGGGTGGTCTGCAGGCTCTTGTCGACCTGGTTGGGGATGCGCTGCTCGACCATCCGGGCCGGGTTGAGGTAGTCGGCGTGGTAGGTGGCGTGGCGCAGCACCCGCCGGTCGCGGACCAGCACCGCGCTGGAGCTGACCGGCTGGAAGAAGGACTTGTGGTAGTCGACGGTCACCGAGTCGGCCCGCTCGATGCCGTCGAGCAGGTGCCGGCGGGTCGGCGACACCAGCAGCCCGCAGCCGTACGCGGCGTCGACGTGCAGCCACACACCGGCCGCCGCGCAGATCGCGGCGATCTCGTCCAGCGGGTCGATCGAGCCGAAGTCGGTGGTGCCGGCGGTGGCCACCACGGCCATCACCACCGAGCCGTCGCGTCGGCAGCTGTCGAGTTCGCGGCGCAGCGCGGCCGGGATCATCCGCCGCTGCGCGTCGGTGGGGACGGTCACCACCGCGTCCGCCGCCAGCCCGAGCAGCTTCGCCGACTTCTGGACGCTGAAGTGCCCGGCCGTCGAGGTGAGCACGCGCAGCCGGGGCAGCAGGTCCCGGCGGGCGTCGTGGCCCTGCGCGGCCGCGCAGGCCTCCTCCCGGGCCAGCAGCAGCGCCTGGAGGTTCGACTGGCTGCCGCCGCTGGTGAAGACGCCGTCGGCGGCGGGGCCGAGCCCGATCCGCTGCGCCGTCCAGTCGACGAGCCGCCGCTCGATGAGTGTGGCGCCGGCGCTCTGGTCCCAGGTGTCCAGCGACGAGTTCACGGCGCTGAGCACCGCCTCGCCGAGCAGGGCGGGGATCACCACGGGGCAGTTCAGGTGCGCCAGGTAGCGGGGGTGGTGGAACCAGACGGCGTCGCGCAGGTAGACGTCCTCCAGTTCGTCGAGGGCCGCGCCGGCGTCGCCGAGCGGCCGGTCCAGGTCGATCCCCGCGACCCGCGGGGCCAGCTCACCCGGTGCCACGCCGGTGAACGGCCGGTCGGCGCCGGCCACCCGCCGGGCCACCCGGTCGACACCGTCGGCGACGGTGGCGCGGTAGCGCGCGACGGTTCCGGCGTTCAGCAGGTGGGCCCGGGCGGCCGACGGGCCGGGTGGGGCCGCCGGGGCCTCGGCGGTACGTCCCGACAGACTCATGGGCAGGTCCTCCACGCTCGGTTGCGGACGGTGGATGCCGGGCAGGCGGCATCGGCCGCCGGGGTGCGGCGGCGGGGCGGGACGGTGGCCGTGCGGGCGCCTGCCCGCACGGCCGGTGCGGGGGTGGTCAGGCGGCCACGGCGTACGCCTCGGCGCGGAGGGCGTCCTCCGAGGCGCCGCGGCGCCAGTAGCCGGAGAAGGTGACGCGGCGCCGGTCGATGCCGCGTTCGTTCACGAGGTGCCGGCGCAGCGCCCGGACCATCGACGACTCGCCGGCGATCCAGGCGTACGGGGTGGGGACGGCCGGCAGCCGGGCGGCCCGGACGGCGTCGACCAGCAGGCCGCTGCCGGGCGGGGTGGCGCCCCGGACGATCCAGCTCACCTCGGCCTGCGCCTCGGTGGGTAGCCGCTGGATGTCGGCGGCGTCGGGCACCTCGACGAAGGCCCGGACGCGGGCGCCGGCGGGGAGCCAGTCCAGGATGCCGCCGACCGCCGGCAGCGCGGTCTCGTCGGCGGCGAGGAGGATCAGCCCGGTGTCGTCCGGCGGCTGGAAGCAGACGCTGCGGTTCTCGGGGACCGCCGGGCCGAGCAGGACCACCCGGTCGCCCCGGCGGGCGCGGTTGGCCCAGCGGGTGGCCGGGCCGGTGTCGCCGTGGCTCACGAAGTCGATGTCCACCTCGGCGGACTCCGGGCGCTGCGCCCGGACCGTGTACGAGCGCATGACCGCCCGCACGTCCGGGTCGAGCGCGCGGTACGCGCCGAACCAGTCCTCCCCCTCCTCGACGGGGACGACCGGGGCGGCCTGGCCCGGGTGCGGCAGGAACAGCGAGACGCTCTGGTCCCGGCCGCCGCCGGCGAACCCGGCCAGGTCGGGTCCGCCGAAGGTGACCCGGATGGTGCTGGCGCCGATCCGCCGCACGCCCGCGACCTCGGCGGTGTAGAAGCGGTACTGGAGGGCGAGAGCCGTCCCCATCAGCTGACCTTCTTCGCGGACCGGATGGCGGTCGCCAGGTTCTCCAGCAGCGGGGCGGCGCCCGCGTACGAGAAGCGCGGCACCGCGTCCCACGGCGTGACCTGGTTGGCCTTGACCGCCGGCAGCTGCCCCCAGGTGGGCTTGGCGGCGAGGTCCTTCGGCTGCAGGGCGGTGCTGCGGTTGTCGAGCAGGATCAGGTCGGCGGGGAACTTGCCGGCGTTCTCCCAGCTGAGCGCCTCGAAGTAGTCGCCCGACTCGAGCTTGGTGGGCACCACGATGTCGACGCCGAGTTCGGCGAAGTACATGAGGTCGGTGCTGACCTTCGGGTTGGAGACGTAGAACAGGTCGGGGCTGCCGGAGGCGGCCATCACCTTGAGGCCCGGGTTGGCCTTCACGGCCTGGCGGACCGACTCGGCCGCCGCCTCGAAGCGCGCCCTCGCGTCGGTGACCCTCTTCGCCGACAGGTCCGCGCCGAGGGACTCGGCGAGCTGCGCGTACCGCTCGATCGGCGTGGTCATCGGCACGCGGGCCGTGGTGATCGCCACGCTGGGCGCCAGCGGAAGGATCTTGTCCTTGCTCTCGTCCGGCACGTACCAGAGCGCGCCGGGGTCGTACATGTGGGTGACGAGCAGCTCGGGGCGCAGGGCCGCGTACTTCTCGACGCTGAACTCGCCCCACACGTTGCCGAGGATCTCCACGCTCTCCACGTTCAGGTCGCCGGCCTGCGGGTCGGCCGTGCCGTCGGCGCGCTTCGTCTCCCCGAACACGCCGACGATCTGCTTGTCGAGTCCGAAGTCGACGAGCGCGGCGGCGGTGCCGGTGAAGGCGACGACGCGGGTCGGGCGGTTCGCGGCGCTCACCTTCTCGTTGCGGTCGTCGGTGAACGACCAGGGCCCCCCGCTTCCGCTCGCGTCCGGTTTGGCGGAGTCGCCGTCGCTGCCGCAGCCGGCCATGAGGAGGGCGAAGGTGGCGGCCCCGCCGGCCAGGAGGCCACGACGGGAGAGGCGACGTGCGGACAGGGAGTCAGGCATGGCGGAGTCTTTCCATCGGGGTCGAGCGACCATGGACAGCGCGGTTAGGTTAACCTAACCTAAATCGCTGTCAAGTCGCGTTCGGCGTTTCTCTCACCCCGGAGCCCACACTGTCCGTCCTCCAGTCATCAGCGCCGAGTGTCGGCGCGGCGGAGTCCCCGCCCCCGGCCCGGCGCGGCCGGACCGCGCTGCGGGGCGTCGGCCTCGCCGCCGCGGTGGCGCTGCTCGCGGCCGTCGCCGTGCTCAGCGTCGCGGTGGGCGCGAAGCAGCTTCCCGTCGCCGACGTCTGGTCGGGCCTGTGGCACCCCGACGCGGCCGAGTACGCCGTCGTCCACCAGATGCGGCTGCCGCGGACGCTGCTCGGCCTGCTCGCCGGCACGGCGCTCGGCCTGGCCGGCGCGGTCATGCAGGCGCTCACCCGCAACCCCCTCGCCGATCCGGGGCTGCTCGGCATCAACGCCGGGGCCTCCGCGGCGGTGGCCACGGCGGCGCTGCTCGGCGTGACCGCGCTCAACGGGTACGTGTGGTTCGCGCTGCTCGGCGCGGCGGCCGTCACCGCGCTCGTGTACGCCGTCGGTGGCGGGCGGGGAGCCACCCCGGCCCGCCTCGCGCTGGCCGGGGCCGCGCTCAAC
Source organism: Micromonospora globbae (assembly GCF_003610785.1). Taxonomy (GTDB): domain Bacteria; phylum Actinomycetota; class Actinomycetes; order Mycobacteriales; family Micromonosporaceae; genus Micromonospora; species Micromonospora globbae. Next base: position 78,322 of record NZ_RAQQ01000001.1, read on the forward strand.
GCGACCCTGTACTCGTACGTGAGCGCCGCCATGCTGCTCGACGCCGCCTCGCTGGACCGGCTGCGCTTCTGGACGGTCGGCTCGCTGGCCAGCGCCGACGCGGCGACCGTCCGCCGGGTGGCCCCGTTCGTCGCCGCCGGGCTGCTGGTGGCGCTCGCCACCGCCCGCCCGCTCAACGCGCTGGCCCTCGGCGACGACGCGGCCCGGGCGCTCGGCGCGCGTCCGGCGCTGATCCGGGCGGCCGTCATCGCGGCGGTCACGCTGCTCTGCGGCGCGGCGACCGCCGCCTGCGGCCCCATCGTCTTCGTCGGCCTTCTCGTGCCGCACCTGGTGCGCGCCGTCACCGGGCCCGACCTGCGCTGGCTGCTGCCGTACTGCGCGGTGCTGTCGCCGGTGCTGCTGCTCGGCGCCGACGTGCTGGGCCGGGTGCTGGGCCGCCCCGGCGAACTCCAGGTGGGCATGGTGACGGCCGTGCTCGGTGGCCCGCTCTTCCTCTGGCTGGTGCTGCGCAGGAGGGTGACCCGCCCGTGACCGTGCTGCGTACCCCGGGCGGGCTCTCCCTGCGGTTCCGCCCCCGCGCGCTGGTCGTCGGCGCCGGCTGCGCCCTGCTCGCCGCCGGCCTCGGCGTCCTGGCCGTCGCCGGCGGCGACTACCCGATGAGCCCGGCCGACGTGCTGCGCACCCTCACCGGCGGCGGCACCCCGGCCGAGGAGTTCATCATCCACGAGCTGCGGCTGCCCCGGCTCGTCACGGCCCTGCTGGTCGGCGCGGCCCTGGCGCTGGCCGGCGCGGTCTTCCAGTCGCTGGTGCGCAACCCGCTGGGCAGCCCCGACATGCTCGGGTTCACCCAGGGCGCGTCGACCGGCGCGCTCGTGGTGGTCGTGCTGGGCGGCAGCAGCCTCGCCCTGTCCGGCGCCGCGGTGGCCAGCGGGCTGGCCACCGGCCTGCTCGTGTACGCCCTCGTCGCCCGCACCGGCGTGCACGGCTACCGGCTGGTCCTGGTCGGCATCGGCCTCAACGCGATCCTCACCGGGATCAACGGCTACCTGCTCACCCGGGCCCCGCTGATGGACGCCGCCCGCGCGGTGCTCTGGCTCACCGGCAGCCTCGACGGGCGGGGCTGGTCCGACGCCACCCCGCTGCTCGTGGTGCTCGCGGTGCTCACCCCGCTGGTGCTGCTCGGCTGCGGTCCGGCGCTGCGGATGATGGAGATGGGCGACGACACGGCCGCCGCGCTCGGCGTCCCCGTACGGCGGCTGCGCCTCGTGCTGCTCGGCGCGGCGGTGCTGCTGGTCGCCTTCGCGGCGGCGGCCGCCGGGCCGGTGTCGTTCGTGGCGCTCACCGCCCCGCACGTCGCCCGGCGACTCACCCGCTCCCCCGGGCCGAACCTGCTCCCCGCGATGTGCGTGGGCGCCACCCTGCTCGTGGGGGCCGACCTGCTGGGGCAACGGGTGTTCGCCGACCACCAGCTCCCGGCGGGCGCGATCACCGGCGCCGTGGGCGGGGCGTACCTGGTGTGGCTGCTGGCGGTGGAACGAAGGGCCGGGCGGCTGTGAGCGCGAGGAGTGAGCCTGCGAGCCCCGCGAACACCGACGGCGCGGTGACGTACGACGAGAACGGAGCACCACTGATGGAGGCCGGCACCTCCCGCCTGAGCGGCACCGGGATGACCCTCGCCTACGACCGGCGCACCATCGCCGAGGGGTTGACCGTCGCCGTCCCGGACCGGTCGTTCACGGTCGTCATCGGCCCCAACGCGTGCGGGAAGTCGACGCTGCTGCGGGCGCTGTCCCGGATGCTGAAGCCCACGGCCGGCGCGGTGCTGCTCGACGGCGAGGACATCCACCGCCGGTCGGCCCGCCAGGTGGCCCGCACGCTCGGGTTGCTGCCGCAGTCGTCCATCGCGCCGGACGGCATCACCGTGTCGGAGCTGGTGGCGCGGGGCCGCTACCCGCACCAGGGCCTGCTGCGGCAGTGGTCGCGCGAGGACGAGCGGGTGGTCGAGGAGTCGATGGCCGCCACGGGCGTCGACGACCTCGCCGACCGGGCGGTGGACGAGCTGTCCGGTGGGCAGCGCCAGCGGGTGTGGCTCGCCATGGCCCTGGCCCAGCAGACGCCGCTGCTGCTGCTCGACGAGCCGACCACCTACCTCGACATCGCCCACCAGATCGAGATCCTCGACCTCTGCGCCCGGCTGCACGATGAGCAGGGGCGCACCCTCGTCGCGGTGCTGCACGACCTGAACCACGCCGCCCGGTACGCCACGCACCTGATCGCGATGCGCGACGGCCGGGTCGTCGCCGCCGGCCCGCCCGGCGAGGTGGTCACCGCCGAGCTGGTGGCGGAGGTCTTCGGGCTGCCCTGCCGGGTGATCGACGACCCGGAGACCGGGACGCCGCTGGTCGTCCCGTCCGCCCGGCGGCGGGCCACGACCCTCGCCCCGGGGCCGGCGTGACCGTACGCGTCCTCCGCGACCCGTGGGGCGTCCCGCACCTGCGCGCGGCCGACGCCCACGCGCTCGTGGTGGCGCAGGGCCGGGTGACGGCGTACGACCGGGCGTGGCAGCTCGAGGTGGAGCGGCACCGCGCGCAGGGCACCAGCGCGTCGTTCCTCGGCGCCGGGGCCGTGGGGTGGGACCGCTTCGCGCGGCAGGCGAGGTTGGCCGACACGGCCCGCCGCTGCTACGCGGCGCTCGATCCCGCCACCGCCGCCTGGGTACGCGGCTACGTCGACGGGGTCAACGCCGGGCTGCCCGCCGGGGCCGCCCGGACGCCCGAGTTCGCCGCCGTCGGGCTGGCACCCGGCCGGTGGGAGCCGTGGACGCCGCTGGCCGTGTGGCTGTCCCACCACGTCCTCTTCGCGAACGTGCCCACGAAGCTGTGGCGGGAGCACGTCGCCGGTCGGCTCGGCGAGCGGTGGATCTCCCTGTTCGAGGCCGACTCGCCGGCCACCGCCGGCAGCAACGGCTGGCTGCTGGCCGGCGACCGGACGGCCTCGGGCGCGGCGCTGCTCGCCGGTGACCCGCACCGGTTCATCGAGGACCCGGGCGTGTACCAGCAGATCCGGTTGGCCTGCCCCGAGTACGACGTGGTCGGCTTGGCCGTTCCCGGGGTGCCCGGCATCGCCCACTTCGGGCACACCGGCGGCGTGGCCTGGGCCATCACCAACGCGATGGCCGACTACCAGGACCTCTACGCCGAGCGGTTGCGCCGCCGGGGTGGCGCCGTGGAGGCGTACGGCCCGGACGGCTGGGAGCCGGCCGCCGCGCACACCGAGGTCGTGGAGGTGGCCGGCGGCGGCCCGGTCGAGGTCGAGGCCGTGGAGACCGCGCGGGGGCCGGTGGTCGCCGGCGGCCCGGACGACGGGACGGGAATCAGCCTGCGCCACCCGCCCCGGGTGCGGGCCGACCTGGGCTTCGCCGCGCTGCCGGCGCTGCTGCGCGCCCGCACGGTGGCCGACGTGGACGCGGCGGTCGACCACTGGATCGAGCCGGTCAACGTGCTCCAGGCCGCCGACACCGCCGGTGGGCTGCTGCACCGGGTGGCCGGGGCCGTGCCGCTGCGGCACCCGGCGAACCGGCTGCGCGTGGTGCCCGCCTGGGTGCGGGAGCACGCCTGGCGGGGCTGGTACGCCCCGATGCCCCGCGCCGAGGTGCGCGGCCGGGCGGTGATGGCCAACGCGCGTGAGCTGGCCGCGCCGCTCGGGGTCGAGTTCGCCCCGCCGTACCGGGCGGACCGGATCCGCGAGCTGCTCGACGCCGGATCCGACTGGACGGCCGAGGCGATGGCGTCGGTGCACACCGACACGCACCTCGGCGCGGCGGAACCGCTGCTGGCCCGGCTCGGCGCGCTCACCGGGCTCGGTCCGGCGGCCACGGCGCTGCGCGACCGGCTGCTGCGCTGGGATCGCCGGATGGCCGCCGACAGCCGCGACGCGGCCGCGTACGCGCTGGTCCGGGCCGCCCTGGTGCGGCGGGTCGCGGCGCACCCGGCGCTGGCCCCGCTCGCCGACCCACCGGCGTACCCCGAGGTGTTCCAACCCTGGCTGGCGCTCACGCCGCGGGTGGCCCTCGCGCTGGAGGCGGTGCTGGCCTGCGGGCTGCTGCCCGCCGGCGACCCGGAGGCCCTGGTGCGCGCCGCCGTCGAGGAGGTGGCCGGCGCGTACGCCGACGGTCCGCCGCCCTGGGGTGAGCTGCACCGGCTCGCCCCGTGGCGGGCGCTGCCCGGGCCGGACGAGGGCGCCGGCCCGCCGCTGGCGGGTGACCACGACTGCGTCCTCGCCACCTCCAGCACGCCCGGGGTCACGCACCACTGCCTGCGGGGGCCGGCGGCGCGCTTCGTGTGGGACCTCGGGGACCGCTCCCGCAGCCGCTGGGTGGTGCCGTTCGGCGCCGCCGGGGTGCCCGGCCACCCGCACCACCGGGACCAGACGCCGGCCTGGCTGGCCGGCGACCTGCTGCCGGTGACCACCGACTGGGACCAGCTCACCGAGGAGCGCGATGTCCACTGACCCGGCCGACGCCGCCACCCCGGCCGGCGCTGACGCGCGGCACCACGACGACCGGCTGGTCGCCGGGCTCGGGCGGGTCACCATCCGTCCCGTCGACCCGGACCGCGACGCCGACCTGCTGCACGGCTGGGTGACGCAGGAGCGGGCCCGGTTCTGGGGCATGCGCTACGCCAGCCGGGAGCGGGTCCGGGAGATCTACGCGTACCTGGACTCGCTCACGACGCACCACGCCTACCTCGTGCACCGGGACGGGCGGCCGGCGGCGCTGCTGCAGACGTACGAGCCGGCCGCCGACCCCGTCGGCGCCTGCTATCCGGTGCGGCCGGGGGACCTCGGGCTGCACCTGCTCGTGGGCCCGCCGGAGCGGGTCGAGCCGGGGTTCACCGGGCGGCTGCTCGGCGCGCTGCTCGACTTCGTCTGGGCCGACCCGGCCCGGTCGCGGCTCGTGGCCGAGCCGGACGCGCGCAACGAGAAGATGATCGCGCGGCTGCTGCGGACCGGATTCCGGCTCGGCCCCCTCGTCGACCTGCCGGACAAGCGCGCGCGGCTGCTCTTCCTCGACCGGGCGCCCGTGGGCGGGTCGTGAGGCGACCGCGTCGGCAGGGCCCCCTCCACCGGGTCCGCTCGGGAGGGGGCCTGCTCGCCCGGGCCGGTCGCCGTCAGGGGATGGTCAGCCCGTACGCGGCGAGGATCTCGCCGATCGGCTGGTAGAAGCTCGTGCCGCCGCTGGTGCAGTTGCCGCTTCCGCCGGAGAGGAGACCGATGATCCGGCCCGTGGCGGCCACGTAGAGCGGGCCGCCGCTGTCGCCCGGTTCGGCGCAGATGTTGGTGCGGATGAGGCCGTACACGGCGCCCTCGGCGTAGTTGACGGTCTGGTTCAACGCCGTGATGACGCCGCACCGCACACCGGTGGTGGACCCGCTGCGGCAGACCGCCAGGCCGATGGTGGCGCTGGCGGTGCCGGTGACGGTGAGCAGGCCCGGGTAGGTGTACACGGCGCTCGGGTGGGCGACGGTGCCGGTGTAGCGCACCACGCCGTAGTCGTTGCCGGGGAAGCTGCTGCCGGTCCGCACGCCGAGCACGGTGGCGCCGGCGGGGTCGGCGTACCAGGTGCCGGCGATGCTGGCGCAGTGACCGGCGGTGACGAAGTACCAGGTCGTGCCGCTGCGTACGTTGGCGCCGAGCGAGCATCGGCCACCGCCGCCGTAGATGGCCTGGCCACCCGCGATCAGGGTGCTGAGGCGCCCGGGTTCGTGGCGGAGCACGGCGCCGGCCCGGGCCGCGGTGTCCCGCAGCGCGGCCAGGTCGCGGCCGGTGACGGTGTCGTCGACGGTGAGGGTCATGCGGCCGGTGGCCGGATCGAGGCCCCAGGTCGTGCCGGCGGTGTGGATCTCGGCGAGGATCCGGGCCGCGGCGGCCGGGTCGGGCCGGGCCTGCGCGGCGGCCGGGTCGGGCCGGGCCTGCGCGGCGGCCGGGTCGGGCCGGGCCTGCGCGGCGGCCGGGGTGCCGACGAGCAGGGCGGTCAGGACGAGGACGACGAGCGGGAGTCGACGCATCGGACCTCCTACCAATCGTTGATTGTCGATGCGTTCCCAGCATCCGCCCGGTCGGCGGGGTCCACAAGCCCCGGTGCGGTCAGGGCGCGGGCAGCACCACCCGGGGCAGGGCGGGGGTGCCGCGGGGACGCCACTCCCGCGGGTAGCCCAACGACACCTCCTCGAAGCGGACGCCGTCGTGCCAGGTCGTCCGCGGGATGTGCAGGTGGCCGTAGACGACGGCCGTCGCGCGGAAGCGCAGGTGCCAGTCGGCCGTGCGCGTGGTGCCGCACCACTGGGCGAACTCCGGGTGGCGCAGCACCCGGGTCGGCTCCCGCACCAGCGGGAAGTGGTTGACCAGCACGGTCGGCAGGGTCGGGTCGGTGGCGGCGAGCCGCCGCTCGGTCCACGCCACCCGGGCCGCGCACCAGGCGTCCCGGCTCGGGTACGGGTCGGGGTGCAACAACACCTCGTCGGTGCAGATCACCCCGGCGTCGTACGCGCGGCGCAGCGACTCCTCCTTCGTGGACGTCCCGGGGGCGTGGAAGGAGTAGTCGTAGAGCACGAACAGGGGTGCCACGATCACCGGGCCGCCCGGGCCGGACCACACCGGGTACGCGTCCTCGGGAGTGTGCACCCCCACCTCCCGGCACATGTCGACCAGCGCCCGGTACCGGGCCTCGCCCCGCAGCGGGACGGGATCGTCGCGCAGTGTCCACAGCTCGTGGTTGCCGGGCGCCCAGACCACGGTGGCGAACCGGTCGCGCAGCGACGCCAGGGTGTCGCGGACGTCGGCCACGCGCTCGGCCACGTCACCGGCGACGATCAGCCAGTCGTCGTCGGACTCGGGGCGCAGCCCGTCGACGATCGCGCGGTTGTCGGCGTACCGCACGTGCAGGTCGCTGACCGCGAGGAGCCGGCCCCCGCTCACCGCGCCCGTCCCCCGTCGGCGAGGCCACGCCCACCGAACCGTCGTACCCGCACGCCCGCACCCCCGGCTCCCACCCGCGTGATCATGACGTTAGCGGCAGCGGCACCGGCGTGTCGCCCCCGCCAACCTCATGATCGCCGGGGTGGCGGGGGTCGGGGCGCTCAGGGCAGCTCGTGTCTCACCCAGGCGGCGAGGTCCCGGGCGCAGTCGTCGACGGCGTCCCGCCAGGCCCGGTCGGCGCCCTCGCCGGCCTCGTCGCTGACCCGCTTGACCATCCGGCAGGGCACGCCGGCGCGGGCCGCCGCCCAGGCCACCGCGTACCCCTCCATGTCGACCAGGTCCGCCCGGCGGGCGAGCCGGGCCCGGGCGTCCTCGTCGGCCACGAACGTGTCGCCGGTGGCGAGCACCGCGGTCCGCGTGCCGAGGGTCAGCGGCGCGCCGTAGACCTGGCCGGTGAGGGTGCGCAGCAGCTCGGTGTCGAGGTCGTGCTGGAGCACCGTGCCGATCTCGTGGAGGCCGGCCCACCCCGGGCGCAGCGCCCCGGCGGTGCCGAGGTTGAGCACCAGGCTCGGTTTCGGGCCGGACGCCAGCACGGTCGCCACCGCGGTCGCCGCGTTGACCTTGCCCATGCCGGTGAGCAGCACCGGCAGGTCGTCGCCGAGATGCGCGGCCTCCTCCTGCACGGCAAGCACCAGCAGCGGCGCGTCGGCCCGGATCTCACCCCGAAGAATCACGGGGCGCATCGTACGGTCCGGCCGGGTCGCGGCCGCGGGCGGACGCCGGCGCGGCGACCGCCGTCACCCGGGGCGGCGTCACCCGCCGGACACGCGGCGCGGGCGTCCACGGTCAGCCGGCGGCGACCGGCGCGGCGGGGCGTCCGGCGACCGGCACGTCCACGGCGAGCAGCGCGCCGTCGAGCGGCCCCGGGTCGGCCAGGCCGTACCGGGCGGTGGTCACGAACAGCCGGCGCAGGCCCGGCCCGCCGAGGCAGACGCTCGTCGGCTGCGCGGCGGGCAGCCGGACCTCGCGGTCCAGCGTGCCGTCCGGCCGGTAGCGGCGCACCGCGGCGCCGCCCCACAGCGCCACCCAGAGGTGGTCCTCCGCGTCCACCGTCATGCCGTCCGGTGCGCCCTCGGCGGGGTCGAGCCGCAGGAACGGCGCACGGTCGCCGAGCGCCCCCGTGGCGGGGTCGACGGTGAAACGGTCGACGTGCCCGCGCGGGGTGTCGGCGAGGTACAGGGTGGCGCCGGCGCCGTCGAACGCGGGACCGTTGGCGATCGTCAGCCCGGTCACCACCGGCACCGGGGCGGCGCCCGGGTCCATCCGGTAGAGGGAGCCGCCGCCGGGCACCCCCGCGTACGTCATGCTGCCGACCCAGAACCGGCCCCGCGGGTCGGCGGCCCCGTCGTTCATCCGCACCGGCTCGCTCCGGCCGCCCTCCAGGTCGGCGACCGGCCGCCGCCCACCGTCGGCCGTCAGGCGGACGACGCCGGTGCCGGCCGCGGCGAGCCACTCCCCCGGCCGTCCCGCCACCGGTGCGACGGCGCCCAGGGGGACGTCCAGCCGCAGCAGCTCGGCCAACGGCGCGGGGCGCGCGGCGTCGGTGGTGAGCAGCCGCCCGGCGAGCAGGTCGACGAGGACCAGGCGGTCGTCCACCCAGCGGGCTCCCTCGCCCAGCTCCAACCGGTCGTCGCTCCACGCGGTCGGCTCGGTCAGCTCCATCTCTCCTCCTCGTGACGCGGCGGGACACCCGGGGCGGGCCGGTCCGGTGCGGTGGCCGGCCGGTGGGCGGAGACGGTCAGCCGCCAGGCGACCTCCCCGGTGGACGGCACGGTCGCGGCGTCGTCCGGCCCGGCGTCGGCCAGGTCGAAGGCCGCGCCGAGCATCGGTTCGACGCCGACGCTGCGGTAGGGGCGGCCCTCGGGCCAGCCCCGCAGGTTGCGCCAGAGCCCGAGGCCGCGAGGCTGGTCGGCGCACTCCAGCTCGAACGTCAGCACGTCGGGCGGGTCGACGACCCGGACCCGGGAGCAGCCCACGAGCACCGCGCCGACGGCGGTGCCGTCGTCGGGACCGAGCGCGTCCAGCGCCAGCCCGGCCGGCGCCGGCCAGTCACCGGTCAGCCAGGGCCGTCCCGACGGCCACGCCCCGGGCGGCAGCGACGCGGCGGCCTCCGGGTGCAGCCGGGTCGGGGTGCCGGCGGGCGCGTCCAGGCGGGCGGCCGGCGACAGGTCGAGCAGGGCGTGCGCCGCCCAGAGGAACCGGTAGCCGGGGTCGGCGGCGAGACGGTAGTCGGCCACGACGGCCCCGGAGCGTACGGCGATCCGGCGGGTGAGGGCGAAGCGCGGGCACTCGACGACCGCCTCGCCGGGGCCGGTGTCGCGCCACGGCCGGGACCAGGCGTCCCCGTGGTCGGGCGTGCCCCGCACGGTGGGCACGCACTCCTCCAGCCCGCCGGCGTCCACGAACGCCGCGCCCGGCGACACGGTGTCGCGGCCCGGCTCCGGCCCCCGCCAAAGCCACTCCCTCCCGCCGCCGCGCAGGCTCGTCCAGCGCCCGCCCAACGCCGTGTCGACGTCCACCCGCAGCGGCACCGTCCCCGGTGGAACCGCACCGGCGGGCGTCGCCGGTGCGCTCACCATTCGGCGAAGGAGCCGTCGGGGTGGCGCCAGACCGGGTTGCGCCAGGCGTGCGGGGACTGCCCGGCCCGGCGGACCGCCGCCTCGTCGATGGTGATGCCGAGCCCGGGCCGGTCGAACCGGAGGATGTGCCCGTCCACGAACCGGAACGGCTCCGGGTCGACCAGGTAGTCCAGCAGCTCCGAGCCGGCGTGGTAGTGGATGCCGATGCTCTGCTCCTGGATGAGGAAGTTCGGTGTCGCGAAGGCCACCTGGAGGCTCGCCGCGAGCGCGATGGGCCCGAGCGGGCAGTGCGGGGCGAGCAGCGCGCCGTACGTCTCGGCGAGCGCGGCGATCCGCCGTACCTCGGAGATGCCCCCGGCGTGCGAGAGGTCCGGCTGCACCACCGACACGCCGGCCTGCAGCGGCGCGAGGAACTCCGACCGGCCGTAGAGCCGTTCGCCGGTGGCGACCGGCACCGGCGAGCAGGTGACCACGTCGCGCAGGTGGTGGGCCTGGTCCGGGAGCAGGGGCTCCTCGACGAAGAACGGGCGCAGCGGCGCCAGCTCCGGCAGGATGCGGCGTACGGCGGCGAGCCCGGCCCGGCCGTGGAAGTCCAGCGCGATGTCCCGCTCGTCGCCGAGCACCGCCCGGGCGGCGGCCACCCGGGCGACCACCGCGTCGATCTCGGCCGGCGTGGGGATCGGGGAGAGCTGCCCGGAGGCGTTCATCTTCAGCCCGGTGAGCCCGGCCGCCACCTGCGCGGCCGCCGCGTCGGCGATCTCACCGGGCTCGTCGCCGCCCACCCAGGAGTAGATGCGGACCCGGTCGCGGACCGGGCCGCCGAGCAGGGCGTGCACCGGCACCCCGTACGCCTGCCCGGCGATGTCCCACAGTGCCTGGTCGAGCCCGGCCACGGCGCTGGAGAGCACCGGGCCGCCCCGGTAGAAGCCGCCCTTCGTGAGCACCTGCCAGTGCTGCTCGACACGCAGCGGGTCCTCACCGAGGAGGTACTCGGCGAGCACCTCGACCGCCGTGCGGACCACCTCGGCGCGGCCCTCCACCACGGGCTCGCCCCAGCCGACCAGGCCCGTGTCCGTCTCCACGCGACAGAACAGCCACCGCGGCGGGACCAGGAAGGTCTCGATCCGTGCGATCTTCACCGGACCCGCCGCCCGTCCGGGACCGCCGGGCTCGCAGTCCGCGCGCGCACCGCGTCGCCTTCGCCGGTGACCGCGGGGCTCGCCAGCTCACTCCGCGCGTTCACCGCGCCGCCCCGCCGCGGACCTTCTCCACGTCCCGGACGGCCTTGGCGAGCAGGTCCCGCATGGCGCACTCGGCCGCGCCCTCGTCCCCGGCGCGGATCGCGTCGACCACGGCGCGGTGGCTGGGGACCGGGTCGTCGTCGCTGTCGCGGCCGTGGACCAGCCGGTCGCGCTCGGCGAGCCCGGTCTTCATCACCACCTCCATGCGGACCAGCAGCTCGTTGTGGGTGGCGGCCAGCAGCGCGCGGTGGAACGCGAGGTCGGCCTCGACGGCGGCGACCGGATCGCCGTGCGCGTCGGTCATCTCCCCCAGCGCGGCGTCGAGGGCCGCCACGTCCTCGGCCGTGGCGCGGGCGGCGGCCAGGCGCGCGGCGGCCGGCTCGATGATGCCGCGCACCTCGTGGAGCTGGTCGATGAGCAGCGGGTCGGCGCCGTCGGCGAACTGCCAGCGGATCACGTCGCCGTCGAGCAGGTTCCAGTCGGCGCGGGGCCGTACGAAGGTGCCGCGCTTCTGCCGGGCGTCCACGATGCCCTTCGCGGAGAGCACCTTGAGCGCCTCGCGGAGGGCCGTGAGGCTGACGTCCAGCTCCTCCTGGAGCGCGGCGATGTTCAGGGTGGCGCCCTCGGCGATCTCGCCGGTGAGGATGCGCCGGGCGATCACCTCGACGGTCTGTCCGTGGACGCCACGGCCTGCGTACTGTGCCAATGCTCTTCGCGCCTTCTTCGCTCGTCGGTCTCGATCTGTTCAGGCCGAGGCTTTCACCGCGGTCCAGCCGCCGTCCACCACGAGGCTCGTGCCCGTGACGTACGCGGCGTCCGGCGAGGCGAGGAACGCCACCGCGGCGGCGACCTCCTCGGGCGTGCCGAACCGCTTGGCGACCGTCTCGGCGACGCTGCGGCGGCGGTCCTCCTCCCCGATGCCGTCCCAGGCGCCGGTGAGGATGGGGCCGGGCAGGACGCTGTTGACCCGCACCCGCGGCCCGTACTCGACGGCCAGTTGGCGGCCGAGGGCGACGAGCGCGCCCTTCGCGGCGGCGTACGCCGGCCGGCCCGGCAGCCCGACCAGCGCGTGCACCGAGGAGAGCAGCACGACCGCGCCGGAGCGCGCGAGCAGGTCGTCCAGACAGGCCCGTACGCCGAGGAACGCGCCCGTGAGGCTGACCCCGAGCTGGTGGTCCCACGACGCCCGGCTGGTCCGGTGCGCGGGCGCCACCTCGACGGCGTACGCGTTGTTGACGAGGATGTCCACGGGGCCGAGCCGGGCGCGCACCGCCTCGACGGCGACGGCCCAGTCCGCCTCGTCGGACACGTCGGCCACGACGGCGAGCGCCTGCCCGCCGGCGGCGGTCAACTCCTCGGCGACCGGCGCGGGATCGCGGACGTCGAGCAGGGCGACGCGGGCGCCCTCGGCGGCGAGCCGGCGCGCGACGGCGGCGCCGATCCCCCCGTGGGCGCCGGTGACCACCGCTGTCCTGCCGTCGAACCGGCGCGCGTGGGGATCCATCGACCACCTCGGAGTCGTTTAACCATTAATTACGAATACATCTTGACAGCCGGAGCGGGCCGGATGCAACCTTCTGGTCACACCGTTAACAGGACCGACACAGAGCCCGCGCGGCGGCGTGTCGATGAGGAAGGGACCTCCCGTGACCGACTTCGATCCCGGTCGCCGCCGATTCCTCGGCAACCTCGGCCTCGCCGGCCTGGGCGCGCTCGGCGCCGGTTCGCTTCTGAGCGCGTGCGCCAGCTCCGCCAGCGGACCGGCCAAGGGCGACTCCTCCGGCGCCGTCACCCTTCAGTCCAACCTCTCCTCGCCGCAGGCCAAGACGGCGATCGAGAAGCTGATCGAGACCTTCAACAAGCAGGGCAAGGGCACGGCGACGGTCAACACCATCGCCTCCGAGACCTTCCGCACCCAGCTGCCGACCTACCTCACGTCGGCGAACCCGCCGGACGTGTACACGTGGTACGCGGGCTCGGTGGCCAACGACTACGCCAGCAAGGGGCTGCTCCTCGACGTCTCCGACGTCTGGCAGGGGCTCGGCGAGTACCCGCAGTCGCTGCGGACGCTCTCCACCGACGCCACCGGCAAGCAGGTCTTCGTACCGATGACCAACTACTGGTGGGGCTTCTTCTACCGCAAGAGCAACTTCGCGAAGTGGGGCGTGCAGGAGCCGAAGACCTGGGCCGACTTCCTCGCGCTCTGCGAGACCCTCAAGGGCAAGGGCGTCCCCCCGATCGGCATCGGCCTCGGCGACACCCCCTGGGTGGCCTCCGCCTGGTTCGACTACCTGAACATCCGCATCAACGGCGCCCCGTTCCACCGCGACCTGCTCGCCGGCCGCCAGCGCTTCGACGACCCGAAGGTCAAGGCGGTCTTCACCCGCTGGCGCGAGGTGCTGCCGTACTTCGACCCGAAGGGCAAGGCGTACCCCTTCCAGGAGGCGACCACCGCGCTGCTGGCCGGCAAGACCGGCATGTTCCTCATCGGCACGTTCTTCGCCGACGCGGCGCCCAAGGACGCCCTCGGCGACCTGGACTTCTTCCGCTTCCCGATCATCGATCCCGCGGTGCCGGTCGCCGAGGAGGCGCCCACCGACGGCTTCTTCGCCAGCGCCAAGACCCGCAACCCCGACGGCACGAAGGCGCTGCTCACGTACTTCACCACGGCCGAGGCGCAGGAGGAGTACGTCCGGTCGAGTTCGGGCATCGTGCTCCCCGTCCACCCGAAGGCGAAGGCCGCCGACTCGCCGCTGGTGAGCAAGGGCAAGGCGATGCTGGCGAGCGCCGCCGAGCTGACCCAGTTCTTCAACCGCGACTCCAGCGACGCGCTCCAGCCGACGGCCGACACCGCGCTGACCAAGTTCATGGACAAGCCCGACCAGATCGACGCGATCCTGCGCGAGTGGCAGGCGGGCGCCGAGAAGGTCTTCAAGGGCTGACGTGAGCGTGTCCACCATCGCCGAGACAGCCGGGACGGAAACGTCCACGGTGGCCGGCACACCCCGGCGACGGCGACGGTCGCAGCGACTGTCGCCGCTGCTGGTGGCGTTCGTGCTGGTGCCCTTCGCGGTCGAGAGCATCTGGGTGTTCTGGCCGGCGCTGCAGGGCTTCTGGTTCTCGCTGACCAGTTGGGACGGCCAGACGCCGCCCGAGTTCATCGGCATCGACAACTACGCCGAGCTGGCCGGGGACGCCACCTTCCGTGGCGCCCTCGTCAACACGGTCATCTGGCTGGTGCTCTTCGGCGGACTCTCCGTCGTGGGCGGCTTCGGGATGGCGCTGCTGCTGCAACGCGAACGGCGCGGGGTCGGCTTCTACCGGGCGGCGCTGTTCACGCCGGTCGTCTTCTCGCTGGTGGTGACCGCGCTGGTGTGGCGGGTCTTCTACCAGCCCGACGGCGTGGCCGACCAGATCCTGCGCGCCGTCGGACTGGAGCACCTCGTCCGGGCCTGGCTCGCCGACCCGCAGACCGCGCTGTACGCGGTGATCCTGCCGGCGCTGTGGCGGCAGATCGGCTACGTCATGGTGCTCTTCCTGGCCGGGCTCAAGGCCATCGACCCGGCGCTGCACGAGGCCGCCCGGGTCGACGGGGCCAACGGCTGGCAGCGGCTCTGGCGCGTGACGATCCCCCAGCTCAAGGGCGTCAACGCGGTCGTGCTGTCGGTCATCGTCATCGACTCGCTGCGCTCGTTCGACATCGTGTGGTCGCTGACCCGTGCCGGCCCCTACCACTCGTCGGAGCTGCTCAGCACGTACATGTACTCGGCCGCCTTCCAGAGTCTGCGGCTCGGGTACGCCTCGGCCATCGCCGTGGTGATCTTCGTGCTCGCCCTCGCCGTCATCCTCGGCTACCTCGTCCGCGCGTTCCGGGAGGAAGCGTGATCCGCAAGCTGCGCACCGGCACCTTCCACACCGGGATGACGCTGCTCTCGCTGCTCTGGCTCGCCCCGGTGCTCTGGGTCGTGGTCATGTCCGTCCGCAGCTTCGACGACATCGCCACCAACGGCGTGGGCAGCCTGCCGCACTCGTTCACCCTCGACACGTACCGGCAGGCCTGGACCGACGGCGGCGAGCTGCGCGCGCTGGTCAACAGCCTGCTGGTGACGGTCCCGTCGGTGCTGCTGAGCCTCGGGCTGGCCGCCGTCGCCGCGTACGCGCTGAGCCGCTACCGGATCCCCGGGCGGCGGACCATCCTGCTGCTGATGCTCGCCGGCAACCTGCTGCCGCCGCAGATCCTGCTCATCCCCGTGCAGAAGTTCAGCGAGCTCACCGGCCTGTACGACACGCTCTGGGCGCTGATCGCCGTACAGGTCGGCTTCGGGCTCGGCTTCTACACGTTCGTGCTGCACGGCTTCATGCGGGACCTGCCCGGCGAGATCCAGGAGGCGGCGACCATCGACGGCGCGGGGCCGGCGCAGATCTTCGCCCGTGTGATGCTGCCGCTGACCCGGCCGGCGCTGGCCGCCCTCGGGGCGCTGTCGTTCACCTGGATCTTCAACGACCTGCTGTGGGCGATCACCGTGCTGCGCACCGACGACCGGATGCCGGTCACCCCGGCGCTGCTCGCGCTCCAGGGCCAGTTCGTCTCCTCGTGGAACGTGATCGCCGCCGGCACGGTGATCGCGGCGGTGCCGACCGTCGCGGTCTTCCTGCGCTTCCAGCGGCACTTCATCTCGGGGCTGGCGATCGGGGCGGTCAAGTGAGCGGGGACGCGCGGCGGTGGACGCTGCGCGGCGCGCACACCGAGTACACGGTGACCGTGCCGGCGCACGGGCGCTGGCTGGAACTCGTCGCGTGGGGGCCGCACGGCGTCGCCGACGGGCCCTCCCCCGTCGCGTACGACGGGCCGGTGCCGTTCCTCACCGCGGGCGACGCCGCCCCCGTCGAGTACGCCACCGACGCCGACCGCCCCTTCACCGGCGCCGACCTGGTGGTGGAGACGGCGACCGGGCACCGGCGGGTGGGCTTCGGCTTCACCGGCGCGGCGCACGACCCGGCCGCCGGAACGCTCGCCGTCACGTTCGACGATCCGGTCACCGGGCTCCGCGCCGTGCTGCGCTACGCCGTGCCGGCCGGCGCCGACGTCGTACGCCGCTGGGTGGAGCTCACCAACACCGGCGCGGCGCCGCTGCGGCTGGTCCGCGCCGGCTCGGCCGGGTTCTGCGTGCCGACGCCGCACGGCGCGCTGCTCAGCCACCAGTGGGGCCAGTGGGCGCAGGAGTTCCAGCTCGACCACGTCGACCTCGGCCACGGGGCGTTCACGATCGGCAGCAGCCAGGGGGTGCCCGGCCACCTGCACGTGCCGTGGCTGGCCGTGCGGGACCGGGCCGAGCCGGACGGGTCGGTGTGGAGCGTGGCGGTCGCGTGGACCGGCTCGTGGGAGATCACCGCGGAGCGCGACACGGGCGGGCTGACCCGGGTCCGGGCCGGCCGCCGGCTGCCGGACGGGCCGCTGGAGCTGCCACCGGGCGGGGATCTCACGCTGCCGGAGGTGGTCGGCGCGTACAGCCCCGACGGGCTGGACGGGCTGGCCCGGGTCTGGCACCGCTACCAGCGGCTCCTCGCCGGGGACCGGCTCACCCCGCGGCCGGTGCTCTACAACTCGTGGGAGGCGACGTACTTCGCGGTCGACGCGAAGAGCCAGCTCGAACTCGCCCGGATCGCCGCCGACCTCGGCGTGGAGACGTTCGTGGTCGACGACGGCTGGTTCGTGGGCCGCGACGACGACACCGCCGGCCTCGGCGACTGGACGCCGGACCCGGCGGGCTTCCCCGACGGCTTCGAGGCGTTCGTCGCCGAGATCCGCGCGCTCGGGCTGCGGTTCGGGCTCTGGGTGGAACCGGAGTGCGTCAACCCCCGGTCGCGGCTGTACGCCGAGCACCCCGACTGGGTGTACCAGGTCGACGGGCGGCCGCTCACCCCGATCCGCAACCAGTACCTGCTCGACCTCGGCCGGCCCGACGTCGCCGAGTTCGTCCACTCCACCCTCGACGGCCTGCTGCGCCGGTACGACATCGCGTACCTGAAGTGGGACTTCAACCGGCCGCGGACCGAGCCCGGCCGCGTCGGCGCGGACGGGCCGCGCGACCTCGACGGGGCGCACGTGACCAACCTGCACCGCATCTACGAGCGGCTGCGCCGGGACCACCCGCACGTGCTCGTCGAGTCGTGCGCCGGCGGCGGCGCCCGCACCGACCTGGCCATGGCGGCGCGGGCCGACATCTTCTGGCCCAGCGACAACACCGGCCCCCTGGACCGGCTCGCCATCCAGTACGGTTTCCTGCACGCCAACGCCCCGCACCTGCTCAGCTCCTGGGTGACCGACGCGCCGGGGCTGTTCGACCCACGCCCGCGGTCGCTGGCGTTCCGGTTCGTGCTGGCCATGGCCGGTGTGCTCGGCGTCGGCGCGGACATCCGGCGGTGGACGCCGGAGCAGCGCGCCGAGGCGGCCGGGTGGATCGCCCGCTACAAGGACGTCCGCGAGGTCATCACGCACGGCGACGTGCACCTCGTCGGCGGGCCGGACCAGCCCCGCTGCGCCGTCCAGTACACCTCACCGGACCGGCGGCGGGTCGTCGTGCTGGCCTGGCACACGGGCCGGTCCGACGGCCCGGGGCTCCTGCCGTCGCGTCCCGTACGGCTGCCCCTGCGCGGCCTCGACCCCGACGCGGGCTACCGACACGGCGAGCGCCGCTACTCCGGCAGCCACCTCACCGCCGTCGGGCTGCCGGTGACCTGGACGCCGGACCACGACGCCGAGCTGATCGTCCTGGACCGGGAGTGACCTCGCGCCCGCCCGGCCACCCGCCCGGGGTGGCCGGGCGGCCCGTCACCGCACCGGCGTGCCGGCCACGCAGGTGAGCACCCGCCCCGCGCCGCTGCGCGCGACGGTGGTGGCCGTCGCGAAGCCGTGCGCGCGCAGCAGGCCCTCGACCGAGGTGACGATCGCCGTCGGGCTCGCGGACTCGGGGCGCTCGCCGAACACGTAGAGCGCGCCGCCCGGGGCGAGCAACGTCGTCATCCGGTCGATCTGCGCGGCCTCCGCGCCCAGCCAGAACAGGTTGACGTTCACCGCGAAGATCTTGGTGAAGTGGCGCTCCGGCAGCTCGGCGGACTCGAACGCGGCACGCCGGATCTGGGCCCGGCCGGCGCGGACGTGGTCGGCGTTGCGTTCCGTGGCCAGCCGCACCATCGTCGCCGAACGGTCGATCGCGACGATGGTGCCGGTCGTGAGCCGCTCGGCGACCAGCGAGACGGCGGCGCCCCGGCCGCAGCCGATCTCCAGCACCCGGTCGTGCGGCGCCACGGCCATCGTCTCCACCGCCCAGCGCTGCCGCCGTGTCGCCACGGTCGTCCGCACCGACTCCGGCGGCAACGTCACCTTCCCGGCGGCGGGACCCGCGCCCAGGATCGGTAGGGGGCATCTCACGCGGTCACTCACATCCACAAACTCGAAGGCGTCCGTCGTCACCCGTCCGCCTACCCCTGCCGGGCGTGACGATGCCACGTCGGGCGCGAAAAGGCCACGCCCTCGCGTCAGTCCGGTGCGAAACGGTAGATGACGAAGTCCTTCTCGGCGCCGCAGACGATGACCCGGGTGTTCCAGGAGCAGCTGCTGCTGCGTACGCCGGGAAGCTGGCCCAGCTCCGCGGCCACCTCGCCGTTCTCGGCCCACACGCCCGCGAGGCTGCGGTCGTCCTCGAAGGTGCTCGGCGGCTTGTCGAAGACCAGCAGGTTCCCGGCGTCGAGCCGGGCCGCGACGCCGCGCCGGTCGCGCAGCAGCGGCGTGCCCGTCGCGTCGAACAGGGTGCTGGTCGCCGACGAGTCGCCGGTGCGGACGAGCAGCCGCTCGCCCAGCGGCACGAGCACCGTGGCGTCCGGCGCGCCCCAGCTCTTCGCGGCCTTCCCCTCGGCCGCCGCCACCACGGTCGTCTCCTCGGCCTTCCCGTCGGGCACCTCCAGCAGGCAGGCCCGGTGTTCGCCGCAGGCCACGAGCGCCTTCGGCCGGCGGCGCTCGTCGGGGGCGCGGTAGAGCACCACCGGCTCCGCCGAGAGCGCCGTCAGGTCGTACGCGAGCAGCTGGTAGCCGCCCTCGTCGGCGGCCACGTAGAGCCGGTCCTCGTGTGCCACCACGAGGTCGTCGAGGTCCGCGACGTTGCCCCGCTGGCCGACGATCCCCCCGCTGTCCATGTCGAGCACCCGCACGGAGCGGTCGGCGCCGACCTGGACCAGCCGGCGTCCCTCCCCCTGCCACGGGTCGCGCGGCCCACCGTCGAGGTACGCGGGACCGGCCGCCGCCTCGTCGGTGTGCACCGGCAGCACGGTGGTGCGGGCGCCGTCGTACTGGTCGCGGGGATTGGGCCGGCTCCACGCCTCCCGGCCGGTGCGCAGGTCGAGGCCGACGACCCGCTTCTCCGTCCGGTCCACCAGGACCGCCGTCCGGTCGGTGAAGTAGACCTCGTCGTCGCCGCGGACGGGACGGCTCCAGCGTTGCGTGCCGGAGCCGCCGTCCAGCACCACCATGTCGCGCGGAGTGCTGGTGCCCGGGGCGTCGGCGAACGCGACCACGGCGCCGGGGACCGCGACCAGCCGGTCCCAGTCGGCGGCGGTGACGCCGGTCGGCTCGCGCCACAGCCGCTTTCCCGTCCCGGCCTCCACGGCGGTCACCACGAGCCGGCGGTCGGCGCCGGGGAACGCCAGGTAGGCACGGTCCCTCAGCACGGCCGTCCACATGCCGGAGGGGCGCTCGTCCCCGGCCGCCGGGCGCTCGACCTCCGTGAGCGAGTCGAACTCCAGCCCCGGGTAGCGGTCCCGGGTCAGGTAGAGCACCGCCGCGGTGGTCACCCCGGCAAGGGCGACCACGGCCCCGAGGGCCACCCACCAGGCCCGCCGCCGGCCGGCCCGCGCCCCCGGGTAAGCCGGCCGGGGGCCGCCCGGGGCGTGCGGCGGCGCGTACGCCGGAGCGGGGCCGGCCGGCGCGTACGCCGGGCCGGGGCTCGCCGGGGCGGCGCTCGCGGGGCCGTACGCCGGTGCCGGGCTCCCGGGGGCGGCGCTCGCGGGCGCGTGCGGCGGGGCCACGTGCGGGTACGACGGCGGCGGGCCCGCCGGGGCCGGCGCACCCGGCAGGGTGGGGCCGGCGTCGACGAGGGTCCGGCCCGGCGTCCCGGCGTCCGGCAGGGTGACGCCGGCGCCCGGGCCGGGAACGCCGGCGTCGAGGAGCGTGGCGGCCGGGCCGGGCGCACCGGCCGCGGCGGCGGGCACCGGGGCGCTGCCCGGGGCGAACGCCGGGACGCCCTCCGGCCGCGTGGCGGTCCCCGGCGCGGGCGCGGCGGCCGGTGCCGCCTCGCCCGGTGCCGGCGCGCCGGGCGGCTGCTGCGCCCCGGCGGCCGGGCTGCCGGGCGGCGCCGCCGGGGCCGCGACGGCGTACGGTGACGCGTCGCGCCGGCGCAGCGGCAGGTCGGTCAGCGCGCCCTCGGCCACCGGAAGTTCCGGCTGTTCGAGGACGGTGGGCGCGATCCCCAGGTCGGCGTGGAGCATCCGGGCCACGAGCGGGATGCGGGAGGAACCGCCGACGAGGAAGAGCCCGGCGAGCCGGTCGGGCGTGAGGCCCGCCTCGGCGATCACCTCCCGCGCGGCGGACACGGCCCGTTCCAGCAGGGGCCGGGCGGCGTGCTCCACGTCCTCGCGGGTCAGCCGCACCGGCTCGGCCACCCCGGGCACCGCCACCGGCGCCACGCTGCCGCGCGAGAGCAGCTCCTTCGCGCCGCGTACGGCCTCCCAGAGCGCGATGGCGTCGCGGCGCCCCACCGCGTCGGCGGGGGCGGTCAGCCGCGCCCACCGCTGCGGGTGCCGGTCGGCCACCAGCTCGCCCACCCGGGCGACGAGCGCCGCGTCGACGTCGAGGCCACCGAGGTCCGGCAGCCCGCCGCAGGAGATCACGGTGAAGCCGGAGTCACCCCACGGGTCGGCGCCCTCGTTGCGGACCACGGCGACGTCGAGGGTGCCGCCGCCGAAGTCGAACACGGCGATCGCGCCGCCGACCGGCACCGGCCGGCGCAGCACCTCGGTGTAGTAGCGGGCGGCGGCCACCGGCTCGCGCAGCAGCCGGGTGCCCGGCGGTGTGGGGCCGGAGAGGGTGTGCTCGGCGGCCTGCGGCCAGCCGGCGCGCATCAGCGCGTCGCCGAGCACCTGCCGCCGGGAGTCGTCCCACGCGGCCGGGCAGGTGACCACGGCCGGCGGCAGGAAGCCGACCGCCTCGACCGCGGCCCGCCCCACGACGTGCAGCACCGCACCGAGCAGCTCCGCGGGCGCGACGTCGCGGTCGCCGAGGCGTACGGTCGGCTCGTCGATGCGCCGCTTCGGGTTCGGCTCGTACCGGGCCGGGTCGGCCTGGGCGAGCCGCCGGGCGTCCAGGCCCGCGTGCAGCCCGCCGTCCGGGTCGGCGTACACACCGGAGGGCAGGATCGGCTGACCGTCCACGAGCAACGGCCGGGTGCGCCCGTCGGGCCAGCGGAGCACCGCCACCGTGTTGGACGTACCGAGGTCGACACCGAGAGCGAAGCCCTCGTGCTGGCCTGCCATCTACCGATACCTCCGCCGTGACGATGCCCGACCCCGCATCGTACGCAGCCGCCACCGCCGCCCTGACCGGCCGGTCAGCGGCCCGGGACGCGCCCGCCGGGCGCCGGACGTAAGGAACCCGCAACATCTCGCCCCGGTCCCCCGGCGGGTGGCGTCGCTAGGCTGGCCCGGGAGGTGCGCGTGGGTCAGCGGGTGCTCGTGGTGGACGACGACCGGACGGTCAGCGACGTGGTCTGCCGCTACCTGGAGCACGCCGGCTACGAGGTCGACCACGTCGGCGACGGCCTGGCGGCCCTCGAGGCGGTGCGCGTACGCCGGCCGCACCTCGTCGTGCTGGACCTGATGCTGCCCGGCCTGGACGGGTTGCAGGTGTGCCGGCGGCTGCGGGAGCGGCCCGACGGCGTACCCGTCATCATGCTCACCGCGCGCGGCGACGAGGCCGACCGGGTGCTCGGCCTGCAACTGGGCGCCGACGACTACCTCGGCAAACCCTTCTCGCCGCGGGAGCTGGTGCTGCGGGTCGGCTCGGTGCTGCGCCGGGCCGGCGAGCCGCCGCCACCGGAGGCGGAGGTGTTCGTCGACGCCGGCCTGGAGGTGGCGACCGGGCCCCGGGTGGCCCGGCTGCACGGCCGGGAGCTGGCGCTGACGCTGCGGGAGTTCGACCTGCTGGCCCACCTGATGCGGCACCCGGCCCGCGCGTTCCGCCGCGCCGAACTGCTCGAACGGGTGTGGGGCTGGACGTTCGGCGACGAGTCCACGGTGACGGTGCACGTGCGGCGCCTCCGGGAGAAGATCGAGGACGACCCGGCGGCGCCGCGGCGCATCCTCACCGTCTGGGGTGTCGGCTACCGCTACCAGCCCCGCCATGCGTGACCTCGCGCTGATCTTCGCGATGGCCCTCGTGGCCGCGCTCGTCGTCGGGACCGTCGGCGCGCTCACGCTGCGGCTGCTGCGGCACCGGTCGATCACCGTCCACGTGTGCGTGCTGCTGACGGTCACGGTGGCGGCCGTGGCGGCGGGCGTCGCGGTGGTCGCCCAGGCCATGTTCCTGTCCCGGCACGACCTCCAGGTCGTGCTGCTCACGGTGGCCGCCGCGGCCGTGGTGAGCCTCGCCGTCGGCTGGTACTTCGGCCGGCGTCTCGCCGTCGCCGCGGTCTGGGCCGACCAGGCGCGCGAGCGGGAGCGCCGGATCGAGAAGGGCCGGCGCGACCTCGTCGCCTGGGTGTCGCACGACCTGCGGACGCCGCTGGCCGGCCTGCGCGCCATGGCCGAGGCCCTGGAGGACCGGGTGGTGGACGACCCGGCGACCGTCGCCGAGTACCACCGGCGCATCCGCGTGCAGACCGACCGGATGACCCGACTGGTGGACGACCTGTTCGAGCTGTCCCGGATCAACGCGGGCGCGCTGCGGCTCTCCCCGGCCGCGGTGCCGCTCGGCGAGGTGGTCTCCGACGCCCTCGCGGTCGCCGCGCCGCTGGCCGCCGCCCGCCGCATCACGCTGGTGGCCGCCGAGTCGGGCTGGCCGACCGTGCTCGCCAGCGAGCCGGAGCTGGCCCGCGTGGTGGGCAACCTGCTGCTCAACGCCGTCCGCTACACGCCCGAGGACGGCACCGTCCACGTCGACGCGGGCCGGGACCGGGACGACGCCTGGCTGGCCGTCGCGGACACCTGCGGCGGCATCCCGGAGGAGGACCTGCCGCACCTGTTCGACGTGGCCTTCCGGGGCGAGCCGGCGCGGACACCCCGCACCGGGGAGGGCTCCGGCGGGCTGGGCCTGGCCATCGTCCGGGGGCTGGTGGAGGCGCACGGCGGCCGGGTGGACGTGCGGAACGTCGGCGGCGGCTGCCGCTTCGTGGTGCGCCTGCCGGCCGCCGCCTGACGCGGGCACCGGCGCGGGGTCGACGGGGCGTGAGGTCGACGGGCGTGAGGGCGAGGGGCGTGCGCGGGTGCGCCGGCGCCGTCACCGGATCCGGCTGGCCGCCGGGGCCGGCGTGGCCGCGACGGCCAGTTCGCCGAACCAGCGGCCGTCGCGCCCGAACACGTCGCGCACCGTGAACCCGGCCCGGTGGGCGACGGGGTGCACCGCGCGGGTGTCCAGCCGGGCCCAGCGGAACGCGGGCCCCAGGGCGGGCCGTCCCGGGCGGCGCGGCGAGACCACCCGGGCCCGTCCCTGCCACAGCCCCGGTCCGGGCGGCTCCAGCTCCACGAGCACCGTGCCGCCCGCGTGCAGCAGCGCCCGGCAGCGGCCGAGCAGGGCCACCGGGTCGCCGCCGATGCCGATGTTGCCGTCGAGCAGGACGGCGTGCGCCCAGCGCCCCTCCGCCGGCAGGGCGTCGAACAGGTCGCGGTGCAGCGCCACGGCGCCGCGGGCGCGGGCGGCGGCGACGGCGTACGCGCTGACGTCCACCCCGACCGCGGTGACCCCGGCGCGGGCCAGGGCCACGGTGAGCCGTCCCGGGCCGCAGCCGAGGTCGAGGGTCGGGCCGGTGCAGCGGGCGACCACGGCGGCGGTGGCCGGCTCGGCCGGGCCGTGCCAGCGGCGCACCGGCAGCCGGTGGCGGGCGCCGTCGCCGTGCAGGAGCCAGTGGCCGTCGGTGCTCCCGCCGAGCAGGGCCGCCGCGAACCCGTCGGCGCTCACCCCCGCCCCTCGGGGATCAGCGCGCGGCGGACCGCGTCGACCTGACGGGCGAACCGTCCCGCGGGCGCCTCGGCGGCCACGGCGAGCGCGTCCGGCCACTCGTCGACGTCGCGCACCAGCGGCAGCGCCGCGGCGCGCACCCCCTGCTCACGCAGGGCCGACCAGGTGAGCCAGCCGGTCCGCGGCGTCGACATGGGCACCGTCCGCAGCACCGCGGCGTGGCGCGGGTCCCGCAGGCCCAGGGCCCACCAGCCGCCGTCGAGGGCAGCCCCGAGCACCGCCTCGGCGCGCTCCAGCCGGCGTACGGCGGCGGTGAGCGCGGCCGGCGTCACCTGTGGCGTGTCCATGCCGACCTGGAGCACGGGGCGGTCCGGGAAGGCCGCGGCCACCTCGGCGTACGCGGTGGCGAGCCGGTCACCGAGGCCGCTGCCCCGCTGCGCGAGCACCGTCCAGCCGTGCAGGGACGTGACGAGCCCCGCGGCGTCCTCGGCGTCGGTGAGCCGGCCGGCGCAGGCGAGCACCGGCGTCACGCCCGGGGTGGCCCGTACGGCGTCGAGGGTGTCGCGCAGCGCGGCCGCGGCGATCCGGGCGGCCTGCACGGGGTCGGCCGGCGGGCAGAGCCGGGTCTTCACCGCGCCGGGCACGGGCGCCTTCGCGGCCACCAGCAGGACGGTCATCGGGAGCCGTCCACGGTGCGCAGCACGCCGGCGAAGTCGCGGGTGGCGCGCAGGGTGCCCCGGACGGACCCGGAGACCTTCGAGCGGGTGCCGGCGGCCCGGGGCGCGTACCGGACGTCGAGCTCGTGGATGCGCCAGCCGGCGGCGGCCGCCCGGACCAGCAGTTCCAGCGGGTACCCGAACGCCCGGTCGGTGACGCCGAGGGCGAGCAGCGCCTCGCGGCGGGCCACCCGGATCGGGCTGAGGTCGCGCAGCGGGACGCCCCGCCGGCGCAGCAGTGCGGCGACCAGGGCGGTCCCGGCGCGCGCGTGCCACGGCCACGCGCCCGCCCCGACCGGCCGGCGGCGGCCCACGGCCAGGTCGGCGACCCCCGCCGCCACCGGCGCCACCAGCGCCGGCAGCTCGCCCGGGTCGAACGACCCGTCGGCGTCGAGCACGCAGACCAGGTCGGTGCGGGCGGCCTCCAGCCCCGTGTGCACGGCGGCGCCGTAGCCCCGCCGGGGTTCGTGGACCACGCGGGCGCCGTGCCGGGCGGCGACCTCCGGCGAGCCGTCCCGGGAGCCGTTGTCGACCACGATGGCCCGGTAGCCGGGCGGCAGGGCGGCCAGCACGCCGGGCAGCGCGGCGGCCTCGTCGAGGCAGGGCAGGACCACGTCGATCCGGGGTGGCGCGCCGTCGTCGAAGCAGGTCGGCATACGGCCGACGCTAGGACGCGACCAGGGCGTCCGGGGCCGGAACGTCCTTACCGAACGCTTACCGCACGGGCGATTCTTACCGGACGGTGACGGCGTGGCCGTTCGCCCACCGGAGGGTCCCGTGCCGCCGTACCGTCGCAGGGTCATGGCCACCGCACCCGTACTCGCCGACGCACCGGGCCGGACCCCGGCGCACCGCGACCGGGCCGACCTGGTGGTGCTCGCGGTCGAGGCCGCGCTGCTCGCCGCCGCGGTCGGCGTCGGGATCGTGCTCAACGCCCGCGGCGTGGGTCTGTACGCGGACGCCGCGCCGCTCTACGCCACCTGGCGACCCCACGCGGGCTGGGGCACCCCGGCCGCGCTGCTGGTCGCGGTCGTCGTGCTCGCGTGGGGTGTCCGCTGGGCACGCACCGCCCGGTGGGGCGCCCTGCTGGCCGCCGGCTGGCTGGCGTCGGTCGCCTGGACCCTGTCGCTGGCCCTGGTGGACGGCTGGTCGGCGGGCCTCACCCGACGCCTGACCGTGCAGGCGGAGTACCTGCACGAGGTGCCGGGGGTCGGTGACGTCGCGGGGCTGCTGGCCGGGTTCACCGGCCGGATCCTCGACTTCCAGCCGGACTCCTGGTCCACCCACACGGCCGGCCACCCGCCCGGCGCGCTGCTGCTGTTCGTGTGGCTGGACCGGGTCGGCCTGGGCGGCGGCACGGTCGCCGGCCTGGCCTGCGTGCTGGTCGGGGCGACGGTCGCCGTGTCGGTGCCGGTCACCCTGCGGGCCCTCGGCGCGCCGGACGCCGCCCGGGCGGTGGTGCCGTTCCTGGTGCTGCTGCCGGGCGCGGTCTGGGTGGGCGCGTCGGCCGACGGGATCTTCGCGGGCGTGGTCGCCGCCGGTCTGGCGCTGCTGGTCGTCCGGGGACCGGTCACCGCCCTGCTCGGCGGCGTGCTGCTCGGTTTCGCCCTCTACCTGTCGTACGGGTTCGTGCTGGTCGGTGTGCTGGCGCTGGCGGTGCTCGCGCTGCGCCCGGCGGCCCGGCTGCGGGCGCTGCTGGCCGGCGCGGCCGGGGTGGCGGCCGTGGCGGCGGCGTTCACGCTCGCCGGCTTCCGCTGGTGGGAGGGGTACGAGCTGGTCGTCGCGCGCTACTACCAGGGCTGGGGCGCCGAACGTCCGTACGCCTACTGGATCTGGGCGAACCTGGCGGCGCTGCTCCTCTGCGCCGGGCCGGTGCTCGGGCCGGCGCTGCGCCGCGCCGTGTCGGGCGTCGTGGCCGCGGCGCGCACCGGCTGGCGCCGGGCGGCGCTGGCCACCGGGGTACGCGCGGCCGGGCCGGTCGTCCTGCTGCCGCTGGCCGCCGCCGTGGCGGTGGCCGGCGCTGACCTGTCCGGGCTCAGCAAGGCGGAGGTGGAGCGGATCTGGCTGCCGTTCGCCGTCTGGCTGCTGGTGGCCGCCGCGCTGCTGCCGGCCGGCGCCCGCCGCTGGTGGCTGGCCGGGCAGGCGGCCACGGCGCTCGCCGTCAACCACCTGCTCTGGACGGTCTCCTGACGGTCGCCGGGCGGGCCGCGCGGCCCGGCCGGGGACGCCGGCCGCGGCGAGGCGGAGGCACGCCGGTCGCCCGGACGCGGGCCGGGCGCACGCGGGCCGGCCCGCGCGGGCCGGTGCGGTCAGGCGGGGAGCGCCGCGGGTTCCCGCAGCGGGTCGGTGGCGAAGGCCGACACGCCGTCGGCGAAGGCCACCCGGGCGGTGTAGCCGAGCAGGTCGGCGGCGCGGCCCGGGTCCGCCACCACGTGCCGCACGTCGGCCGCGCGGGCGCCGCCCACCACGAGCGGCGCGGGCCCGCCCATCGCCTCGGCGAGGGTCGCCGCCAGCTCGCCGACGGTGTGCGGCTCGCCGGAGCAGACGTTCACGGGCACCAGCGCCGCCACGGGCGGGGCCGCCGCGAGGGCCAGCAGGTTCGCCCGCGCCACGTCGGTGACGTGCACGAAGTCGCGCCGCTGCCGGCCGTCCTCCAGCACCCGGGGCGGCCGGCCCGCGGCGAGCGCGGACCGGAAGATCGAGGCCACTCCGGCGTACGGGGTGTCGCGGGGCATCCGTGGTCCGTAGACGTTGTGGTACCGCAGCGCCCACACTCCCCCGCCGGTCTGCCGGGCCCACGCGGCGGCCAGGTGCTCCTGCGCGAGCTTGGTGGCCGCGTACGTGCTGCGGGGCTCCAGCGGGGCGTCCTCGGGCACCAGCGCGGGGGTGAGCGGGTCGCCGCACCGGGGGCAGGTGGGGTCGTACCGGCCGGCCGCCACGTCCTCGGCCCGGCGCGGGGACGGCCGCACCACCCCGTGAGCGGCGCAGACGTAGCGCCCCTCGCCGTAGACCACCATCGAGCTGGCGAGCACGAGGCGGGACACGCCGGCCCGGTACATGGCGGCGAGCAGGACGGCGGTGCCGAGGTCGTTGTGTCCCGCGTACGCCGGCGCGTCGGACGGGTCGAGGCCGTGCCCGACCATGGCGGCCTGGTGGCAGACGGCGTCGACCCCGCGCAGCAGTCGGTCCAGCAGGCGGGCGTCGCGGACGTCCCCGCGGACCAGGTCGTGGCGGCGGGCCCACCCGGGCGGCTCCGCGCCGTGCGCCTGCGGCAGCAGCGCGTCGAGTGCCACGACCTCGTGCCCCTCGTCGGCGAGCAGGTCGGCGACCTGCGATCCGATGAACCCGGCCGCGCCGGTGACCAGTACCCGCATACGGGTCACCGTAGGCGGCGCGGGCGCCCGCCGAGCCGGTACGGCGCCTCGCGTAAGGAGTTCGCAACAGCTTCCGCCCCGCCGGCGCCCCGCCCCGCCTCGCCCCGCCTCGCCCCGTCGATCATGAGGTTGGCGGGGCGTTCCGTCCGGTCCGTCCCCGCCAACCTCATGATCGTCCAGGTGGGGGCGGTAAGCGTTCGGTAATGCGGCAAACCGGGCCGCCGGGGCCCCTGGTCGGCCACGATTCGAGAAGACGCCGGCCGACAGAGGAGGTACCCGGTGCCCGCGCCCGACCCGTCCACCCAGGACCCGGCCGACACGGGCCGCTACGGCGCGCCCCGGCGGCTGTGGCGGGCACTCGACCGGCACCGGCCGCCCGGCACCGACACGGTCACCAGGGGATGGCGCAGCCCGCTGCGGGGGCCGTGGCTGACCTCGGTGTACGGGCTCGCGCTGCTCGTCACGCTGCCCCTGGTCGTCGTCACCGGGCTGCTGGACTACGCCGCGTACGCGCCCCGGTTCGGGCAGGCGTTCCCGACCGACGTCGGCTGGCTGCGCCTGCCGTACTTCGACTGGCCCACCCGCCCGGCGTGGCTGTTCCGACTCACCCAGGGGCTGCACGTGGGGCTCGGGATCGTGATCGTCCCCGTGGTGCTGGCGAAGCTCTGGTCGGTGATCCCGAAGCTCTTCGACTGGCCGCCGGCCCGTTCGGTGGCACAGGTCCTCGAACGGCTCTCACTGCTGCTGCTCGTCGGCGGGATCCTCTTCCAGATCGCCACCGGGCTGCTCAACATCCAGTACGCGTACGTCTTCGGCTTCGACTTCTACACGGCGCACTACTTCGGCGCCTGGGTGTTCACGGCCGCGCTCGTCGTCCACGTGGTGCTGAAACTCCCCCGCCTGGTCACGGCGCTGCGGTCCCGGTCGCCCGGCGCCGAGCTGCGTACCCCCGTGGCCGCGACCCGGCCGGAGCCGCCCGACCCGGACGGGCTCGTGCCGGCGCGGCCCGGCCCTCCCACCGTCGGCCGGCGCGGCGCTCTCGCCCTGGTCGGCGGCGGATCGCTGCTGCTGGCCGCGCTGACCGTCGGGCAGAGCTTCGACGGCCCGCTGCGCCGCACCGCCTGGCTGCTGCCGCGCGGACAGGATCCCGGCGGCGGCCCCAACGGCTTCCCCGTGAACCGCAGCGTGGCGGCGGCCGGAGTCCGGCCCGAGGAGACCGGCGCCGCCTGGCGGCTCACGCTGCGCGGCGGCGGCACCACGGCCACCCTCGACCGGGCCGCGCTGCTGGCGATGCCGCAGCACACCGCGCGCCTGCCGATCGCCTGCGTCGAGGGCTGGTCGACGGTGCAGACCTGGACCGGCGTACGGCTGCGCGACCTGGCCGCGCTCGCGGGCGTGCCGGAGCCCGCGTCGGCGCACGTCCGGTCCCTGGAGCGCACGGGCCTGTTCCGGCAGGCCACGCTCCAGGGCAACCAGGTGCGCGACCCGGACTCGCTGCTGGCGCTGCGGGTCAACGGCGCGGACCTGTCGGCCGACCACGGCTTCCCAGCCCGGGTCATCGTCCCGGCGCTGCCCGGCGTGCACTGCACGAAGTGGGTGTCCGGCATCGACTTTCGCGCCGATGGCTAGGTGGCTCGCCCGGCTGCGGGCCGCGTACGGCGCCGGGCCCCGGCACCTGCTCGTCCTGCTGCTGTGCTTCGCCGTCACCGGCTGGGTGGCGCTGCGGGTGTCGGGCGAGGCGACGTGGGGACGGATGCTGCTCTGGTTCGTGGGCGCGGTGATCGTCCACGACCTCGTGCTCTTCCCGGTGTACGCGACGGCCGACCGGGCGCTGCGCGGCGTGCTGGGCGTGCGGACGCGGCCGGCGGGCGACGGCGACACCGAGCCCGACCCGCGCCGGCTCGCCCTGCTGAACCACGTGCGGGTGCCGGCGCTCGCCTCCGCGCTGCTCTTCCTGGTCTTCCTGCCCGGCCTGCTCGGCTGGGGCGCGGACACCTACCGGGCCGCGACCGCCCAGGAGCGGACGCCGTTCCTGCTGCGCTGGCTCGCGGTCAGCGGGGTGCTGTTCCTACTCAGCGCCCTGCTGTGGCTGCTGCGGCGCGCCCGCCGCTGACGGGGGGCGTTTCAGGCGGGCCTGGCGGGGAAGCACCGGGCGGTCCGTCGCGGCCACCGGGTCCGCGGCAGCACCCGAGGGGGTACGTCCATGGCAAGCCTCGTCCGGCCTCGTGGCGGTGCGGTGTGAACGGGCCGGTGGGCGACGAGCCCGTCGGCGAGCTGGAACTGGTCCACACGTTCACCGGGCCGATGCCCACCGGCGTGACCGTCTCGCACCGCGGCCGGATCTTCGTCAACTTCCCGCAGTGGGGTGACGAGCCGCCGGCCGCCGTGGTCGAGCTGCGCGACGGCCGGGAGGTGCCGTTCCCGGACGAACGGTGGAACTCCCCCAGCGGCGTCGACGACGCGCAGGCGTTCGTGTCGGTGCAGTCCGTGGTGGTCGACCCGGCCGACCGGCTGTGGGTGCTGGACACCGGCAGCCCGATGTTCCGGCCCACGAAACCGGGCGGGCCGAAGCTGGTCCGCGTCGACCTGGACACCAACGACGTCGCGCAGGTGATCACCATCCCGCCGGAGGTGGCGCTGCCCAGCACGTACCTCAACGACGTGCGGTTCGACCTGCGCCGCGGCACGGGCGGCCTCGCGTACGTCACCGACTCGGCCACCGCCGGCCCGAACGGCATCATCGTCGTCGACCTGGCCTCCGGCCACTCCTGGCGGCGCCTGCACGACCACCCGTCGACGAAGGCGGAGTCACTGCACGGGTACCGGCCCATGGTCGAGGGACGGCCCCTGCTGGAACGGCCGCCGGACGGCCCGCCGAAGCCGGTAGCCATGGGCTCGGACGGGATCGCCATCAGCGCCGACGGGTCGCGGCTCTACTACTGCCCGCTGGCGTCCCGCCGCTGGTACAGCGTCTCCACCGACGCGCTCGCCGACGCGTCGCTGCCCGACGAGGAGGTGGCCGACTCCGTCGTCGACGAGGGCGACAAGGGCACCGGCTCCGACGGCCTGGAGAGCGACGACGCCGGGCGGATCTACCTCACGTCGTACGAGCACAACGCCGTCTTCCGGCGGCTGCCCGACGGGCAGTTCGAGACGCTGGTGCACGACCCTCGGCTGCTCTGGCCGGACACCATGTCGGTCGCCGTCGACCGGCACCTCTACGTCACCGCGAACCAGCTGCACCGGCAGGCCACCTACCAGGGCGGGCAGGACCGGCGGCGCAAGCCGTACGCCCTGTTCCGGACCCCGATCGACGCCGGCCCGGTGCTGCTGCGCTGACCCGCGCTCCGACGGCCGGCCGCGCGGACGGCCGGTGCCGCCGCGTCGACCTGACCAGCCGGCGGTCGTGCCGTCGCCCTGACCAGCCGGCCGTGCGGGCGGCGCACCCGCCGGCACGACCGGGACGGCCGGTATCCGGGAACTCCGGACGTCACCGTGGCGCGGGCTGGTCGTCGGGCGCGGCGCCAGGTGCCACCGCCCCGCCGGCACGGACGACCAGCCGGTCCAGGTAGAGCAGCTGCAACGCCACGAAGGCCGCCAGGAACAGCAGCAGCAGCGGCAGCGGCAGCACCTGGGCGAGGAAGCCCCGCGCGGCGTCCGCGTCGCCGAAGGTCGCGGTCACCCGCAGGACGACCAGGGACGTCGCCGGCGCGTGCGCGACGTCGTGGACGGCCAGCTGAGGCCACAACCAGCCCTGCGCCGTGACCAGCCAGCCGAGCAGCCCGGCGCCGGCCAGCATCGGCAACGCCGGCAGCAGCATGGTGGACGCGAACCGGCCACCGGCCTCCCAGCGCTCCCGCTGCCCCCGGAAGAACAGGGTGAAGACCACGAGCGCGGGGATGGAGAGCCAGCCCGGCGGGATCAGCCCGGCGAAGGTGTTGAACTGCTCGGCGTCCCGGAGACGGAGGAAGTGGGCGACGGCCAGCGGGCCGTCACCGACGAACAGCCACGGCGCGAACGGCAGCAGGAGCAGCTCGCTGGCCCGGCCCAGCGGGCGCAGGCCACCGATGGCGAAGCCGGCCAGGGCTGCCAGCGCCACCCCGACCACCGCCGAGACCAGCGGCGGAAGCCAGGTGTTGGCCTGGATCCGGCCGGTGCTGACCCCGGACGGCAGCGGCGCGTCGGCCGTCAGCGTCCGCCACCACGGCGCCGACACGTAGGCCACCAGGGCGAGGAACGCCAGCAGCCCCACCACCAGCATCCCGAGCGCGACCGGGTTCCGGCCGCCGACCTCCGCGCCGGCCGCGCGGTCGCGCCATCCGGTGAAGGCGATCCTGGTCCGGGTGGCCACGAGCAGGAGGACGGCGAGGATGCCGCACACCCCCAGCAGAGCCAGCAGCAGCACGCTGCCCGCGGCGCCGACCCCGGGCTGCACCTGCGTCAGGCTCTCCCGGACGATCCGCACCACGGGACCGCTGCGGTCGTCCCGCCCGGCGAGGAGCGGCCACTGGAGGGACCAGGACTGCACGGCCGTGGCGACGACGGCCAGCCCCAGCACACCCCCGACGGAGAGGATCGCCAGGCCCGGGCGGCCGCCACCCGGGCGGCGGCGCAGCACGCTCAGGAAGAGGGTGGCGCCGACGGCGATCACCAGCCCGGCGGTCAGCAGCGAGACCGTGCGTACGGCGGTCAGCGTGGGAGCCTGCTCCCAGGCCGACCGGTCGGCCTCGATCCGGTCCAGGCTCCAGGCCACCCCCACCGCGACCGGGGCGTAGGCGGCCAGCGGCAGGGCGAGCAGCGCCCGGGCGACCAGCCGCGGCACGCGACCGGCCCGCTGCGCGGCGAGCGCGAGCAGCGGGGCGACGAGCAGCGCGAGCAGGAGCGGCACGAGGGCGAGGAGCAGCGCGAACCCCAGGTCGCCGAGGAAACCCCGCTCCACCACCTGCGCGTAGTTGTCGCCGCCGGCCGACTCGACCGGGCCGCCCCACAGCTCACCGCGGCGGAAGCTGTGCAGCAGTGTGCTGACCGACGGCACCACGTACGACCAGACCAGCGCGAGCACCGCGGGCACCAGCAACAGGAGCCCGGTGACGACCTGGGCGCTCCGGCCCATCCCGATGCCGCTCGACGGGGCGGGGCCGGCCGCCGGCCAGGCGGGATGGTGGGCCTTCGGATCAGGCACGAATGTCGGGCTGGCGGACACGCAGGCACCCTTCGGTCGACCGTGGACAACGCCGCACAGGCTATGACACCGGTCCGACACCGGGCACCGTGCCGGTGGCGCGGCAGGAGGGCGTGCCCCCGGCGGTCAGCCCGCGCAGCGGTCGGAGAGGGCGTAGCGGACGAGCACGACGTCACCGATCTGGCGGACCTCCGCGACGGTGGCCCGCCGCCCCGGATGCCACGGGTACCGGCCGTCGGAGACGAAGCGCGGCGCGCGGCAGTCGCCAACGAAGAACGGCGCGACGACGAGGTGCAGCTCGTCGGCGAGGCCGGCCGCGAGGAACTGCGCGTGCACGGTCCCGCCGCCCTCCACCATGAGCCGGCGTACGCCCCGGGCCGCGAGGTCGGCCAGCACGGCGCCGAGGTCCACCGGCTCGCCGGCGTCCACCACGTCGGCCAGGCGGCCGACCCGCTCCCGGGTCTTCTCCAGCGCGCCCGTCGCGCAGTACACGACCCGCTCCGCCTCCCCCGCCGTGAAGAACCGGGCGGCCGGGTCGAGGTCGCCGCGGGCCGTGATGGTCACCTTCGCGGGCGTGGCGGGCAGGCCCCGCTCCGCCCGGTCGGCGCGGCGCCGGGCCGACCGCACGAGCAGCCGCGGGTCGTCGCGGCGGACGGTGCCCGCGCCGACCATGATCGCGTCGCAGCTGGCCCGTACGGCGTCGATCCGGTCGAGGTCGTCGTCGTTGGAGAGCAGCAGCCGCTGGTCGGTGGCGTCGTCGATGTAGCCGTCGATGGAGGTGGCGCAGCTCAGCAGCACGTACGGCCGCGCGGGCCGGGCCGTCACCGGACGGCCGGGAGGTCGGGGGTACGCGCCGCGCGGCTGGCCTTGGCGGCCAGGTAGTCGGCGTTGGCCGGGGAGAGATACAGCCCGGTCGGCACCCGCTCGGTCACCGCCACGCCCAGCCGGTCGAGCTGGACGGCCTTCTCCGGGTTGTTGCTGAGCAGCGCGATGCCCGTCACGCCGAGGGTGGCGAGCATCTGCGCCGCCGCGCTGTAGTCCCGCTCGTCCTCGCCGTGCCCCAGTGCCACGTTCGCCTCGTACGTGTCCAGCCCGGCGTCCTGGAGCGCGTACGCGTCGAGCTTGGCGTACAGGCCGATCCCCCGGCCCTCCTGCCGCAGGTAGAGCAGGAAACCGCCGGCCTCGGCGATGCGCTCGACCGCCTCGCGCAACTGCGGGCCGCAGTCGCAGCGCTGGCTGCCGAAGACGTCGCCGGTGAGGCACTCGCTGTGCGGGCGTACCAGCGGCGCGGGGCCTCCCGCCGCGTACCGGTCGAGCGCGCCGGCCCAGTCGCCGAGCCCGAACGCCACGTGCTCCCGGCCGTCCACCAGCCCCTTGAAGGTGAACAGGCGGGCGCTCGTGGCGTACCCGTCCGGGAACTTCAACGGCACGGTCACCTGGGTGCGGATGGTCGCGACAGGGAGTGCTTCGGGCATGCTTCTCCTTCGTCCGGCGCGGCCTGGCCCGACCGCGCGTACCGGCACCGTGTGAACACTCAACCACGCACGGCCGTTTCTCGCCGTGCGAGCGGCGCTCGGATCCGCCGACCGAGCAGCACGACGGCGCCCGGCAGGCTCGCCACGAGCACCAACGCGCCGTACACGGTGGCGGTCGCCACCCCCTGCGCGGCGGTGAGGCCGGCGGCGCCGAACGCCCACGCGGCCACGCCCTCGCGCGGGCCGAAGCCGGCGACGTTCAGCGGCAGACCCATCGCCAGCAGGGCGAGCAGGGTCAGCGGCAGCAGCCGGGACAGCGGCGCGGTGGCCCCGGCGGTACGCGCCGCGAGCAGGAACGTCGCGAGGTGCCCGGCGACCATCACGGCCGAGGCGAGCAGGACGCCCAGCCAGGTGCGCCGGGCGAGCAGGCCGGCGCGTACGTCGGCCACCACCGCCCGCGCCGCCCGCGCCCCGCGGGACCGGCCGGCGTCGGGCACCGCGCGGGCCAGCAGCGCCGCGCCGAGGCCGACGGCCACGAGCACGAGTGCCGCGACCGGCAGGTACGGCCGCACCGGCGACGGGAACGCCGCGAGCAGCACCAGCGCGAGGAGCACCTGCACGACCTGACCGGCGCCGCGCTCCCACACCACCGCCCGGACGCCCCGACCGACGTCCCCCGCGTCACGCCCGTGCCGCACCGCCCGGTGCACGTCGCCGAGCACCCCGCCGGGGAGCGTCGCGTTGAGGAACACGGCCCGGTAGCAGTGCGCCACCGCCGTTCCCAGTGGCAGCCGCACCCCGAGCCCACCGGCGACCAGGCTCCACCGCCACGCGCCGCACACGGTGGTGAGCGCGCCGATGGCGAGCGCCGCGGCGACCACACGGCCGTCGATCAGCGCCAGCCCCGAGAGGAACGGGCCGCTGCCCAGCTGCCACAGCAGCACGCCGAGCAGCCCGATCCCGCCGAGCGCCCGCGCCCACGCCCAGACCATCCGCCCGGCCTCCCGTCGAAAAGATCGTTCTCTCTCCGTAGGCACGGGCGGCGGGCCCGAACGGTTCACCCGGCGAGCAGGTCCCGGTGGTCGACGAGCACCCGGAGCCGGCCGGCCGCCGCCTCGGCGAGCCGGCGCCGCGCGTACCCGGCCGTCCGGTCGGCCAGGTCGGGCCGCTGCTCGCAGGCCGCGCCGAGCCACCCGCGGAACCACTCGGCGGCAAGCTCGGCCTGCTCCGGGCCGAGCCGCCACGGGCTGCGTCCCGCCCGCACGGGCACCCCGTGCGCGGCGAAGGCGGCCGCTGCCGCGTCCACCGCGTCCGGCCCGAGCAGGCGGCGGCCGTCGACCGTGCGGCGCTGGTGGTCGTTGAACGCCGCGGCGACCTCCGCGTCCAGCGGGTCGCCCGGGGTGAGCCGTACCCGCCCGGTCACCGAGATCATGAACAGCGTCGGACGGCCGGCGCAGGCCGCCACGACCCGGTCGACCTCCTCGGCGGTGAGCATGTCGAGCAGCGCCGAGGCCGTCACGAGGTCCGCGCCGGCCAGGTCGGCGGGGGTGAGCCGGGTGAGGTCCGTGCACCGGGTCACCACGGTGACCGGGAGACCGTCGGCCGAGGTGACGGCGCCGGCGGCGGCCCGGGCGAGCAGCTCCGGATCACGGTCGTACAGGACCCAGTGCTGCGGCCCGGGCAGGCGCGGGGCGAGCCAGCGCAGCAGCGACCCGGTGCCGGTGCCCAGGTCGTGGATCGCGAGGGGTCCGCCGGCCGGCAGCCGCTCGCGGACCGCGTCGACCAGGGCGGTGTCGCGGGCCGCCGCGTCGGCGGCCTCCCGCAGCCCGAGCCAGGCCGCGAAGGGCAGCAGGACGTCGGTGCTCACGCGGCCACCCCCGCCAGCACCGTGGCCACCCGGGTCGCCGTGTCCGACCAGGTGACGAGCGTGGCGCGCCGGTCCCGGGCGGCGCGGGCGAGCCGGTCGCGCAGGGCCGCGTCGCCCAGCCAGCGCCGCAGCGCGCCGGCCAGCGCCGGCGGGTCCTCGGGCGGTACGAGCAGCCCCGGCAGCTCGCCGTCCGGCGCCCGACCCAGCGCCTCGGGCAGCCCGCCCGTCGCCGTGCCGAGCACCGGGATCCCGCGCGCGAGGGCCTCGGTGACCACCATGCCGTACGTCTCGAAACGCGACGGGAGCACGAGCAGGTCGGCGGCGTCGTACGCGGCGTCGAGCGCGTCGCCCGTCCACGGGCCGACGAGGCGGACACGCTCGGTGAGGCCCGTGTCGGCCAGGCGGCCGCGCAGGTCGGCCACGAAGTCCTCGTCCCGGGTGAGCGACCCCGCGCACGTGCACGTCCAGGGCAGGTCGGCGGCGAGCGCCAGGGCCCGGACCAGCACGTCGTGCCCCTTGGTGGGGGTCACCGCCGCGACGCAGAGCAGCCCGCCGCCGGTGCCCGTGCCGCTCGCCGGCGGCGCCGGATCCACTCCCGGCGTCGCGACGTGCACCCGCCCGGCCGGCAGGTCGTACCGGTCGAGCAGCCGGTCACGGGTCCAGCCGCTGGTGGTCACCACCGCCCGCGCCGCGCCCAGCGCCCGGGCCTCCGCGTCGTCGCCGAGCGGCATGTGCACGAGGACGACGAGGCGCAGCCGGTCCGCCTGCGGCGCCAGCACGTCCGGCGTGGCCGAGGCCACCAGCCCGTCGACGAGCACGACGGCCCCGTCCGGCAGCGCGGCGAGCACCCCGGCGAGCGCCGCCCGGGCGGCCGCGTCGGGGCGCGGCCAGTCACCGGCCACCGCGTGCTCGCGTACGGCCCAGCCCCGCTCGGCCAGGCCGCGGCAGAGCCGCCGGTCGTAGTGGTTGCCGCCGCTCGGCGAGGCCGGATCGTCGATGTCGTTGGGCAGGACGACGTGCACCACGCCCACGGCGGGCGCGTCCCGGCCGACGGCCGTCGCGGCGTTCGCGCCCCTCACAGAGTCCGCTCGTAGCTGGCCCACGCCACGTGCGACTCGTGCAGCGTCACGGTGAGGCCCGCGAGGCCGCGGGCGCCCTCGCCGAGCCGGCCGGCGTGCACCCGCTCGGCGAGCCGGTCGGCGACCGTGCGGGCGAGCACCTCGGTCGTGGTGTTCATGCCGGCGAACGCCGGCTCCTCGTCCAGGTTGCGGTAGGTGAGCTCGCCGAGGATCTCCTTGAGCTGCTCGGTGGCCAGGCCGATGTCCACCACGATGCCGTCGGCGTCCAGTTCGGCACGGCGGAACGTGGCGTCGACCACGAACGTCGCGCCGTGCAGGCGCTGCGCGGGTCCGAAGACCTCCCCCCGGAAGCTGTGGGCGATCATCATGTGGTCACGGACGGTCACACTGAACACGGATCACTCCCCGTCGTAGGCGATGAGGTGGCACAGGGCGGGCAGCTCGCCCGACGTCAGGCGGGTGAGCACGTCGGGCAGCTCCACGAAGCGGGACTCGCCGGTGATCAGCGCGTCGAACGCGGGATCGGCGAGCAGGTCCAGGGCGATCGCCAGGCGGTCGGCGTAGCTGCGGCGGTCCCGCCGGGCCGGCGAGACGGTGCCCACCTGGCTGCCCCGGATGGTGAGCCGGCCGCTGTGGAAGACGCCGCCGAGCGCCAGCTCCACGGGGCGGTCGCCGTACCAGCTCAGCTCGACGACGGTGCCCTCGGGCACGAGCAGGTCCAGCGAGCGTTGCAGGCCCGCCGCGGTGGCGCTCGCGTGCACCACGAGGTCCCGTCCGCCGGCCGCCTCCTCCGGGAGCGCGAAGTCGACGCCGAGGGCGGCGGCGACGTCGGCCCGGGCCGGATCGGTGTCGACCAGTTGCACGCGCACCCCGGGGAAGCGGGCGAGCACGGCCGCCACGCAGCAGCCGACCATGCCGGCGCCCACCACGGTGACCCGGTCGCCGACCAGCGGCGCCGCGTCCCAGAGGGCGTTCACGGCGGTCTCCACCGTGCCGGCCAGCACGGCCCGGGCCGGTGGCACGGCGTCCGGCACCGGGACGACCGCCGAGGCCGGCACCACGTACGCCGTCTGGTGGGGGTGGAGGCAGAACACGGTGCGCCCGCACAGCTCGGCCGGGCCCTCCTCGACCACGCCGACGTTCAGGTAGCCGTACTTCACCGGCGCCGGGAAGTCGCCCTCCTGGAAGGGCGCCCGCATCACGGCGTACTGGTCGGCGGGCACCCGGCCGGCGAAGACCAGCGTCTCGGTGCCCCGGCTCACCCCCGTGAAGCGGGTGCGGACCAGCACCTCGTCCTCGCCCGGGTCGGCCAGCCGCACCGGGCGGATCTCGCCCTCGCCGGGCGAGCGGAGCCAGAAGGCGTACGCCTCACGGGTCACCGGCTGCTCCTCACTGCGCGCCCGACCGAACCGAACGCTCGCGATTTCCGTGTTCCCTGACAGGGTCGTCGATCATAAACACGGAGGCACGGTGCGAACGGTTCGAACTGGTCCGATTGTCGGGCTGATCGCCCAGCTCGCCCTCCTCGCCGTGCTGGACACGACGGTCGGGCTGGGCGTCGCGGCGTGGTGCGCCGGCGCCGCGTACGGCGTGGGAAGCTGCGGCGCGCTCGCCCGGGGGCTGCGCCGGGCGGGCGCCCGGGGGCTCGGGCCGGCGGATTGGGTCACGCTCACCCGGTCGGTCCTGGTCGGCGCCGTGACCGCGCTGGTCGTGGACGGGTTCGACCGGCCCGTACCGGTGGGGCTCCTGGTGGCCCTCGCGGCCGTCGCGCTGCTGCTGGACGCGGTCGACGGCCGGGTGGCGCGGCGGACCGGCACCGTGAGCGCCCTCGGCGCCCGCTTCGACATGGAGGTCGACGCGTTCCTCCTGCTCGCGCTCAGCGTGCACGTCGCACCGGACGCCGGCGCGTGGGTGCTGGCCGTCGGCGGGATGCGGTACGCGTTCGTGGCCGCCGGGTGGGTGCTGCCGTGGATGCGGGCCGCACTGCCGCCCCGGCGGTGGCGCAAGGTGGTCGCCGCGACCCAGGGGGTCGTGCTGACGGCGGCCGCCCTGCTGCCGGCGCCCGCGGCCACGGTGCTGCTCGTCGCCGCCCTGGCCCTGCTCGTCGAGTCGTTCGGTCGGGACGTGCGGTGGCTGTGGCGGCACCGCACGCGGCCCGCGCGCCCGACCCCGGTGCCGCTGGGCGGCCCGCCGGCCCGACCGCCGGCGCTGGCCGCGCACGGCGGCGACGGCTGGGGGCGCTGATGCCGCGGCGGGACGGCACCGGCGTTCCGGGGCGCGCCGGCGGGCGCCGGCCACCCACGACAGCGCCCACGGAGACGGCGATTCCGGCGGAGACGGCGCCGGCCGTTCCGGCGGAGGCTGCGCCAGCCTCGGTCTCGGCGGATGCGGCGCCGGTGGCACCGCCCGCGGAGGTGGCGCCGTCTCCGGTCCCGGACGCCGGTGCCGGCCGGAGGTGGCGGCGCGTCGCCTCCGGGGTGCTCACCGCCCTCGCCGGGCTGCTGGTCCTCGCCGTCCTGCTCGCGCCCGACCGCACCGACCGGCTCTCGGCCGGCACGTTCCTGCGGATCCCCCTCGAAGCGCTCCTCGGCCTCGCCCTCCTGGTCGCCCTGCCGGCGCGGGGGCGGCGCGTGGCCGTGCTGACCGCCGGGCCGGCGCTCGGCGTGCTGGCCGTCCTGAAGGTCGCCGACCTGGGCTTCCACGCCGCGCTGGACCGGCCGTTCGACCTGGTGCTGGACTGGGCGCTGCTCGACGACGCCGTCGGCTTCCTCGGCGACGCGGCCGGGCGGGCCGGCGCGCTCGCGGCGGCGGCCGGCGCGGTGCTGCTCACCGGGACGCTGCTGGTGCTCCTGACGCTCGCCCTGCGGCGGGTGGCCCGGCTGGTGGCGCGGCACGACCGGGCCGCGGCCCGGACGGTCGCCGCGCTCACCGTGGTCTGGGTGGCGTGCGCGGCGTTCGGCGTCCCGGTGGCCGACAGCGGGACCAGCTCCCTCGTCGGGTCGCACGCCGCCGAGGTCCGGGAGCGGCTGCGCGACCGGGGCGCGTTCGCCACGCGCATCGCCGCCGACCCGTTCGCCGACACCCCGGGCGACCAGTTGCTCACGGGCCTGCGCGGCAAGGACGTGGTCCTCGCGTTCGTGGAGAGCTACGGGCGCAGCGCGATCGAGGATCCGGGGCTCGCCGCCGAGGTCGGTCCGGTGCTCGACGCCGGCTACCGGCGGTTGCGGGCGGACGGGTACGCGGCCCGCAGCGGCTTCCTCACCTCCCCCACGGCCGGTGGCGGCAGCTGGTTGGCGCACGACACGCTCCTGTCCGGCCTCTGGGTCGACAACGAACAGCGGCACCGGTCGCTGCTCGCCAGCGACCGGCTCACCCTCAACGGCGCGTTCCGGCGGGCCGGCTGGCGCACCGTCGGGGTGATGCCGGCGGCCACGCAACCCTGGCCGGAGGGCGCGTTCTTCGGGTACGACGGCTACTACGACACCGCGCGGCTCGGCTACCGGGGTCCGACGTTCGCGTACGCGCCGATGCCCGACCAGTACACGCTCGCCACCTTCGAACGCACCGAACGGGCCCCGGCCGACCGGCCCGTGATGGCGGAGATCCCGCTGATCTCCAGCCACTCGCCCTGGACCGAGGTGCCCCGCCTGATCGGCTGGGACGAGGTGGGCGACGGCTCGGTCTTCGCCGGTGCCGCCGCCCGGGACACGCTCCCGGGGGACACGGTGGGGCGGGCCGAGGCGCGGGCGGGCTACCGGCGGGCGATCGCGTACTCGCTGCGGACGCTGGTCTCGTACGTCGAGACGTACGGCGACGACGACCTGGTGCTGGTGTTCCTCGGCGACCACCAGCCGGCTCCGGTGGTGACCGGCCCGCACGCCGGCCGGGACGTGCCGGTCACCGTCGTGGCCCGGGATCCGGCCGTCCTCGACCGGATCGCCGGCTGGGGCTGGCAGGAGGGGCTGCGTCCCGGGCCGGACGCGCCGGTCTGGCCGATGGACGCCTTCCGGGACCGCTTCCTCACCGCGTTCGGGCCGGCGGGCCACGCGGCGGCCGCCCACCCGGCCCGCTGACCCGGCGTGTTCCACGCCTCACAACCGTCAGTCTGAACTGTTCAGTTCAGGCTGACGGTTCTAGCGTGCGGGTGTGGCCCGTCCCGACCTCTCCTCCGACGCCGTGCGCGCCGCGCACGAGCTGCGGGTGGTGTTCAGCCGACTCCGCCGCCGGCTGCGCGAGGTGCCCGACCGGGGCGGCCTCACCGCCTCGCAGACCTCGGTGCTGAGCCGGCTCGCCACGACGGGCGCGGCGTCGGCCAGCGACCTGGCCGCCGCCGAGCGGATCCGTCCGCAGTCGATGGCCGCGATCCTCGCGCCACTCGTCGAACAGGGACTCGTCGCGCGCACGCCCGACCCGGCGGACGGTCGGCGCCAGCTCGTCTCGCTCACCGCCACGGGCTGGGCGCGCGTGCGGGGCGACCGGCAGGCCCGCGAGGAGTGGCTGGCCCGGATGCTGCGGGAGCGGTACACCGACGCCGAGCGCCGCACGATCGTGCGCGCGCTGGCCCTGCTGGACCGGCTGACCGGGTCGTGACCACCCGCGCCACCCCACCACGGGCGGCGCGGGAGACGGCCCGCCACCGACGGCCTGCACGAACTCGCGCTCGTCATGGTCGCCAGCGCCGCGCTGCTGCTGCTCGTCGTCCTGCCGGACCGTTCCCTGCGCCGGATCGGCGCGCCCGACGGGGCGCCGGCTCCAGGCTGACACCCGCCGCCCACCACCCGAACCGGAAGGACACCCGATGGCCCTCACCACGCTCGACCCGCGCACCGCGCTCGTCCTCGTCGACCTCCAGCGCGGCATCGTGGCCGCCCCCACCGCGCCGTACCCGGCGGCCGAGGTGGTGGCCCGCGGCGTCCGGCTCGCCGACGCCTTCCGGGCCCACGGCCTCCCGGTCGTGCTGGTCCGCGTCACCACCGCCCCGGACGGGTCGGACGCCGCGCCCGGTCGCACCGAACGCCGGTCGGCCGGCACCCGCCCGGAGGGCTGGGACACGCTCGTCGACGAGCTGACCGGGCACCCGGGCGACGTCGTCGTCACCAAGCGCAACTGGGGCGCCTTCTACGGCACCGACCTCGACCTGCAGCTACGCCGCCGCGGCGTGACGCAGATCGTGCTCGGCGGCATCGCCACGAGCATCGGTGTGGAGTCGACCGCCCGGGCGGCGTACGAGCACGGCTACCACGTCACCCTGGCCACCGACGCGATGACCGACCTCGACGCCGACGGGCACCGCGCCAGCCTGGAGCGGATCTTCCCGCGGCTCGGCGAGACCGGCACCACGGAGGAGGTCGTCGCGCTGCTGGCGCGGACCCGGGGCTGACCCGGCACGGCGTCGGCCTCAGTCGCCGCTCCCGACGCCGCGGTCGGGTGCGCTCATGTCCCCCGTCCCGGGCGTGCCGTCGGCGAGCCCGTAGCGCAGGTACACGGTGCCCTTCGGGCTCGATGCCGGCGGTTCGAGGAGCGTGAGGTTCGTGGGCACCGCGCCGCCGTCGAACACCTTCTTCCCGACGCCGAGCACGATGGGGTGCACCCAGAGGTCGAGCCGGTCGAAGAGCTTCTCGCGCAGGAGGGTCTGCACGAGGTTCAGGCTCCCGACCACCTTCACGTGCTCGTGCCGGTCCCGGACGTCGCGCACCGCGGCGGCCAGGTCCGGGCCGAGCTGTGTGGACCCGGCCCACGACAGGTCGGGTCGGCCGCGGGAGGCCACGTACTTCGGGATCCGGTTGAAGAGCGCGGCGATCTCGCTGTCCTCGCCGCCCTCGTGGTGCGGCCAGTAGGCGGCGAAGATGTCGTACGTCCGCCTGCCGAGCAGGAGGGCGTCCGTGCCCTCGTACGCGGCGCCGACCTGCGCCCCGGAGACCTCGTCCAGCAGGGGCGCCTGCCAGCCGCCGAACGGGAACCCCGCCGGGTCCTCGTCGGGGCCGCCGGGCGCCTGCCCGACGAGGTCGAGGGTCGTGAACAGCTCGATGTGGATGAGGCCCATGTCGTACTCCCGCTCCGTGGGTGGTGTCGGTCGGGAGGTAGACCTGCCGGCGCCGGCGAACTCATCGCCGCGAGAGCACCCGATGTCGTCGACCCCGCAAATCGACCGCGGACTGCCCTAAGCGAACCGCAGGTGCCGGCGCTGCCGCAGCCGGACGGCGGCGGCCACCGCGACGAGCAGCGTGAGGGCGACCGCGAACGACAGCCCCTGGACCAGGCCGCGGGTCAGGTAGCCGCCGTCGGTGTGGTCGATGGCGTACGTGCCGATCTCGCGGCTGAACCAGAACGGCAGCGCCCGGGTGGCGGTGCTGGCCGGGTCCATCACCATCTGGAGGCCCACCACGGTGAGCAGCACGAGCGTGCCCTCCAGCTCGCGCGGCAGGACGGCGCTCAGCAGCAGGCCGAAGGGGACGGCCACGAGCACGGTCAGCGCCATGACGAGGGCGATCGCGCCGTACCGGACGTCGTGCTGGTCGACGAGGATGAGCAGGAAGTACGGCGCGGACAGCAGCACGCCGACCGTCCAGAGGGCGAGCAGCCGCCCGAGCACCAGGTGCAGGCTCCCGTACCCGGAGAGCCGCAGCCGGGGTTCGATGCCGCGCGCCGCGCTGCCGGCGAAGAGGGCGGCGGTGCTCAGCGCCCAGCCCAGGCCGAGGCAGACGAACCGGATCGACTGGCCGAGGTGGTCGCCGCGGCGGCTCAGGTAGAAGGCCAGCGGGAACAGCAGGAGGATGATCAGCACGGTGCGGCGGCGCACCAGTTCACGCAGGGCGGTCTCGGCGACCACGAGGATCCTGGTCATGCGTCGCGCTCCCGGGAGGCGGTCAGGTCGAGGACGGTGTCGACACGGTCGAGCTGGTTGAGCAGGTGGGTGACGACCACGACGGCCTTGCCGGCGTCGCGCCAGCGCCACACCTCGTGCCAGAAGTCGAGGTAGGTGCCCCGGTCGAAGCCCTGGTAGGGCTCGTCGAGCAGCAGCACGTCGGGCTCGCCGAG
This sequence comes from Micromonospora globbae, assembly GCF_003610785.1. Lineage (GTDB taxonomy): Bacteria > Actinomycetota > Actinomycetes > Mycobacteriales > Micromonosporaceae > Micromonospora > Micromonospora globbae. The sequence continues at coordinate 123,130 of NZ_RAQQ01000001.1, forward strand.
CCGGGCCAGGACGAGGTTCAGCTTCTGCCGGGTGCCGCCGGAGAGGTGCCGCGCCTGGGTGCGCGGCGGCGGCGTCCACTCCAGCGCGGCGGCGCCCGCGCGACCGGCCCGCCGGGCCGCCGCCCGGCCCAGGCCCCGGCCCGCGCCGATCAGCACGAAGTGCTCGTCGGGGTTGAGGAACTCGGCGGTGCCGCCGTCCTGGGGGCAGTAGCCGAGCGTGCCGTGCACCGCGACGGTGCCCGCGTCGGGGCTCAGCAGGCCGGCGCAGATCCGCAGGAAGGTGCTCTTGCCGGCGCCGTTGGCGCCGACCACCGCCGCGATCTCCCCCGCCCGGACGGTCAGGTCGACCCGGTCCAGGACCGTCCGCCCCCGGTAGCGCTTCGTGATGCCCCGCGCCGCGAGCCGCACCGGGCCCGGGTGGCGTCGCGGCGGGCGTACGTCGGGGCCGCCGAGGCTGTCGGCGACCGCCCGGGCGTACGCGTCCGGCGGGCCGAATACCCGCAGCGGCGACTCGCCGCTCTTCGCCAGATGTGTGGCCGCCTCGGCGACGACGTGACCGGTCAGGTCGGGCCCCACCCCGTGCCGGCGCAGCTCGCCGGTGAGGGCGGCGAGCCAGGCGTTGTGGTTCACCGCTTCGGCTCCTCGCTCAGTATCGCGCCCACGCTCGCCGCGAAGGCGCTCCAGTCGATCGCGGCCGCGCGCAGCGCCGCGCTGCCGGCCGGGCTGATCCGGTAGTACTTCCGGGCGGGCCCGGTCTCGCCCTCCCGCCAGTGCGCGGTGAGCAGGCCGGAGCGCTGCAACCGCAGCAGCACCGGGTAGAGGGTGCCGCCCTGCACGGTGCCCAGCCCGTGGGCCCGCAGCGCCTGGGACAGCTCGTAGCCGTAGGACTCGCCCCGGCTGAGCAGCGCGAGCACGCACAGGTCGAGCACCCCGCGCAGCCACTGCGCCCGCCGTTCCTGGTTCATCCCGGCCGGCCCACCGCTCGAAAGATCACGGCCAGACCCTAGCGCCACTACCTAGCTAGCGCAACAACCTAGCCCGCGCCGGCCACTCCCCCGCGCCCCCCGCGATCTTGCACTTTCGGCCCCCGTGATGCCCCTTTGGCCCGGCTTTGTCGGGGCGGTTAGTGCAAGATCGACGAGGTGGGTTGGTCCACGGGGCAGGCGTACGCCGTGCGGCCGCCCAGGGTCCAGCGACGCACCGGGGCGCCGCAGCGCCGGCACGCCTCCCGCTTGTAGACCCACCGCTCGTCGGGCGCGGCCGGGTCGCTCACGACCTGCCCGGCGTCCCGGCCCAGCGCCAGGTGACGCACCGCCAGCTCCCAGAGCCGCCGCGCGGTCTGCGGCCCGACGCCGCGCGCGTCCGGGTCGACGCCGGCCAGGAAGAGCAGTTCGGCCCGCCACGCGTTGCCGATGCCCGCCCAGACGGACTGGTCGAGCACCGCCGCCCCGACGGCCCCGCCCGCGGCGACCAGCCGGCGTACCGCCTCGTCGGCGTCCGCGTCGGCCCGCAGCGGGTCCGGGCCCAGCGAGGCCCGCAGCGCCCGCTCGCCGTCGGCCGGGAGCGGTTCGCACCGGATCGGCGCGATCAGGTCGTACGCCACGGCGTCCGTGGCGAGCCGCAGCCGCACCCCCGCGCGGGGCGGCACGGCCGGGTCGTCGTACCGCAGCCAGAGGCCGCGCATGCCCAGGTGCACGTGCAGGACGGGGCGGTCGTCGACGTGGTACAGCAGGTGCTTGCCGTACGCCTCGACGGCCCGCAGCGTCCGGCCGGCGTACGGGCCGGGGTCGAAGCGGCCCTGCGGGCTGGACAGCCGCGGCACCCGGCCGGCGAGGTCGGCGTGCTGCTCCCGCGCGTACCGGTGGATGAGGTGGCCCTCGGGCATGGGCCCGGGTACCCGGCGCCCGTGTCCTCTTCACCCCCGGTGCCCGGGTTTCCGGCGCGTCATCGGGGAACTAAGGAGGCGACCCACCACCGATGTGCCCGGAGGGATGCGACATGACCGTCGACCCGGACGACCCGCTGCGCGAACCGCCGGAGGCCGACGCCCTGGAGCAGCGCCAGCCGGTGGTGGACGACGCGCAGCAGGACGTCACCCCGACCACCCCGCCGGTGGAGGCCAGCGAGGCGGACGTCGCCGAGCAGGGCTCGCCGCCACCGGGCGAGCAGGACTCGTTGACCTGGCTGCCCGAGGACGCGAACCCGGCGGACGCCGTGGAGCAGCGCGAGGCGATCATCCCGGACGACGAGGACCACCGGGAGGAGTGAGTTCTATGCGGGCGGGGCGGGGGCCAGGGCGCGGCGGAGTTCCCGCTTGAGCACCTTGTGGCTGGGACCGATCGGCAGCGCGTCGACGTACCGGACCTGGCGCGGGTACTTGTGCCGGCCGAGGTGCTCCCGCGCCCAGTCGATCAGCTCCTGCTCGCTCGGCACGTCCGCCGCCGGGTCGGGCACCACGACGGCGCAGACCTCCTCGCCGTGGCGCGGGTCGGGCAGGCCGATCACCGCCACCTGGCCGACGGCCGGGTGCCGGGCGAGGGCCTCCTCCACCTCGCGCGGGTACACGTTGAAGCCGCCCCGGATGATCAGATCCTTCTTCCGGTCGACGATCGTGACGAACCCGTCGGCGTCCTTGCGGCCGAGGTCGCCGCTGCGGAACCACCCGTCCACCATGGCCTCGGCCGTGGCCTCGGGCCGGCCCAGGTAGCCGGCGAAGACGTTGTGACCCCGGATGACGATCTCGCCGAGTTCGCCGGCCGGGAGCAGCTCGATCCGGTCGTCCACGTCGGCGCGGGCGATCTCCACCTCGACACCCCAGATCGGGTGCCCGATGGTGCCGGCGCGCGTGCCGAAGTGCGGCTGGTTCGTGGTCGCCACCGGGGAGGTCTCCGACAGCCCGTACCCCTCGTAGACCGTCGTGTCGAACGCGGCGTGGAAGCGTTCCAGCACGGCCACCGGCAGCGACGCGCCGCCGGAGATGCACAGCCGCAGCCGGGGCAGCTCGCCGCGGCCGCGGGCCGCCTCCAGCAGCGCCACGTACATGGTGGGTACGCCGTGGAAGACGGTCACGCCCTCGCGCAGCATCACGTCGATGGCCTCCGGACCGGTGAACCGGGCCAGCAGCACCAGCGTCGCGCCGATGCGGAACGTGCCGTTCATCGCCACGGTCTGGCCGAAGCTGTGGAACAGCGGCAGGCAGCCGAGCACCACGTCGCTGCTGCGCGAGTCGTTGGCGTCGAAGACGTTGACGGTCGCGTTCATGACGAGGTTGACGTGGGTGAGGACGGCGCCCTTGGGCACCCCGGTGGTGCCGCTCGTGTAGAGGATCACCGCGGGATCCTCGGCCTGCCGCGTGACGTACGACGGCAGTGGCGGCACGGTCTCGCCGGCGTCCTCGAGGCGGGGCGCCGGAGCGCCCGGCACGGCCGGACCGACCGTCACGAGTCGTACGCCGGCCGCCTGCGCCGCCGCGGCGCCGAGGGCGAGCTGCGAGGTGTGGCAGACCAGCACGCTCGACCCGCTGTCGCGCAGCACGTGCGCGGCCTCGTCCGGGGTGAGCAGCAGGTGCACGGGCACCAGCACCGCGCCGGCGGCGAGCGTGCCGTAGTAGACGCGGGGGAAGTCGGCCACGTTCGGGGCGAGCAGGGCCACCGCGTCGCCCGGGGCGACGCCGAGCTCGCGCAGCCCGGCGGCGTAGCTGCGCGCCTCCAGCCACAGTTCGGCGTACGTCACCCGGATGTCGCCGTCGACGACGGCGACGGTGTCGGCGTGCCGGCGGGCCGACTCGGCCAGGATCATGGCCAGCGACAGCGCGGTCATCGGGACACCTCCCGGTACAGGCGGCTGACGGTCTCGGCGACGCAGACCGGTTTGCCGCCCGCGTCGCTCTCCACGGTGACCGCCGCGACCACCTGGACGCCGCCGTCGACCGGGGAGACGTCGGCGAGCGTGGCGCTGGCCCGTACCCTGCTGCCGACCCGCACCGGCGCGGGGAAGCGCACCCGGTTGAGGCCGTAGTTGACCCCCATGCCGACGCCCCCGACCCGCCAGAGCCCGCCGACCAGGGCCGGCAGGAGCGACAGGGTGAGGTAGCCGTGCGCGACGGTGCCGCCGAACGGGCCGGCGGCGGCGCGCTCCGGGTCGACGTGGATCCACTGGTGGTCGTCGGTGGCGTCGGCGAACAGGTCGACCCGCTTCTGGTCGATCGGCAGCCACGGGCCGGGGCCCAGGGTCTCGCCGACCGCGCCGGCCAGCTCGTCGACGGAGGCGAACGTCCTCATGCCAGGTGCCCTCCCAGCTTGGTGTAGCCGCGCAGCAGGTCGCGGGAGATGATGAGCCGCTGCATCTCGTCGGTGCCCTCGAAGATCCGGTAGAGCCGGACCTGCCGGTACCACCGCTCGATCGGCAGCTCGCGGGTGTAGCCCATGCCGCCGTGGATCTGCAGGACCCGGTCGACGACGCGGTTGACCATGCCGGCGCCGTAGAGCTTCGCCATCGACGACGCGTGCCGCGGGTCCATGCCCTGGTCGACCGTCCAGGCGGCACGCAGGATGAGCCACCGGGCCGCCTCCAGCTCGGTCTCCGAGTCGGCGATCATCCACTGGATCGCCTGGTTCTCCCCGATCGGCCGGCCGAACGTCTCGCGGGTGTTGGCGTACGCGATGGCCATCCCGAGCGCGCGCTCGGCGATGCCGACGGCGTGCGACGGGATGGTGTAGCGACCCTTGCCGATCCACTCCATCCCGAGCGCGAAGCCCTGCCCCAGCTCGCCGAGGATGTTCCGCTCGGGCACCCGCACGTCGTCGAAGACCAGCGACGCCGGGCCGCCCTCGCCCATCGTCGGGATGAACTCCGAGCGCCACCCCATGTCCCGGTCCACGAGGAACGCGGTCGCGCCGCCGCGGCGGGCGCCCTTCTCCGGGTCGGTGACGGCGATGACGATGGCGAAGTCCGCCTCGTTGCCGCCCGTGATGAAGGTCTTCTCGCCGTTGAGCACCCAGTCACCGCCGTCGCGGCGCGCGCTGAGCCGGATGTTCGCGGCGTCCGAACCGGCGCCCGGCTCGGTGATGGCGAAGCAGCTCGACCGCTCGCCCTCGATGGTCGGCAGCAGGTATTCCCGCTTCTGCTCCTCGTTGCAGTAGAAGAGGATGTTGTCGGCCTCGCCGCCGAAGCGGAACGGCACGAACGAGCGGCCGATCTCGGTCCAGATCAGCGACTGGGTGACGGCCGGCAGGTCCATGCCGCCGTACTCCTCCGGCGTCGCGAGGCCCCAGAAGCCGAACTTGCGCGCCTTGAGCTGCAGCTCGCGCAGCTCCCCGCGGTCGAGGCCGGGCCGGTGCGCGCGCTCCCGCCGCAGCAGCTCCTGCTCCAGCGGCATGACCTCCCGGGCGATGAAGTCGCGGGCCGTGTCGCGGATGGCCCGCTGCTCGTCGGATAGCGCGAAGTCCATGGTTCCTCCGGGTGGTGGGTGGGGGCTTCCCCCTCGTCAGAAGGCGCTCACGCCGGTGAGCGCGCGGCCGATGAGGAGCTGTTGGATCTGGCTGGTGCCCTCGTAGAGGGTGGTGACGCGGGCGTCGCGGAGGTACCTGCCGACCGGGTACTCGTCGATGTAGCCGTACCCGCCGAAGACCTGCACGGCGTTGTTGGCGGCGCGCACGGCGGCCTCGCTGGCGAAGAGCTTGGCCATGGACGCCTCCGTGGCGTAGGGCTCGCCGCGGTCGAGGAGGTCGGCCACCTGCCAGACGAGCAGCCGCGCCGCGGCCGTGTCGACCGCGATGGCGGCGATCATCTGCTGCACGAGCTGGTGGCCGGCGATGGGCTTGCCGAACTGGGTGCGCTGCGCGGCGTACGCGACGGCGGCGTCCAGGCAGCCCTGGGCGATGCCGACGCAGCCGGCGGCGACCGACATCCGCCCCTTGGCGAGGGTGGCCATCGCCAGCCGGAAGCCCCCGCCCTCCTCGCCGAGGCGCGCGGAGTCGGGCACCCGTACGCCGTCGAAGCGCAGCTCACCGGTGGCCTGGCCGCGCAGGCCGAGCTTGCCGTGGATCTCCCGCCGGGCCAGCCCGGGGCTGTCGGTGGGCACGAGGAACGCCGTGATGCCCCGGTGACCGGGCTCGCCGGTGCGGGCGAAGACCAGCGCCAGGTCGGCCGTGGTGCCGTTGGTGATGAACGTCTTCGTGCCGGTGAGCAGCCAGTCGCCGCCGTCGCGGACGGCACGGGTCGCCAGCGCGGCGGCGTCCGATCCGCTGTCGGGCTCGGTGAGCGCGAAGCAGCCCAGGGCCGCTCCCGAGCAGAGCCGCGGCAGCCAGTGGGCCCGTTGCTCGGCCGAGCCGTGCCGGGCGATCGACGCGGCGACCAGGCCGAGCGAGACGGAGACGATGCCCCGGACGGCCGAGTCGCCCCGACCCAGTTCCTCGAGCACCAGGCAGTACGTCAGGTGGTCGCCGCCGGAGCCGCCGTCGGACTCGGGGATGGTCAGGCCGAGGAAACCGAGGTCGCCGAGGAGCCCGACGATCGCCGGGTCGACCGACTCGCGCCGGTCCCACTCCGCCGCGTGCGGCCGCACCTCCCGGTCGACGAACTCGGCGGCGAGCCGGCGGACCGCCGCCTGTTCCGCGGAGAGACCCAGGTCCATGGAGATAAACTAGCGGTGCAAGTTAAATGAAGTCCAGACCCGCTGTGGCAGAGTTTCCGGCGGACCACCGGGCAGCCCGCCGACCTCGCGGACCGGCGGGACGGGCCCCGGCGGGGCACCGACCCGGCGACCGGCCGGCGGGGCACCGCCCAGGTGGCCGCCGACGGCGACACCGCGCCGGTCACCGTCACCGAGGGAAGGAGGACCGGATGCCCCGGCCGCGGCAGGCGCTGCTCAGCCGGCAGCGGATCGTCGAGGCCGCCGCCGCGCTGATCGACGCCGAGGGGCTGGAGGCCTTCTCGACCCGGCGGCTCGCCGCCGAACTCGGGGTACGTGGCCCCTCCCTCTACAACCACTTCGCCACCAAGGACGAGATCCTCGACGCGGTGGCCGACAGCATCACGGCGCAGGTGGACGTGTCGTTCTTCGGCCGGGTCGACTGGCGGGAGGCGCTACGCCGGTGGGGGCACTCGTACCGGGCCGCGCTCGCCGCGCACCCGCACATCGTGCCGTACCTGGCCCGCGGCCCGGGGCGCCGGCCGGCGGCGCTCGCCATGGCGGACGCCGTCTACGGCGGCCTGGTCGACGCCGGCTGGCCGCCGGCGCGGGCCACCCACATCGGGGCGCTCATGCGCTACTTCGTGGCCGGGTCCGCGCTGGGGTCGTTCGCCCGCGGGTTCGTGGAGGACCCCGGCCTGTACGCCGAGCAGTACCCGCACCTCACGCAGGCGCACCGCCTCGCCGAGCACCAGCAGCAGGTGGACGAGGGCGCGTTCGCGCTCGGCCTCGACGCGCTCATCGACGGACTGTCGCGCACGTACGAGCGCCAGGTCGGGCCGCTGCCACCCCTCCCGCCGCCCGCGGAGGCGTACTAGGGTCCAAACTTGCAGCGCTAGTTTGGCGACGTACGTGAGGGGCGCCATGGATCTCGCACGGACCGACTTCTATCTCGACGGCCGCTGGGTCACCGCCTCCGGCGGCGAGACGATCCCGGTGCACAACCCCGCGACGGAGGAGGTCATCGCGGCCGTGCCGGCCGGCACGGCCGCCGACGTCGACCGGGCCGTGGCCGCCGCCCGGGCCGCCTTCGACGGCTGGGCCGCCACCCCACCGGCCGAGCGTGCCGCGCACCTGGACCGGCTGCACGCCGCCCTCTCGGCGCGGGCCGACGAGATCGCCCGCACCGTGGCCCTGGAGCTGGGCGCGCCGCTGAAGCTCGCCACCCGCGTCCAGGCGGCCCTCCCGCTCACCGTGCTGCACAGCTACGTCGAGCTGGCCGCGCACCCGGCCACCGAGGAGACGGTCGGCAACTCCACCGTCGTCCGCGAGCCGGTCGGCGTCGTCGGTGCCATCACGCCGTGGAACTACCCGCTGCACCAGGTGGTCGCGAAGCTCGCCCCCGCCCTCGCGGCCGGCTGCACGGTGGTGCTCAAGCCGAGCGAACTCACCCCGCTGGTGTCGTACCTGCTCTTCGACGCGATCCACGAGGCCGGCCTCCCGCCGGGCGTGGTCAACCTGGTCACCGGCACCGGCCCGGTGGTCGGCGAGGCCATCGCCGCGCATCCGGACGTCGACATGGTCTCCTTCACCGGCTCGACGGCGACCGGCCGGCGGATCTCGCACCTCGCGGCGGACCGGATCGCCCGGGTGGCGCTCGAACTCGGCGGCAAGTCGGCGAACGTGGTCCTCGACGACGCCGACCTGCTCACCGCCGTGAAGGTCGGAGTCGGCAACGCGTTCCTCAACTCCGGTCAGACCTGCACCGCCTGGACCCGCATGCTCGTCCACCGCTCCCGGTACGACGAGGCGCTGGAGCTGGCCGCCAAGGTCGCCGCGGGCTACCGGCTCGGGGACCCGTTCGACCCGGCGACCCGGCTCGGCCCGCTCGTGTCCGCCGCGCAGCGGGAGCGGGTGCGTGGCCACGTCACCCGCGGCCTCGCCGACGGCGGCCGGTTGGTCGCCGGCGGTCCGGACGCCCCGGTGCCGGACCGGGGCTGGTACGTGGCGCCCACCGTGATCGCCGACGTCGACCCGGACAGCGCCCTGGCGCAGGAGGAGGTCTTCGGCCCGGTGCTCGCCGTGATCCCGGTGGACGACGACGACCACGCGGTGGCGGTGGCGAACAACTCCCGGTACGGCCTGGCCGGCGCGGTCTGGTCGGCGGACGAGGAACGCGCGGTGCGGGTGGCCCGGCGGATGCGCACCGGCGCCGTGGACGTCAACGGCGCGCCGTTCAACCCGCTCGCGCCGTTCGGCGGCTACAAGCAGTCCGGGATCGGCCGGGAGCTGGGCCGCCACGGGCTCGCCGAGTTCCTCCAGACCAAGTCGATCCAGCGGTGAGGGCGCTCGTCGTCCGCGGGGTGGGTGAGCGGCCGCGGGTCGAGGAGGTCGTTCTGCCCGCCCCGGGGCCGGACGAGGTCCGCGTGGCGGTCCGCGCCGCCGGGGTGTGCCACTCCGACCTGTCCATGGTGAACGGGACGCTCGCCGCGCCGTACCCGCTGGTGCTCGGGCACGAGGCGGCCGGCGTGGCCGTCGAGGTGGGCGCGGACGTCACCCGGGTGCGGCCGGGCGACCACGTGGTGCTGAACTGGGCGCCGCCCTGCCGGCGGTGCTGGTTCTGCGGGCACGGCGAGCCCTGGCTCTGCGAGCGGGGCGGGGCGCCCGCCGCGGCCCGGGGCGCGACGGCGGCCGGGGAACCCCTGCACGTGACGCTGGGCCTCGGCGCCCTGGCGCAGGAGGTGGTGGTGCCCCAGGCGGCGGTGATCCCGGTCCCGGCCGAGCTGCCGTTCGAGGCCGCGGCGCTGCTCGGCTGTGCGGTGCTCACCGGGGTCGGCGCGGTCCGCCGTACGGCGCGGGTGGCCGCTGGCGAGTCGGTCGTGGTGATCGGCCTGGGCGGCGTCGGCCTGGCGGTGGTGGGCGCGGCCCGGGCGGCCGGCGCTGACCCCGTGCTGGCCGTCGACGTCTCCCCCGCCAAGGCGGAGCTGGCGCTCGCGGCCGGCGCCACCGAGTTCCTGCTCTCCGGCGACTCGCTGAGCAGGGCGGTCCGCGAACGGACCGGGGGCCGGGGCGCCGACCACGCGGTCGAGTGCGTGGGCCGGGGCGGGACCATCCGCGCCGCGTGGCGGGCCGCCCGGCGGGGCGGGACGGTCACCGTGGTGGGCATGGGCGCCAAGGACGACGTCGTCCCGCTCGGCGCGCTGGAGATCTTCCACTCGGCCCGTACGCTGCTCGCCTCGGTCTACGGCTCGTCCGACCCGGACCGCGACGTGCCCGAACTGGCCCGGTCGGTGCTCGACGGCTCGCTCGACCTCGCCCCGCTGATCACCGACCGCACCGGTCTGGACGGCGCCACGGCGGCCCTGGACCGGATGGCGCGCGGCGAGGGCGCGCGCACGGTCGTGGTGCCCTGAGCCGGCCGTAGACGACCACGCGGGACGGCGGGCCCGGACGGGCGACCGGCACGCGGACGGGCCGGGGCCCCGGCGACCGGGCCGGTCCCGGCCGACGTGTGGTCGGGCCGGCGCTCGCGCCCCGTCCCATCCCGATACGCTCCGCAGATGATCAACTCTTGGACGGACCTCGACGACGCCGGGGTCGCGGTCGCCGCGGCGCGCGCCGGCGCGGACGTCGTCCGCAGCATGTACGGCCAGCGGCTGAGCCGCGTCGACAAGGGCGGCGGCGACTTCGCCACGGCCGCCGACGTGGCCGCGGAGCAGAGGATCGTCGAGGTCATCCGCGCCGCCCGGCCCGGGGACGCGGTGCTCGGCGAGGAGGGCGGCCGGCAGGGCGCGGCCGACGCGGCGCGCCGGTGGTTGGTGGATCCCCTGTGCGGCACGCTGAACTACGCCGTCGGCACCATGCTGGTGGCCGTCAACGTGACCCTGCCCGGCCGGGCCGCGGCGGTCGCCGACCCGTTCGCCGACGAGGTCTTCGTCACCGACGGCACGGCCGCCTGGCTGCGCCGCGACGGCGTCGACACACCGCTCGCGCCGTCGGCCGCCACCCGGCTGGTGGACGTCAACCTCGATCCGCCGTTCCCGGGCGCGCCCGCCTTCCGTGCCGTCGACCTGCTGGCCCACCCGGGGTTTGCGCGGTGGTTCCGACCCCGGGTCGTGTCGACGACGCTCGCGTTGGCCTGGGTCGCGGCGGGCCGGCGCGCCGCGTACGTCACCGACGGCGACGACCTGTCCGACAGCGTGCACTTCGCCGCCGGCATCGCGCTGTGCCGGGCCGCCGGGTGCGTGGTCACCGGCCTCGACGGCACCCCGGCCGGGCCGGGGGTCCGCGGCCTCGTGGCGGCCGGCGACGCCGAGACGCACGGCCGGCTCATGTCCCTGATCCAGGACCGGCGCTGACGCGCGTCCCGGCGGCGCTTCGGGCCCCGACCGGCACGTCCTGGTCCAGCGCCCGGGCGAGCTGGGTGCGCGACCGGATGCCGAGCCGGTGGAAGATGTTGCGCAGGTGGTGGTCGACGGTCCGGGTGGAGAGGAACATCCGGGCGGCGACCTCGCGGTTGGTGGCCCCCTCGGCGACCAGGCGGGCGATCCGCAGCTGCTGACCGGTGAGCAGCCGCGCGGCGGCCGGGTCGGGCGCGGCGACCGACTCCCCGGCCGCGCGCAGTTCGGCGGTGGCCTGGTCGGCCCAGGCGGTCGCGCCGAGCAGCGTGAACGTCTCCCACGCGTCGTGCAGGTGGTCCCGGGCGTCCCGGCGTCGGCGCGCCCGCCGCAGCTCACGGCCGAAGAGCAGGGCGGTGCGGGCGCGTTCGAAGGCGTCCGCGTCGGCCGGGTGCAGCCGCAACGCGTCGCGGAACCGTTCCTCGGCCTCGGCGCTGCCGCGGGGGGCGAGCAGCGCGTGGCAGCGGGCCGACAGCGCGCGCCGGGACGGGCTGGCCGTGCTGCTGGCCCAGCGGTCGAAGACCGCGAGCGCGGCGGCCGCCGCCGGCCGGTGCGGCAGGTGGGCGGCGGCCTCCACGAGGTACGGGGTGGCCATCACCTGCACGAGGACCTGCCCCCGGCCGGTGGCGGGGCGGGCCAGCTCGGCGAGCCGGGTCGCTGCGGCGGCGTGCCGGCCGGCGGTCAGGTCGAGCACCGCGAGCGCCCACTGTGCCAGCGCCCGGGGCCGGCGGTGCGGCGCCGGCTCGTCGCGGATCTCGCGTAGCCGCCGCAGGCAGGTCTCCCGGTCGGCGCGTACCGCCGCGAGCACCGCGAGCAGCCCCAGGTGCACGTCGGCCGCGTTGACCTGTCCGGTGGCGCGCGCGACGCGCAGCCCCTCCCGGCAGCTCTCCGCCGCCGCCCGGTGCCGGCCCAGCCAGTACTCGGCCGTGGCCCGCAGCTCCAGCGCGCGGGGCAGTGCGGCGAGGTCGTGCGTGTCGCGGGCCAGCTCGACGGCGCGCTCGGCGAGACGGTGGGCCGCGCCGTCCACGGCCACCAGCAGGCCGGCCGACGCCGCCCAGGTCAGCGCGGCCGGCGTGAGCGCCTGCCCGGTGAGCTGGCCGCCGCGCACGACGACGCGGCGCAGGGCGGGACCGGCCTGTTCCAGGTCGCCCCGCAGCGTGGCGCCCACCCCGGCGAGGTAGGTGCTGGTCAGCTCGGTCGCGGGCGGATCTCCGGGGCGGGCGAGGGCGCGGGCCCGCCGGGCGAGGTCGGCGTAGCGGTACTGCTCGCCGGAGAAGCAGAGCACCTCGCCGGCCCGCGCCAGCGCGGTGAGCGCCAGCGCGCGGTCGGTGCCGGCCAGCGCGTCCGCCGCGGCGAGCAGCGCCCGCATGGCCGCCGGGGTCCGGCCACCGCGCAGTTCCATCTCGCCGCGGAGCAGGTCGGCCCGCCCGGCGACGGCCGGCGGCACCGGCCCGAGGCCGGCCAGCAGCAGCCGGGCCCGCCGGGCGTCGCCCGCACCCCAGGCGTACGCGGCGGCGCCGACCCGTCGCCGCGCGGCGCACACGGGGTCGTCGCTCAGCTCGGCGGCGCGCTCCAGGGCGGCGGACGCGCGGAGTCCGCCGTCGTGGCCGGCGGCCCGCTCCAGTTCGGTGGCGAGCCCCGGTTCGGGGCCGGCGGCGGCCGCCGCGAGGTGCAGTGCCCGGCCGAGCCGGTGGGCGGGGTCGTCCAGCACCCCGGCGAGGCGCCGGTGCGCGGCCCGGCGCGCGGCCAGCGGGGCGGCGTCCGCCACCACGGCCCGGGCGGCGGGGTGCGGGAACGTGACGCGGTGCGCCGCGACCCGGACCAGCCCGGCCAGCTCGGCGGGGGCGAGCGCGGCGATCGAGGTGCCGCTGGCGAGCGCGGCGCGGACGAGGGTGTCCGGCGCGCCGTCCTCGTCGAGCGCGGCGAGCAGGAGCACCCGCCGGGTGTCGCCGGGCAGTTCGTCGAGGCGGGACCGGTAGGCCCGTCCGAGCGCGCCGTCGGGCGGCGGGGCGTCCGGCGGCGGTTCGTCACCCCGGCACTGGGCGGGGCTGAGCCGGCCGGCGAGGTCGACGAGGGCCTGCGGGTTCCCGCGGGCGGCCGCGGCGAGCGCCGCGGCCACCGGAGGGATCGGCGGCTCGGGCAGCCGGTCGGCGAGGAGGGCGGCGCTCTCCCGCTCGGTCAGGGGGCCCAGCCGGTAGGTCGGCAGGCCGGCGGGGGGCGTGGCGGTCGTCGTGAGGATGACGGCGACCCGCTGCCGACGCAGCCGCCGGGCCACGAACGCGAGCGTCTCGGCGGTCGCGCGATCACCCCGGTCGACGTCGTCCACGGTGCACAGCAGCGGACGCTCCCGCGCCGCGGCGGCGAGCAGCCCCAGGACGGCCAGGCAGAGCGCGAGCCGGTGCTCGGGCGGGCAGCCCGCGCCGGCCAGTGCCCGGCGCAGCAGGTGCGCCTGCCGGCCCGGGAGGTCGCCGGCCCGGTCCAGCACGGGGTCGAGGAGGCGTTGCAGCCCGGCGTACGGCAGGGCCGCCTCCTCCGCGAGACCGGCCGCGGCGATGGCGGCGCATCCGTCGGCGTGCCGGTGGGCGTGGTCGAGCAGCGCGGTACGGCCCGATCCCGGCTCGCCGTGGAACACCAGCGCGCCGCCGCCGTCGGCCAAATCGCCGAGGAGCCGGCGGATCGCCCCGCACTCCTCATCCCGGCCCGGCAGCGCGGTTATTTGCACTGTTGATGCACTAACCATGCATCGAGTGTCACCTATGCGTAACGGGTTGGAAAGAGGCCGGGATGGCTCAGTGCTCGGCGACCTGGGCCAGCAGGGCGCCCACGGTGCGGGCCATCACGGCGCGGGCCGAGGCGGCGCTGAGCCCCAGGCCGTCGCGGAGCATGGACCAGGCCGGCCACATGCTCGCCGCCACGATCGCGTCGACCAGCTGCTTGCGCCCCCGGCCGGCCCGGGCCAGCTCGGCGGCGAAGAGGGTCTCGACCTCGTCGCGCACCCGGGCGATGTGCATGAGGCGGTTGCGGTGCAACTGCTCCGACACGGGCTCCCGCATCTGCGCCGCCCGCGCCGACGGCGCGATGAGCTGGAGCAGCCGGGCCCGCTGCCGGCAGTACGCCTCGATCCGCCTCGTCAGCGGCAACGCCGGCGAGATCGGCCGGTAGGCCTCGTCCTGCCGGCGGAGCACCTCCGCCCCGCTGGCCTCGAAGAGGGTCTCCATGTCCTTGAAGTTGGTCCAGAGCGTCCGCAGCGAGATCCCGGCCCGCTCGGCGATCCGCTCCCCGGTCGGCCGCAGGTCGCCCTCGGCGATGAGCGCGAGGTGCGCGTCGACGATCGCCGCACGGGTCCGTTCCGAGCGCAGCGTCCGCCCGTCGACCCGGCCCGGCGCGGCCGTCCCGCCCATCGGCTCCCGTCCCCTCACCACCGCCGCGACCCACCCGGCGACACCGGCGAGTCTAGACGCGCCATGATCAGCGGGTTCACGGCGGCGCACTCACCCATCGCCGCCCCGCTCACGATGCGGCTCCGCGCGGGCGCGCGCGCCGTGCGGCCCCGTCTTCACCACCCCCGGGGCGACCGCGTTCACGCGGACCGCCGGTGCGAGCGCCCTCGTCGGCCCGGCCGCCACCATCTCCGCGTACGCGGGGCCGCCCAGCGCGTCGACCGCCTCGGCGAGCGCCTCGGGACGCCGGGCGGTCAGGCCGACGCGGGCGCCCTCGGCCACCGGTCGCCGCGCGATGGCGGGGCCGATGCCGCGACTGGCACCGGTGGCGAGCGCGACCCGGCCGGCCAGCCGACGGGAATCTGCATCCACAGTGCAGATAGTAGGAGCCGCGTCCCGTACGGTCAACGACCACCGTGGATGCCGGCCGCACGCACCGCGGCCCGCCGGGCCGGGAGACGGGCAGGGCGGGGCCCGGTCACGGCGGGTCGCGCCGTGACCGGGCCCGGTCGTCGGGTCAGGAGCCCGTCGGCACCCCGTTCGCGGGCGGCGCGACGGCCGGGGCGGTGTACTCGTTCACCGGCCCGTCACCCTCGTCGGTCTCGTACGCCGGCCCGAAGTAGCTCTGCACTCCCCCGCTCACCCGGGTCAGCCGCTCCCCTCCGTAGCCGGAGTGGTCGGTGGCGGAGAAGCGCAGCGGGGCGAGCCCGGGGCCCTGGAAGCCGCCCTTCTCCACCGCCTCGACGATGGACTCCCGGGTGAGGTCCTTGCCCGCGGCGAGCAGCGCCTGCACGAACAGGTAGCCGACCGCCATCCCGTAGACGGTGTTGCCGTTGAACCCCGCGTTCCCGTTGTACTCCTTGTTGATCCGGGTGAAGAGCTGGATCCACGGGTTGGCGGTGTCGTTCTGCATCGGCAGGTAGTTGACCCCGATCATGCCCTCCAGCAGCGGGGCGGCGTCACCGAGCTGCTTCGTCAGGGTCGCGTGGTCGGCGCCCACGTTGGAGACCAGCCACTGGGGCCGGAAGCCGAGCTTGGCGGCGGTGCCGATGGACAGCGCCGTGAAGCCGGGCACCGTGGCGAGGACGACGACCTGGCACCCGGCCGCCTTGAACGCGCCGATCTGCGGTCCCACGTTGGTGTTGCTGGTGACGTAGGTCTGCTTGACGGCCACCGCGCCGGCGCCGAGGATCTTCTCCACGCCGAGGAGGCTGTCCCGGCCGAAGTCGTCGTCCTGGCCGAGGAAGCAGACCTTCCGCCCGGCCAGGTTGGTCTTGATGTGGTGCGCCAGGATCTTGCCCTCGACGGTGTAGTCGGGGTTGAAGCCGAACGTCCCCGGATACTTGTCCGGCTGGTCCCAGCTGCGGCTGCCGGAGGCGACGAAGAGGTCGGGCACCCGGTTGGTCTTCAGGAAGTCGAGCACGCCCGTGTGCGTCGGCGTGCCGAGCCCGTTGAGGATCGCGAAGACCTTGTCCTGGAGGACCAGCTGGCGCACCACCTGCTGGGTGTTCGCCGGGTTGTAGCCGTCGTCCATGATCTTGTAGGTGATCTTGCGGCCGTGCACACCGCCGTTGGCGTTGACGTAGTCGAAGTACGCCTTGGTCGCCGGCGCGATCTCCGAGTAGCCGGCGGCGGCCGGGCCGGTGAGCGGCATGTGGGTGCCGACCACGATCTCGGTGTCGGTGACGCCGGGCACGTTCGCGCGCCCGGAGCCGGAGCCGCCGTCGTCGCCGCACGCGGCGGTGGCGGCGAGCAGAGCGATGGTGCTGGCGATCGCGAGACCGCGTCGTGCCATCCGGTGCATGGGAACACCGACCTTTCTCGCTGGGGGTTTGGTGGTGGGGGTGGGGCGCCCGGCCCGGGGGAAGGCCGGACCAGGAGCTAGGACCGGCGGGCCCGCCAGCGGGCGAGCACCGCGCGGCCGAGCCGGGACAGCAGGCCCTGCACGCCGCCGGGCGCGACGATCATGACGACGATCAGGGTGGTCCCGAAGATCGCCAGCGGGAGGTTCCCCTCCAGCCGCTGCGCCGCGGCCGGCGAGAGGGTGAACAGCTCGGTCACCGAGTGGCTGAGGTCGGGCAGGGCGACCAGCAGGACGGCGCCCCACACCGCCCCGGCCAGCCGCCCGAGCCCGCCGATCACCACGGCCATGAGCAGGAAGAGCGACAGGGTCATCGAGAACGCGCCGGGTGACACGCTCTGCGCCAGCACCGCGAGCAGCGCGCCGCCCAGGCCGGCGGTCGCGGCGCTGACCACGAAGGCGAGGACCTGGGTGCGGGCGACGTGGATGCCGGCGAGCCGGGCGGCCACCTCGTCGTCGCGCACCGCCCGGAACGTGCGGCCGTAGCGGCTGCCTACCAGGTTCGCGAGGAGCACCAGGGCGAGCAGGGTGGCCGCGCCGGCGACCCAGAGCTGCCACCGCTCGTAGGGGAAGTACGGGCCGAGCGCCAGCGGGGGTGGCTCGACCGGCACCGACAGCCCCTGCTCGCCGTTGAAGACGCCGTCGAAGGTGACCGCCAGCGCCGGCACCACGATGGCGACGGCCAGCGTGACCCCGGCCAGGTACGGGCCGCGCAACCGGGCGGCGGCCACGCCGACGACGGCGCCGACCGCGACCGTGGCGACGACCGCCGCGGCCAGCGAGACGGGCAGCAGCCAGCCGCCGGTGAGCCCCCGGTCGTAGAACGCGTTCTGGCAGAGGGCGACCGTGTAGGCGCCGGTGGCCATCAGCGCGCCGTGCCCCAGCGAGAGCTGGCCGTTGAGCCCGGTGAGCACGGTCAGCCCCGCGACGGCGCAGAGGTAGGCGGCCACCGTGGCGAGCTGGAAGTTGCGGAAGGGCTCGACGGCATAGCTCACCCCGACCAGGAGCAGCCCGGCGACCACCGCCACGGCGAGGTGACGCAGCAGCGTGCCGCCGCGACGGCGCGGCGCGCCCGGCCGTCCGGCGGCGCCGACGGGGGACTCCTGGGGCGGCGCGACCGCCCGGGTGGCGCTCACACCCGCCTCGCCGCGACCGTCGAGAAGAGCCCGCCGGGGCGCACCAGCAGCACCGCCAGCAGCAGGACCAGCACCGCGAGCGGGGTGAGGTCGCTGCCGGCGTAGCCGCTGACGTACGAGAGCAGCAGGCCGACCGCCAGACCGCCCACCACCGCCCCTGGTGGACTGTCCAACCCGCCGACCACCGCCGCGGTGAACGCCGAGACGAACACGAGATCCATGGCGTGCGGGTGCAGGCCCAGCTCGGTCGGGATGACCAGCATGGCGGCCAGCGCGCCGACGCCGGAGGCGAGCGCCCACCCGAGGGTGAGCATCCCGCCGACGTTCACCCCGAGCAGGCGCGACACCTCGGGGGCGAACGCCGCCGCGCGCATCCGCAGGCCGACCGCGGTCCGGGCGAAGATCCAGGCGAGCGCGCTGACGACCACCCCGACCGCGGCGAAGACGAACAGGTCGTACGGGGAGAGCACCGTGAGCCCGCCCACCGTGAACGCGCTGCGGGAGAAGGGCACCTCGGCGGGCCGGAACTGGCTGCCGTAGATCATGCCGAGCACGGCCTGGATCAGCAGCACCAGCTCGAGCGCGACGATCACCGGGTTGAGCGGCGACGCGTGGTTCACGTGGCGCATCACCACCCGGTCGACCACGGCGCCGAGCAGCAGCCCGGCGGCGAGGGCCGCCAGGAAGCCCAGCCAGTAGGAGCCGGTCGCCGCGGTGACGCTGTAGGCGACGTACGCGGCGGCGACGGCCATCGCCCCCTGGGCGAAGTTGACGACGCGCGCGGCACGCCAGATCAGCACCAGCGCGAGCGCGAACGCGGCATAGACCGCTCCCCGGGACAGGCCGTCCAGGGTGAGGAAGATGAGGCGGTCCACGGTGCTCCCTCCGGGGATGGTCAGAAACCGAGGTAGGCGTGCCGCAGGTCGGCGTCGTCGCGCAGCTCGGCCGCCGGGGCGGTGGCGGCCACCCGCCCCAGGGACATCACCACGCCCTGGTCGGCGACCGAGAGCGCGCTGCGCACGTTCTGCTCGACCAGCAGCACCGCGAGGCCCGTCCGGTCGCGCAACTGCCGCAGCAGAGCCATGATCTGGGCGACCACCCGGGGCGCGAGGCCCAGCGACGGCTCGTCGAGCAGCAGCAGCCGGGGCCGACCGACCAGCGCCCGGCCGAGCGCGAGCATCTGCCGCTCGCCGCCGGAGAGCTGATGGCCGAGGTGCCGCCGGCGGCGGGCCAGCGGCTCGAAGAGCTGGTAGACCTCGTCGAGCGCCCGGGCGGCGTCGGCCCGGTCACGCCGCCACAGCCCGCCGAGGCGCAGGTTCTCGTCCACGCTGAGTTCGCCGATCACCCCGCGTCCCTCCGGCACGTGCGCCATGCCCCGCCGCACGAGCTGCTCCACCGGCGTACCGCGCAGGTCCTCCCCGGCCAGCTCGATCCGGCCGGCGAGGGGGCGCAGCATGCCCGAGACGGCGCGCAGCAGGGTCGTCTTGCCGGCGCCGTTGGCCCCGACCACCGCCGAGATCGAGCCGGGCGCGACGGTGAGGTCGACGTCGTGCAGCACCGGCGCGGCACCGTAGCCCGCCGAGAGGCCGCGGACCACGAGCAGCCCACCCAATTCGCTCATGCCGCCGCCTCCCTCCGGTCGGCGACGGCACGAGACTCAACCGCACTCCACCCGATGATTCGCTCGCACCGCTCGCTCATGCCGCCGCCTCCCTCCGGTCGGCGACGGCACGAGACTCAACCGCACTCCACCCGATGATTCGCTCGCACCGCTCGCTCATGCCGCCGCCTCGTCGACCTCGGCGCCGAGGTACGCGTCGGTGACGGCC
Organism: Micromonospora globbae; assembly: GCF_003610785.1. Taxonomy (GTDB): domain Bacteria; phylum Actinomycetota; class Actinomycetes; order Mycobacteriales; family Micromonosporaceae; genus Micromonospora; species Micromonospora globbae. The sequence goes on from NZ_RAQQ01000001.1 coordinate 142,424, forward strand.
GGGTCGTCGCGGACGTCGTCGGGCGTGCCGGCGGCGATCACCCTGCCGAAGTCCAGCACCACGATCTCGTCGCAGACCGCCATCACCAGGTCCATGTGGTGCTCGACCAGCAGGACCGCGCACGGGTCGGTCTCGCGGCGCGGCAACCGCCGAATCAGCTCGGCCAGCTCGGCGATGTCCTCGGCGCCGAGGCCGCCGGCGGGTTCGTCGAGCAGAAGCAACCGGGGCCGGGCGGCGAGCGCGCGGGCCAGGGCGACCCGCTGGCGTACGGCGAACGGGAGCGTGCCCGGCGCGGCGTCGGCGTGCCCGGCGATGCCCAGCCCGTCCAGGACGTCGAGGGCCTCGCGCCGCAACCGCTCCTCGTCCCGGTCGCTGCGGGGCAGCCCGAGCAGCGCCGGAAGGAAACCGGCCCGTGCGGTGTGCGTGGCGCCGGCCATCACGTTCTCCAGCACGGTGAGCCCCGCGAAGAGCCCGGTGCCCTGCAGCGTCCGGGCGATGCCCAGCCGCGTCAAGCGGTGCGGCCGGGGCCGCAGCGGCCGGCCGTCCAGGGTGAGCGAACCCGAGTCCGGCGTGATGAAGCCGCAGATCACGTTGAACAGGGTGGTCTTGCCGGCGCCGTTCGGGCCGATCACACCCACGACCCGGCCGGGAGGCACCCGCAGCGAGACGTCGTCGAGGGCGGTGAGGCCTCCGAAACGCACCCCGATGTGGTGCAGTGCGAGCCCTTGCTCCATCACCGGTCCCTCGGGTCGTGGCGGAGTTATTTACACTCGCAGTGTACGTTTCTCGGATTCCGCGTCAATACCTTCGATGTCTCGGCTCGGGCACGACGGCGCAGGGTGGGGCGGCCGCGACTGCGGCCGCCCCACCCGTCGGCGGTCAGGCGCTCGGGCAGGTGTTGCGGTACTCCTCGATCGCCAGCCCGCTGGGGCCGGGGCAGAGGAACTGCTCGTAGCGGGTGTCGTTGTCGACGAAGCGCTTCAACCAGGCGACCATCTGCCGGGCGGTGGGCGTGTTGACCGTCTGCGGGAAGAAGTGGCTGGCGTTGTTGAGCTCCAGGTACGCCTTCTCCGCCGAGGCCGGGATGCTCGTGTAGAACGGGATCGAGTGGCTGGCGACCGGGGCCACGGTGTCCGACTCGCCGCCGATGATGAGCGTCGGCACCTGGAGCGTGTTCCAGGTCTTGTCCGTGTTCCACGGCGCGAGCGGCACGGCGGCCTGCAACGAGGGGCGCAGCGCGGCCGCCTCCAGGCTGCCGCCGCCGCCCATCGAGTGGCCGGCCACGGCGAGCCGGCTGCCGTCGATCCGGCCGCGCACCGAACTCCGCTCCACCAGGTAGTCGAGCGCGGCCAGCAGTTGCCGGCCGCGGCTGTCCGGCTGGTCGAGCCGGGTGTTGGTCTCGATGCCGATCACCACGAAGCCGTGCGAGGCGACGCGCGGGCCGAGCCAGTCGATGCTGGACCACGAGGCCGTGAACCCCGGCGAGATGGCGATGGCCCCGAACGTGCCCTGGCTCGTGTCGGTCGGGTAGTAGATCACCCCGCCGCCGAAGCCGGTGACGCTCAGCGAGGAGACGGTCTGCGACGCCGTGGCGAAGGGGCCGCGGCTGGCCTCCAGCAGGGCGACCGTCGGGGCCGGGCCCCGCTCGTACGGGTTGTCGGCGGCCTGCGCGGCGCCCGGCGACGCGGCGAGCGCGCCGCCGGCGACCAGGACGGCGGCCGTCACCGCCCGTGCGACGCGGGTGAGACGTGGACGGGTACGGGTGGTGGTTGGTGTGGACACGTCGGGAACTCCCTAGCGGTGGGGGATGTATCGACGTGCATCAGTCTTCGGCGGATCGCGGGCGCCCCGCATCGGTGAAATCACCGGTCCCCGGCCCGACGGACCGGGCGCCTCCACGGGTCCGGGGTGGCGGTCAGCGCACGGTGGTGGGGGCGCCGAACCGCACCGGCACGCCCGGGGACCACAGGACGCTCACCGGCGCCGACGCCGACACGTCCAGACCGGCCGCGCCCACCAGGTGGTCGTCGAGGTGCACCAGCTCCGCCCGGTGCAGCGGCCAGCGCGGGTGGACGTTGGGCAGGTGCAGCGTGCGCCCGAACGCGCGGGTGTGCAGGCCCCAGCGGGCGGTGAGGAAGTGGTCGAGCGGGCTCGGCTCGGTGATCGCCTGGCCGACGCGTACGGTGAGCGCGCTGCGCGTTCCGCGAGGGCCGGGCCACCGCCGGCGGCAGGTGTAGGTGCACAGGTCACCGTCACGGCGCAGGCGCATCCGCGACCAGAGGTACGGCAGCCGCAGGCTGGCGCGCGCCGCGAGGACGGGCAGGAGCCGGGCCGCGTCGAGGGAGCGGAACACGACGGCCCGCCGGCCGGCGGTGTCGACGCTGTACACCCTCACGTTGGTCTCGCAGAACGTGCCCAGGTAGGGCAGGCCGGGGCCGGCGAGCGGGCCGAGCCGCACCATGCGGAACGCGACAAGACCGACGTACGTGCGGCCGTCGAGCACGTCCGGCCGGGTTCCGGGCGGCAGCAGCGGCGCCACCACCTCCGGGTCCACGGCCCAGTGCAGGAACGCGAGGTCCTGCCACCGCTGCACGAGAACCGGCCGGCGGACGGGCCGGACGGCCTCCGCCGTCACCGCCTCCGCGTCCATCCGGGCATTGTCGCCCGGTTCGTGGCCGGCGCCCCGCCGGGACCGGCCGGCGTGTCGGCCAGGCGATCCGCCCGGGCCGGCCGGCGTGTCGGCCAGGCGCTCCCTCCGGGTCGCCCGGACGGCGCGTCGACCCCCGCCCGGGTGGGCCCGGCCGTTTCCGGCGCGCCGCCGCCCGGGCCCTCGGTAGCGTGGCAGGTGGCCCGAGACCGGTCGCGGCGCCCGCGCACCAGAGGAGGCAGACGCGGTGACGTCGAGTCCGCTCCCCCGCATCCTGCGCCGGCGCGGCGAGCCCGAGCATCCGACCTTCCTGGAGCTCTTCTTCGACCTGGTCTACATCTTCATGCTCTCCCGGATCTCGGCCGGACTGGCCGACGACCTCACCGTCCCGGGCGTCACCACGGCCGCGATCCTGCTGGCGGCGGCCTGGTGGGTGTGGGTGCTGACCGCCTGGCTCACCGACCTGTTCAATCCGCGCCTGCCGATCATCCAGGCGACCGTCCTGGTGGTCATGTTCGGCGCCCTGCTGATGGCGATCGCCGTGCCGCACGCCTCCGACGACTACGCGTGGCTCTTCGTCGCGGCGTACTTCGCCATCCACGTCGCCCGTGACGTCGTGCTCATCCCCGGCACGCGAGTGAACCCCGCCATCCAGGCCCGCAGCATCCGCGTGTTCTTCTGGTTCGGCGTCACCGCCGCGCCGTGGGTGGCCGGAGCGTTCGTGGACGGGACGGCCCGGCTCGTCCTCTGGGGGCTCGCGGTCGCTGTCGACCTCGGCTCGGCGCGGATCGGCTGGCCGACGCCCCGGCTGGGCCGCACCGACCTGGCCAGCCAGATCTTCACCGGGTCGCACCTGTCCGAGCGGCACCGGGAGATCTACATCGTCGCGGTCGGCGAGCTGATCCTCTCCGTCGGCACCGGGCTCGCCGCCAGCGACTTCGAGGCGGCCCGGGTCGCGGCCAGCGCGGTCGCGTTCGCCGCGGGCGTCCTCCTCTTCCAGCTCTACTTCCACCGGGTGCGGCAGCTCCTGGCGCCGCGCACCGTCACGAGCGTGGAACGGGTGCGGCCCGGCACCGCCGCCTCGTACAGCCACCTCACGATGGTGGGCGGGGTGCTGCTCGTCTCGACCGGCGTCTCGCTCGTGATCGAGCGACCCCTCGGCGCCACCCCCGTCGCCTGGCTGCTGGTCCTCCTCGGTGGGCCGGCGTTGTTCCTGTTCGGGAGCTGCCTCTTCGACGCCGTGGTGACCGGCCGACCGCTGTGGTCACGGGCCCTGGGCGTGGTGCTGCTCGCCGCCCTCGCGCCGGCGGCGGCCCCGCTGCCGCCGCTGGCCGTCCTCCTGCTGGCGAACGTGGTGCTGCTGGTGATCCTCGTCGGCGAGACGGCCGCCCCGCGCTCGCGCATGGTCCGCGTCCCGACCGGTTGAGGCGGCCGGTCAGGCGTGCCCCGGCGGCGCCGGTACGCGGGCGTGCAGCCGGGTGCTCACCAGGTTCGCCGCGGCGATCATCGCGAGGATGCCCGTGGCGAGCAGCGCCACCATGACCGGCGGCAGCACGGCCGACGCCGGCGCCGCCGCGCCCAGCAGCACGAGGCCGGCGACCCGGGAGCGCGAGACCCGGCCGAACACGGTGTAGTCGAGCAGCCCGCGGCCGACCAGGAACAGCGCCGGCCCACCGAGGATGACCGCGGCCCAGGACGGCGGAGTGTCGCCGAACGGGCGCACCACGACGAGCTGGCTGGTGACGGCCGCGCCCCCGATGCCCGCCACCATGATCAGGTGGGTGACCGCGGCGGACTGGGTGAGCAGCGACGGGTTTCTCGAGCGGCCGATCGCCTCGGTCAGCAGCTCGCCGGCCCGGTAGATGTAGATCCGCCACATCAGCACCACCGTGGTGAACACCACCGCGAGGGCCCACCCGCGGTCCAGGGTGTAGGCGCCCTGCGTGTACGTCGTCCCGCTGACGAGGACCGCCACGCCGAGCGCGACGATGACGAACTGCCGGTACCGCTCGGCCACCCGCTCGCCGACGAGCCGCCACTCGGCGGCCTGGGAGCGTCCGAGCCGCGGCACCGGCCAGCCGAGCGTGGCCGCTGTGTACTCGACGGTGACGGCGAGCGCCCAGAGCACCAGCCGCGCCGTGCCGTGGACCAGCGCCCCGGCGATCCAGCCGACACCGGCGAGCGCCTCCCAGAAGGCGACCCGGCTGCTGCGGCGCGGCTCGGCCGTGTCCCGCGCGAACGACAGGTAGTACGCGCTGGATCCGAGATGGATGGCGAGGTAGGTGACCGCGAAGAGAAGGCCCCGCTGGCCGTACGCCTCGGGCACGGCGGCGGCGAGCAGCAGGCTGGCGGCGGCCACGCCGACGACCTGCACCTGCACCACCGGGCGGTTCAGGTCGATCGTGTCGGCCGCCCACGTGGTCAACGCCCAGACCAGGGTGAAGGCGAAGAGCAGCACCAGCGTCCGGGCCGTACCGGTCCAGGTCAGGTCGGCGGCGAGCGTCTTGGTGAGGGAGACCAGCGCGAAGACGTAGACCAGGTCGAAGAACAGTTCCATGAAGGCGGGGCGGCCCCGGTCCCGGCGGGCCGCGTGGGCCGCCTCGGCGCCACCCTCCGCCGCCATCGCCATCGCGTGTCACCCGGCCCCGCCGCACCGCCGTCTCCCCCGAGGCTACGGGTCGCGGCCCCCCACCACCCCTAGCATCGATTTCTTACAGGCACATGGCCAGGATCTTTCACGCATCGGTCGGAGTATTGCGACGACGTGTCAGCCACTGGCATGATTGCCGTCAATTCCCTCCTACCCCCGAAGGAGCGGTTGTCATGGCGCTCACCCGGCGCACCCTGATCGGCTCCGTGGCGGCGGGATCCGCACTCGCCGCTCTCCCGGAGCTGGCCGCACCCACCCCCGCCGTGGCGGCCAGCCCGCCCGGCGACGTCGTCGGCAAGATCACCGTCGGCTACCAGGGCTGGTTCAGCTGCCCGGGCGACGGCGCCCCGATCGGCGGCTGGTGGCACTGGAGCCGCGACCGCTTCCAGCCCCCGTCGCTGGCGAACACCACGATCGTCTCCTGGCCCGACATGCGGGAGTACGCGCACGGCTACACCACGGCGTACCCGAACCTCGGCAACGGCCAGCCGGCCCAGCTCTTCTCCTCCTACGACCAGCAGACCGTCGACACGCACTTCGGGTGGATGCAGGAGCACGGCTGCGACACCGCGGCGTTGCAGCGGTTCAACCCGTTCGGCGACGAGGGGCCGACCCGCGACGCCATGGCCGTGAAGGTGCGCGGCGCGGCGGAGCGGTTCGGCCGCAAGTTCTACATCATGTACGACGTCACGGGCTGGACGTCGATGCAGTCGCAGATCAAGCAGGACTGGACGACGAAGATGTCGGCGCACACCGCCTCACCGGCGTACGCCCGACAGAACGGCCGCCCCGTGGTGTGCGTCTGGGGCTTCGGCTTCAACGACGACGGGCGCCCGTTCGCGCCCGAACCCTGCCTCGACGTGGTCCAGTGGTTCAAGGCCCAGGGCTGCTACGTCATCGGCGGCGTGCCCACCTACTGGCGGGAGGGCATCAACGACTCCCGGCCCGGCTTCGGCGCCGTCTACCGCGCCTTCCACATGATCTCGCCGTGGATGGTGGGGCGCACCGGCACGCTCGACGGCCTGGACTGGTTCTACACCAACGTCAACGTGCCCGACCTCGCCGACTGCGCGGCGCACGGCATCGACTACCAGCCGTGCGTCATGCCCGGCGACCTGTCGGCCGGGCACCGCCGGCACGGCGACTTCTACTGGCGGCACCTCTACAACATGGTCCGCCTCGGCGCGCAGGGCCTCTACGTGTCGATGTTCGACGAGTTCAACGAGGGCAACCAGATCGCGAAGACCTCCGAGACGCAGGCGACCACACCGGCGGGCGCGGGCATCCGCGCCCTCGACGAGGACGGCACCGCCTGCTCGGCCGACTACTACCTGCGCATCACGGCGGACGGCGGTCGGATGCTCAAGGGGCAGCTCCCGCTCACCCCCGTCCGGCCCACGCCGCCGGTCCCCGGCGGCGGCCAGCCCCCGGGCGGCAACCTGGCCGCCGGCCGGCCGGCGACGGCGAGCAGCCAGAACGGGCCGTACGTCGCCGGCAACGCCGTCGACGGCGACCGGGGCAGCTACTGGGAGGCCGCGGCCAACGCGTTCCCCCAGTGGTGGCAGGTCGACCTCGGCGCGGCCCATCCGGTGAACCGCCTCGTGCTGGCCCTGCCCGCCGGGTGGGAGGCACGCACCCAGACGATCTCCGTGCAGGGCAGCGCCGACGGCGCCACCTTCACGACGGTCGCCGCACCGGCCGGCGTCCGGTTCGACCCGGCGACGGGCAACACCGCCACCCTCACGCTGCCGGCCACCTCGGTCCGCCACGTCCGGGTGACGATCACCGGGAACACGGCGTGGCCGGCGGCGCAGCTCGCGCACGTCGAGGTGTACGCGGCCACCGGCTCCACCACCCCGCCGACGCCGCCGACCGGCCTCACGGTGACCGGGCGCACCGCCACCAGCGTGTCGCTGTCCTGGAACGCTTCCACCGGCGGTGTGGCCGGCTACCAGGTCCGCCAGGGCGGGCAGACGGTCGCCTCGGTCAGCGGAACCGCCGCGACCGTCACCGGTTTGAGCCCAGCCACCACGTACACCTTCACGGTCGTGGCGGTCGACGCCGCCGCCACCCCGTCCGCGCCGTCCAACGCGGTCACCGTGACCACCGACGCCCCGCCGCGGACCGACCTGGCGCGGGGCCGGCCGACCGCGCAGAGCAGCCAGACCCAGACGTACGCGAGCGCGCACGTCGTCGACGGCGACCCGCACAGCTACTGGGAGAGCGCCAACGGCGCCTTCCCCCAGTGGGTGCAGGTCGACCTCGGCGCGACCGTCGCGATCGGCCGCGTCGTGCTCCGCCTGCCCCCGTCGCCCGCCTGGTCGGCCCGGACGCAGACCCTCTCGGTGCAGGGCAGCACGGACGGCGCCGGCTGGAGCACGATCGTCCCCTCCGCGGGCCGGCGCTTCGACCCGGCCGCCGGCAACGAGGTGACGCTGACGTTCGCGGCCACCTCGACCCGGTACGTGCGGATCCACGTCACCGGCAACACCGGATGGCCCGCCGGCCAGCTCTCCCAGCTCGAGGTCTACGCCTCCTGACCCCCGGCCGCCGGCACGCCGGCCGCCGGGCGCACCACACACCACCGACCAGAGATGAGCCGCCCATGAACCGGACCCACCGCGCGGTACGGCCGCGCACCCGCGCGCGACGCCGGGCCGTCGCCGCCGTGACGGCGCTGGCCACCGCGCTCGGCGTCCTCGCCGGCGCACCCGCCGGGGCCGCCACGCGCGGCGCCGACCCCGACGGCCACGGCGGCGCCCGCCCCGTGGTGACCCGGGCCGCCCTCGATCCGGCGCTGGTCGCCGGCCGGGGTGCGCGGGTCGCCTTCGAAGAGCAGGAGGCGGAGAACGCGGCCACGAACGGCGAGGTCATCGGCCCGGACCGGACCGCGTACACGCTCCCCTCGGAGGCCTCCGGCCGGCGGGCCATCCGGCTGACCCCCGGCCGGTACGTCGAGTTCACGCTCCCCGCCGCGGCCAACGCGATCACCGTCCGGTACAGCATTCCCGACGCGCCCGGGGGCGGCGGCATCACGGCCCCGCTGGACGTGTCGGCGAACGGCAAGCGGATCCGGACCATGACGCTCACGTCGCAGTACGCGTGGCTCTACAACCAGTACCCGTTCACCAACGACCCGGACGCCGACCTGCTGCACCCCGACTGGTGGATCACCGAGTGCTCCTGCGTCCCCGCCCAGACCACCCCGTACCCCAGCATCCAGAAGCCGTTCCGGCCCAGCCACTTCTACGACGAGCAGCGCCTGCTGCTCGGCCGCACGTACCGGGCCGGTGACCGGATCCGGCTCACCGCGCCGAGCCGCACCAACGCCGCCTGGACCGTCATCGACCTGCTCGACTCCGAACTCGTCGGCCCGCCGCGGATCCGGTCCCGCGCCGCGAACGTGCTGGCCTTCGGCGCCGACCCGACCGGGCGGCGGGACTCCGCCCCCGCGATCGAGCGGGCCATCGTCGCCGCCCGGCGCACCGGGCTGCCCGTCTATCTGCCGCCGGGCACCTACCAGGTGAACCGGCACATCATCGTGGACGACGTGACGATCGAGGGGGCCGGCAACTGGTACACGATCGTCAGGGGCCGCGAGGTGGCGTTGCCCGAGCCGGCGCCGGACGGGTCGGTGCACACGGGCGTCGGCTTCTACGGCCGGGACGCGGCCGACGGCGGCAGCCGCAACGTCCACCTGTCCGGCTTCGCCATCGAGGGCGACGTCCGCGAGCGCGTCGACACCGACCAGGTCAACGGCATCGGCGGTGCCATGAGCGACTCGACGATCGACGGGCTCCACCTGCGCCACACCAAGGTGGGCATGTGGTTCGACGGGCCGATGCGCAACGTCCGCATCACCAACAACATCATCGTCGACCAGATCGCCGACGCGCTCAACTTCCACACCGGCGTGACCGACTCGCTCGTGGCCCACAACTTCGTCCGCAACACCGGCGACGACGGCCTCGCGATGTGGTCGGAGACGACCGCCAACGCGCGCAACACGTTCGCCCGCAACACCGTGCAGTCGCCGGTGCTCGCCAACGGCATCGCCGTCTACGGGGGCGCCGACAACACCGTCTCCGGCAACCTGATCGCCGACCCCGTGCGGGAGGGCAGCGGCATCCAGGTCGGGTCGCGCTTCGGTGCCGAACCGTTCACCGGGCACCTGCGCATCAGCGACAACACCATCGCCCGCGCCGGCACGTACGAGCTGAACTGGAACATCGGCCTCGGCGCCATCTGGTTCTACGCCCTCGACCGCAGCATCGACGCCCGCGTCGACGTGGTCGGCGACGCGTACCTCGACAGCACCTACAACGCGATCATGCTGGTCAGCGAGTGGGCGGTGAAGGACCTGTACTCGATCAGCAACGTCCACTTCCGCGACATCCGCGTGGACGGCACCGGCACCTCGGTCGTGAGCGCCCGCACGGCGGGCGCCGCGTCCTTCCGCAACGTCGACGCGCGCAACGTCGGCGCGGTCGGCGTGAACAACTGCGGGTCGTTCCACTTCACCCCGGAAGGCTCCGAGTTCCGCCTCACCGACCTCGGGGGCAACGACGGGGGCTGGCTCGCCGACTGGCAGCTGCCCAACACGATCACCTGCGACGACCGCCCGCCGGTCGTACCGCCCCCACCGCCGTCCCGGTGGTGAGGTCGGGCGCCGCCGGCACCTCCGGGCGCCGGCGGCGCCCCGGCGTCACGCCGTCCGTGGGCTGCCCCCACCGGTCACGGCGACCGCCCACCGCACGCTGCGTGGCGGCCCGCGCGCTACTCCGGCACGCTCGGGCCCAGCAACCGGATCTCCTCGATGTCCAGGGCCGCCTGGAGTTCACGCAGCACGACGTCGTCGATCTCGTTGGCGTCCCGCATCCGGGTGATCTCCCGGCGTTTGTGCTCGAGCACGCCCAGCCGCAGCTGGCGCTCGATCTCCCGGGCGCGCGGCGCGCCCTCCTCGCTCTCGGCGGCCCGGATGTCGGCCAGGAGCGCCTCGTAGTCGGTCCGGACGCGGCTCACCACGTCCTCGTCGGCGCCGACCTCGGCCGCGATGTCGGGCAGGGCCGCCAGGCCCGCCTGCCCGGCGCGCACGCGGGCCCGCCGCGCCTCGTCGACGCGCTGCTGGTCGCCCATCAGGCCGGCCCACCGCACGATCAGCGGCAGGGTGGTGCCCTGCACGAGCATGATCGACAAGATCGCCACTGCGGTGCAGAAGATGATGAGGTCGCGCTCCTCGACGGGGTGGCCGTCCGCGTGCAGGGGCACCGCCAGCGCCGCGGCGAGCGAGACCGCGCCGCGGAAGCCGGTCCAGCTCGCGACCAGGCGGACCCGCCACGTCGCCCGGGCCGCACGTTGGGCGCTGCGGCGGTCGACCGCCCGGTAGACGTAGGCGAAGAGCATGATCCAGGCCGTCCGGGTCAGCACCACCACCAGCGTCACCACCGCGGCGATGACCACGGCGCGGCCGATCGAGACGCTGGTGACGCTGCGGACCGCGCGGGGGATCTGCGTGCCGAGCAGCACGAAGAGACCACCGTTGATCAGGAACGTGGACAGCTCCCAGAAGTCGAACGCCAGCACCCGGGAGCGGGCCCGGATCACGCGCGGACCGGCGTAGGAGAGGACGAGCCCGGCCACCACCACCGCCAGTACGCCGCTGGCGTGCACGCTGTCGGCGAGGAGGAACGCCGCGAACGGGGTCAGCACGCTGAGCGCGCCCTCGGGCAGCGGGTCGTCGATGCGGCGGCGCACCAGCACCACGAGACCGCTCACCACGAGTCCGGCGGCGATGCCGCCGAGGAACGAGAGGGCGACCTCCCCGGTGAGTTCGAGCGGCCCCGGCACGGAACCGCTGGCGAGCAGGCCGAGCGTGACGGAGAAGAGCACGAGCGCCGTACCGTCGTTGATCAGGCTCTCGGCGTGCAGGGTGGTGAGGAGCCGCCGGGGCATCCGCTTGGCCAGGCCGGAGACGGCCGCCGCGTCGGTCGGGGCGAGCACGGCGCCGAGCACCCAGGCCGGCGCCGGGTCGACGCCGAACGCCTGGGCGGTCAGCGACACGGTGACCATCGTGAGCACCACCAGCACCACCGCGAGCAGGCCGATGATCAGCAGGTTGGCGCGGATCTCCCGCAGGCTCGTGGTGAGCGCCTCCCGGTAGAGGATGGCCGGCAGGAACAGCAGCAGCACCACCTCGGGTTCCAGTTGCACGTGCGACAGCGGCGGGAGCAGCCCCAGCAGGGCGCCCATGCCGATGAGCAGGACCGGCGGCGCCACCCGGTAGCGGCCGCCGAGGGTGGTGCCGACCAGCACCGTGACGGCCAGCAGCACGAGCAGCAGCAGACCTTCCACCTCGCACCCCCCGCCGTCGCCGCGGTCGACCTCCCGCCACCACTGTCGCCGCTCGCGGCGGCGGCCGGAGGCGGAACGGGCGCAGCGCCGGGCGGATCACCGGTGCCGGGGAGTCCGCCGTCACCGCCGGACCGTCCACGCCACGCCCGGCCTCGCCGCTCGTGTTCGTCGATGCCGACGCGCGGCCGACCGGCGCGTGCGTAGGGTCGGCGGTGACGGGTCCGGTTCGCGCGCTCGGGGGGCACGTGACGGCTGGGGAGCGACGACGCACGCCGGCCCGGCCGTGGCCGGAGCGGGAGCCGGACGGCCGGGTGAGCAGCGGCGCCTGCCGGGAGCTGCCGCCCGAGCTGGGGCCGGACGCCGTCGGCGTCCTCGAGGGCCGGACGTTCATGTTCTCGAACGCGGCGGGCGACGTGCCGAAGGGTTCCATCGGCGGTCTCGTGCACGACGACACGCGGTTCCTCGACCAGTGGGAACTCACCATCGGCGACGCTCCGCTGCTCGTGCTCGGCTCGGGAACCGTCGACCCGTTCTCCGCCGCGTTCTTCCTCGCCAACGCCGACCTGCCCGGCCTGCCGCCGAACCGGGTGGGCGTCCGGCGCCAACGGTTCGTGGGCGACGGCCTGTACGAGCGGATCGAGCTGCGCTACTTCGGGCTCGAGCCGGTCGAGTTCCGGCTGCGCCTCGCCGTCGGCACCGACTTCGCGGACCTGTTCGAGATCAAGGAGTCCGGGCGGGACCGGTCGGCCGAGATCCTCCGCCGCCACGAGAGCGACGGTTCCGGCCTCTCCTTCGGCTACCGCAACGGCGCCTACTCCACCATGGTCCGGGTGGAGGCCGACCCGGCCGCGCACGAGGTCGACGGCGACTCGCTGGTCTGGCACCTGCGGCTGGCGCGGGGGCAGGCGTGGCGGTGCGAGCTGAGGGTCCCCCTGCGCTGCGGGGACGAGCGGATGATGCCGGTGGCCCGCAGCTTCGGTGACGTCTTCGAGCGCGCCCCGGAGGAACCCGCCGCCCGCTGGCTCGCGGCGGTGCCCCGGTTGGTCACCGCGTCGGACCGGCTGGCCGCCGTCTACCTCAAGTCCGCGGCCGACCTGACGTCGATGCGCCTCGAGAAGCGCATCCGCGGCGAATCCGTCGTGCTGCACGCCGCTGGACTGCCCTGGTTCATGACCGTGTTCGGCCGGGACACGCTGATCACGGGCTACCAGACGATCGCCTTCGGCGCGGCGATGGCCCGCGGCGCGCTGCTGGTGCTCGCCGACCACCAGGCGCGCGACCACGACGACTTCACCGACCGCGAGCCGGGGAAGATCTTCCACGAGTACCGCTCGGGCGAGCTGACCCAACTGGGGCTCAAGCCGTACCAGCCCTACTACGGCGGCGCCGACACCACCCCGCTCTGGCTCGTGGTGCTCTCCGAGTACTGGCGGTGGACCGGCGACGACGAACTGGTGCGGCGGCTGCGGCCGAACGCCGAGGCCGCGCTGCGGTGGATCGACGAGTTCGGGGACCTGCACGGCAGCGGATACGTCGGCTACGCGACCCGCTCCCGGGAGGGGTTGGGCAACCAGTGCTGGCACGACTCGCCCGACGGTGTGCAGTTCGCCGACGGCACCATCCCGGTGCTCCCGATCGCCACCTGCGAGACGCAGGGCTACACGTACGACGCCAAGCTGCGCATGGCGGAACTGGCCGACGGGCCGTGGCGGGACCCGGCGCTGGCGGGACGGCTGCGCGCCGAGGCCACGGCGCTGCGGGACCGGTTCAACCGCGACTTCTGGCTGCCCGAGCGGGGCGGCTACTACGCCGTCGGGCTGGACGGCGACGGGCGCCCCATCGACTCGATGACGTCGAACATGGGGCACCTGCTGTGGAGCGGCATCGTGCCGCCGGAGCGGGCGGAGCTGGTGGCCGCCCAGCTGATGTCCGACGAGATGTTCTCCGGCTGGGGCGTCCGCACCCTCTCGACCGCCGACCGTGGCTACAACCCGATCGGGTACCACCTCGGCACGGTCTGGCCGCACGACAACGCCATCCTCGCCGCCGGTCTCGCCCGCTACGGCCGCCACGCCGACGCGCAGCGGATCGTCTCGGCGATGCTGGAGGCGTCGTCCTACTCCGAGCACCGGCTGCCCGAGGCGCTCTCCGGCTACGACCGCGCGTTCGGCCGGCGGCCGGTCCCCTACCCCACCGCGTGCAACCCCCAGGCGTGGGCCAGCGGGGCGCCGCTGCTGTTCCTGCGGACGCTGCTCGGGCTGGACGCGGTCGACGGCCGGCTCGTCGTCGATCCGCACCTGCCGGAGTCGTTCGGCACCGTGCGGCTGCTCGGCGTGCCCGCGGCCGGTCGCCGCTGGAACGTGCTCGCGGAGGGCACCCGGGGAGAGGTCCACCTCGCCGCCTGACCGGGCACACCCGGCAGACCGTGACACCACACCGGCGGTGCCCGACGCGGGCCCGCCTCGGCCGCGCCGACCGAGGTCCCGGCCACTGTGAGCGGCCCGGACCGGCTATGGCGCGTACTGGCCCATCCGATCGCGGACCGGGGGCGCCACCTCGTCGACCGTCACGCCGGTACGGCGGCCCAGGCCGCTGAGGCGCAGCAGCGCGGGAGTGAGGACGAACAGGCCGACCGCGAGGGCCGCGACCGCGACCAGGGCCCCGCGCAGTCCCACGGCGTCGGCCCACAGTCCGACGTAGACCGGACCGGCCAGGAACCCGAGGTAGGACACGGTCGTGACGACCGACGTCGCGCGGCCCCGGTGGGACTCGTCGACGTTCCGCGACACGATGCCGACGAGGGTGGGGAACAGCACGGCGGTTCCGGCAGCGGCCACCGCGAGACCCACCCCGGCGACGAGCAGCGTGGGTGCGACGGCGATGAGGGCCGTCCCGGCCGCGGCGGCCGACGCGCCGGCGAGGAGGACGGCGCGAGCGTGGGCGGCCTCGAGGCCACCGGTGGCGAACCGCGTGACCGCCACCGTGCCCGCGAAGACCGCGGGTGCGACGGCGCTGAGTCCCGGGCCGGAACCGAGCTCGTCGTGGGCGAAGACGGCGCTCCAACTCTGGTGGGCGTTCTCGGTGGCGAACGCGAGCGCGCCCAGCACGCCGACGAGCAGGAACGGGACGACCCTCCACCGGTCGGACGGCGCCGGATCCGCCCCGGTGCGGTGCTGCGGACCGGACGCCGGCTCCGCGGCCCGGTCGACGCCGGACGGCAACGTCCTGAGCAGGGCGGCGCCGGCGAGCAGTGAGAGAACGGCCACGGCGGTGAACGGGACCGCGAGCGGCAGCGACGCGGCCGATGCCACGCCGGTGGCGAGACTCGCGAGGACCACGAGGCTGGAGAAGACACCGTGGGCGCGGGTGATGACAGGACGACGGGCGGTCTGCTCGGCGCGTCCGGCGACCGCGTTCATGGCTACGTCGGCGGCTCCGCTGACCGCGCCGACGACGGCCAGCCCCACGCACAGGCTCGCCAGGTTCACCGCGGTGAGCGCCAGCCCGGCGCCGACGACGCCGAGGGCCCCGACGAGCACGGCCGCCACCCGCAGCCCCCATCGGTCGAGGGCCCTGCCCGCGGCCAGCATCGCGGGAAGGGCGCCGGCGCCCACGAACAACAGCGCGAGGCCGAGCTGACCGTCACCGATGCCCGCCTGGTGCTGGACCCTGGGCACGGAGGCACCCCAGACCCCCCAGAAGGAACCGAAGGCGGCGAAGGCCACGAGCGCCGCGACGATCAGGTGGCGCGGCGGGCCGCTGGGTGTCCGTGTCATCTGTGTAACGATACACATGCTCGGCTAGGCTGGCATCGTGGAATCACCCGTCGGCTCGAAGCGGGTGACCCTCGCGCAGGTGGCCGAACTGGCCGGCGTGTCGGTCATGACCGCCTCCTACACGTACAACCAGCCGAGCCGGGTGTCGGAGCGGTCCCGGTCCAAGGTGCTCGCCGCAGCGGCCCAGCTCGGGTACGCCGGCCCCGACCCGAGTGCCCGGTCGCTGCGCCGGGGCAGCACCCGCACGCTGGGTGTCGTGATGGGCGAGCACCTGAGCTACGCGTTCGAGGATCCGGAGGCGGTGTCCTTCCTCGCGGGGATCGCCGGTGTCTGCGCCGACCGCGGCTACGGCATGACGATCCTGCCGATCACCGGCGCCGCCGATGACGTCCTGCGCGTCACGGGCGCCGCCGTCGACGGCTTCATCGTGTGGACCACGTCGGACGACGATCCGGTCCTGGCAGCCGTCCGGGCGACGAAGCGTCCTGCCGTTGTCCACGGTGGGCCGGCGGTCCCCGGGTTGGGCCTGGTGAGCATCGACAACCGGGCGGCGGCGTGCGCGGTCGGCGCCGTCGCCTTCGCGGGTGCCACCCGTCCGGCGGTGCTGAGTTTCCCGCTCTCCCGCGAGCGGATCAGCACGATCACCCACGGCTCGGGCATCGCCGATGTCCTCTTTCCGGTGACGCGTGAGCGTCTGGAGGGCTACCGGCAGGCGGCCGAGGAGGCCGGCATCGCGTGGCGGGACGTCGTCGTCGCGGTGTGCTCGCGCAACGACGCGGCCGACGCCGAGCGGACCGCCGCGACCCTGCTGGCGTCGGCCGAGCCGCCCGACGCGATCGTCGCGATGAGCGACCAACAGGCGGCCGGCGTCCTCCGCGCGGCCCGGGCCGCCGGTCGCGCCGTCCCCCACGAGGTGGCGGTGACCGGGTGGGACGACTCGGCGTTGGCCGCACAGCTCGGACTGACGACCGTCGCGCAATCCCTGCGCGAGCAGGGAGCGGCCTGTGCGCAGGCCGCACTGGGTGGGCGGACGCCGGTATCCCGGACCGCGCCCTGGTCCGTCGTCCGCCGAGGCAGCACCCGCCCGTGATCGGCGGCGCCACCGCGGCCTACGGCTCGACAGCGCCCTCCACGGCGTCGACGTCGATCCGCCAGAGGTCGTTGAAGGCGATGCTGTCGAAGAAGGCGGTGGCGTCGACGACCTTGCCGTCGCGGAAGGTCAGGAACCAGGCGTACGTGTTGGCGTACGTGGCGCCGGTGACGGTCACCCCGGCGCCGTCCCAGAGCACCACGACCGTGCCGGCGTCGGCGTCCTCGTAGATCGCCCGGACGGTCACCGGGCGGAACGGCGTGTCCGTGCCGAACCGCGCGTTGAACGGCCGCAGCACCTCGCTCACGAACTCCTCGGCCGTGTGGTACGTCCGCGCCGCCGCCGAGTTGCCGACGATCTCCCAGCGCATGTCGGGGGCGAAGATGTCCGTGATGCCGCCGGTGCCCGCGGACCAGTCCGCGAAGGCGCGGGCGACGATGTCCCGGTTGGCCGTCATGGCGACCACCTCCCTGCCCGCCGCCGCCCGGCGGGCCCGCCGGCATCATCCCACCGCCGCGCCCGCCCGGAATCCGACCGGCGGGCGGTGTCAGCTCCGCCGGCGGGCGCGGGACGTGGCCCGGGCGTTGGCCTTCTCGATGGCCCGGACGAGATCGTCCTTCGCCATGTCCTGCGGACGCGCGATGCCGACCTTCCGGGCCACCTCGTCGAGGTGGCCCTTGCTGGCGTTGGCGTCCACGCCCTGCGCGGTGTCCCGGGGCCGCGAACTGGACGCGGGGGTGCCCAGCTCGGCCTGCGGGTCGGACGGGCCGGGGTGCTCCTTGGGCTCCCAGTGGTCGCCCACCTTCTCGTGGGTGTGCTTCAGCGAGGCGAAGGCCGTGCGGTGGGCCCGCTCCCCGTCGCCGTAGGTCTCCTCGGCCGACTCGAGCGTCTTCTTGTACGTCCGCACCGCCTTGTCGTCGGAGCGGGCGACGGTCGAGGGCACGTCCGGACGCATCCGTTCGGCCTGCTCGTGCTTGTCGGTCACGGCGCGCTCCTCCCCCGGCGGTGCTCGTGTCCGCCGGGTACCCGGTCCCGGCCGGACCACACCGGCGGACCGGGGCCGGACCGGGCGCCGCGCCGCCCGGTCCGGCGCCCGACCCTGCGCCGTCGCGCCCCGACAAGGCCGCCCGCCGCCCGGTCCCGCGGGACCCGACCCGGCGCCGTCGCGGCCCGACCGGCCGGCGCGTGAGGGTGGTCATATCGGCTGGACGACGCCCGGCGGTGGCCTGCTAGCCTCTGCGCAGGTCATGAGCGCCAGCGCGTAGCCCCGGCTTGCTGGCCGGCAACCCTCCTCCGCGGTGGGGTGCCCCGGGTGAGGACCGGGCACCGGAGCGACATCCGGTGCAAGCGTGGCCTGGTTCCCAGGTCAGCAACGACCCAGGAGAGCCAATGTCGTGTGAGCACACCATCCCGTCCGTCGGCCTCGGCGCGTCCGACGCGTCCGATCGCTGGCCGCTGTCGCCGCGTCTGACCCGGCGCCGACACGTCGACATGATGTGGGTGTGCAGCGCCGCCTGTCCGCGCGGCGCCCAGCGCTGACGGCGCCGCCTCCCGCCACACCGATCCGTCCAGCGGCCCACCCGTCGGGTGCGCCGTCGGCGGCGCACGCCCGTGCCCCGCCGTTGACCGACTCCGGAGACACCTGTGCGAATCCTTCCTGCCCTGACCCGGCTGGCCGCCCTCGGCGCGGCCGCGATCCTCGGCGCCGCCACCCTCACCGCCTGCGGCGACGGCTCCTCGTCCGGCGCCGCCGACAACCCGTACCACCTGCTCCAGCCCGGCGTGCTGCGCGCCGGCACGCTCACCGACGCCCCGCCGAACGTGTACCTGAAGGACGGCGAGTTCACCGGCTTCGACAACGACCTCCTGCGCGCGGTCGCTGGCAAGATCGGCCTGAAGGTCGAGTTCGTGGGCACCGACTTCTCCGCCCTGCTCTCGCAGGTCAACAACCGCAAGTTCGACGTGGGCAGCTCCTCGATCACCATCACCGAGGCGCGGAAGAAGACCGTCGACTTCGGCAACGGCTACGACTTCGGCTACTTCGGACTCGACGTGCCCGCCGGTTCCCCGATCCGCAGCTTCGACGAGCTGCCGGGCAAGCGTGTCGTCGTCGTGCAGGGCACCGTCCAGGACGACTACGCCACCAGCAAGGGCCTCGACCCCGTGCGGGTGCCCGACTACAACGGCGCGATCAACCAGCTCAAGGCCGGCACCGCGGACGCCTGGATCGCCCCGGCCGAGATCGGCGACAAGTCGGCCGCGGACAGCGGCGGGAAGATCGTCGTGGCCGCGAAGCTGCTGAGCCCCGCGCCGACCGCGTACGCGGTGGCGAAGGGGAACGACGCCCTGCGCGAGGCGCTCAACAAGGGCCTCGACGAGGTCATCGCCGACGGCACGTGGAGCCGGTTGCAGGCCCAGTACTACCCGGGCCGGCCGATCCCCGAGGACTTCAAGCCGGGCAGCGGCACGGTGGCGGTCCCCGCGGCGCCGAGCGCGTCGGCGTCGGCGGCGTCCTGACGGAAGAAGCGAACGAGCGGAGCGGTAGGAGACACGGCCGATGGATCCGTTGCGCACCCTGTGGGAGACCTTCTTCGACTGGGAGTCGATGCGCGAGGCGCTGCCCGAGATGCTCACCGTCGGGTTGCCCAACACGCTGATCCTCGCGGTCTCCGCCGCCCTGCTCGGCTCGGTGCTGGGCATGCTGCTGGCCATCGCGGGCATCTCCCGCACCCGGTGGCTGCGCTGGCCGGCCCGCGTCTACACCGACGTGTTCCGGGGGCTGCCGGCCGCCGCGACCATCCTGCTGATCGGCGTCGGCCTCGCGCCCCTCGGCATGCAGGTGTGGGGGCCGAACCCGTACCCGCTGGGCATCCTGGCGCTCTCCCTGATCGCCGCCGCCTACATCGGAGAGATCTTCCGCTCCGGCATCCAGTCGGTGGAGGCGGCCCAGTTGGAGGGCGCCCGGGCCCTGGGGTTCTCCTGGGGCGAGGCCATGCGGGTGGTCATCATCCCGCAGGGCGTACGCCGGGTCCTGCCGGCCTGGGTCAACCAGCTCATCGCGTTGATCAAGGACTCCAGCCTCGTCTACTTCCTCGGCCTGGTGGCCAGCCAGCGGGAGCTGTTCCGCATCGGGCAGGACTACGCCGCCACGACGGGCAACGAGTCGGCGCTGCTGCTGGCCGGGCTCTTCTACCTGGCGCTCACCGTGCCGTTGACCCACGTGGTCAACGCGATCGACCGGCGGCTGCGGCACGGGCGGCCCGCCGCCGGGCCGGCCGACGACATCGACGACACCGACCTGGCGCTGCCCGGCGCGGCGGGAGGGAACCAGCGATGAGCATCGACACCACCACGTCGGTCAGTTTGGGCGTGCGCGACGTCCACCTGGCCTTCGGCGCCAACCGGGTGCTGCGGGGCGTGGACCTCACCGTGGCGCGCGGCGCGACGGCGTGCGTCATCGGGCCGTCCGGCTCCGGCAAGTCGACGCTGCTGCGTACGATCAACCGCCTCATCGAGCCCGACCGCGGCGACGTGCTCCTCGATGGCCGCAGCGTGCTGGCCGACGACCCGGACGCCCTGCGGCAGCGGGTCGGCATGGTCTTCCAGCAGTTCAACCTGTTCCCGCACATGAGCGTCCTGCGCAACGTCACCCTGGCGTTGCGGCGGATCAAGAAGTTGCCCGAGGACGAGGCGGTGGCGATCGCGCGGGCCCAGCTGGAGCTGGTGGGCCTGGTTGGCAAGGCGGACGCCCGCCCGGGGCACCTGTCCGGCGGGCAGCAGCAGCGGGTGGCGATCGCCCGGGCGCTGGCGCTGCAACCGCAGGTGATGCTCTTCGACGAGGCGACCAGCGCCCTCGACCCGGAGCTGGTCAAGGGCGTGCTCGGCGTGATGGCCGACCTGGCCTCCGGCGGCATGACCATGGTGGTGGTCACCCACGAGATGGGCTTCGCGCGGCAGGTCGCCGACACGGTGGCCTTCATGGACCGCGGCGTGGTGCTGGAGGCCGGCGAGCCGGCCGCGATCTTCGAGACGCCGGAGCACCCCCGGCTGCGCCGCTTCCTGTCCCAGGTCCTCTGAGGGGCCGCTCAGTCGGGCAGGACGTGGGTGACGTACCGGCGCGCCAGCGTGGCCACCACCGCGTCCGGGTCGGCCGCCCACACCTCGGCGTTGAAGATCTCCACCTCGACGTCGCCGGCGTAGCCGGCCTGTTCGACGGCCCGGCGCAGCAGCGGGAAGTCGATGTGCCCGTCGCCCATCATGCCGCGCGAGAGCAGGGCGTCCGGCGGCAGCGGCGTGATCCAGTCGCAGACCTGGAAGCTCGCGACGCGGCCCCGGGCGCGCCGGATCTGGCCCAGCACGTCCGGGTCCCACCAGACGTGGAACGTGTCGACCACGACACCGACCTGCTCGGCGGGGAACCGCTCGGCGAGGTCGAGAGCCTGCCCGAGGGTGGACAGCACACCCCGGTCGGCGCAGAAGATCGGGTGCATCGGTTCCAGGGCCAGCCGTACGCCCCGGCCGGCCGCGTACGGCGCCAGCTCGGCGATGCCCTCGGCCATCCGCTCCCGCGCGCCGGCGAGGTCGCGCGATCCCTCGGGCAGGCCGCCGACCACCATGACGAGGCAGGCCGCGCCCAGCTCGGCGGCCTCGTCGACGGCGCGGCGGTTGTCGTCGAGCGCCCGCCGTCGCCGCGCCGGGTCGGCGGCCGTGAGGAACCCGCCCCGGCACAGCGAGGACACCCGCAGACCGGCGTCGGCCACGAGGCGGGCGGCGGCGGGCACCCCGATCGCCTGGACGGGTTCGCGCCAGAGCCCGATCGACGGCAGCCCGGCCCGGACACAGCCGGCGACCGCCTCGGCGACCGACCACCGGTCCGTGGTCTTCTGGTTCAGCGACAGCCGGGCCAGCCGCGGGTCGCCCGGACGCGGGGTGGGCACGGCGGCCGGCCGGCCCGACGGCACGTCCACGGCGACGTCGCCGGTCACCGCCGCGCCGCCGGTCACCGGGACACCCCCGCGACGTCGAGGAACGCGCGCAGCCGCGCCGCGGCGAGGTCGGGATCGGGCAGCAGCCGCGCGTCGTCGGCGAGCCGGGCCAGCTCGGCGAGGTGCACCACCGACCGGCCGCTCTGCAGGCCGCCCACCATGGTGAAGCCGGGCTGGTGGCCGCAGAGCCACGCGAGGAACGCGATGCCGGTCTTGTAGTACCAGGTCGGCGCGGTGAAGATGTGCCGGGCCAGCGGCACGGTCGGCGCGAGGACGGCGTCGTACCGCGCCGGGTCGCCCGCGTCGAGGGCCTGGAGCGCGGCCGAGGCGGCCGGCGCGATGGCCGCGAACACCCCGAGCAGGGCGTCGCTGTGGTGCACACCGTCGCCGCGGATCAGCTCCGGGTAGTGGAAGTCGTCGCCGGTGTAGAGGCGTACGCCGGACGGCAGCGCCGCCCGCAGCCCCCGCTCGTGCTCCGCGTCGAGCAGCGACACCTTCACCCCGTCGACCCGGCCTCGGTACCGGCCGATCAGGTCGAGGAGCGCCGCCGTGGCCGCCGGCACCTCGGGTGAGCCCCAGTAGCCGTGCAGCGCCGGGTCGAACATCGGCCCCAACCAGTGCAGGATCACCGGTCGGGACACCTGGTCGAGCAGCCGCCCGTACACCTTCGCGTAGTCCTCCGGGCCGCGGGCGATCCGCGCGAGCTGGCGGCTGGCCATGAGGATGACCTGCGCGCCGCTGGCCTCCACGACCTCGATCTGCTCGGCGTACGCGGCCGTCACGTCGTCGAGGGAGGCGAGGTCGGCCGGGGCGTGGTCGGTGCCCGCGCCGGCCGCGATGCGCCCGCCGACCGCGCGGGCCTCGGCCGCGCTGCGCGCGACGAGTTCCCGGGTGGTGGCCCAGTCCAGCCCCATGCCGCGCTGCGCGGTGTCCATGGCCTCGGCCACGCCCAGCCCGTACGACCACAGGTGCCGCCGGAACGCGAGGGTCGCCTCCCAGTCCACGGCGGCCGGCGCGCCGGGGGTGTTGTCGCCGAGCGGGTCGGCCACCACGTGCGCGGCGGCGAAGGCGACCCGGGAGGCGAGGGGCCGGGCCGGGCGCGGCCAGTCGGCGGGCCCGGAGAGCCGCCGCTCCTCCACCGTCCCGTCGGGACGCGGCAGGCGTACGACCGCGCTCACGCCGTCAGCTCCGGCAGCTCGACGCGGCGGCCCTCCCGCGACGAGCGCAGCCCGGCCTCGGCGAGCTGCACGCCGCGGGCGCCCGAGAGCAGGTCGTACGGGTTCGGCGCGTCCTCGACGACGTGCCGCACGAACTGTTCCCACTGGGCCTTGAAACCGTTCTCCAGCACGGCGTTGTCCGGCACCTCCTGCCACTGGTCGCGGAAGCGCTGGGTCTCCACGAGGTCCGGGTTCCACACCGGTTTCGGGGTGACGGCCCGGTGCTGCACCCGGCACCGGTGCAGCCCGGCCACCGCGCTGCCCTCGGTGCCGTCCACCTGGAACTCGACCAGCTCGTCCCGGTTGACCCGGACGGCCCACGAGGAGTTGACCTGCGCGACGATCCCGCCGTCGAGCTCGAAGATGGCGTACGCCGCGTCGTCGGCCGTGGCGTCGTAGCGGTGGCCCTGCTCGTCCCACCGGTGCGGGATGTGCGTGACGACCCGCGCCGTGACGGCCCGCACCCGGCCGAAGAGGTTCTCCAGCACGTAGTTCCAGTGCGGGAACATGTCCAGCGCGATGCCGCCGCCGTCCTGGGCGCGGTAGTTCCAGCTCGGACGCTGCGCGGGCTGCCAGTCGCCCTCGAAGACCCAGTAGCCGAACTCGCCGCGCACCGACAGAATCCGGCCGAAGAACCCGCCGTCGACGAGCCGCTTGAGCTTCACGAGGCCGGGCAGGTAGAGCTTGTCGTGCACCACCCCGTTCTTCACCCCGGCCCGGCGCGCGTGGCGGGCGAGGTCGAGCGCCCCGGTCAGCGACTCGGCGGTCGGCTTCTCGGTGTAGACGTGGCGGCCGGCGTCCATCGCCCGGATGAGCGACTTCTCGCGTACCTGGGTGACCTGGGAGTCGAAGTAGACCGGGTAGTCGGCGTCGGCCAGCGCGGCGTCCAGGTCGGTCGTCCATCGTGGGAGGTCGTGCCGCCGCGCGATCTCGCGCAGCTTGGTGGCGTTGCGGCCGACCAGCAGGGGTTCGAGTTGGACGCGGGTGCCGTCGGCGAGCGTCACACCGCCCTGCTCCCGGATGGCGAGGACGGATCGGACGAGGTGCTGCCGGTATCCCATCCGACCGGTCACCCCGTTCATCACCACGCCGAGCTTGCGACCGCCCATCGACGGACCTCCTTGGGAAAGCGCTTACCGGAACGGTATGGCAGAGCGCGCCGGGGGTGCAAGACCCGAGCCCGGCCGCCGCGACCCGGGCCGGAAACCCGGCGACGCGGGACGCGGAAGCGCAGGTCACCGACGTTTGACGCGCTGATCGGCGAGTTCCTAGGCTGGCGGCGGACGAATCCACACCGGCGTCTGCGGAAGGACCTGTCGTGACCGGTTCCGTCACGCTGCACGACGTGGCACGCCGCGCCGGCGTCTCCCTGGCCACCGCCTCCCGCGCCCTCAACGGCAGCGCCAACCGCGTGGTGGGTGAGGCGCTGCGCGAACGGGTGCTGCGCGCGGCGGCCGAGCTGCGCTACTCCCCCAACGCCCACGCCCAGGCGATGGCCCGCCGCCGCACCCGGATCATCGGCCTCTCCCTGCACGACATCGCCGACCCGTACTTCTCGGCCGTGGCGGCCGGGGTCATGCGCGAGGCCGAGACGCACGGCCTGCTGGTCACCATGGCGAGCACCGGCCACCGGCCGGGGGCCGAGACCGACTACGTGGGCGCGTTCCGGCGGCACTGGGCCACCGTGGTCATCGTGGTCGGCAGCCGCACCGACGACCGGGCCGCCACCGACCGGCTCGCCGAGGAACTCGCCGCGTTCGAGGCCGAGGGCGGGCGGGCCGTGGCCGTCAGCCAGCCCCGCCTGCCGGTGGACACCATCTCGATCGACAACCGGGCCGGCGCGCGCGACCTCGGCCACACGCTCCACGACCTCGGGCACCGGCGGTTCGCCGTGCTCGCCGGCCCCGCCGACCTGCTCACCGCCGCGGAACGGGTGGACGGCTTCCGCGAGGCGGTGGCCCACCGCGGCGGCCGCCTCGCCCCGGAGCACGTCGTGCCCGGGCCGTTCACCCGCGACGGCGGCTACGCGGCCATGCAGCGCCTGCTCGACGAGGAACCCGACGTCAGCTGCGTGTTCGCCGTCAACGACGTCATGGCCGTGGGCGCGATGGCGGCCCTCCGCGACCGGGGTGTCGACCTGCCCGCCGGGATGGCGGTCGCCGGGTTCGACGACATCGCGACCCTCCGGGACGTCAGCCCCGCGCTGACCACCGTGCGGATCCCGCTGGAGGAGATCGGCGCACTGGCCGTCCGGCTGGCCCTCGACGAGGGCGCCGACCGCCCCCGCCTGCGCCGGGTGGCCGGCGAGGTGGTCGTCCGCGCCAGCACGCCGCGCCTGCCGGCCTGACCCACCACCGCGCCCGCCGCCGGGATGGCGGGGAGCGGCGGACGTGCCGCCGCTCCCCTGCCCGTGTCCGGTCACGACGGCGTCAGGCCGCCGGGGTGCCGCGTACGGTGAGGTCACGCAGCCGCCCGATGTTGTCGAAGGAGCCGAAGCCCACCCGACCCGAGGTGAACGTGGTGTCCCGGGCGGTCATGAGCGGGTTCTTCGCCCCGTCGACGTAGACGGCGATCTCGCCGGTCGCCGGCAGGTGACGCACCCGCACGGTGTGCCAGTCCGCGTCCACGACGGCCGGTGCCGCACCACGGGAGCGCCCGTTCCACTGGTGGTCGATGCGTTCCCGGTCGGCGTTGTCAACCTTGAAGATGCCGTTGTGCGGCAGGATCGTGTTGTCCGTGGACAGGTGCGCGTAGTAGAACTCGGTGTCCGAGCGGTAGCCGAACACGATGATCACGTCCCGGTTGGTGACCTCGACCGGAGTGTCCAACCGCACCTCGGCCGTGATGTCGACGGCGCCGAACTCCGGGCCGGCGGTCAGCACGGCGTACTCGAACGGGCGGCGCGGGCCGGGCCGCTGCTCGCCGGCCTCGGCAAGGACGACCTCCTTGCCGGTGAACCGCCACTTCGACGGCGTCACCGGCGCCCAGTTGCTGGGCCGCATGGTGTCCCGGACCGTGGTCGTCCCGGGCTTCCCGGCGGCGAACTGCCGCGTACCGGTCACCTTCCAGACCTTTCCGTTCGCCTTGGCCAGGATGTAGAGCTCACCGCGCGCGTCGGTGCCGAACCGCAGGTCGACGCGGTTCGGGTCGCCCGGCGCGCCGGGGCCGGAGAGGTCCTGCATCCGCACCGGGGTGCCGTCGGCGTCGAACAGCGCCAGCCGGTGGATGGGCGCCAGCCCCGCACCGCGCCGCATCTGCTTCGCCTCGGTGTAGAGCACGCGACCGTCGACCAGGTCGCCGAAGACGTACTTGCCGCGCAGCGCCGGCACGTCCCGCCCCCGGTAGACGAAGCCGCCGGCCACCGCGACGCCGACGTCGGAGGTGCAGTTCCAGCCCGGCGCCGGGTCGTGGTCGTACGCGGCGACCGGGTAGGTGTACCCGTACCGCTCGTCGTCCTCGGGCAGCGGGAACAGCTTGTCGCAGGGGCGCGTCGAGGTCTTGTCGAACACGAACTGGCCCTCGCGCTCGCTCCACCCGAAGTTGTCGCCGGCGCGTACCTCGTAGATGGCCTCGATGGCGTGCTCGCCGATGTGGCCGAGGTACATCTTCCCGGTCTGCCGGTCCCAGCTGAACCGGTGCGGGTCGCGGAAGCCCACCGCGTAGATCTCGCCGAGCACGTCCGGCCGGCCGACGAACGGGTTGGACGGCGGGATGCCGTACCGCCCGCTCGCGGCGTTGGTGCCCAGCGGGTCGATCCGCAGCAGCTTGCCGTGCGGCAGCGCGAGGTTCTGCGGGTCGCTGTTGCGGACGCCGAGGCCACCGTCACCGGCGGCGATGTAGAGCATCCCGTAGTCCGGGTCGCGCTTCTTCGCCGTCGGGTTGAAGTTGATCTCCTGGATGCCGTGGACCTGGCCGCCGAAGCCGAGACGCAGCACCTCCCGGCGGGTGCCGGAGAACGTGTCGGCGGCGGGGTCGTCGGCCGTCCACTCGGTGATGATGCCGTGGTAGATGGTGCCGCTCTGCGACCAGTCGGGCACCTCGGTGGCGAGCGACGCCTGCTCGGTGTGGACGGTGTAGAACTTGCCGTTGCACGCGAAGTCGGGGTGGAAGGCCACGTAGCCGAAGCCCTGGCCGAGGCCGCGACCGGAGAAGAACTTGGGGGCGAAGGTCGCCGCCACGTCGAGGTAGACGTGTGGGACGCCACCCTGGACGACGTAGAGCTTGCCGTTGAGGTCGGGCACCGCCCGGCGGCCCGAGCCGTCGGGGATCTCCATGATGGTGTTGATGCGGGCGTGCCGCATGAGCCGGGTGTCGGTGGGCGCCGGGGTCGGCTCGGACTTCGGGAACGAGGCGTACTCGGTGAGGACGAGCCCGAGGCGGCTCTGTGTCGGCACCTCGGGGATCGGGTCGTAGACGGGGTCGGCGGCCCGGGCGGGCGCCGCGGCGACCAGCGAGAGGGCGAGCGCGGCGGTCGCGAGCGCGGCCGTCGTCACCGATCTGCGCGGGCGGCGAGTGGAGATGCGCACAGGTCACTCCATTCTCGGGGGGGACGGGTGGGTGGTGGGTTGGCGGTCGCGGGTCAGCGCCCGCGGGCCATGTGCCGGTACTGCCGCTCGACCTCGCGCGCGGAGAGCACGCGGTCGAGGAACATCAGCGAGTCCATCCGGCAGTCGCACGGGTTCTGCTCGCGGGTGTCCTGCGGGTAGCTGCCGCCGATCTTGATGCCCCGGGGGTCGGAGGCGGTGGTGACGTGCGGACCGGGGCCGGCGACCAGCCACGGGTCGTCGGTGCGGGTGTAGAAACCGGCCAGTGGCTGGCCGTCGCGGTAGAGCGCCATCGTGCCGGCGCCGAAGTCGAACGTCGCGGCGAGGTGCACCCACTGCCCCGCGGGCAGCAGCGTGCGCCAGTCCTGCGCCGCCGCGAACGTCTGGGAGTTGCCGCCGTCGAGCCGCCGGCCGAGGGCGACCAGCCGCAGCTCACCGTTCACGTCGATGAGCTCCAGCAGCGCGCGGACGCCGTGGCCGTCCGAGTCGCCGGTCAGGACGCCGGCGAGCCCGATCGCGTTGTACCGGTCGTCGGGGTTGGCGGTGTTGGAGTTGGGTCGGGGCTCGGTCATCTCGACCTTGAACCAGCCCATGACCGTCGTGCCGTCCACCGCGTTGAAGGCGCGCAGGGTACGCACGCCGCTGGCCGAGTAGATGCCGGCCTTCCAGTCGTCGTTCCCGGCGACCGTCGGCGAGACCTGCCGGGTCTGCAGGGCCCGGCCGCTGCCCGGGTACGCCCGGTCGCGTACCCGCATGTCGGCCCCTCCGTTGACCAGTTCGATCTCCGTGCCGGACCGGCCCCGGTCCCGCTCCAGCGCCTCGTCGCCGGGCACGGGATGGTCGAAGTCGTAGAAGGCGACCAGGTTGTCTCGTAGGGACGGGTGGACGTCGCGCGGGCCGGATCCGCCGGCCGACGCGGGTGGCGCCGCGGCACCCGCCAGCACCCCGGCCGCCACGACGGCGGCGGTGGCGGCGGCGGCGCGTCGTGCTCTCGACATCGCGTACACCTCTCTCGTGCCACGAACCTCGTCGGTCCGGTGCCGGTAAGCGCTTACCGGACGGGCCGGACCTCGCTATGTCGGTGGTGCGGTGGTGCCGTGGGTCAGCGCTTCGGGGTGACGGGCGGCTCGGCGGGCCGTCCGCCGAGGTACAGCTCGCCGAGCTGCGGATCGGCCAGCAGCTCGGACGCGGGGCCGGAGATGTGCACCCGGCCGAGGTCGAGGACGCACCCGAGGTCGGCGGTCTCCAACGCCCGACGGGCGTTCTGCTCGACGAGCAGGACGGCCGTGCCGGCGTCGCGCATCCGCACGACCTGCTCGAAGACGGTGGCGGTCGCCTTCGGGTCCAGGCCCATCGACGGCTCGTCGAGCAGCACGACCTTCGGGTCCACCATGAGCGAGCGGGCGAACTCGACCTGCTTCTGCTGCCCGCCCGACAGCAGTCCGGCGAGGCTGTCCCACCGCTGCGCCACCACCGGGAACAGCTCCTTGACGAACTCGACCCGGCGGGCCAGGAACGCCTTGTCCCGCAGCGTGTACCCGCCGAGGAGCACGTTCTCGGCCACCGTCATCTCGCGGAACACGCTGTGGCCCTGCAGGACGTGCGCGACCCCGGCGGCGAGCATCGCCTGCGGACCCTGGCCGGTGATCTCCCGGCCGCCGACGAGGATCCGTCCCGAGCGGGGCTTGAGCAGTCCGCTCGCGACCTTCAGCACGGTGGACTTGCCGGCCCCGTTCGGGCCGACCAGGCAGACGATGGTGCCGGCCGGCACGGCGACGGACAGGCCGCGCAGCACCGGGGCCGCGCGCCCGTAGCCGGCCTGGATGTCGACGAGTTCGATCTCAGACGCCAAGGTAGGCTCCCAGCACGCGTTCGTCCGAGCGGATGACCGACGGCGGCCCCTCGGCGATGGGGCGGCCCCGGTCGAAGACCACGATGTGGTCGCTGATGCTCATCACCAGGTCCATGTTGTGCTCGACGATCACGAACGTCCGCCCCTCGGCGTTGAGGTCCCGCACGAGGGTGCCGATGCGGTCGAGCAGGGCCGGGTTGACCCCGCCGGCCGGCTCGTCGAGCAGCACGGTCTCCGGCTCGCTCATGAGCACACCGGCCAGCTCCAGCAGCTTCTGCTGGCCCCAGGACATGTTCCGCGCCTCCACGTCGGCGAGGTGCTCGATGCCCAGCCGGGTCAGCCAGCCGCGCGCCCGGTCGACCTCGGCCCGGCCGCGGGCGCCGCGCAGCTGCCCGAGCAGACCGGACGGTCGCACGGCGGCGAGTACGTTGTCCAGGGCCGACATCCGGGGGAACACCCGGCAGAGCTGGAACGTGCGGCCGATGCCGGCGTGCGCGACGGCATGCGGCGCGGCGCGCGTGATGTCCCGGCCCCGGTAGGTGGTCCGGCCCGAGTCGGCCCGGATCATGCCGGTGACGCAGTTGAAGAACGTCGTCTTGCCGGAGCCGTTCGGGCCGATGAGCGCGTTGACCCGGCCGTGCTGGAAGGCCACGCTCGCGCCGTCGAGGGCCACCACGCCCCCGAACGCCTTGGTCAACCCCTCGGTGCGCAGCGCCCCCCTCTCGTCGCTCATGCCGCCGCCTCCCTCCGGTCGGCGCCGCCACGAGACTCCACCGCACAGTGCCCGATGATTCGCTCGCCACGCTCGCTCATGCCGCCGCCTCCCTCCGGTCGGCGCCGCCACGAGACCCCACCGCACAGTGCCCGATGACTCGCTCGCCACGCTCGCTCATGCCGCCGCCTCCCTCCGGTCGGCGCCGCCACGAGACTCCACAGCACAGTGCCCGATGATTCGCTCGCCACGCTCGCTCATGCCGCCGCCTCCCTCCGGTCGGCGCCGCCACGAGACTCCACCGCACAGTGCCCGATGATTCGCTCGCCACGCTCGCTCATGGCCGCTCCTTCGTCGACGGTGCGCCGGGGCTGGCCCCGGCCAGTTCGGGCGAGGCGGCGTCGCGCTCCCGCTGCTCGCGAAGCTCGGCCGCCGTCACCTCGCGGATCGACTGCTGCGCCGGACGGAACCGGTCGAGCCCGGCGGCCAGCGCCGGTAGCACGCCGTCGGGCATGAACAGCACGACGAGCGCGAGCAGCAGGCCGGTGGCGACCAGGTGCAGCGGCGTGTTGCCGTACTCGACCTTGAAGTACTCCAGCGCCGTGCCGACCACCAGCGCGCCGAGCAGCGGGCCGAACAGCGTGCGTACGCCGCCGAGCAGCGCCATGAGCACCATGTAGGAGCCGGTCAGGATCGAGAACTGGAAGACCGGGTCGAGGTCCCCGAACCAGAGCGCGTAGAGGCCGCCGGCGGCGGCCGTGAAACCGGCCGACACCACGAAGACCACCAGCTTGTACGCGAACGTGGGGATGCCCAGCGACTCGGCCTTGTCCTCGTCCTCGCGGATCGCCTTGAGCCCGAGACCGAACCGCGAGCGGTCGATCAGCCACCAGGCCAGCAGCGCGACGGCGAGCAGCCCGGCGAAGAGGAACCAGAACACCCGGTGGTGCTCGGGTCGCAGCAGGTCCGGGAAGGGGCGCGGCACGGTCAGGCCGCGGGACCCGCCGGTGAACGACGCCCAGCTCTGGAACACCAGCAGCAGGACCAGAACCAGGGCGATGGAGACGATGACGAACGAGGCGCCGCGCACGCGCAGCGCCGCGTAGCCGATCGGCACGGCGAGCGCCGCCACGGCGAGGGCCGCGATCACGAGGGCCAGGAAACTCGGCACGCCGGCCCGGGTGACGAGCAGGCCCGTGCCGTACGCGCCGAGCCCGGCCAGGGCGCCGTGCCCGAGCGAGATGTAGCCGGTGAAGCCGCCGACGAAGTTCCACGAGGTCGACAGCAGGGCGTAGTTCAGCACGACGATGCCGGCCGAGAGGATGTACGGGTTCGGCGCGAGCGACGGGAACGACGCGACGGCGGCGACGAGCGCCACCAGCAGGACGCCCCGGGCCACCCGGCCCGGGGTGAACCCCGGCCGGACGGCGGTGCGGGTGAGGTCAGAAGCGCTGGGCAAGCCGGCCTCCGAAGAATCCCTGCGGGCGGAACGCCAGCGTGGCGAAGAGCGCGAGGTAGAAGATGGTCTGCGCCCAGGTGGTGTTGAGCGGGATCTGCAGCAGGCTCTGCGTGAGGCCGAGCAGCATGGCGGCGGCCGCGGCGCCGGGCACGCTGCCCAGCCCGCCGACCACGATGATGGCCATGAGCGGCCCGATCCAGTGCCAGTGCAGGGACGGGTAGATGGTGGTGTCGAGGGCCAGCGCGGTGCCGCCGACGGCCGCGGTGGCCAGGCCGATGCCGAAGCCGTAGCCCGCGACGCGGTCGGTGTCGATCCCCACGAGGCGGGCCGCGTCGCGGTGCTGGATCGTGGCGCGCAGCGACCAGCCGAAGGTGGTCTTCTTCAGCAGGAGGTAGAGCGTCAGCAGCGCGACCGCGGCGAGCCCGAACGCGATGAGCTTGACCACGGCGATCCGGGCGCCGAACAGTTCCAGGTTCGCCGCGCCGTAGCCGAGCTGGATGCGCCGCTGGGTGCCGGTGAACGCGTACCCGAGCAGCCCCTCGATGACGACCGCGATGGCGAAGGTCAGCAGCACCGACATCATGGTGAGCGTCGCCGGTCGCAGCCGGGACAGCAGCAGCCGTTGGAGCAGCACGCCCGCCCCGAAGAAGAGCGGCACCGTCACGACCAGGGAGAGCAGCGGGTCGACGCCCAGCCGGGTGTGTGACCACCAGGCCAGGTAGGCGGCGAGGATGAGGAACGCCGAGTGGGCGATCATCACGACCCGCATGATGCCGAAGTAGAGCGTCAGGCCCGAGGCCAGCAGGGCGTAGAGCCCGCCCAGGAGCACGCCCAGGACGACGCTCTGGAAGATCAGCGCGCCAGAGGACATCGGCGCCTACCAGGCCGGCTTCGGGTAGACGATGTCGGTCTCCTTGGCGTCGGCCGGGAGCACGATCTGGATCTCGCCGCCGACCCACTGCTGGATCATGTGGGCGCCCTGCGGCTTGCCGGTGGCGTCCCAGCTCAGCGGGCCGACGA
Organism: Micromonospora globbae; assembly: GCF_003610785.1. Classification (GTDB taxonomy): domain Bacteria; phylum Actinomycetota; class Actinomycetes; order Mycobacteriales; family Micromonosporaceae; genus Micromonospora; species Micromonospora globbae. The sequence goes on from NZ_RAQQ01000001.1 coordinate 174,727, forward strand.
CCGTCTCCACGGTGTTGTTCCGCACCCAGTCGACGAGCTTCTGCTGGCACTCGCCCTGCTCGGCGCAGCCCACCGCCGTGACGGCCGCCGCGACGACCTGGCCGGTCGTGTAGGCGTTCGCCTCGTCCTCCTCCGGCGGCGAGCCGAACTGGGCGGTGTACTTCTCGACGAACTCGACGTTGCTCGGGTACGGCGCCTTCTGCGTGTAGCCGGTGGGCGCGAGGATCCCCTCGGTCTTGTTGCCGATCGCGGCGGCGAACTCGGGGCTCGTCGGCGCCGTCGAGAACGCGGCGAGCTTCGGCTGGTAGTCCAGTTGCTGGAGGGCGACGATGAGGTTGACGCCATCCTGGTACTGGGAGCCGCCGACCACGATGTCCGCCTTCGAGGACGCGATCTTCGCGGCGATGCCGCTGAAGTCCGTGGTGTTGGGCGGGTACACCTCGTCGACGACCGTGCGGACGCCGCCCTCCTCCAGCTTCTTCTTCAGCCCGTACGCGGTGCCCTGGGCGAACGGGTCGTCCATGGCGGCGTACGCGGCCGTGGCGGGCCGCTGACCCGCCGGCAGCCCGAGGATGTACTCGGCGAGGTGGTTGTAGTGGTCGTCGGCCACGGCCGGGGCGGCGTAGAACAGGTTCTTGAAGCCCTGCTCGAAGACCTCCTTCGCCGCGCCGGCGGGCTCGACGAACAGCATCCCGTACTCCTCGGCGACCCGGGCGGCCGGCACGACGAGCCGGGTCGAGAAGGGACCGACCACGATGTCCACCTGATCCTGGCCGATGAGCTGCTCGTAGTCGGAGACGACCCGGTCGGCGTTGGACTGGTCGTCGAGGATCTTCAGCTCGACCTGGCGGCCCAGCAGGCCGCCCTTGTCGTTGACGATCTTCGCCCAGGCCTGGTAGCCGCGCTGCACGCCCTTGCCGGGCTCGGAGAAGTCTCCCGTGAGTGGCAGCGAGATCCCGACCACGATCGGATCGTCGGAGGACGAACCACCGTCGTCACCCCCACTGCAACCGGCGAGCGCGAGCACCATCGTCGCGCCGAACGCCGTCGCCCATCTCATTGTCGTCATCCGGGTGGTCATGCTCGGACGCTCCTTTGCTCCGGGCCGAAAGCGCTTACGAAAGCGCTTTCGTACTCTAGGCTGTGTCCTGCGTCACTGGCAATAGCCGGAGGTGCCTGCATCGATGTCTCGGGAGTGTCACTGATGCCGAAACCTGGCTCGAGGTTGCGCCTCGTCGACGTCGCCGAGCGGGCCGGCGTGTCGCTGGCGACCGCCTCACGCGCCCTGTCCGGCCGGGACGGCGTGAGCGAGGAGGTGGCCGACCGGGTGCGGCGGATCTCCCAGGAGCTCGGCTACGTGGCCAACCCGTACGCGCGCACGCTGGCCGGCGGGGCAAGCTCCACCGTGGGCCTCGTCGTGCACCAGGTGGACGACCCGTACTTCTCGGAGATCGCCGGAGGGGTCATCGAGGTCGCCGCCGAGCAGGGGCTGCTCGTCCAGATCTGCCACTCCGGGCGCGACCCGCACTTCGAGCTGCGCCAGATCCGGCACCTCATCGCCCAGCGGGTCGGCATCATCCTGGTCGCCGGCTCCGGCTACACCGACCAGCGGATCGAGGCGGAGACCCGGGCGGAGCTGTCCGCGTACCAGAACCTCGGCGGGCGGGTCGCGGTGATCGGCCGGCACTCCCTCGGCGTCGACGCCGTGCTGCCCGACAACGAGGCCGGCGGCCGGGCGCTCACCGAGCACCTGCTGGCGCTGGGCCACCGGCGGATCGCCGTGGCGGCCGGCAGCGCCGACCTCACCACCGTCGTCGACCGCCTCGCGGGCGTCGGCAAGGCGCTGCGGCAGCACGGGCTCGACCTCGCCGACCTGCCGGTGGTGCACACGGACTTCACCCGCGAGGGCGGACGCCGGGCCGGCGAGCAGATCCTCCGCGACCACCCGGAGACGACGGCCGTCATCGCGCTCAACGACGCGATGGCGATGGGCGTGCTCGCCGTGCTGCGCGCACACCGCATCCCCGTGCCGGAGCGGATGTCCGTGGTCGGCTTCGACGACGTCTCCGTCGCCGCCGACCTGGCGCCCAGCCTCACCACCGTCCGGCTGCCGATGACCGACATGGGACGCATGGCCCTCGCCCTCGCGCTCAAGCCCCGCTCGGTCCGGCCCCGCCGCCGATCCACCGGCCACACGCTCGTGGTCCGCGACTCCACCGGCCCGGCGCCCGCCTGACACCGCCCCCGCGCCGGCCGGGATCGCGCCGCATCCTGGTCGTCGCGGCCCCCACGGCGCCACGACGACCAGGACCACGCGTCATCGGTTCCCCCGGTCAGAAGCCGGGGAAGACGCCCCGCAGCTCGTCGAGGCTCACCGGCCCGCTCACGCGTACGCCCTCCGGGGTGTACCGCGGGCCCAGCCGCCCCACCGTGAGCCGCAGCCAGGCCTCGGCCGGGGCCACCAGCTCACCGTCGGGCCGCGCCGGGGCGTCGGTCAGCTCCAGCCGCTCGCCCAGGCGCAGCCCGTAGGTCCGCTCCGGGTCGTGCAGCCGTACGGCCAGCACCGCGCGCCGCCCACCCAGGACGTCCGGCCGGCCGGTCCAGGCGAGCATCCCCCCGACCTGGTCGAGCAGCAGCGGCACGGCGTCGGCCGCCACCGTCGCGGACGGGTCGAAGCCGACCTCGACGTCCCACCGGTGCAGCGCGAACTCGCTGAGCCGCAGCCCCGCCGCGCCGGCCACGTCCACCGGCTCGGGCAGGAAGCCCAGGTCGATGCGCAGGTCGGCCCGGGCGGCCGGGTCCAGCTCCTCGTACGCCCGCACGAGCCGCTCGTTGGCCTCCAGGAAACCGCTGGCGTGCTCGGCGGGCGGCATCGCGTCCCACCGCGCCCACACCGACTGGTTGAACTCGCCGCCGGGCGCGGGCTCGCCGGCCTGCGCGGCACGCAGCGCCGCCAGGTTGATCTCCGCGCCGCTGCCCAGGTGACTGAGCACCTGGGACACCTGCCAGTCGCTGGCGCCGGACGGCCGGGTCAGGTCGTCCGGGCCGAGCTTGCCGACGAAGGCGGCGAGGGCGTCGTGCCCGCTGCGCAGTGCCGCTATCGTCCGGTCCGCGATCGAAGACATCTCTCTCCTGTCGATGGTCGGGCGCCGCCCGCGTCCCCGCTGCGGACGCTCCGGATGAACGGCACCGGACCCCATCATGCCCCCACCCGGCGGCCGGGCGACGGCGCTCGCCGCGCACCACACGAACCGTCCGCACCGGGCCGGTGCGGTGACGCAGCGCGAGCGGCCGGTCGCGCGTACGGCGATGGCCGGGCCGGGACGACACACCGCCCCCGCGCGGCGGTAGCGTTGCGCGATCCCATGGCCCGTGGGGGCCGCAGGACCGTACGGAGGTTGGCGGATGTCCATCGGCGCAGAGCCGTTCGCGGTACGCGAGGACGGCACCTCGCGACCCACCTTTGAGCTGACGCTGCGCGGCTACGACAAGCGGCAGGTCGACCGGTACGTCGAGCACCTCGACGCCCAGCTCGCGACGGCGCGGGCCGAGCGGGAACGGGCGGCCGGGCAGGTCCGGGAGCTGACCGCGCAGGTGCAGCAGCTGCACGCGGAGGTGACCGAGCTGCGGCAGCGCCCGTCGCAGCCGGACCGGGCGTCGTTCCGAGACCTCGGCCCGATGGTCGACCAGATCCTCGCCCTGGCCGAGAAACAGGCCGGGGTCATCACCGACACGGCGGCACAGCACGCGGCGGAGCTGCGGGCCGAGGCGGAGCGGACGCTCACCGAGGCGCGGGAGCGGGCCACCCGGGCGCTCCAGGACCTCGACGAGGAGCTGTCCGCGCGCCGTGCCGAGCAGGAGAAGGCGTACGAGGAGCGGCGCGCCGCGGCCGAGGCCGAGCTCGCCGAGATCCGCGAGGCGGCGGAGAAGCTGAGGGCCGAGGGGGAGGCCGCCCACGAGCGCGCCCGCCAGGAGGCGAAGCGGATCAGCGAGCAGAGCGCCCAGCAGATCGAGCAGGCGCGGGCCGCGTCCGAGGCGCTGACCCGGGCCGCGCGTACGCAGATCCAGCAGGAGTTGCAGGCCGCCCGGTCCAAGAGCCAACAGGAGCTGGCCCAGTGGCAGGCCAACATCGAGCGGGACATCAACGAGCGCCGGGCCGCCGCCGAGCAGGAGATCGCCGAGCAGCGGGCCGCCGCCGAGCGGGAGGTGGCGGGCCAGCGCAGCGCGGCCGAGCAGACCATCGGTTCGCTCATCGCCGAGGCCCAGCAGTACGCGACCGAGGTGCGGCAACGGGCGGACGAGCAGGCCGCCGCGCACCAGGAGCAGCTCACCCGGGTGCAGCAGGAGATCTCGGCCCACCAGCAGGCGCTGTCCCGGTTGCAGTCCGAGCTGGACGCCGCACGGCAGCAGCTCGCCGAGTCGCGCGGGGAGCAGGAGGCGGCCGAGCGGGAACTCGCGGAGGCGCGGCAGCGCCTGGTCGAGGTCCGGCAGGAGCTCACGGCCGAGGCGGAGCGCCTCGACGAGGCGCGCCGGGCCGCCGACTCGGCCGACCGGCACGCCAAGGAGGTCCGTGCCCGGGTGCAGCGCGAGGCCAAGCGGGTGGCCGACCTGGCGGCGGCCGCCGTGATGGCCGCGGCGGCCGGTGGCGCGGCGACCGCCGAGTACCCGGTGGTGGCGCGGGACCCGGAGCGTCCGCGGGCGGCGGAGGTGCCCGGGCGCCCGCGGCCGGAGCAGCCGGTCGCGGAGGCGGGAGAGCCGGCCGCGGAGGCGGGGCAGCCGGTCGCCGAGGTGGCGCCGCCGGTCGCCGAGGCGCAGCCGCCCGCGGTGGAGGCGGAGGCGCACCAGCCGATGCCCCGGCACGGGGCGCCGGCCGACGAGACCGGGTACGCCGAGGCCGACCCGCTCGTCGGTGAGCACGCCGAGGCGCGGGCCGGGGAGGTCGTACCGGAGCGGGCCTGACCGGCGGGTCCGCCCCGGCGACGGGGCGGCCGCCGTCGTCAGGCCGGGTTGCCGAAGAGGGCGGCGTAGCCCGACGGCAGCTGGGTCATGAGGTCGTTGAGCTCGCCGTCGGTGATCGCGTCGGCGACGGTCGACAGCACGGCGCCGGCGTCCCACTCGGCGGTCCGCGTGGTGGCGCCGGTTCCGGCGGCGATGCGCTGGAGGAACTCCTGGACCGACAGTTGCCGCGTCGGCTCCCCCGCCTCCTCCAGGATCTCGGCGATCCCGTGCGGCAGCTGGGAGGCGAGGTCGTGGGCCTCGTCCGGGGTGAGGCGCGAGGCGAGCACGCCGAGCACGGCACGGATGACGTCCTCGGCCTCGGCCGCGCTGCCGTACTCACCCCGCTGGCGTACCGCGGCGACGAACTCGTGGTACTTCACGACGATGTCCCTTCCTGAGCCTGGGTGGGCGACCCGCACCGGAGGGGACGGCGGGACGGGGCCGGTACGGCCCGGACGGGGCACCCTGCCCGGGTGCCCGACCGCCCGACGCCCTCGCGCCAGATCGAGTCTGGCACACGGCGCGCGGGCGGGAACGGCGATCGCCGTCCCTTCCCCCGCGGCTCACCCGGTCGACCCCCGGCGCTCGCGGGCCGCCGACCGGTCCAGCCACCGGGGCAGCGGCATCGTCCGCCACGGCACCCGTAGCAGCAGCCGCACGATCAGCAGGCCCAGCAGGTAGCCGCCGATGCTGTCGGTGAGCCAGTGGTAGCCCAGGTAGGTGGTGCCGATGAAGGTCAGCACGCCGGGCAGCCACTGCAGGACCCGGCGGACGAGGACGGGGAGGTACGGCGCGAGCAGCATGGCCAGCACCCCGTAGTAGACGATGCCGTTGCTCACGTGACCGGAGGGGTAGTACTCCTCCCAGCCGTCGCTGAACATCTCCACCGACCCGTGGTGCGGGGCGCCGCGCGAGGTCCACCGCTTGAGGCCGACGATCAGCACCGTGCTGATGATCGGGGCCAGCCCGGCCGGGATGATCGGGCGCACGGACCGGTGCCGCCAGGCCAGCCAGAACGACACCGCGACGGTCACCGTGGTGAGGATGCCGCCCTGGCCGAGGTGGTCGAAGAACCACATGATCCCCGACACCGGCGGGGGCCGGCGCGCGTCGCACCAGTCGCGTACGGCGATGTCCAGGTCCAGCAGCGGACGCCACCAGACCAGGGCCGCCGTGAGCCCGGCCAGCGCGGCGAGCAGCACACCGTCGAGCCACCAGCCGGCCGGCACCGGCGCCAGCACGGGCACGCCGAGCGGCCGGGGCGGGCGGCGCCGCGACGGTGTCCCCCCTGGCATGGTCTCTCTCCGCTCTGCCGCCGGCGGCACCCGGTCCAACAGTGCGAAAATATCCCAGACCGCATCAGGACGGCCGGAGAGCCGCCAATCACGCGCCGCTCCGGCCGTCCGGGGCGCCCGGCGGGCGCCTCAGCCGGCGTCGACCTCGGCGAGGATCCCGGTGCCCTGACCGAGTTCGATCAGGTAGCCGTCGGGGTCCCGGAGGTAGCAGCGGATCTCCACACCGTGGTCCTTCGGTTCGGTGAGGAACTCCCCGCCCCGGGAGCGCCACAGCTCGTAGACCGCGCGGACGTCGGTGACCCGGACGTTCATGGCGCCGCTCAGCACGTCCGGGTCCGGCGGGGCCTGCGCCCGTACGCTCGGCTTGTCGTCGGTCGGGCCGCCCTCGTCGTTGATGACGATGTAGCTGTTGTGGAAGCGCAGGATGGCCGGTCGCCGCTCCCGCACCACCGTCGCGCCCAGGACCCGCTCGTAGAACTCTCGCGAACGGTCCACGTCCCGCACGATCAGCAGGTGCGTGAGCACCATGCCGTGCTCGGGCCGGAAGTAGTCCGGCGCCTCCGTCGCCATCCGCGCCTCCCCGGGGTCGTCCCTGGAGCGGGCGGGTACCCGCCGGCGGCGCCGGCACACCTCACGGCTTGCGGGCGAGACCCGCCCAGTAGTAGGCGGCGTGCGGGTCCTCCGGCTCGCTCTCCGGCCGCCACGCCATGACCGGCACGACACCCGGGTCGACCAGTTCCCACCCGTCGAAGAACCGCTCCACCTCGGCGCGGGTCCGCGGCACCAGCGTCATGTGTCCCTGGGTGGCCGCGGCCACCGCCGCGTCCATCTCGGCGGGGTTGAAGTCCCCCGTCGGGTGGGTGATCGCCAGGTAGCTGCCGGAGGGCAGGGCCTCCATGAGCGTACGCAGCCTGCCCGCCGGGTCGTCGCTGTCGCGCAGCAGCATGAGCACCGCGATGAGGGTGAGCGCCACGGGCCGGTCGAGGTCGAGCGTCCCGGTGAGGCGTGGATCGGCGAGGATCTTCTCCGGCTCGCGCAGGTCGGCGTGGATGTACTCGCTGCGGCCCTGCTCGGTGCTGATCATCAGCGCCCGGGCGTGCGCCAGGACGATCGGGTCGTTGTCGACGTAGACCACGCGGGTCTCCGGCGCCACCGCCTGCGCGACCTCGTGCAGGTTGGGGCGGGTGGGGATCCCGGTGCCGATGTCGAGGAACTGGCGCACGCCCGCCTCCCCCACCAGGTAGCGGGCCACCCGGTGGACGAACGAGCGGTTCTCCTTCGCCATCGTGCGCAGCGTCGGGATCGCCTGGATGAGGGCCGCGCCCATGGCCCGGTCGGCCGCGAAGTTGTCCTTCCCGCCGAGCCACCAGTCGTACACCCGGGCGGAGTGCGGGATGGACGCGTCCACTCCCGACGGCGGGATCTCCTCGCCCACGGTCTCGGTGCCGGTGTGCGACACGATCGTCTCCCCTCGATCGGCCGGTGTCGTCGTGCGCAGCCTAGAGGATCCGCCGCGAACCAGCGCTCCCACGACGGGCGGGCGGTCCTGTCGTCAGTGCGCCACCACGGCGACCGCCGACGGCGCGATCTCGCCGAGCCGCGCCGGCCGCACGACGGCGACCAGGACGCCGAGTGCCGCGAGCATGCCGCCGGCCACCACCGCCGCCATCGCGACGCCCCCGTTGCCCAGCGCGCCGACCAGGGGCGCGGCCAGCGCCCCCACGCCGAACTGCACGGCGCCGAGCAACGCCGAGGCGGTGCCGGCCGCCTCGCCGTGCCGGGTCAGGGCGAGGGCGGGCGCGTTCGGCAGGGCGAGTCCCGCCGCGCCGAGGACGACCCACAACGACGCCAGGACGGACGCCAGACCGCCGAAACCGGTGGCGGCGACGGCGACCAGCACGAGACCCGCCGCCGTGCCCACGACCAGCGCGGCGACGAGGATCCGCTGCGGGGTGTACCGGCGCAGCAGCCGGACGTTCAGCTGGGTCGCCGCGATGAGGCCGACCGCGCCGGCGCCGAAGGCCAGCCCGAACTGCTGCTCGTCGAGGCCGTACCGCTCCTGGAACACGAACGACGACCCGGCGACGTACGCGAACAGCGCCGCCATGGCCAGGCCCGTGACCAGGACGAGCCCCACGAAGGTGCGGTCGCGCAGCAGGGTGGCGTACACGCGGGCGGTCGCCCCGACGCCACCGCGTCGCCGGCTCGCGGGCGGCAGGGTCTCCGGCAGCCCGAACGCCGCCACGGCGACCAGCACGACGCCGAACACCGCGAGGGCCACGAACACCCCCCGCCAGTCCGACCAGCGCAGCAGCCCGCTGCCGAGGGTCGGGGCGAGGATGGGCGCCACGCCCATGACCAGCATGAGACGGGAGAACAGCCGGGCGAAGGCCGCGCCGTCGAACAGGTCCCGCACGACGGCCGTCGCCACCACCGAGGCGGCCGCCACACCGAGTCCCTGCAGCAGCCGCAGCACGCCGACCGTGGTGATCGTCGGCGCGACGACGCACAGCACGGACGCCACGATGTGCAGCGCGACGCCGGCCAGCAGCGGAGCCCGCCGTCCCACGGCGTCGGACAGCGGGCCGATCAGCAGTTGGCCGACGGCGAGGCCCGCGAGGGTGCCGGTCAGTGTCAGTTGGACGGCCGCCGACGTGGTGTGCAGGTCCCGGGCGATGTCCGGGAGCGCGGGCAGGTACATGTCGATGGTGAGCGGCCCGATCGCGATCAGCGAGCCGAGGACGAGGCGCAGGCGTTGCCCGGGGCTCATGAGGTCACCGGGCGTCGGGGGCGCGGCTTCCACGGCGGCGGTCACGGCCGCTCCCCCGGCTCGGGGCGTACGGCGGCGGGTGTCGATGCGGTGATCACACCTGGCAGCAACCGCTCGCGGCGCGGCTCATTCCCGTGCGGGGCGAAGGTAATCCAGCTCACGCTCCGACGCGGTGGTATGATCCGCCCATGACTGCCGGGTCGGCCTCGCGCCGTACACAGAACGGACACCCGGCCGCCGGTTGAGCACCTCGCGGGCCCGAGGCCCGCCCCGTCACGAGACGTGCTGTCCCGCCGCTCGTGACGGAAGGAGGTGAGAGAGATGGGTTGGCAGGAGTTCGCCGCCCGGCACCGGGTCGGTGACGTCGTGGACGGCGTCGTGACCCAGCGGCTGCCGTTCGGCTCGTTCGTCGAGGCCGAAGGCTGCACCGGTCTGGCGCCGCAGCGGTCCTGGCCGGTCGGCACGCGGGTCCGGGCCCGGATCGTCGAGATCGACTCCGTGAAGCAGCGGTTCAGCCTGGCCGCTGCGTGAGTGGACGCTGGTCCGGGGAGGGCGCCGCCGTCCCCGGGCCAGCCCCGGCGCACGCGCGCTGGCAGGATGGCCGCATGGACCTGGAATCCGGAGCGGGGCTGCTGCACCGCCTCACCTCGTACGTCCCCGGTCGCGAGTGGGACGTGCCCGCCGACGACCCGCGGGTGCGTCACGACCTGGTCCCGAACGACCCCGCCACGCTGCCCCCACCGGTGAAGAGCTACCCGGACGGGCTGCCCGTGGTCGACCTCCCCCGCGACCTGCCGGATCCGGGGGTGTCCGCCACGGCCGTCCTCGCCGGCACGGCGTCCCCCGCGCAGCCCCTCGACGCGGCCCAGCTCGGCCGGGTGCTCTTCCTCGGCGCCGGCGTCGTGCGCACCGCCGTCCGGGACGGTCGCACGTTCCTCTTCCGCGCCTCCGGATCGGCGGGCGGCCGCTTCCCGCTGGAGGTGTACGCGAGCACGCGCGGGGTGGCCGGCGTCCCGGACGGGGTGCACTGGTACGACCCGGTGCGGCACGCCCTGGTCCGGGTCGCCCCCGCCGCCACCGGAACGGTCACCACGATCGTCGTGACCGGTGTGCCGTGGCGGACCGGGTGGCGCTACGCGGAGCGGGGATGGCGGCACCTCTACTGGGACGCGGGGACGTTGCTCTCCCAGCTCTCCGCGGCCGCGGCGAGCGCCGGCCTCGCGCCGCGGCTGCGCTCGCTCTTCCCGGACGCCACGGTGCGCCGGCTCGTGGGTGCGGACGGGGTGCACGAGTACCCGCTGGCCCTGCTCTCGTTCGGTGACGGCGAGCCGGCGATCGGGCCGGCCGGCCCGGCGGTGCCCGGCGAGCTGCCCCCGGTCGAGCTGCCGCTCTGCACCGCCGCGCAACGCGCCGGTGAGCGCGACGTCCTCGGCGGACCCTGGCCGGAGGCGCCCGCCCTGACCGACGTGCCGCCGTCGGCGTCCCTGGACGAGGTCGTCCGCCGCCGCGGCTCGCAGCGCCTCATGGACCGGTCCCGGACGGTGTCGCGGACCGTGCTGGAGTGGCCGCTGGCCGCCGCCCTGCGCGGGGTGCGCGTGCCGCACTGGGTCGCCGTCCACGGCGTCGACGGCGTGGCGCCGGGCATCTACCGGTGGCCCGACCTGTCCCGGCCCCGCCGGGGCGGGGACCTGCGGGACGATCTGCTGCGCGTCTGTCTCCACCAGGGGCTGGCCGCCGACGCGGCGTACGTCGTCGTGGCGGCCACGCCGCTGTCCGGAATGGACGACCGCGGCTACCGGGACGCCCAACTCGCCGCCGGGCTCGTGGAGGGCCGGCTCCACCTCGCGGCGTACGCGCTGGGGGCCAGCGCCTCCGGGATGACGTTCGTCGACGCGGAGGTGCCGGCGCTGCTGGCGGAGCCGGACGATCTCGCGGCGCTGCTGTTCACCTGCGTGGGCGTGCCGGCGTACCGGTCGCGGGCCGGCGGTGGGCCCGGCGCTCCGGTGACCTTCCGGCCGGTCACCCCCCGCCTCGTCGAGCCCTGACCGGGCCGGTCCCGACGCCGCTCAGTCCGACGGTTTCGGGGTGCCGCACAGCTTGGTGCCCGGTGGGGTGATCTCCTCCTTGCTCCAGATCTCGAACGGGGGCGGGCCGATCTTGTTCTCGCGGGCGATGGGTTTGACCTTGATCAGGCTCAGGAACTCGTTGATGAGGTCGACCACCGGTTGCAGGATGCTGTAGCCCACGCCGTACCGCCCCCAGACCCCGAGCCCGACGCCGCGGCACTCCACGAAGTGCGACCCGAGGGTGCCGACCGCCCCCAGGGCCGACCCCAGGGTGGTGCCGTACGCGGTGCTGAGCTCGAAGAAGACGCCGGCCTTGAACACGAAGGCGTTGAACCCGACGGTGAACTTCACGCGGTGCTCGATGAGCAGGCCCATGACGCCGACGGGGACGCCGGTGAGCGAGTCGATGAGGCTGCTCTTGCGCTTCACGTTCTCGGTGACGCGGGGACCCCATCTGCCGTTGGCGTAGCCGTACCCGAGCGATCCCGCGAGGGAGAACTCCCCCGAGCCCTTGATGGTGCCGGCCTTGGCGCCGAACGCCGTCTTGACCTTCAGCGTCTGGCCGATCGTGAGCGTGAGCGGCACACCGAGGACCGTGCCGATCGGGAAGCCGGCCTCGACCGGGATCGGAAGGTCGGCCTTGATGTTCTGCCCGCCCTGGATCCCCGCCTCGAACGACACCCGGATGCCGAACCCACCGGTGACCTCCAGTTCCGCCCGGGTCACCTTGCCGCCGCGGATGCTCAGGTGGAAGTCCGCGTCCGGCGCCTTGAAGGTGAGCGTCGCCCGCCCGCTCAACTTCAGCCCGCCGCGGTCGTAGTGGAAGCTGACGTCGGCCCCGTCGCTGAAGCTCACGCCGTGGGAGAAGTTGGCGGCGACGGCGCGGGCCTCCCGGTCGCGGGTCGGCGGGGGCTGCGCGGGCCGCGCGGGCGCCGGGACCGCGGGGGCCGCGCGCAGCGGGACGCTCCTGCCGAACCGGCCCGGTGACGGCGTCGCCGTCGGGGCCTTGTCGGTGTCGGCCCAGAACGGCTTCCCGGCCTGGTAGAGGACGGGGTTCTCGAGCCGCAGCCCCTCCTTGACGAACGTGCCGTCCCGGATCACCTCGGTGAGCGTCACCGGCCCGAGCGTCACGAGCAGGTCGCCGCCGTCCCGCTGCACGTGCAGCACCCGGCCGACGCCGCGGCCGGTCACGAACATGACCTTGCCGACGGTCACCTCGTCGGCGCGGTCGGCCCTGCCGTCGATGCGCCAGGTGAGCCCGTCCGCGGTGACCGACCGGATCGACCGGCCGCCGCCGCCCACGATCACCACGTCGGGCTGCAGCGTGACGTCGGGGTGCGGGGCCGGCGCCAGCCCGTACCGCAGGGCCGTCTCGCTCCACGGATCCTCGTCGCCGGGGCCGGCGGGCGGGCCCGCGTCGCACGCCCCCGTCGCGAGCAGCAGCACCACGGTGACGACGACCGATCCAAGCTTGCGCAGGGCGGCTCCTCGGGTCATGGGCCGACGCTACGGCGACGCCGCCGCCGGGGAATCGGGTGTTTCCCTACGTTCCGGCGACGGCCGGCGCTCCGATGTGGCCCCCGCCCGCACCGCCGGCGCGGGGCACGCCGGCGACGGCGAGTACGACGGACCGGGGCGCGCCGGGTGCGACCGCACGACGACGCGGCCCCGGCCGGGCGGGGCTAGGGCGCCGCGGCGGTCGCCACGTCCTGCTCGGCGGCGATGCGCAACGCCTGGACCAGCCTGCGGTAGAGGTCGTCGCCGGCGAGCAGTTCGGCGTGCGTGCCCTGCGCCCGGATGCGGCCCTCCTCGAGGACGACGATCCGGTCCGCGTCGAGCACCGTGGACAGCCGGTGGGCGATGGTGACCACGGCACCGGCCGCGGCGCGCTGGCGGATGCACTCGTGCAGGGCCGCCTCGGTGAGACCGTCGAGCTGGGCGGTCGCCTCGTCCAGCAGCAGGACGTCCGGGGTGCGCAGCATCGCCCGGGCCAGCGCGATGCGCTGTCGCTGCCCGCCGGAGACCTCGGTGGACGCCAGCGGCGTGTCGAGGCCGTCGGGCAGCGAGTCGACCTTGTCGTCGAGGCGGACGGCGCGCAGCACCTCCCGGATCTCCGCGTCGGTGGCGTCGGGGTGGGCGAAGCGCAGGTTGTCGCGGATGGTGCCGGGCACGACGGGGGTCTCCTGCTCGACGTACGCGAGCCGGGCGCGCACCTGGTCGTGGGTGTAGCTGTCGTACGGCCGGCCGTCGAGCAGCAGCTGACCGTGTTCGGGTTCGAGGAAGCGGAGGACGAGCGAGAAGAGGGTGGTCTTGCCGGCGCCGGAGGGTCCGACGATGGCGGTGTGCCCCCGCCGGGGGATCTCCAGGGTGACGCCGCGGACGGCGGGTGGGGCGTCCGGCCCGTACCGGGCCGTGACGTCGCGCAGGGCGAGGATCGGTCCGCCGGCGTCGGCCGCCGTACGGTGCGTCGGCACCGGTGCGGTGACCGGTGCGGTGGCCTCGACCCCGATGGCGTCGACCTCGCGGATCCGCCCGGCGGCGGCGATGCCGGCCTGCAACGCCGTGACGTTCTGGGTCAACTCGCTGATCGGCCCCATGAGCTGGAAGGTGTACAGCAGGAAGGCGATGAGGCTGGAGATCTCCAGCAGGTCGCGTTGGGCGCGCCAGGCGCCGATGCCGAGGATCACGATGACGGCCAGCTGGATGCCGGTCCACGCGATCGTCCAGACCGAGGCGGCGGTCCGGGCCGCCCGGACGCTGTGCGCCGCCGCGTCCCGGGCCTCGGCGACGACCAGGGTGCCCAGCCGAGTCTCGGCCCGGCTGGCCTTGACGGTCCGGATGGCCCGCAGCGCGCCCTCCAGCGTCCCGCCGAGGCGCCCCACCGACTCCTGGGCGGCCGTGGTCGCCTTCCCGATGGACGGCAGGAGCGCACCCATGATCGCGGCGACGACGGCCACCGCCGCGAGGGTGCAGCCGAGCAGGAACAGGTCCAGCACGCCCATCAGCACGAGCGTGCCGAGCAGGGCGATGGCGCTGTTCACCAGCCCGACGATGCTGCCGGACGCCTGGTGCAGCAGGGCCGCGTCCGAGGTGACCCGGGTGACCAGCTCGCCGCCGGGGCGGCGTTGCAGCTCGGCCAGGCGAGCCCGGAAGTAACGGGTGATCATCGCCGTCCGCGCGTCGAGCACGATCCGCTCGGCGAGCGTGCCGAGCAGGCGCCACTGCCACAGGGTGATGGCCGCGCCGACCACGACGAGCGCCAGCAGCGCCCCGATCGGCCGGGTCATCGACTCCCCGGCGCCGAGGGTGTCGAGGACCTACTTGGTGACCATCGGCGTGGCGAGCCCGGCCGCGTTGGCGGCGAGACCCAGCACGAGCCCGAGCAGCATCGTGGCCCGATGCGGGGCGAGGAAGGACAGGAGCAGTCGCAGGCGCGGCAGGACGGCGGCGGGTGCGGAGGACGGCATGACCCTGATTGGAACATCGGTGTTCCGTTTCGGGCAAGCGGTTTACCGGATCAGCGCATTGCTATCCTCGTCCGGTGACCGAGGCGCAGGTGTCCGGCAGCCGGGCGCGGACCCGGCAGGCCATCATCGACGCGGCGATCGACGTCCTCGGCCGCAACCCGGCGGCCTCGCTGGGCGACATCGCCACGGCCGCCGACGTCGGCCGCACCACGCTGCACCGGTACTTCGCCGACCGGGCCGACCTCCTGAAGGCCGTGGGCGCCGAGGCCGACGCCCGGCTCGCGCGGGCGACCGCCGCGGCCCGGCTCGCCGAGGGCACGGGCGCCTCCGCCGTCCAGCGCCTCTGCCAGGAGTACTTCGACCTCGGCAACGTGCTCTCGGTCGTGTTCAACGCGGCGCTGGGCGCCGGCGACCCGGAGCACGCCGAGCCGGCCGGGTGCGACCCGGAGTTCGCCGCCATGGTCGAGCGGGGGTACCGGGACGGCACCATCGACCCGGAGCTGCCCGCGGACTGGGTGCAGAGCCTCATCTGGTCCCAGCTCTACGCGGGCTGGGCGTACCAGGGCGAGATGGGGGCGTCGCGGCACGAGGTGCTGCGTCTCATCCTGCGCACCGTCGCCGGCGCGATCGCCGTCCGGCCCGCCTGAGGGTAGTGCGGGCGGCGCCGGTCAGGCGCCGAGCCGTTGCCGGGCCAGGAACTTCGGCACGCACATCCGCCACGCCTCGGTCACGAGCTCGGTCATGTGCGCGTGGTCGAGCCGCGAGGTGTGGCAGCACACCCAGTTGAAGCGCAGGTCGGACGGGCGGGGCAGGAAGAACAGGTCGGGCTCGGCGGCGATCAGGGCGTCGCGCTCCTCCTTCGGGTAGCCGAAGCCCATCGTCGCCTCGTCGCGGCTGAACGCCACGTAGACGATCGACCCGACCCGGAACTTCACCCGGTCGCGGATCAGGTGTTCGCTGCTGCGGGGCAGCGTCCGGGCCAGGGCCCGGACGTCGGCGACGGTCACCACACGACGACCGTAGCGACCGCCACCGACGTTTCCCGCGCTACCGCTCCCCCACCGGGTTCACGGCGGGCAGGCCGAGCCCCTCCACCGCCGCCGCGACGAGTTCCTCCGGGCTCAGCGCCACGTCCAGCACCAGCACCGACTCGTCCGGCTGCGGCCGTTCGAGCGTCGCGATCTGCGACTCGAGCAGGCTCGCCGGCATGAAGTGCCCGGTGCGGCGGGACATCCGCTCCCGGATGACCTCCGCCGACCCGTCCAGGTGCACGAAGTCCACCGAGGGTGGACCCGCGCGCAGGACGTCCCGGTACGACCGCCGCAACGCCGAGCAGGCCAGGACCGTCGACCGGCCCTCCGCGCCGCGCGCCGCCATCCACGCCGCGAGGTCCCGCAGCCACGGCAACCGGGCCGCGTCGTCCAGCGGCACGCCGGCCCGCATCCGCGCGACGTTCGCCGGCGTGTGGAACTCGTCCGCCTCGGCGAAGAGCAGACCGGTCGCCTCGCTGATCCCCCGCGCCACCGTGGTCTTGCCGGCCCCGGACACGCCCATCACGACGACGTGGCGGGTCGGGTGGCGCTCACCAGTCATGGACGGTCCCGTCCTTGAGCCGGTTGAACGGCAGGTACGCCGGCACGTACGGGAACTTCGCGGCGGCCGCCTCGTCGAGTTCGACGCCGAGGCCGGGCTGCTCACCCGGGTGCAGGTAGCCGTCGGTGAACGTGAACGACTGCCGGAAGACCTCGTTGGTGAGGGCGCCGTGCTTCATGTACTCCTGGATGCCGAAGTTGTGGATGGCCAGGTCCAGGTGCAGGGCGGCGGCCATGCCCACCGGGGAGATGTCGGTGGGGCCGTGGATGCCCGACTTGATCTGGTACTGGGCGGCGAAGTCGAGCAGCTTGCGCATCGCGGTGATCCCGCCGGTGTGGGTGACCGCGGAGCGCACGTAGTCGATGAGCTGCTCCCGGATGAGCGTCTGGTAGTCCCAGACGGTGTTGAAGACCTCGCCGATGGCCAGCGGCGTGGTGGTGTGCTGGCGGACGAGGCGCAGCGCCTCCTGGTTCTCCGCCGGGGTGCAGTCCTCCAGCCAGAACAGGTCGTACGGTTCGAGCGCCTTGCCGAGCTTGGCTGCCTGGATCGGGGTCATCCGGTGGTGCCCGTCGTGCAGCAGCGGCAGCTCGGGGCCGAACTCGTTGCGGACGGCCTCGAAGACGCCGGGGAGGTGGCGCAGGTAGGCGCGGGTGTCCCAGTCCTCCTCGGCGGGCAGCGGGGTGCGCTGCGCCGGCTCGTAGTCGTAGCGCTTGCCGTCGACGCTGGGCTGGGTGGCCACCCCGTACACGGCGTTGATGCCGGGCACCGAGGTCTGCACCCGGATCGAGCGGTAGCCCTCCTCCAGGTGCCGGCGGATCGAGTCGAACAGCTCCGGCAGGTCCCGGCCCGAGGCGTGGCCGTACGCCATGATGCCGGTGCGCGACGCCCCGCCGAGCAGCTGGTAGAGCGGCATGCCGGCGGCCTTGGCCTTGATGTCCCACAGGGCCACGTCCACGGCGGCGATGGCCGCCATGGTCACCGGGCCGCGTCGCCAGTACGCCGAGCGGTACAGGAACTGCCAGGTGTCCTCGATGCGGTGCGGGTCGCGCCCGATCAGCAGCGGGACGACGTGGTCGCGCAGGTACGACGCGACCGACAGCTCCCGCCCGTTGAGGGTGCCGTCACCCAGGCCGGTGAGCCCGTCGTCGGTCGTGATCTTCAGGGTGACGAAGTTGCGGTCCGGGCTGGTGACGATGACGTCAGCGGCGGCGATCTTCACGAGGGGTGGTGCCTTTCTTCTGCTGTGGTGCGGCGGCGGTCAGCGCAGGACGCTGCCCGCCTCGTGGCCGTCGAGGAGGGAGAGTTCGGCGCGGCGGGGCAGCCCCTCGCAGTCGCCGCGGGTGGAGACGGCGAAGGCCGCGACGGTGGCCGCCCGGCGCAGGCGGTCCGGCAGGTCCAGCCCGTCGAACCAGCCGGACAGGTAGCCGGCGGTGAAGGCGTCCCCGGCCCCCACGGTGTCGACGGCGGTCACGGGGAGCACGCCGGCGTGCGCGACGCCGGTCCGGGTGTGCGCCCGCGCGCCGTCCGCGCCGAGCTTGACGAGGACCGTCGTGACCCCGCGCCCGAACAACTCCGCCACCGTCGTGGACTCGTCGGCCCCCGGCTCGCCGACGAGGTCGAGTTCGTCGGCGGAGGCGACGACGGTCGAGGCGTACGCCGCGAGCGGGGTGAGCACCGCCCGGGCGGCCTCGCGGGACCAGAGGCGGGCACGGTAGTTCACGTCGAGGCAGACGGGGATCCCGGCCGCGGCGGCGGTCTTCGCCGCCCACTCGGTGGCCTCGCGCGCGCTGTCCGACAGCGCCGGGGTGATGCCGGTCAGGTGCAGCATCCGCGCCCCGGCGGCGAGCGGGGCCCGCAGGTCGTCGACGCGCAGCGCCGAGCCCGCCGACCCGGCCCGGTAGTACTGCACCCGCGTCAGGTCGGCCGAGCGCTGTTCGAGGAACATGAGGCCGGTCTGCCGCTCGGCGTCGCGGGTCACCCCGTCCACGCCGACGCCCTCGGCGCGCAGGTGGCGCAGGACGTACTCGCCGAACTCGTCGGTGCTCACACGCCCCACCCAGGCGGCCCGGTGGCCGAGCCGGGCCACGCCGACGGCCACGTTGGACTCGGCGCCGGCCAGGTGCATGCTCAGCGCCGCGCCCGTCGCAAGCGGGCCGGCCGCGCGCAGCGACACCATGGCCTCGCCGAAGGTGAGCAGGTCGACGGCGCTCACGCGCGCGCTCCCGAGACGGCCGAGAGGTAGGTGCGCGCCCGCGCCCGCAGGGCGTCCAGGTCGCCGCCGGAGGCGGCGTCGCCGACCAGCGGGCCGCCCACGCCGACCGCGACGGCGCCCGCGGCCAGGTAGGCCGGCACGTCGTCCAGGCCCACGCCGCCCACCGCGACGAACGGGATGTCGGGGAACGGGTCGCGCACCGCCTTGAGGTACGCGGGACCGCCCACCGAGGCCGGGAACAGCTTGACGACCGACGCGCCCATCCGCACGGCGGTGTACGCCTCGGTGGGCGTGAACGCCCCCGCGGCGACGGGGATGCCGCGGCGGGCCGCCTCGGTGATCGACTCGACGACGGCGGGGGTCACCACGAACTGCGCCCCGGCCGCCGCCACGTCGGCGACGTCACCGGCGGTGAGCACGGTGCCCGCGCCGACCAGCGACCCGGCGGGCGCCGCCGCGCGCAGCGCCGCGACCGCCCGGGGCGCGTCGGGGGTCGTGAGGGCGACCTCGACGACGCGGACGCCCTCCTCCAGCAGGGCGGTCCCGGCGGCGATCGCCGCGGAGGTGGAGGTCCCCCGGATGATCGCGAGGATGCGGGCCGCGCCGAGTTCGGCAGTGAGGTTCAGGGTCATCTCGTTCACCATTCCGCGTAGGAGCCGTCTAGGTGCCGCCACGTCGGGCTGCGCCAGGCGTGGCCGCGCTTGTCCGCGGTGCGCACCGCGTGTTCGTCGATCTCGATGCCGAGCCCCGGCCCCGTGAGCCGCTCGACGTAGCCGTTTACGAACGTGAGCGGCGTCTTGTCGAGGCAGTAGTCGAGCACCTCGGCACCGAGGTTGTAGTGGATGCCGATGCTCTGTTCCTGGATGAGGTAGTTGGTGGTGGCGAAACCGACCTGGAGGCAGGCCGCCAGGGCGATCGGCCCGAGGGGGCAGTGCGGGGCGAGCTGCGCGTCGTACACCTCGGCCAGCGCGGCGATCTTGCGTACCTCGGTGATCCCGCCGGCGTGCGACAGGTCCGGCTGCGCGACCGCGATGCCGGCCTGGAGCACGGGCAGGAACTCCTGCCGGTTGTAGAGCCGCTCCCCCGTCGAGACGGGTGTGCTGGTGGAGCGGACGAACTCGCCGATGAGGTGCGAGTTCTCCGGCACCACCGGCTCCTCCAGGAAGAACGGCCGGTACGGCTCGAGCAGCGGCGCGACCCGGCGGGCGTTGGCGAGGCTGAACCGCCCGTGGAAGTCGACGGCCACGTCCCGGTCCTCGCCGAGCACCTCCCGGGCGGCGGCCACGCGCCGCACCACGGCGTCGAGTTCCGCCACGGACGCCACCGAGCTCATCCGCCCGGACGCGTTCATCTTCACCGCGGTCAGGCCCGACTCCACGGCGGCGGCGATGTGGTCGCGCACCTCGGCGGGCTCGTCACCGCCGACCCAGCCGTACACCCGGATCCGGTCCCGGACGGGGCCGCCGAGCAGCTGGTGCACCGGCGCGCCGAAGTGCTTGCCGGCGATGTCCCACAGCGCCTGGTCGAGCCCGGCGACGGCGCTGGCCAGGATCGGGCCGCCCCGGTAGAAGGAGCCCTTGGTCATAACCTGCCAGTGGTCCTCGATCCGCAGCGCGTCCCGGCCGACGAGCACCTCGCTGAGCTGCTCGACGGCGGTGCGGACGGTCTCCGACCGGCCCTCGCAGGTCGCCTCGCCCCAGCCCACGATGCCCGAGGCGGTCTCGACCCGGACGAACAGCCACCGGGGTGCCACGAGGAACGTCTCCACCCGTGCGATCGTCGTCATTCCGTCATCCCTTCGTGGCGCCGGCGGTGAGGCCGGAGACGACGTACTTCTGCACGAACAGCGCGATCACCATGATCGGCAGGGTGACCACGGTGGCCGCCGCCATGAGCCCGCCCCAGTCGATGCTCGCGTAGCCGACGAAGTCGAAGATCGCCACCGGGAGCGTCTTGGTGTCGGCGCCGGAGAGCACGAGCGCGAACATGAAGTTGTTCCAGGAGAAGATGAACGACAGGATGCCGGCGGTGGCGATGCCGGGCACGGACAGCGGCATCGTGATGCGGCGGAACGCGCCGATGTGGGTGAGCCCGTCGACGAGCGCCGCCTCCTCCAGCTCGGTCGGCAGGCCGTCGAAGTAGCCCATCATGATGTAGACGATCAACGGCAGCGACACGAACATGTGGCTCAGGATCAGCACGGTGAACCCGCCGACCATCCGCAGGTTCGAGAACACGTAGTACCAGGGCACCAGGAGCGACACGCCGGGGATCACCCGGGCCATGAGCACCACCAGCGCCGACCGGCGCATGTTGAAGCGGCTCATCGAGTACGCCGCCGGCACCCCGAGGACGAGCGAGAGCACCGTGGCGGCGAACGCCACCCAGAGGCTGTTGCCGATGTACTGCACGTAGTTCGCCCGCTGGAGGACGTTGGCGTAGTTGTCCACGGTCGGCGAGAACGAGAACGTCTTCGCCGTGTCGTAGATGTCCACGTTGGTCTTGAACGACGCCGCGATCATCCACAGCAGCGGCGCGATCAGGCCGACGACCACGACGGCGAGCGCCACCCCACGGAAGACCCGGTACGGACGGCTCGGTCTCATCGCTCCAACCCCTTTTTGCGGTAGGTCAGGGCCCACATCACCCCGATGATGATCAGGAAGAAGATGATGAGGACGGTCGAGGAGACGCCGTAGTCGTTGTAGTCGAAGCTCAGCCCGTAGGCGTACACGTTGAGCGTCTCCACCTCGTGGAAGGAGCCGCCGCCGCGGCCCTTCGTGGCGTAGAGGATGTCGAAGGTCTTCAGCGCGTCGATGCCGCGCAGCAGGATCGCGACGATGACGGTCGGCATCAGCAGCGGCAGGGTGACGTGCCGGAACCGTTGCCAGGTGCTGGCGCCGTCGATGAGGGCGGCCTCCTGGGGCTCGTCGGAGAGCGAGGTCAGGCCGGCGAGCAGGATCAGCACGACCATCGGCGTCCACTGCCAGATGTCGATGAACATCGTGGTGGGCAGCGCCGAGTGCTGGCCGGCGAGCCACGGCTGCGGGCCGATGCCGAACCAGCCGAGCATCTGGTTGGCCATCCCGATGTTCGGGTCGAAGATCAGGCGCCACATCATGCCGACGGCCACGGGGGTGGCCACGAGCGGCAGCAGGATCGCCACGCGCACCCACCGCTCGCCGCGGAACGGGCGCCACAGCAGCAGGGCGATGGCCATGCCGAGGACGACCTCGACGAGGAGCACGACGCCGGTGAAGGCGACCGTACGCCAGACCGCCGGCCAGAACCGGTCGGTGTCGCGGAGCACGTCGAGGTAGTTCTGGAACCCGATGAACTCGCTCTCGGCGCGGACCGAGCCCTCGGCGTCGGTGAGGCTGAGGTACCCGGTCCACACCACCGGGATGACGATCAGCACGGCGACGAACGTCATGGCGGGTGCCGCGAAGAGCCACTTGCGGTGCGCGTTGGCCCAGCGCGACCAGGCCGACCCCTCCGGCGGCACCGGACGGGCCTCGGGTGATGTCGTGACGGGGGTGGTGAGGGTGGACATGGGGGTCTCCGGGTTCGCAGGGCCAGGGACCGGCACGGTGGCGGAGCCGTCGACTCCGCCACCGTCGCGGTGGGGCTACTTCGACTCGTCGTCGAGGAACTTCTGGAACGCCTCGTTGGCCGCGTCGGCCGATGCGGCCGAGTCCTTGCCGGTGATCGCGTCGACGATCGGCTGGCCGACGATCTCCCGCGCCTCGGCGACCTTCACGACCAGCGGCCGGTCGTGGCCGACGCCGTTGGCGGTGCTGACCGTGGTGGCCTCGGCGAGGTCCTTCGGGTAGGTCGAGGTCGCCTCCGGGTTGGCCCACACCGAGGCGCGGGCGCCCGGCACGCCGGCCTTCTGCTGCGCCAGGGACTGCTCCTTGCCCGCGGCCCACTGGATGAACTTCCAGGCGTTGTCCTTGTTCTCCGAGGCGTCGTTGACGCCGAGCGCCCAGGAGGGGATGTTGTACGGCTTCGAGCCGGCCGGACCGGCCGGGAAGGCCGCGAAGCCGACGGTGTCGGCCACCTTGGACTTGGCCGGGTCGGTGGCGTTCTTGTAGAGCGAGTTGGCCTCGGTGTAGAAGGCGGCCTTGCCCTGGGTGAAGATGGCCATCGCCTCCGACCAGCTCATGTCGGTGCTGATGTTCTCCGGCCCGTGGTCGCGCAGCAGGCCGCCGTAGTAGGCGTACGCCTGCTTGGCCTGCTCGGTGTTGACCGAGGCCTTCCCGTTGGCATCGACGAAGTCGCCGCCGAAGCTGTACAGGAAGCTGGAGAACTGGGTGACGGCGGCGGCCTTGCCGGTGCGGGCCACGAAACCGGCGACGCCCGGGTTGTCGGCCTCGACCTTGGCGGCCTGGGCCTTGAGCTCGTCGAGGGTCTTCGGCGGCGCGCTGAAGCCGGACTTCTCCAGCAGGTCCTTGCGGTAGTAGAGGACCTCCTGCTCGGTGATGATCGGGATGCCGACCACCTTGTCCTCGTACGTCGTGGCCTGGACCGGCGCGGCCTGGAAGTCGCCGAACTCGAAGGCGCTGTCCGACTTGGCCCGGTCGGTCAGGTCGGCGAGGTACTTGTTCTTGGCGAAGAGCTTGCCCTCCTGCAGGGGCCGGTACATCATCACGTCGATGTCGCTGGACCCGGCGTTCAGCTTGACGTTGTACTGGTCGGACAGCTGGTCCTCACCGAGCTGGGTCACCTCGACCTTGAGACCGGACTGCTTCTCGAACTCCGGCAGGGCCGCCTTGATGTTCTCCGTCCACACGTGGTTCACCAGCGTCACGCGCAGGGTGGTGGACCCGCTGTCGCCGCCGTCCCCGCCGCCGCAGGCGGACAGGCCCATGGCGACGACCACGGCAAGAGATGTGCCGAATATCGATCGACGTCGCACGCTTGTCTCTCCTTCTGTCGTGGTCGCGGCCTCGGCGGAGGCGCTACCTCGCTGTTTACATCCGCTTAACGACGGGATGCTAGGCGCAAAAAGCTGACTTATTCAAGGGGTTGATCCAACTGATATGATCCTTGGCGTGGAAGGGACCTCCTCAGGGGTTGCAGCCGTCGAGACCTCCCCTGTCGAGGGGCTGCACGCGCGCGTCCTCGAACATCTCGGCACCGCCATCTGCGGCGGCGAGCTGGCGCCCGGGTCGGTGCTCAACATCGACGACCTGGTGGAGCGCTACGCGGTGTCGCGCTCGGTCGTCCGTGAGGTGCTGCGCGTGCTGGCCTCGATCGGCTTCATCGAGACCCGCCGACGGGTGGGCGTGCTGATCCGCCCCGCGACCGCGTGGAACGTCTTCGACCCGCAGGTGATCCGCTGGCGTCTCGCGTCGAACGGCCGGATGGCCCAGCTCCGCTCGATCACCGAGCTGCGCACCGCCGTCGAGCCGCACGCCGCCCTGTTGGCCGCCACCCGGGCCACCCACGAGGAGGCGAGCGACCTCGTGGGCCTGGCCGCGAAGATGTGGGCCGCCGGCAAGGCCGGCGACGAGGACCGGTTCCTCCGCCTCGACATCGAGTTCCACCGGAGGGTGCTGCTCGCGTCCGGCAACGAGATGTTCCTGCGGCTCCAGGACCTGGTGGCGGAGGTGCTCACCGGCCGCCACAAGCACCACCTCATGCCGCACCACCCGCACGAGCAGGCCCTGCACCTGCACGCCGAGGTGGCCCAGGCGATCCAGCGACACGACGGCGAGCGCGCCCGGCGCGCCATGGCGCAGCTCCTGGAGCAGGCGTTCGACGAGATGCGGTCGCTGTGGGAGCAGTCCGCCGAGCCGGTCCGCGGCTAGACCACGCAGGCCGCCCCGGCGCGCGGGCCGGGGACCGGCCGGGCGCCCGGGACGGGCCCGCCGCTCAGTGCGGCATGCGCAGGCCGGCCGCCACGGCGCCCCGCAGGTCCACGTGGCCGGCGATCCGGCGGACGACGGCCGCGTACCGCGCACGCTGCCAGGCCGGCGACGTCGGGTTGGCGGCGGCGGCCGTCAGGTCCACGACCCGGGCCAGCGGCCGGTACTCCATCCAGGTCGGTAGGACGGTCACCTCCGTCACCTCCCAGCGGCCCCCCGCCGTACGCGTGAAGGTGAACTCGGGGACGACCGCGTCCTGCGTCTCCTCCGGTGAGCCGTCGGCGAACCGGGCGGTCAGGTTGCCCATGCCGTAGGCGACCCACTTGCGGCCGATCTTCTCGAACGGCTGCACCACGTGCACGTGGTGCCCGACGATCAGGTCGATGTCCGGCGACGCCAGCAGCTCGCGGGCGAGGTCCACCTGGTCGGCGTTCGGTTCGTGCTGGTACTCGGTCCCCCAGTGCATCGAGAGGATGACGATCTCCGCGCCGGCCTCCCGGGCCCGCCGGGCCTCCGCCCGGATCGCGTCGGCGTCGATGAGGTTCGCCGCCCACGGTCGCCCGTCGGGCAGCGGGATGTCGTTGAAGCTCAACGTGTACGACAGGTGACCGACCCGCACGCCCTTGACGTCGAGGACGTTGGGGCGCCGGGCCTCCGCCGCGGTCCGGGCCGTGCCCGTGTGCCGCAGGCCCACCCGGTCCAGGTTGTCGAGCGTCCGGGCGATGCCCTCGACCCCGGTGTCCAGGGAGTGGTTGGACGCGGTGGAGCACGTGTCGAAACCCGCCCACGCCGCGGCGTCGGCCAGTTGCGGCGGCACGCTGAAGTTCGGCCAGCCGGTGAACGGCCCGTCCGGCTCGGCCAGCGGCGTCTCCATGTGACAGATGGCCAGGTCGGCGGCGCTCGCCCGGGGACGGACGGCGGCCAGCACCTGGGTGAAGTCGTGCCCGTCCCGGCCCGCGCGGCGGGCGTCGGCGGCTGCCTGCTCGCTCAACGGAGGGTGCACGAGCAGGTCACCGGCCGCCACGACCGTGAGGGTGGCCGGCGGCGCCGGGACGGCGGCGCCCGTGGTCGGGGCAGCCGTCCGGCGGGTGGGCTCGGGCGCGGGCGCCTCGCAGCCCGCCGCCAGCACGGCGGCCAGCAGTACCGCCAGAACGGGCTTTCTTCTCATAACGGAACATGATGCCGCGCCTTCCGCGCGCCACGGGACGAACGGGAAAACTCCCGGCCCGGCCCGCCGACGAGAGCCGGGAGGCCGCGCCGGGCGCGGGTCAGCGGCGGTGCCGGCGGGCGGCCGCGGCCCGGCGGGCCGGGCGCCGCACCACGGTGATCCGGTCCCCCGTGGCCCGGACGGTGGTGCGCCCGCCGCGACGGCGGCGGACCGTGAGGTCCACTGTGCGGTCGCCGACCCGCACGCCCGTGAGCACCAGGTCGGGCAGCCACTCGGGCAGGTGCGGATCCACGAAGATCGTGCGCAGCGACGCGGCGGGCCGCAACGCCAGCATCGCCTGCACGAGCGCGATCACCGCGCTCGCCGACCAGGCCTGCGGCGAGCACGAGTTCGGGTACACGCCGGGGTGTGGATGGTCCGCGTCGCGGGGCAGGCCGCCGAGGGCCTCCGGGAGACGGTGGTCGGCGAAGAGCGCCGCCGCCGAGAAGGTGCCCTCGGCCAGCCGGTGCAGATGCTCCCAGCAGCCGTAGCGGGCCAGCCCGAGGCCGATGGTGCCCGCCTCGACCGGCCAGACGCTGCCGCGGTGGTAGCTGAACGGGTTGTACGCCGGGTGCGCGGCGGACAGCGTCCGCACCCCCCAGCCGCTGAACATGTCGGGCGCGAGCAGACGGTCGGCGACCGCCCAGGCGTACCGCGGCGGCACGATCCCGGTGGCGAGCAGGTGCCCGTCGTTGGAGTTGACCGAGCGCACGGGACGCTTGTCGGGGTCGAGGGCCATCGCGTAGCAGCCCTGGTCCGGCAGCCAGTAGGCCCGGTGGAAGCGGCGGCGCAGGGCCGCGGCCCGGGCCACGAGGCGGCCGGCGAGCGCGGCGTGCCCCGTGGCGGTGAAGACCACGGCGGCATGCCGCAGCGCGGCGTACCAGTACGCCTGCAGTTCGCTGGTGGCGATCGGGTTCGGCACGACCCGCCCGTGCTCGTCCACGACGGCCGTGTCCGAGTCCTTCCACCCCTGGTTCTTCAACCCGGCGCGGGACCGGCGGTGGTACTCCAGGAAGCCGTCGCGGTCCAGGTCGGCGAACCGGTCGAGCCAGCCGAGCACCTGGCGGGCGGTCGGCAGCAGCTCCCGCAGCAGGTCCCGGTCGTCCGTCCAGGCGTAGTACTGGCCGAGGAAGACGAGGAAGTCCGGACCGGTGGACCAGTCGCCGTAGTAGGCGCGGAAGGGGTCGATCCCGAGCTGCGACAGCGGTCCCTGCCGGGCCTCGTGCAGCGGCTTGCCCGGCTCCTCGTCGCGCCAGTCGTCGATCCGGCGGCCGATGTGCCGCGCGGCGAGCCGGAGGCTGTCGGCGAGCATCGTCGGACCGGCGAGCAGCGCCTGCCAGGACGCGGTCATCGTGTCGCGCCCGAAGATCTCCTGGTAGATCGGCAGCCCGGCCATCGGCGCCGTGGGCCCGGCCGGTTCGCCGAGCGGCAGCACGCTGAGGTCGTCCACCGCGCACCGCCAGGCCGCCATGACGTCCCCGTTGCTGGTGGTGAGCCGGGCCAGTTCGCGGGCCAGCCGGGCCCGGGCGGCGGCCGCGCGACCGTCGCCACCGGTGGTGCCCGCGGCCGTGGCGGCGTCGGTGAACGCCGGCGGCGGGGCGGGAAGGCGCTCACCGTCGAAGACGGGCTCCACGAGCAGGTCCACCCGGGCACGCCCGCCGGCCGGGACGTCGAGGTCGCAGCCGAGGACGCCGTCCGCGTACCGGACCGGCGCGTCGCCCTCGGCGCGGACGACCACCGCGCGGTCCAGGTCGTCGCGAAGGTAGGTCAGGCGCAGCTCCTGCGCCGCCGCGTCCCACGCCACGCCGACGTCGCCGTGCTGCCGCCGGTCACCCGTCTCCGCCTCCGTGGTGTCGGCGAAGTCCGCCGCGAGCGCGACCCGCACGCGCGTCGTGAGCGCCCGGTCGGCGAAGCTGAGCACGGTGAGCCGGGTGCGCAGTCCCGCGCCGACGAAACGCTCCACCACCAGGTACGCCGCCCGCGACGGCAGGCGCTCCCCGTCACCGAGTTCGGCGTACGAGACCTGCGCGTGCCCGCGTACCGTCGCCGTGCTGAACGGGACGGGCTCGCGGTCGTCCACCGTGAGCCGTTCCAGGCTGAGGACCCGGGTGTTGCGGGCGAAGAAGCCCTGGGGATCGCCGCCGGTGATCCGCCCGCGCACGTCGGTGACCAGGGTGCTCCAGCCGCTGGCCAGGTAGAGCAGGTCGGGGCGGACCCGCACGCCCCGCACCGCCGGCGTCACCGGCGCTCCCGGCCGCCGGCCGTACGACCGCGATCACCTCGCGCAGCGACTTCCCACGCCAGCACCATGCCCCCGGCCCCATCTCCACGGCCCGCCTCCCGGCGGCAACCGGCGACGCGGGCACGCCCGACGGCCGCGTCTACCCGCCGCGCCGGCCCGTACACGTGGGCGTTCCCGGGGCGCGCACCGGCCGAAGGGACGAGGGCGGACGCACCGGTCGGCACTTGATCTGGTCGAAGTTTTATGGTATTATGCCCTTTTCACGCTGGTAGCGTGGCGCCGTGACCGACACTCCCACCGCCACCCTCGACGGCCGCGTCCGTGCCTTCCTCGCCACCTTCTCCCGGGCCACCGACCCCGCGGGCGCCGCCGCGCACTTCGCCGACCCGTTCCTGCTGGCCGACGCCACGGGCGCCCGGCCCGTACCGCGCGCCGCGTTCCTCGCCGCCCTGCCGGCGCGGGAGCGCGCGTTCGCCGACGCCGGCCTCGACGCCCCCGTCCTGACCGGCGTCAACTGCCAGCGCCTGGACGACGCGTACGTGCTGGCACGCGGGGACTGGGACGCCTCCCGCACCGCCGGCGGCCCGCCGGTGCGGCTCTCGTCGTCCTTCCTGCTGCACGACGACGGCACCGCCTTCCGGGTCGTCCTCTACCTCAACCACGAGGGGCTGCCGGCCGCCTGAACCGGCCGGACGCAGGGCGCCGGCAGCCGGCCCTGACGGCGGCGGGCGCGCGACGGCCGGCCCGCGCGTCGAGCTGCCCGTGTCCCGGCGGCGCGTTGGCGCTGGGCGCGCCGCCGCGGCGGCGCGGACGCGTTGGCGAGCGCGGTCGACGGGTGGGGCGTCAGCCGGCCGCGGCGTCGAAGGCGGCCGCGAGTTCGTCGTCGAACGTGGCGATCGGGCGGCCGTCCACGTCGTACGCCACGAGACGGCCGTGGGCCATGGTCGCCGACCGGAAGGAGAAGAGTCGGGAGCCGGGATACGCGGCCAGCAGCGGGATGACCCGCGGCGCCCCACCCGGAGCCGAGTAGTACTCGAGGCGCGCCACGCTCGGCGAGACCACCCCGTTCACCCGCACCTTCGTCCTCTCGGTCCGCGTGCCGAAGGTGACCGGGGCGCCGCTGCCGTACGTGGCGCACTCGACCGCCCCACGACAGACGAAGAAGTAACGGGGGTTGGCGACGTCCTCCAGCGCGTACGCCTTGAAGGTCGGATCGGCGCCGGCGGGCAGCGGCTGCACGGCGAAGAACGCGAGGGCGGTCGCGGCGGCGACGCCCGCGCGCAGCGCGGCGCGACGGGTGCCGGAGCGGCGGGTCCGGGCGGCGGCCACCGCGACCCCGCCGAACCCGGTCAGGCAGAGCGCCACGACGCCGAGCGCGCGGGCGTTCTCGAACAGGAACTGCACTCCCGGTCGCATCGACACGGCACCGAGGACGGCTCCCAACGACACCACCATCGTCACCAGCAGCGCGGCGCCGGCCGCCCTGCGAGCCACCCCGGACGTGCCGATCAGCAGCATGGCGGCGAGCACCGGCCACACCTGGTGATGGGTCCACGAGACCGGCGAGGCGGCCACGGTGGCGCAGCCGACGAGCACGGCGGCGTGCCCCGGACGGGCCTGCGCGGCGAGTCGCCGGGCACGCAGCAGTGCCACCACGCAGATCGCCGCCACCAGCGCGGCCCACAGCACCGGCAGCGACGCCCCGTCGACGCCCAGCCGCAGCAGCATGCCGTGCAGGGACTGGTTGCCGAGCGAGGCGAGGTTGCCGATGCGGCTGGTCTCGGCCACCGTCCCGGCCCAGTAGGTCCAGCTCTCCGCGGGCAGAACGGCCGCGGCGATCCCCGCGCAGGCCACGAACGTCCCGGCCGCCCGCGCCGCGTCGCGGTAGCGACCCACGGCGAGGAAGTAGACGACGAACAGCAGCGGGGTCAGCTTGATCGCCGACGCCACCCCGACCAGCACACCGCGCAGGCGCGGCGGGACGACGCCCATGCCGTCGAGCAGCGCCAGCAACACGACGAAGATGCTGACCTGGCCGAAGCGCAGGTTGCTCTGCACCGGCGCGGAGAGCATCAGTGCCAACGCCACGGCCGCCACGACCGTCCGGCGACGCGACGGTCCGGACGCCAGCGCCGCGCCCACCGGCACGGCGACGGCGACCACCGCGGCGCACGCCGCCAGCATCCACAACACCTGCACGACCGGCTCGGCCACGAGCGTGATCGGCCAGAGCACGAGCGCGGCGAACGGCGGGTAGGTGAAGGGGCCCCCGTTCTCCGCGACGTACCCGTACAGAGGGCGCCCGGCGCGCAGGTCGGACACGGCGCCGTAGTAGATGTGCAGGTCGGAGAGGCGGTCGTCACGCCGGAGGACGAGCGCCGCCGAGGCCAGCGCGACCACTGCGAAGACGGTCCACAACGGCCATACGCGTCGATCGTCCATCGGGCCAGGATAGGGCTCCGGCGGACCGGGGCGGGGGCGGCGCGGAGCCGCCCCCGTCCCGCTCCGCGGTGCCGGTCCTACCAGTCCTGCGGGGCCGGCTGCCGGGTGGTCACGTTGATCCGGTTGAAGAAGTTGGTGGTGGCCACCCAGAGCACGATCGCCGCCAGCTCCTTCTCGTTGAAGTGCCGCGCGGCCTCGGCCCAGATGTCGTCCGGTACGGCGTCGGCCCGGTCGGCGAGTCGGGTCGCGGCCTCCGCGAGCGCCAGCGCGGCCCGCTCCGCGTCGGTGAAGTACGGCGTCTCCCGCCAGGCGGCGACCGCGAACAGCCGCTCGTCGGTCTCCCCGGCCTTGCGCATCCCCCGGGCTCCGGCGTCGACGCAGGGGCCACACCCGTTGATCTGGCTGGCCCGCAGGTGCACCAGTTCGAGGGTGCTGCCCGGCACGCCGGCCGAGTGCGCCGCCTTGTGCAGCAGGTTGATGGCCTTGATCGACTCCGGGAGCAACCCGGCGGGATTCACGATGCGGGGCTCGATGGTCATGGTGTCCGTCCTGTCCTCTAGGCTGGCCGGAGTCGTCGTGGTGCCGACGTCCCGGCGGGGTTCACAGGGATGTCGGGTGCCGGGCCGGCGGTGTGACAGATGTGGCCGCGGTCACATCGGCGCCTCCGGACGGCGATCGAGGTGAGGGATCCATGAACGACGACGACCTGCTGGCGCGGCACTTCGAGGAGCAGCGGCCCCGCCTGCGGGCGGTGGCCCACCGGATGCTGGGCTCCGCCGCCGAGGCCGAGGACGCGGTCCAGGACACCTGGCTGCGCCTCAGCCGGGCCGGCACCGATGAGATCGACAACCTTCCCGGCTGGCTGACGACCGCGGTGGGCCGGGTGTGCCTGGACCGGTTGCGGGCGCGCGGCGTCCGGCCGGAGCAGCCGTGGGACGACGGCGGGGAGCCGCCGGGCCCGGTCGACGTCGAGCCCGCCGACCCGGAGCGGGAGGCCGTGCTCACCGAGTCGGTCGGCCGGGCCCTCCAGGTCGTCCTGGACACCCTCGCGCCCACCGAGCGGTTCGTGTTCGTGCTGCACGACATGTTCGCGGTCTCCTTCGACGAGATCGCCCCGGTCGTCGACCGCAGCGCCGCCGCCGTACGGCAGATCGCCAGCCGTGCGCGCCGCCGCGTCCAGCTCTCGGGGCACGTCGAGGTCGACCCGGCCCGTCAGCGGCGGGTCGTCGAGGCGTTTCTCGCCGCCTCCCGCGAGGGTCGCTTCGACGACCTGGTCGCCCTGCTGGACCCCCACGTCGTCCTGCGGGCGGACGTGGCGGCCACCCACCAGGCGGCGACCCCGGAGGCCCGCGGCTCGGCCGCCGTGGCGGCCTTCTTCAACGGCCGGGCGCAGGCCGCCGTGCCCGCGTACGTGGACGCCGCCCCCGGCGCCGTCGTGGTCGTCGACGGGCAGATCAGGGTCGCGCTCACCTTCGTCGTCGGCGACCGGATCCTCGCCATCGAGTCGGTGGTCGACCCGGAGCGGGTCGCCGCGCTCGACGTCGTGGTGGGCGAGCCGGCGTCGCGGTGACCGGCCCCCGGGCTCAGCCCCGCGGGGCGGGCGGCAGGAGGACCACGTGCAGGTTCCGGGGGCCGTGCACGCCCTCCACCCGGTCCAGCTCGATGTCGCTGGTGGCGGACGGCCCGCTGATCCAGGTCAGCGGGCGGCGCGGGTCGAGCCGCGCCACGGCGTCCGGCACGCCGGCCACCACCTGGTCGGTGCGCAGCACGCAGACGTGCACGTCGGGCAGGAGCGTGATGATCCGGCGGCCCTGGTCGGGCGCCCCGTCGAGGACGACCGTGCCGGTCTCGGCGACGGCCACGGCCGCCGCGGTGACCACCCCGTCGACGGCGGCGATCTGCCCGGCGGTCAGGCCGTCGTCGGTCACCGCGTCGACGGTGCCGGGCAGCCAGC
Source organism: Micromonospora globbae (assembly GCF_003610785.1). Taxonomy (GTDB): domain Bacteria; phylum Actinomycetota; class Actinomycetes; order Mycobacteriales; family Micromonosporaceae; genus Micromonospora; species Micromonospora globbae. The sequence continues at coordinate 206,843 of NZ_RAQQ01000001.1, forward strand.
CCGCCGGCAGGCCCGGCGGGACCACGACCCGGCGCCCGCCGAGGACGGCGTCGACCACCCGCGCCACGGCGTCCGCCGGCTGGGCGGCCGCGTCCGCGTCGCAGCGGTGCACGGTGGCCCGGTAGTCGGTGAGTCGCCGCACCAGCAGGTCGACGTCGGCGGCGGCGCCGGCCGGGCGGTACGCCCGCGGCACCTCGGCGGGCGCGGCCGGCGCGGCCCCGCGGGCGGCCCGCAGCCGGGCGAGGACCTCGTCCCGCCCGTTCACCGGCGTGCCCACCATTCCCGGAAGGTCCGCGGCGGCGGCTGCGGCAGGTCACGGCCGATGGTCCAGCCGGACAGCGGCGGGGGCAGGCCCCGGCCGCGGCGGCCCGCGAGGCGGCTGAGCCGCGCGCCGCGCTGCGCGGCCGCGTACAGCGCCGGCCGGTCCATGACGTACGCGGCCGCGGCCATCGCCGCCGCCTCGGCCCTCGGGTGGGGCGCCCGGTCGCGCAGGTGCACCAGCAGCTCCGGAATGTTGATCTTCACGGGGCAGGCGTCGTAGCAGGCGCCGCAGAGCGTCGAGGCGTACGGCAGCGAGGCGTTGTCCGCCACGCCGGTGAGCTGCGGCGACAGCACGGCGCCGATGGGCCCGGGATACACCGAGCCGTAGGCGTGCCCGCCGGCCCGTTCGTAGACGGGGCAGACGTTGAGGCAGGCCGAGCAGCGGATGCAGTGCAGCGCCTGCCGACCCACCTCGTCGGCGAGGACGGCGCTGCGGCCGTTGTCGAGCAGCACGAGGTGGAACGCCTGCGGGCCGTCGCCGGGGGTGACGCCCGTCCACATCGACGTGTAGGGGTTCATCCGCTCCCCCGTGGACGCGCGGGGCAGCAGTTGCAGGAACACCTCCAGGTCGCGCCACGTCGGCACCACCTTCTCGACGCCCATCACGGTGATCAGCGTCTCGGGCAGCGTGACGCACATCCGCCCGTTGCCCTCGGACTCCACGACGGCGAGGGTGCCGGTCTCGGCCACGGCGAAGTTGGCGCCGGACACGGCCACCGGCGTGGTGAGGAACGTCTGGCGCAGGTACCGGCGGGCGGCGGCCGCCAGCGCGGCGGGGTCGTCGGTGAGGCCCGGGTCGACGCCGGGCATGGCGCGCAGGAAGATCTCGCGGATCTCGGCGCGGTTGCGGTGGATGGCCGGCACCAGGATGTGGCTGGGGCGGTCCTCGCCGAGCTGCACGATCAGCTCGGCCAGGTCCGTCTCCACGGCCGTGATGCCGGCGGCCTCCAGCGCCTCGTTGAGCCCGATCTCCTGGGTCGCCATCGACTTGACCTTGATGACGCGGTCGCTGCCGGTGGCGGCGACCAGGTCCGTGACGATCCGGTTGGCGGCCACCGCGTCGGCCGCCCAGTGCACCGTGCCGCCGGCGGCGGTGACCGCCGCCTCCAGCTGTTCGAGCAGTTCCGGCAGCCGGGCCAGGACGTCGGCCTTGATGGCGGAGCCGGCAGCGCGCAGCTGCTCCCAGTCGGGCAGCTCGCGGATGACCGCGCCGGACTTCGCGCGGATCGTGGTGGTGGCGTGCCCGAGGTTGCGCCGCAGCTGCGGGTCGGCGAGGCCGCGCCGGGCGGCGGCGGGGAACGGCTCGTCGCCGCGCAGGTGGCCGACACCGCGCGGCGCGGTGGCCGGCATGCCGAGGAAGGTCCGGCTCATGCGGTCACCGCCGTCCGCTCCGCTGGCCCGGCCGGGCCGCTCGACTCCGTGGCGGCGAGGATCTCCGCGAGGTGCACGGTGCGGACGCCGGTGCGCAGCCGGGACAGCCCGCCGCCGATGTGCATGAGGCAGGAGGCGTCCCCCGCCGTGCAGACGTCCGCGCCGGTGGACAGGACGTGGCGCAGCTTGTCGGCGAGCATCGCCGTGGAGGTGTCGGCGTTCTTCACGGCGAACGTGCCGCCGAAGCCGCAGCACTGCTCGCCCTGCGGCAGCTCCACGAGGTCGAGCCCCCGGACCTGCCGCAGCAGCCGCAGCGGCCGGTCACCCACCCGCAGCATCCGCAGCGAGTGGCACGTCGGGTGGTACGTGACGCGGTGCGGGTAGTAGGCGCCCACGTCGGTCACGCCGAGCACGTCCACGAGGAACTCCGACAGCTCGTACGTGCGGCGGCCCACCGCCTCCGCGCGGCCGGCCAGCCGCTCGTCGCCGGCGCGGCGCGCCACCATGGCGTGCTGGTGCCGCACCGACCCCACGCACGAGCCGGACGGGGCGACCACCACGTCGTACGGCTCGAAGGTGCGCACGTGGCGGCGCACCAGCGGCAGGGCCTCGGCCTGGTAGCCGGTGTTCACGTGCATCTGCCCGCAGCAGGTCTGCCCCTCCGGGAAGACCACCTCGTGGCCGAGCCGTTCGAGCAGCCGTACGGTCGCCACGGCCGCCTGCGGGAAGAGCGTGTCGGCCAGGCACGTCACGAAGAGCGCGATCCGCATGCTCACCCGCCCATCCGGTCCTGCGCGGCGGCCCACGCCGCCTCGTCGCCGCGCGGCTCGTACCGCACGATCCGCTGGGTCTCGCGCAGCAGGGCCCGCAGCGCCGCCAGGTCGCCGTCGACGACGCCGGCGGCCCTCGCCTGCACCAGCACGTTACCCAACGCGGTGGCCTCGACGGGACCGGCGAGCACCGGCAGCCCGCAGGCGTCCGCCGTGAGCTGGCAGAGCAGCGCGTTGCGGGCGCCGCCGCCGACGACGTGCACGGCGTCGACGTGCCGGCCGGAGAGTTCCTGCGCCTGGCGCACGGCGCGGCGGTGCGCGAGCGCGAGGCTGTCGAGGATGCACCGGACGGTGGCGGCCGGCGTGGCCGGCACGGGTTCCCCGGCGCGCCGGCACGCGTCCGCGATCCGGGCCGGCATGTCCCCCGGCGGCAGGAACACCGGGTCGTCGGGGTCCACGACGGACCGGAACGCGGGCTCCCGGGCCGCGCGTCGCAGCAGGTCGGGCAGGTCGCTCCCGCCCCAGACCCGCACCGACTCCTGGAGCAGCCACAGCCCCATCACGTTGCGCAGGTAGCGGATCGTGCCGTCGACGCCCGTCTCGTTGGTGAAGTTCGCGCGCCGGCTCTCCTCGGTGAGCACCGGGGTGTCGAGCTCGACGCCGACGAGCGACCAGGTGCCGCAGGAGACGTACGCGAAGTTCGCGCCGGAGGCCGGGACGCCGACCACCGCCGACGCGGTGTCGTGCGAGCCGACGGCCACCACGTCGGGCTCGCCGGGCAGCCCCAGCTCGGGCAGCACCGGCCCGATGCGGGTGCCGGGTTCGCGCAGCGGCGGGAACAGCTCCGGCCGGATGCCCGCGTCCACCATGAGGTCGGTGGCCCACGCCCGGCGGCGCAGGTCGTACAGCTGGGTGGTGGAGGCGTTGGTGATCTCGGCGCCGACCTCTCCGGTGAGCCAGTACCCGATGAGGTCCGGAATGAGCAGCAGCCGGCGGGCGGCCTGCAGCTGCGGCGTGCCGGCCGCGGCGGCGAGCTGGTAGAGGGTGTTGAACGGCAGGTGCTGCAACCCGGTCGTGGCGTAGAGGCGCCCCTCCCCCAGGTGCTTGGCCGTCCGCTCGGCGACCCCGTCGGTGCGCGTGTCGCGGTAGTGCACGGGGTTGCCGAGCAGCACGCCGGACGCGTCGAGCAGCCCGTAGTCGACCGCCCACGAGTCGATGCCGACGCTGGTCACCGGACCGGCGGCGCGCAGCCCGTCGAGGACGCCCCGGTGCAGGGCGAGGATGTCCCAGTGCAGCGTCCCGGCGACCCGCACCGGCTCGTTGGCGAACCGGTGCACCTCGGCGAGGTCGAGCGTGCCGGGGCCGACACGCCCGACCATGACCCGGCCGCTGCCGGCGCCGAGGTCCACGGCGGCGAGGCGGACGCCGCTCACAGCAGCCCCCGCCGCGCCGCCCACACCACCGCCTGGATGGGCGCCGTCACGCCGAGGCGGTCGCAGACCGCCCGCACCCGCCGGCGGACGGTGCGCTCGGAGAGCCCCAACCGCCGGGCCACCGTCTCCACCGGCAGGCCGGCCGCCAGCAGGCGCAGCAGCCGCAGATCCTCCTCGTCGAGCACCGGACGTCCCACCCGCGTCGTCGTCATCGGCCACCCACCGGCTCAGCGGAGGAAGGCCGCGGCGACGCCGGCGTCGACGGGCACGTGCAGCCCCGTCGTGTGCGACAGCTCGCCGCTGGTGAGCACGAAGACGGCGTTGGCCACATGGTCGGGCAGCACCTCCCGCTTGAGCAGGGTGCGCTGGGCGTAGAACTCGCCCAGCTTCTCCTCCGGCACCCCGTACACGGCGGCGCGCTGGGCGCCCCAGCCGCCGGCGAAGATGCCCGAGCCGCGGACCACGCCGTCGGGGTTGACGCCGTTGACCCGGATGCCGTGGCCGCCGAGTTCGGCCGCGAGCAGGCGCACCTGGTGCGCCTGGTCGGCCTTGGCCGCGCCGTAGGCGACGTTGTTCGGGCCGGCGAACAGCGAGTTCTTGCTGGAGATGTAGACGATGTCGCCGCCCATGCCCTGGTCGACGAGGATCCGCGCGGCCTCCCGGGAGACCAGGAAGGACCCCTTGGCCATCACGTCGTGCTGCACGTCCCAGTCCGCCTCGGTCGTCTCCAGCAGCGGCTTGGAGATGGACAGCCCGGCGTTGTTGACGACCAGGTCCACCCCGCCGAACGCGAGCACGGCCTCGCGCAGGGCACGGGCCACGGCCGTGCCGTCGCTGACGTCGGCGGTGACGGCGACCGCCACGTCGGCGTTCCCGATCTCGGCGGCCACGGTGGCGGCCGCGTCGGCGTCGCGGTCGGCGACGACGACGCAGGCGCCCTCGGCCGCGAGCCGGTGGGCGATGGCCCGGCCGATGCCGGAGCCGCCGCCGGTGACGAACGCGATCCGCGTGGCGAGGGGCTTGGGCTTCGGCATCCGCTTCAGCTTCGCCTCCTCCAGCGCCCAGTACTCGATGCGGAACTTCTCGGCCTCGTCGATGGGCGCGTACCGGGACACCGACTCGGCGCCGCGCATGACGTTGATGGCGTTGACGTAGAACTCGCCGGCCACCCGCGCGGTCTGCTTGTTGGCGCCGAAGCTGAACATGCCGACGCCCGGCACGAGGACGATGGCCGGGTCGGCGCCGCGCATCGGCGGGCTGTCCGCGCTCGCGTGCCGCTCGTAGTAGGCGCGGTAGTCCTCGCGGTACGCGGCGTGCAGCTCCCGCAGCCGCGCGATCGTCTCGTCGAGCGGCGCGGTGGGCGGCAGGTCGAGCACCATGGGCCGCACCTTGGTGCGCAGGAAGTGGTCCGGGCAGGACGTGCCGAGCGCCGCCAGCTCGGGGTGCCGGGCGCGGGCGACGAAGTCGAGCACGACGTCGCTGTCGGTGAAGTGGCCGACCTGCGGCCGGTCGGTCGAGGCGAGGCCGCGGACGACCGGCGCCAGGGCGGCGGCCCGCGCACGCCGCTCGTCGACCGGCAGCGGCTCGTAGCCCTCGACCACCGGGCCGAACGGCTCCGGCCGGCCGCGCTCGTCGAGGAACGCCTGCGCCGTCCGGATGATCTCCAGCGAACGCTGCTCGCACTCCTCGCTCGTCGCACCCCAGGCGGTGATCCCGTGCCCGCCCAGGATGACGCCGATCGCCTGCGGGTTGGCCCGCGCCACGGCCGCGATGTCCAGGCCGAGCTGGAAGCCCGGCCGCCGCCACGGCACCCACACCACCCGGTCGCCGAAGATCTCCTTGGTCAGCTCGGGACCGTCGGCGGCCGTGGCGATGGCGATGCCGGCGTCGGGGTGCAGGTGGTCGACGTGCGCGGCGTCGACCAGGCCGTGCATCGCCGTGTCGATGGACGGCGCCGCACCGCCCCGCCCGTGCAGGCAGTAGTCGAAGGCCGCCACCATCTCGTCCTCCCGGTCGACCCCGGGGTAGACGTCCACGAGGGCGCGCAGCCGGTCCAGCCGGAGCACGGCGAGACCGGCCTCGGTGAGCGTCCCGAGGTCACCGCCGGACCCCTTGACCCACAGCAGGTCCACGGGCCCGCCGGTGACCGGGTCGGTGTCGCGGCCCTTCGCCGAGGTGTTGCCGCCGGCGTAGTTCGTCGTGGTCGGGTCGGCGCCGAGCCGGTTGCTCCGCGCGATCAGCGCCTGAACCTCGGAATGCATCGTCCTCACGTCCCTGTGTCGCGTGTCGTCGGTGGTGGTCAGGCGCCCCAGCCGGCCTGCTGCCCGCCGGCGCGCTCGGCGCGGATGCGCGCGAAGTAGCCGGAGCGGGCGTACGCGGCGATGGGGTCGGGGTCCAGCCCCATGTCGGCCCGCAGCTCGGCGAGCATCGGGCGGACGTCGGTGTGGTACGCGTCCATGAGCACCGCGTTGGCGGTCAGCACGTCACCGGCGCGCTGCGCGGCGGCCAGCGCGTCCGCGTCGACGAGCAGCGCCTTCGCGGTGGCCTCCTGCACGTTCATCACCGACCGGATGATCGCCGGGATCTTCGGCTCGATGTTGTGGCACTGGTCGAGCATGAACGCGATCCCGGCGTCCGGCCGCAGCGCGTCGCCGCGGACGATCTCGTGCATGATCCGGAACAGCTGGAACGGGTCCGCGGCGCCGACCATGAGGTCGTCGTCGGCGTAGAAGCGGGAGTTGAAGTCGAAGCCGCCGAGCTTCCCGGCGCGCAGCAGGAACGCCACGATGAACTCGATGTTGGTGCCCGGGGCGTGGTGGCCGGTGTCGATGACGACCTGCGCCTTCGGGCCGAGTTCCAGGCAGTGCGCGTACGCGGTGCCCCAGTCGGGGACGTCGGTGGTGTAGAAGGCCGGCTCGAACAGCTTGTACTCCAGCAGCAGCCGCTGGTCGTCGCCGAGCCGGTCGTACGCCTCGCGCAGCGCGGCGGCCAGCCGGTCCTGGCGCGCCCGGATGTCGTCCTGACCGGGGTAGTTGGTGCCGTCGGAGAACCACAGCTTCAGGTCCCGCGACCCGGTGCGGTCCATGATGTCCACGCATTCGAGCAGGTGGTCGATCGCCTTGCGCCGGACGCCCGGGTCCGGGTTGGTGACGCTGCCCAGCTTGTAGTCGTTGTCCTGGAACACGTTGGCGTTGATGGCGCCGAGCGTGACGCCCTGGTCGGTCGCGTACCGGGCCAGGTCCGCGTAGTCGTCGACGCGGTCCCACGGGATGTGCAGCGCCACGGTCGGGGCCACCCCGGTGAGCCGGTGCACCATGGCCGCGTCGGCGATCTTCTCGTACGGGTCACGCGGCACACCCTCCTGCGGGAACACCTTGAAGCGTGTGCCGGAGTTGGCGTACGCCCAGGAAGGGGTCTCGATGCGCTGGTTGCGCAGGGCCTGCGTGACCCGCTGCCGGGTCGGCGCGTCGGGGTGGGTCATGGAGTTTCTCCCGTCTGCGCGGCGAGCTGAGCCGCAAGGTTGAAGACCTCGTCCAGCGGCCGCATGGCGCGGTCGGGCGTGTCCTGGTCGAGGTCGAGGAAGAACGACGCCATCTCCGCCTGCCAGCGGGCGTTGACGTCGCGGGCCTGCATGGCGGCCTGGGCCGCCGCGAAGTCGTCGGTCACCAGGAACCCCACGAGCAGGCCGTCCTCCCGGAGGAAGAGCGAGTAGTCGTGCCAACCGCACTCCGCCAGCGCGGTCAGCATCTCCGGCCAGACCCGCTCGTGCCGGGCGCGGTACTCGTCCAGCCGGGCGGGATCGACCTGGAGGGTGAAGCAGACGCGGGGCATGGTTCTCCCGTCGGTGCCTCCGCCGGTGGTGCCGGCGCCGGCGCGCCGGCACCACCGGCGGCGGTCAGAAGTCGAACTGGTCGATGTTGTTCTTGTCGAAGACGGTGGGCGGCCCGAGGACGACCACGCCGTCCTTGCCGACGGTGTACTCGCCGAGCTTGCCGGCCGTGAACTTCTCGCCCTCGGCGCCGGTGATCTGGCCGGAGGCCAGCGCGGCGCCCGCGTACGCGGCAAGGTAGCCGAGGTCCGCCGGGTTCCACAGGGCGAACGCGTCGACCGTGCCGTCCTTCACGTACTCGCGCATCTGGTTCGGGGTGCCCAGGCCGGTGAGCTTGACCTTGCCCTTGTACTGCGACCCGCTGAGGTAGCGGGCGGCGGCGGCCACGCCGACGGTGGTCGGCGAGATGATGCCCTTCAGGTTCGGGTACGACTGGAGCAGGCCCTGGGTCTCCTGGAACGACTTCTGGTCCTCGTCGTTGCCGTACGCGACGGTGACCAGCTTGATCTTGCTGTACTCGGGCTTCTTCAACTCCTCCTTCATCAGCTCGATCCAGGCGTTCTGGTTGGTGGCGTTGGCGGTCGCGGAGAGGATGGCGATCTCGCCCTCGCCGCCGATCTGCTCGGAGATGAGCTTGACCTGGTTCTCGGCGATGCCCTCGGCCGTCACCTGGTTGACGAAGATCTGCCGGCACTCCGGCTTGGTGTCGGAGTCGAACGTCACGATCTTGGCGCCGGCCGCCTTGGCCTGGTTGAGCGCGCCGCAGATCGCGTTCGGGTCGTTCGCCGAGGTGACGATCACGTCCATGCCCTGCTGGGACAGGGTGTTGATGTAGCTGACCTGCGACGAGGCGCTGGCCTCGGACGGGCCGACCTCCTTGAACTCGCCCTTGATCTCGGTGACCGCCGTCTTGCCGCCGTTGTCCGAGACCGTGAAGTAGGGGTTGTTCACCTGCTTCGGCAGGAAGGCGATCTTGAGGCCCTCCTTGATCGGGGCGTCCGGGTTGGCGGCGCCGCTGGCCTGGCTGCCGCCGCCGGATTCGTTGCCGGAGTTCTCCCGGGTGGTGCCGCCGCAGGCGGTGGCGGTGAGCAGCAGTGCGGCGACGGTGAGGCCGGTGGCCCCGACACGGAGTCTTCTGCGGTACGCGGACATCGCTATCCTTCCGGGGGATCTGGTGGTGGGGGAATCACCGCGCGACGGGGGTGGCGCGTTGTCGTCGGCGGTGCAGCCGGCCGCGGACGTCCGCGACCGCGTTGGGCAGCACGACGGAGGCGATGAGCAGCGCCCCCGTGACGATCGTCAACGCGTTGGCGTCGACGTCGGCGAGTTGCAGCGCGTTGCGCAGCACACCGAGGAGCAGGACGCCGGCGACCACGCCGATCAGGCCGCCGCGCCCGCCGAAGATCGACACGCCGCCGAGCAGGACGGCGGTCACCACGGTGAGTTCGAGCCCCGTGGCGTTGTCGCCGCGGGCGCTCGCGTAGCGCAGCGTCCAGAAGACGCCGACCAGACCGCAGACCGCGCCCGAGGCCACGAACAGCCAGAACTTCGTCCGCGCCACGGACACGCCGGCGAAGGTGGCCGCCTGGTCGTTGTTGCCCATGGCGTAGAGCGCCCGGCCGGCCGGCGTGGCGTGCAGCACGACGCCGAACACGAGCGCCAGCAGCAGCACCGGGACGACCGCGACCGGGATCGACGTGCCGGGGATGCTCCGGACGGCGGCGGCCGTCCAGTCGCCCGGGAAGTCGGCCACCGCCTGGTCGCCGAGGACCACGAAGGACAGTCCCCGGTACAGGGCGAGCGTGCCGATGGTCACGGCCAGCGACGGCAGCCCGAAACCGGTGACGAACACGCCGTTGAACGCGCCGAGCACGGCGCCGAGCAGCACCACGAGCACGCAGATCAGCTCCAGCGACAGCCCGCTGGACAGCCACATCTGACCCATGAGCGTGCTGCACAGGCCGACGGTGCTGGCCACCGACAGGTCGATCTCGCCGGTGATGACGATGAGCGTCATGGGCAGCGCGAGCAGGGCCAGCGGCACCAGGTCGAGCAGCAGGAACTGGACGTTGCGGCCGGTGGCGAAGTTCTGCACCGTCGCGCTGGCCAGCAGGGTGGCGACCACCAGCGCGGCCACGACCGCCGCGTCCCAGGACCCGAGCGCGCCGCGCAGCCCGGCCAGGCGGCCCGCCCCCCGCTCGCCGCCGGCGCCGGGCGGCTCGGCCTCGGCGCCGACGGGCGGCGCGGCGTACAGGCTGTCATGCGCCATGAGCGCTTCTCCCTCTGAGCCGGGCCGCCATCCGCACGGCCAGGAGGCGGTCCAGGCCGATGGCGGCGAGGATGAGCGCGCCGACCACGGCCTGCTGCCAGAACGGGTCGATGCGCAGGACGGCCAGCGAACTGCCGATCGTGGTGAGCAGGACGGCGCCGAGCGCCGCACCGTAGGCGCTGCCGCTGCCGCCGAAGATCGCCACGCCGCCGACCACGGCGGCCGCCACGACCTGGAGTTCCAGGCCCGTGCCGGCGGCCGCGTCGAGCGTGCCGAACCGGGCCGCGTAGAGCACGCCGGCGAGCCCGGCGAGCGCGCCGTTGGCGACGAACACCGCGAAGACCCGCCGGCCGACCGGGATGCCGGAGAGCCGCGCCGCCGCCGGCTCGGAGCCGATGGCGTACAGCTCGCGGCCGCTGCGGTAGGCGCGCAGGTAGTAGCCGACGACGGCGACCACCACGAGCGCCACCAGGAAGAGCACGGGTACGCCGAGCACCGTCTGGTTGCCCAGGCGCAGGAAGGACCGGGGCATGTCGGCGGCGTTGATCTGCCGCCCGGAGGCCCAGTAGTAGTCGACGCCGCGGAAGGCGTAGAGGGTGCCGAGGGTGATGACGAGCGCCGGCACCTTCGCCACCGCGATGAGCCCACCGTTGACGACCCCGCACAGCGCGCCGAGCGCGACGCCGAGCAGGAGCGCCACCGGCCAGGGCGTGCCGGGCGCGGCGAGGAAGAGGGAGCCGGTCGCGAAGGCCACCAGGCCGAGGATCGAGCCGACGGACAGGTCGACGTTGCGGGTGACGATGACCAGCGTCTGCCCGACCGCGAGGATCACCAGGATCGCGCAGCCCAGCAGCAGGTCCTTGACGCTCTGCCCACTCAGGAAGCGCTCGTTGCGCAGCGTGGTGACGAGGACCAGCGCGGCGAGCGCGAGCAGCAGGCTCAGCTCGCGTACGGCGAGCAGCCGCTCGGCGAGGCCGCGGCGCCGCGGGTCCGGGCCGGTGGGCGGGTGGCCGTCGACGCGCTCCGGCGCCCCAGCAGTGACGCTCATGCCGCCACCTCGCTCCGCTCGGCGCCGGCACGAGACACCACCGCACCGTGCCGATGATTCACTCGCTGACGCTCGCTCATGCCTGTGCTCCTTGGCCGGTGGCGGCGAACATCACCGAGGTCTCGTCCGCCTCGGCGCGGGGCAGCTCGCGGACCAGGCGGCCCTCGTGCATGACGAGGACCCGGTCGGCCATGCCGAGCACCTCGGGCAGCTCGCTGCTGATCATCAGGATGGCCAGCCCCTCGTTGGCCAGTTCGGAGAGGAGCCGGTGGACCTCGGCCTTGGTGCCGACGTCGATGCCGCGGGTGGGCTCGTCGATGATGAGGATCCGCGGTTCGGTGGCGAGCCACTTGGCGAGCACCACCTTCTGCTGGTTGCCGCCGGACAGGGTGGCCACCGGCGCGGTGAGGCGGGACGTCTTCACCTGGAGCCGCCGCGTCCAGCGCCGGGCCTCGGCCCGCTCGGCCCCGCCGAGCAGCAGGCCCAGCCGGCTCAGCGCCCGGCGCCGGGCCAGTGTCGCGTTGCGTTCCACCGACAGCTCCATCACGAGGCCCTGCTGGCGGCGGTCCTCCGGCACCAGGGCCATGCCCGCGGCGATCGCCTTGCGGGGGCTGCCGGGCGGCAGGACGGTGCCGGCCACGCGGACCTCGCCGGCGTCGTAGCGGTCCACGCCGAAGACCGCCCGGGCCACCTCGCTGCGGCCGGCGCCCACCAGCCCGGCCAGCGCCACGATCTCCCCGCCCCGGACGCTGAACGACACGTCGGAGAAGACACCGGCGCGCGTGAGCCCACGGACCTCCAGGAGCGTGTCGCGCAGCGGGGCGTCCTGCTTGGGGTAGAGCGAGGAGACCTCCCGCCCGACCATGCGCCGCACCACCTCGTCCACCGTGAGGTCGGCGGCGCGGTCGCTGGAGACCCAGGCGCCGTCGCGCAGGACCGTGATCCGCTGGCACAGGTCGAAGACCTCGTCGAAGCGGTGCGAGATGAACAGCACGGCGGCCCCGCGCTCGCACAGCGACCGGGCGACGCCGAACAGACGTTCCACCTCGACGCCGGAGAGCGCGGCGGTCGGTTCGTCCATCACGAGGATCCGGGCGTCGAAGGAGAGCGCCTTGGCGATCTCGACGAGCTGCTGGTCGGCGATGGACAGTCCGCGCGCGGGGCGGGCCGGGTCGATCCGGACGCCGAGGCGGGCGAAGAGCCGCTCGGCGTCGCGGTTCATGGCCGCGGTGTCGATGCGGCGCAGGCCGCGCAACGGCTGCCGGCCCATGAAGATGTTCTCCGCGACGGACAGGTCGGGGAACAGGGTGGGCTCCTGGTAGATGACCGCGATGCCGGCGGCCCGGGCGTCGGCGGGGCCGCGCAGCTCCAGGGGCTGGCCGTCGAGGGTCATCCGGCCGGTGTCCGGCGCGTGCGCCCCGGCGAGGATCTTCACCAGGGTGGACTTGCCGGCACCGTTCTCGCCGACCAGGGCGTGCGCCTCGCCGGGGTGCAGCTCCAGGTGCACGCCGCGGAGCGCGGCGACGGCGCCGAAGGACTTCGTGACGCCGTCGAGTACCAGCAGCGGAGCGCTGTCCGCGCCCGGTGCGCCGGGGCTCATCCGATCCCCTCCTGAATCGTTTCATGAGTTGTGCATGGACGGTAGGGGCAGCCCTTCGGGACCGTCAAGAGTTTCCCGGCGATTTCCTCCCTGTTACCGTCTGGACTCCGTGGACTCCGTCGCGCCAGCGGCGACGCCGCCCCGGTCGTGTGGCCGGAGTCGGCAACATCCACGATGTAGTGGCCTCAGCCGCGGCCGGAGTCGACAACATCCAGGATGTAGTGGCCTCACCCGCGGCCCGTGCCGGCAACATCCAGGATGTAGTGGCCTCCGCGCGGACGGGACGCGCGTGCGCTCGTGAGCGCCGGGACGGACGCGGGCACGCCGGACGACGAGGGGCGACTGGATGAAACGTTTTAGGCGCTATACACTCCCGACGTCACCCGGCCGGGCCCGTCCCGCGGCGCGCGCGTCGCCGTCTCCGGGGATCACCGCAGGCCGCCACCGTCCGGGGGCCGTACGCACGGAATCGTCGAGGGAGCCATGGCAGCGGCAAGCATCAAGGAGGTGGCACGGCGCGCCGGCGTGTCCCTCGGCACGGTGAGCAACGTGCTCAACCGGCCCGACATGGTCGCCCCCGCCACCCGCCAGCGGGTGCTCGACGCCATCGCCGAACTCGGGTACGTGCGCAACGACTCCGCCCGACAGCTCCGCGCCGGGCAGAGCCGGACGATCGCCATCGTGGTGCTGGACGTCGCCAACCCGTTCTTCACCGACATGGTCCGCGGCGCGGAGCAGGTGGTCGAGGAGACCGGCGCCATGCTCATCGTGTGCAACAGCGGCGAGGACAGCGCCCGGGAACGCCGGCACCTCGAACTGCTGGAGGAGCAGCGCGTCCGCGGCGTGCTCATCACCCCGGTCGGCGACGGCCCCCAGCCGCACCTCGAGAAGCTCATCGACCGGGGCATCCCGGTGGTGCTCGTCGACCGCGGCGCGGGCCGCGCCAGCCGCTGCTCGGTGGCCGTCGACGACGTGCTCGGCGGCCGGCTGGCCATGGACCACCTGCTCGACCAGGGTCACCGCCGCATTGCGTACGTGGGCGGGCCGTTCTCCCTCGCCCAGGTCGCCGAACGCCACGCCGGGGCCGCCGCGGCGCTGGAGGAGCGCGGCGCCGGCGCCGAACTGCGGGTGGCCGCCACCACGAGCCTGACCGTCGCCTCGGGCCGGCGGGCCGCCGAGGACCTGCTGGCCCTGCCCGCCCGGCAGCGCCCCACCGCCGTCTTCTGCGCCAACGACCTCATCGCGCTCGGCGTGCTCCAGGAACTCACCGTGCGCGGCCTGCGCGTCCCGGCCGACGTGGCCATCGTCGGCTACGACGACATCGAGTTCGCGGCCGCCGCGGCCGTCCCGTTGTCGTCCGTACGCCAGCCGCGCGAACAGCTCGGCCGCACCGCGGCGCAGCTCCTGCTCGAGGAGGCCGAGGCCGGCGCCACGCACCAGCACCGCCACGTCGTGTTCCAGCCGGAGCTCGTGGTGCGCCGCTCCAGCGACCAGCCCCGCCGCCCGCGGCGCTGACCCCTGCCCCGCCGGCGCCCCTGCGCGCGGACAGGTCGAGAGGTCCGCGCGCGCATCCGGGCTGCGGATGACACGGACCTCCCGACCACTTCAGGAAACGGCCAGCCGCCGGAGACGGCCGTGTCCGGCGGCCGACCAGGGCCGGCCGCCGGTGCGGGTCAGACCGCCGGCGCGGAGGTGCTCACGAAGCGCCAGGTGCCGGCGCCGACGGTGTGCACCAGGTAGCCGTCGACCATCCGCCGGGACTGCACGAGCCCGCCGGGCGACGCCTCGACGTCACCGGCCCGCGCCGCCGGCACGTGCACCTCGGCGGTGGCGCCCACCGGCACCTGCACGGTGAGCACGAACTCGCCGTCGCGGACCCGCCAGGCCGACGACGCCCGCCCGCGCACCGTGTCCACGGCCGCGGACGCCGAGGACACCTCGGCTCGGGCGTCCGGGCGGACGACGAACCGGGCCCAGCCGTCGGCGACCGGCCGCAGGCCCGCCACGTGCTCGTAGAGCCACTGCACGACCGTGCCATGGAAGTAGTGCTGCCGGGAGCGGGTCGAGGTCGGCCACATCTCCCACATCGTGTCGGCGCCGTTCTCCACCCAGAAGCCCCAGCTCGGGTACGTCCGCTGCAACGCCACCCGGGCCGCCACGTCGGCGTGGCCGTGCGCGGTCAGCACCGGCAGCAGGACGCTGGTGCCGAGGCAGCCGGTGTTGAGGTGCCAGCCCCGGTCCCGGATGTCGGCCACCAGGTTGTCCACCACCGCGCCCACCATGTCCTCGGGCACCAGCCCGAACGCCAGCGGGACGGCGTTGGACGTCTGCCGGTAGCCGGGGTCGCGGTCGGTGCGGTACAGCCCGCGCGTACGGTCGAGGAACGTCTCGTTCAGCCGGTCCCGCAGCCCGTCGGCCGCCGCGCGGAACCGGGCGGACTGCGCGTCCTTCCCGATCATCTCCCCCACCTCGGCGGCCGACACGAGCGCCCGGTGCAGGTACGCCGTGGCGGTGAGCCGGGTGTCCTCCGGCGGGTTGCCGCCGGTGCCCGGCGACAGGTAGTCACCGAGCGCGGTGACCGCGAGCCCGTCCCGGAGCCGGCCCAGCTCCCACTCCAGGTAGTCGGCCACGGCCGTCCAGTGCTGGTGCGGCAGCCGGTCGTCGCCGTACCAGCGGTGCATCTCCCGCAGCAGGAACGGGTAGACGGTGGTCCACTCGGGAGCCGGTGCCAGCTCCTGGTAGCCCCAGCCGCCGCTGGGCACGATCACCGGCACCTGGCCGGACGCGACCTGGGCGTCGCGCAGGTCGCCGAGCCACTTGGTGAAGAACCGCGACAGGTCCAGCTGCCCGGCCATGGTGGGGGCGGCCACCTGGGCGTCCCCGGTCCAGCCGTTCTTCTCGTACATCGGGGTGTCGGTGGGGATGCCGTGGAGGTTGTTGCGGACCGTGCGGCGCATCATCCGCTCGAACTGCTCGAACAGCGGCTCGCTGCACCGGAACTCGCCCACGTCGCGGACGTCGGAGTGCACCACCCGCATGGTGACGGTGCCGGCGGTGGCCGCGCCGGGCAGCCCGTCGAGCTGCACGTACCGGAATCCCTTGTACGAGAAGCGCGGTTCCCACACCTCCTCGCCGCCGCCCCGGGTCACGTACTCGTCGAGCTGGAACCGGGCGCTCTGCACGTTGCCGTTGGACGCCTCCACGGTCCCGTCGGCGCGCAGCTTCTCGCCGTACAGGATGCGGATCGTGGTGCCCGCCGGCGCGGTCACCCGCAGCCGTACCCAGCCGGCGGTGGTCCGGCCGAAGTCGGCGACCCAGACGCCCGCGCCCGGCGAGGTGAGCCGGACCGGCGCCACGGACTCGACCACCCGGATGGGTTCGTGCTCCTGCGCCCGCACGGTGCCGGCCGGCGGGTCGAGGACGCTCGCCCGCGCCCACTCGGCGTCGTCGTAGCCGGACGCCGACCAGCCCGGCAGCTCCCGGCGCGCGTCGTAGGTCTCCCCCGCGAACAGCGAGTTGGACACGGTGGGGCCGTCGGTGACCCGCCAGGAGTCGTCGGTGAGCACCTCCGTGCGCGAGCCGTCGGGGTGCTCGACCACGAGGCGTCCCAGCAGCCGCGGCTCGCCGTGCCACGGCGGCTGGTGCCAGCGCCACACGTTCCGGGTGGTCATGCCGTAGAAGCCGCGGCCCAGCTCCGCGCCGAGCACGTTGTGCCCCGCGCGGAGCAGGTCGGTGACGTCGTGCGTCACGTACAGGACGGTGTCGTCGTAGTCGGTGAACCCGGGGTCCAGCACGGCCGTCCCGACCCGCCGGCCGTTGACGTGCAGCACCTGGTAGGCGAGCCCCGCGGCGTACCACCGGGCCCGGGCCACCGGCTTGTCGAGCCGGAACGCGCGCCGCAGCAACGGCGCGGGCCGCTCCTCCACGGGCGGCTCGATGCCGCTGCCCCACGGCCCCTGGCCGTACGGCGCCAGGACCGTCACGGGCGACCAGGCGGAGTCGTCGTGCCCCGGCTGCTCCCAGCCGGACTCCACGGTGCCGGTGGTCCGCCAGCCCGCGCCGGTGACGAGCACCAGCTCGGCGCCGCCCGCGGTGCGGACGACGAGCTTCGCGATGAGACCGCCGGGGTTGACCGAGGCGCCGCCCCGGTTCGTGGCGATCGCGGCCAGCACCAGGTCACCGCCGACGGCCTGCCGGGCCGCCTGCGTCACGTCGGCGATCCGGGCGGTGCGCCAGCCGTCGGTCTGCGGCGGGGCGTGCAGCACCTGCCGCCCGCCCAGGTACGCCGTGAAGTCGTCGTCGGCGCTCATGATCAGCCGGGCGGAGGCCACCTCGGTCCCGCCCGGCAGCGCCAACCGGCCGCGGAACCAGCGCGGGCCGACGGGCGCGTTGCCCGTCGTCGCACCGGGCCCCCACACCCACGACGCGCCCGCGAGGTCGAGCGCACCCGGCTGCGGGACGGTGACCTGGGAACCCCACGGCCCCTGGCCGTACGGGGCGAGCACGGCCGCCGGCGTCCAGCCGGTGTCGTCGTACCCGGGCTCCGGCCAGCCGGTGCGCTCGCTGTCGGCGCTGCGCCACGAGCCGTCGGTGACCAGCACCGACCGCTCGCCGGTCGTGGTGGTGACCACGAGCTTGGCGAGCAGGCCGGCCGGGTTCACCGACGGGCCGGGACGGTTGGTGGCCACCACGGCGACGGTGAGCGCGCCGTCGGCCGCGCGGGCGAGGTCGGTGACGTCGGCGACGCGGGCGTTCTTCCAGCCGTCGGCCTGCTGCGGTGCGTGCAGCACCTGCCGCCCGTCGAGGTACGCCGTGAAGTCGTCGTCGGCGGTCACGACGAGGTGGGCGACCGCGATCTGGGCGCCGGCGGGCAGCGCGAGCCGCGCCCGGAACCAGCGGGGGCCGGCCGGGGCGTTGCCGGCGGTGGCGCCGGGCGACCAGATCCAGGAGGCCCCGCCGAGGTCCAGCGGCGCCGAGGCGTAGTCCGGCTGCGCGCCGATCCAGCGGGCGGCGCCGAAGCCCTCGTCACGCAGGCCCGTCTCGAACCAGGTCGGGTCGCTCCACCGGGTGGCCCGGCCGGCACCGTCCCAGAGCCGCACCCGCCAGTGGTAGCGGGTCCGCGGCGCCAGCGGCCGGCCGCCGTACGCCACGCCGACCGACCGCGCCGACGTGACCCGGCCGGAGTCCCAGACGTCGGCCGCCCCCGGGGTCAGCCGGTCCGGCCGCGTGGCCACGAGCACCTGGTACGCGCTCTGCCGCGCGTTGTGGCCGGTGGCCGTCGCCGTCCAGGAGAAGCGGGGCGCGGTGACGTCGGTGCCCAGTGGACGGTCGGCGTACTCGGTGCGCAGGCGGTCGACCGTGAGCGGCCCGGCACCGGCGTTCGGCGGCGGTGCCGCCGCCGCGGGCTCCGCGCCCGCGCCCCCGAGCGCTCCCGCCGTGCCCCCGAGCGC
Organism: Micromonospora globbae; assembly: GCF_003610785.1. Classification (GTDB taxonomy): domain Bacteria; phylum Actinomycetota; class Actinomycetes; order Mycobacteriales; family Micromonosporaceae; genus Micromonospora; species Micromonospora globbae. Next base: position 224,934 of record NZ_RAQQ01000001.1, read on the forward strand.
CACGGCTCCGGCGCCGGCGGCGCCCCACCCGATCAGGGAGCGGCGGCTGACCTCCGATCCCGGGGACGTTCGTTTCCTCTGCGCCATCGGATCTCCTTCTTCGCTGTGGTGGGGTCAGGACCGCGCGCCGGCCGGCAGGGGCGCGGACCAGACGTCGGCGATCGACGGGTCGTAGCCGTCGCCGGTGTCCCGGAACCGCACCCGCACCACGCCGTCGCGGGTGGCGTCGGGCAGGTCGACGACGACCTGGTAGGTGACGGCGCCGGCCCCGCCCGCGGTGCGCTGCCAGGAGCGGGAGTGCGCCACGACGCCGTCGACGACGATGTCGTAGTCCTTGAGCTGCGCCTGGTCGTACGTCTCCACGGCGCGCAGCACGAACGGCGCGCCGGGCGTGACGGCCAGGTCGAACTCGAACCAGCCGCCGGGGTAGGTGACGTTGGTGTAGCGGCGGGTCAGGCCGGCCTCGGTGTTCGCGCCGGAGTGCTCCGAGGCGGTGAGCCCGTGTGCCCGCTCCGAGGCCGCGTCGCCGAGGTCCACGTGGTCGTAGGCGCCGGCCGGCGGGTTGGTGATCCGGACCGGGACGGCCAGCGGATGGCGCTCCGCCTCGGTGGCACCGGTGGCGACCGTGACCGCCGCGGGCCCTTCCGTCACCGCCACGGGAGCGGTGAGGGCCGTGGTCACGGTGGTCTGCGCGCCGGGCGCCAGGTCGTACGCGGCGGCGGGCGCGACCGCCCAGCCGTCCGGTGCGGTGGTCGTGAGCTTCCCGGTCACGGGCACGCCGGCCCGGTTGCGCAGGACGGTGGTGACCGTGGTCGTGGCGCCCGGGTCGACGGGGTCCACGGTGGCCGACACGATCTGCACGGCCGGCACGGTGGTGACCGTCCCGGACACGGGCAGGGTGGCGGTGCCGCCCTGGTACCGGTAGCCGGCGGTGCCGTCGAGGGTGACGGCGGCCGGCGCCTGCCCGGCGGGGATCCGCACGTCGTAGCGGTGGTGCACGGTGGTCTTCGGCGCGACGGTGGTGGGCCGCGCGCCGGCGGGCGTCACCGTCCAGCCGTCCGGTGTCCGCAGCGTGGAGGTCACCCCGGTCAGCGGCGTGGCGCCGCCGTTGGTGACGGTGACGGTCGCGCGGACCACCTCGCCGGGCAGGCGCTCGCCGACCGGCAGGTCGAGGGTGACGACCGCACCGACGAGGGCCGAGGACGCCGCGGAGAGCCGCTGGTCGACGCGCGTGAGGAGGGCGCCGAACCGCTCCGCGTGGGCCTCGGCCAGCCGGCCGACCCGGACCTGGGTACGCAGCCACCGGTCGACGTCGTCGGCGGTGGCCAGGCCCCGGTGCGCGTGGGTGGCGGCGGCGCGGGAGTCGCCGGCCAGGTACGCCGTGCGGGCCGCCGTCGTGGCGGTGGCGAGCTGGCCGGTCCGGGCGCGCAGGTACGCGGTCACGGGCTGGCCCAGCTCACCGGCCAGCTCGTCGGTGAGCGCCGTCAGCGCCGTGACCGCCTCGCCGGCCTCCCCCAGGTCGCCGAGCGCCCGGTCGACCGCGAACGAGTAGGTGCCCGAGCCGATCTCGTACACCGCGACGCCGCCGTCCATCCGGACGAACCGCACACCGTCGGCCCGCTCCGCCGGCCGGCCGCCCTCGGTGACGGCGTGCCGCGTCGGCGCGGGGACGCGTACGGTCGCCGTGACGTTCGCCGGCACCCGCAGGCGCAGCCGCATGTCGCCCCGGTCGTCGAGGCTCCAGTCGCTGCCGATGTCGCCCTGCGCGGCCCGGTACGTGGCCCGGGCGGAGGTGAGGCCGCCACCCGGCTGGGGCGCGAACGTGAGGTGCGCGTACCCGGGGTTGGCGGGGTCGGGTTGGATGCCGGCGACGGTCCGGTACATCCAGTCGCCCACGGCGCCGTAGGCGTAGTGGTTGAACGAGTTCATCGACACGTCGCCGAAGCTGCCGTCGGGCATGATCGAGTTCCAGCGCTCCCAGATGGTGGTCGCGCCCCGGGCGATCTCGTAGCCCCACGAGGGGTAGGTGTCGTTGAGCAGCAGCCGGTAGGCGACGTCCAGGTGCCCGGTGTCGCTGAGCGCCGGCAGCAGGTCGGGGGTGCCGAGGAAGCCGGTGGACAGGTGCCAGTCGTGCCGGCGGACGTTGTCCACCAGCCGGTCGGCGGCCTTGGCGCGCAGCGGCTCGGGCAGCAGCCCCATGCCGATGGCCAGCACGTAGCCGGTCTGGCTGTCGCCCTGCACGGTGCCGTCGGCCGAGACGTACGCCTCGACGAACGCCTGCGCGACGTCCCGGGACAGCGCGGCGTAGCGGGCCGCGTCGGCGTCGCGGCCGATGGCGGCGGCCATCTCCCCCAGCAGCCGCATCGTGTACGCGTAGTAGGCGGTGGCGATGACGCCGGCGGGCGTCGGTTCGTCGAGGTTGAGCCAGTCGAGGTACGGCCCGGCGTTGGTGCGCCGGTTCCCGGAGCTGGTGGTCTGCAGCCAGGACGCGTACCGGGTCATCGACTCGTAGTGCTCCTCGATCACCCGGGTGTCCCCGTACCGCTGCCAGAGCGTCCAGGGCACCGTGATCCCGGCGTCGGCCCACCCGGTCGCGCCGTCGCCGCAGCAGGCGCGCGGCGCCACGTCGGGGTACGCCCCGTTGGCCGACTGCGCGTCGCGCAGGTCCTGGAGCCACTTGGTGAGGAACGTGAGGCTGTCCATGTTGAACGTCGCCGTCTCGGCGAAGACGTTGATGTCGCCGGTCCAGCCGAGCCGCTCGTCGCGGGCCGGGGTGTCGGTCGGGATGGACAGGAAGTTGCCGCGCTGCCCCCAGGTGATGTTGCTGTGCAGCTTGGTCACCATCGGATCGGAGGTCTCGAACTCGCTGGTGAGGTCCCCGTCGGTGTGCATGACCAGGCCGGTGACGGTGGACAGGTCGGGGGTGCCGGGGAGGTTGGTCAGCTCCACGTACCGGAAGCCGTGGAACGTGAACGTCGGCTCGTACACCTCCTCGCCGCCGCCCCGCAGTGTGTAGTGGTCGGTGGCGCGGGCCGAGCGGAGGTTGGCGGTGTACGCGGTGCCGTCGGGGTTGAGCACCTCGGCGTGCCGGATGCGGACGGTGGTGCCGGTGGGCCCGGAGAGCTTCAGCCGCACCTTGCCGACCATGTTCTGCCCGAGGTCGAAGATCCACGTTCCGGGGGTGGGCTGGGTGAGGGTGCGCGCCGGCAGCTCCTGCACGACCCGCACGGGCGGGTCCACCTGGGCGACCAGCCGGTCGGTCGCGCCGGTGTCGTCGACCGTGGCGGCCGACCAGCCGGAGTCGTCGAAGCCGGGCCGGTCCCAGCCGGCCGGGAGCTTCCGCGCGTCGTACGTCTCGCCGTGGATCAGGTCGCTCTGGAGGAACGGGCCGGGCGTGGCCCGCCAGGAGCCGTCGGTGCGGACCGTCTCGGTGCGCCCGTCGGCGTAGTCGACGACCAGTTGCGCGCTCAGGTGCGGGCGGTTGCCGTAGTGGTCGGTGCCGAACGAGGCGATGGTGCCCGAGTACCAGCCGTCGCCGACCAGGGCGCCGAGCGCGTTCTCGCCCTGGCGGAGCTGCCGGGTCACGTCGTACGTCTGGTACTGGACCCGCTTGTCGTAGTCGGTCCAGCCGGGCGCCAGCTCGTGGTCGCCGACGCGCTGGCCGTTGAGCGACAGTTCGTAGACCCCGAGCGCCGTGGCGTAGATCCGGGCGCGGGCGACCTCGCCGTCCACCCGGAATCCCCGGCGCAGCAGCGGGTTGGCGTCCAGGGCGGTGAGCATCGCCTCGGTGGTGCCGCCCACCCGCAGCCCGTCGGGCGTGGGGGTGCCGCCGCCGAACGGGTTCTCGCCGTCGGTGAGCGGGGCGGCGAAGAGGGTGTCGTCGCCGCTGGTCACGGAGAAGTCGGAGAAGACGGCGGTCTCCGCGCCGTCGGTGCGCAAACCGACCGAGCCGCCGCGGTGGGTGCCGTCGCGGGTCACGTCGACCTGGGTGCCGTCGACCCAGGTGGTGATGGTGTCGCCGGCCGCCGTGATGCGCAGCGTGTGCGGGGCGGTCAGCTTGTCGGCGGGCACCACGGCGCCGAGCGGCACCTCCTTGAGCACGCGCCAGGCGCCGTCGACGCGCACGTGCGGGCGCAGCTTCGCGGCGCCGCCCACGATGGAGAGCTGCCACATGTACGCGTTGGCCGGCCCGTTGGCGCGCAGGTAGACGCCGGCGGCGTCCTTCTCCAGCCGCACCGTCGTCCGCACCGTGTAGTCGGACCAGGACTCGGTGGGCGACGGCATCCCGATCCAGTCGGCCTGCCAGCCCTGCGCGCCGCGTACGCCGGTCTCCCAGGAGGCGGGGGCGCTCCAGCCGGAGGTGCGGCCCGCGGTGTCCCAGACCCGCACCTGCCACACGTACCGGGTGCGGGGCCGCAGTTCGGGGCCGCCGTACGGCACGAGGACGCTCTGCCGCGACCGGACCCGGCCGCTGTCCCACACGTCGGGGTCGCCGAGGCGGCCGGTGCTCGTCGCGACGCGGACCTGGTAGGACTCCTGGACCACGCCGCGGGCGGCGGACTCGATGCGCCAGCCGAGGCGCGGCCGGGCCACGTCCAGGCCGATGGGGTCGGTCGCCCGCTCGGTGGTGAGGCCGGCCACGGTGAGCGCGGGCGGCGGGGCGGCCGCGGCCGTCTGCGTGCCGGCGGCCGCCGGTCCCGCCACCACCGCGGTCGGCGTCAGCGTGGCGAGCAGGAGCAGCGCCGCGGAGAACGCGAGGCGGCGCCGGGTGGTGCGCTTCATGTCTGGTCCTCACTCTTCGGCGGTCCGCGCGGCCGGGCCGCCCGCCACCCGCGCGGGTCGACGGGCGGCCCGGCCGCGGCGGCGGGTCAGCGGGGTTGGGCGGCCCGGTCGGCGACGGGGCGGAAGTGGGAGCGGCCGGAACCGACCTCGAAGACGGCACGGCCGTCCTCGACGCCGACGAACCGGGCCCTGCTCGGGCCGGACGCCCGGTAGGACTTCCCGTCCTCCAGCGGCAGGGCGACCCGGGCGGTGACGTTGACCGGCACGTCGAGGTCGACGTGCAGGCCGGAACCGGTGCGGCGCCAGTCGAGGCGCACCGGTCCGCGCTGGGTGGGTACGACCCCCGACGCGTGGTCGAGCCCCATGGCCGGCGGCACGACGTCGACGCGGGCCGCGCCGGGGCTGGCGGTACGGACACCGAGCAGCGTCTCCTGCACGTCCACCACCGCCTGCGCGCCCCAGCCGTGCGACTGGCTGTAGTTGGTGCCGGGGTCGAGCGTCCACGCCTCCCAGGTGAAGGTGCCGCCCCGGGCGAGGATGTCGGCCCAGCCGAGGTCGTCGGGGTTGGTGAGCAGGCGCCGGACCGCGTCCGGACGGCCGGCCTCGGCCAGCGCCGCGAGCAGCCAGTGCGCCGTCATGGGCCCCTGCTTCATGCCCATCGACGCGAGGTGCGCGGCCAGCGCCGGCAGGTCGGCCCGCGGGGCCACGCCGTGGGCGATGGCGTACGACGTGGCGTGCTGACCGGCGTGGGCGCTCTGCTCGCCGGTGGCGGAGAGCCCGTCGACGTAGACGCCGTCGGCGCGGCGCAGCTTCGCGTTGATCGCCTCGGTGAGGGCGGCGGCGTGCCCGTCGTACGTGGCGGCCTCGGCGGCGGGCCGGCCGAGCGCCTCCGCCATCCGGGCGGTGGTGCGCAGCACGTCGACGCCCTGGGCGTTGATGGTGGTGCGGGCGGCGGCGCTCATGTCGTACCCGAACCGGCCCGGCTCGGGCCAGTCGACGATGCCGTAGCGGTACGCGCCGCTGCCGCCGGCCAGTTCCGTCACGAGGCCGGCGGTGGGGCCGGTGGCCGGGATGTGGCGCAGCACGTAGTCGGCGGTGTCCCGGATGGCCGGGTACGCCTCGGCGAGCAGCCCCCGGTCGCCGGTCTCGGTCCAGTACCGCCACACCCAGTCGACGAACATCAGCGAGTAGTCGGGGATGTCCCGCTTGCCGTCGCCGTTGGGGTAGACGGCATTGTAGCGGCCACGGTCGCCGCCGGTGTTCCAGTAGCGGGCGGCCGAGCGGAGGAACTCGCGGATGGCCTGCTGGGTGGCGTCGCGCTCGCCGAAGGCGCCCATGGTGGCGTACGAGATGTTCGCGGCGTCCCCGAGGAACTGCCCCTTCTCGCGGGTGGGCGTGTCGACGAAGGCCTCCTGGACGGAGTACAGCGCCGAGCGGGTCATCATGGCCCACACCGCGTCGAGGGTGGCGTCCGAGCTGGCGAAGGTGGCCTCCTGCCCGGCCGGGACGTCGGTGTGCACCACGACGGCGGAGACGTCGTCGCGGGCGATGTCCTCGCCGGCGCCGGGGATCTCCAGGTAGCGGAAGCCGAGGTGGGTGAACGCCCGGAACTCCTGCGGGCCGTCGGTCTGGATGTACGGGAAGCTCATGTCCGTGCCCTGGGACAGCAGCGTGGACGTGGCGACCCGGCCGGTGTCGGTGAGCGTGTAGCCGGCCCGGATCGGCACCGTGCGCCCGGCCAGGCCGGCGTCGAACCGTACGACCGGCCGGGCCGGGACGACCACGCCGAAGTCGGCGACGACGGTGCCGTCGTCGGCGGTGCGCAGCGCGACGGGGGCGACGGTCGTCTCCGTGAGCCGGGTCTCCTGGCCGATGAGGTGCGGGGCGGACGCCGTCGGGTGCGCGCCGACGACCTCGGCGGCGGTGAACGGGGCGCCGCTGTCGTCGTACCCCGGCAGCATCCAGCCGGTGACCTCCGCGCGGGCGTCCTGCCGCTCGACCCGGTCGCCCTCGCCGTTGCGGCGCTCGGCGTTCGCGACGAACCGGGTGTCCCGGGCGACGCGCCAGGAGCCGTCGGTGACGAACACCTCGCGGGAGCCGTCGGCGTGCTCGACGACCAGCTTCATGAGCACGCCCCGCGCGCCGGCGGGGCGGCCCTGGCCGCTGCCGTACCAGTGGTAGCGCAGCCCGATGGCGAGCGGCGCGCCGGCGCGCACGAGGCGCGTGACGTCGGCGGCCTGGTAGTAGTCCTCGCCGGGGTAGCCGAAGGAGGTGCCGCGGTCGGCGCGGACCCCGTTGAGGTACAGCTCGTACGTGTGGTCGGCCGCCGTGTAGGCGCGCGCCCGCACGACCGGGCTGGCGTTGGGGCGTACCTCCGTGCGGGCCAGCGTGTAGTCGTCGGCCTCGGTGGTGGCGCGCCGGATCCAGCTCGCGCCCTCCCACTGGCTGTCGGAGATGCCGGTCTCGAAGGCGCCGGTGGCGGTCGGGGACGGCCGGCCGGTGCGGTCCCAGGTGCGCACGCTCCACCGGTACGCCGCCCCGGCCCGCAGCGCGGGACCGGTGTAGGGCACGTAGGACTGCTGGTCGGAGGCGACCTTGCCGGAGTCCCAGACGGTGGCGCCGCCGGCGTCGGTGACGGTGATCCGGTACGCGGTCTGCGCCTCGCCGGGGTCGGCGTCGCGCGGGAGCCAGCCGAACCGGGGCGCGCCCTCCACGTTGAGCGGACGGGGGCGGTCGTCGACGGTGAGGGCGGTCGGCGCGTCCGGGGCGTGCCCGGGGGCGGCCAGCGCCGGGGGCGCACCGGCCAGCACGGCCCCGACGACGGTCGCGCCCGCCACGACCATGGCAGCCCGGCGTCGTCCGGGCAGGGGCCGGAAGTCGATGGTGCGAGGGGTCACGGTGCCTCCTCCGCCCTGTGAATCGTTTCAGGCAGGCTACGTGCTCGTCTCCGTCCTGTGAAGACGTCGCCTGTGGCCGGATCCGGCCACCACGGACGCGCGACGGATCATGAGAGCCCTTCCCGTTCGGTGATCAAGGCCCTACGGTAGGTACCGGACGGTGCCGGGTGGGACGGGGGTGCCTCGTGGAGGAGTACGACTACATCGTGGTCGGTGCGGGCTCGGCCGGCTGCGTCCTGGCCAACCGGCTGACCGAGGACCCGGGCACCCGCGTGCTGCTGATCGAGGCCGGCGGGTGGGACCGCAGCCCCTTCGTCCGGATCCCCAAGGGGTTCAGCCGGCTCATGGACGACCGGCGCACCGCCTGGCACTACCCCGCCGAGGTCGCGCCGGGCCGCCGGGAGACCTGGCAGCGTGGCCGCCTCGTCGGCGGTTCCAGCTCCATCAACGGAATGGTGTACGGCCGGGGCGACCGGCTCGACTACGACGCCCTGGAGGCGCTCGGCAATCCCGGCTGGGGCTGGGACACGATGCTGCCGATCTTCAAGAGGCTGGAGGACAACCCGCTCGGTGCCACGGAGACGCGCGGCGCCGGCGGCCCGCTGCGCCTGTCGACGGCCACCGGCACCGACGAGCTCTGCGAGGAGATCATCGCCAGCGGCGAGAAGCTGGGCTGGCGCCGCGTCGACGACCTCAACGCGAGCGACGGCGAGCGCATCGGCTACCTCATGGCGACCATCCGCGACGGCCGGCGCAGCAGCGCCGCCGACGCCTTCCTGCACCCGGTCCGCGACCGGCCCAACCTGACCGTCGCCACGCGGACCGTCGCCCTGCGCGTCCTGGTCGACGACGGCCGCGCCACCGGCGTACGGGTCCGCCGCGACGGGCACGTCGTCGACCACTTCGCCTCCGCCGAGGTGATCCTCGCGGCCGGGGCGCTCGCCACACCGCACCTGCTCCAGCTCTCCGGCATCGGCCCGGCCGACACGCTGCGCCGCGCCGGCGTCGACGTCCTGCTCGACCGGCCCCGCGTCGGCGTCGGGATGCGCGAGCACCGGTCGGTGCCCCTCCAGTTCCGCCTGGCCGCGCGGGGCGGTTACAACCCGCTGCTCGGCAGCCCGCTCGGCCAGGGCCGGGCCCTGCTGCGCTACCTGCTCACCCGCGGCGGGCCGCTCGCCCTGCCCGTGTACGACCTGGGCGCGTACATCCGTTCCGGCCCCGAGGCGGACCGCCCCGACGCGCAGGTGCTGACGGCGCCCTTCTCGGCGGCCCCGCGACGGCCCGGCCGGGCGTTGGAACTGGAGACCGAGCCGGGGCTCATGGGACTGGTCACGGTGACCCGCCCGGAGAGCGAGGGCAGCCTCGCCATCACCTCGGCCGACCCGGCCGACCCGCCGCGGATCGTGGCCAACTACTTCCAGGCGCCCTACGACCGCCGGGTGGCCGTCGGCGCGTTCCGCCGCCTGCGGGAACTCTTCGCCACCGGCCCGATCGCCAAGCGGATCTCGGCGGAGACGCTGCCCGGTCCCGGCGTCCAGGACGACGACGAGATCATCGAGGCGGCGCTGGAGCACGGATACTGCGGCTACCACGCGGTGGGCACCTGCGCCATGGGCCCGGACGACACGCACGTGGTGGACCCGCAGCTGCGCGTACGCGGGGTCGCGGGTCTGCGCGTCGCGGACGCCTCGGTGCTGCCGGTGCTCGTCTCGGGCTACCTCAACGCCCCCGTGATGGCCCTGGCCTGGCGCGCCGCCGACCTCGTCCTCGGCCGGTGACCCGGCCCGACCGCGCGGGGCGGGGTCAGCCCTCCGGATAGAAGAGGAACAGCGTGCAGCCCGTGGCGGTCGCGGGCACGTGCCAGGATCCCGCCGGGGCGTGCAGGAACGTGCCGGCCGGGTAGTCGCGTGCGCCGTCGTTGAAGGTGCCCGCGAGCACGTAGACCTCCTCGGGGCCGGGCTCGTGGACGTCGCGGCGCGGCCAGGAGGCGCCGGCGTCCATCTCCAGCACGTTGGCGTGCGCGCCGGACGCTCCCCGCCACAGTGGCCGCAGCCGTACCCCCGGGAACAGCTCACGGACCGGGGCTTCGTCGACGGATGCGGAGGTGTATCCCTCCTGGTCGAGGATCTCAGGGTGCATGCCCCCACCGTGCCGGCTCGGGACACGCCGCGACAGAGCCTGCGACGACAGCATGGGGTACTTTCCTGCCATGCATCGCGTCGTGGCCCTGGTGCGGCCGGTGCAGTCGACGTTCGAACTCGGCTGCGCCGTCGAGGTCTTCGGCACGCCACGGGCCGGCATCCCCCAGCACTACGAGTTCGAGGTGTGCACCGAGACACCGGGGCCGGTGCCGACGACGGCCGGATACGAGATGTCCGTCTCGCGGGACCTGTCGGCGCTCCGCTCCGCGGACACCGTCATCATCCCGGGCTGGCTGCCGGTCGAGGCGCCGCTGTCCGACCGCGTACGCCGGGCGCTGCGGGAGGCGCACGCGCGGGGCGCGCGGCTCGTCACGATCTGCTCCGGGGTGTTCGCCCTCGCCCGCACCGGTCTGCTGGACGGCCGTTCGGCCACCACACATCCGGCACGGGCCGCGCAGTTGCGACGGGAGTTCCCGCGGGTGCGCGTGGAGCCGGACCGGGTCTACGTGGATCACGGCGACGTGGCCACCAGCGCCGGCGCGGGCGCCGGCATCGACCTGTGCCTGCACCTGGTCCGCAAGGACCACGGGGCCGCGTACGCCGCCGCCCTCGCGCGGCACATGGCCATGCCACCACACGACGCCCGGGCGCGCCACGTGCCGTCCGCACCCGGCGGGGACGCCCTCGACGACCTGCTGGAGTGGGCCGGCGCGCGCCTCGGTACGCCGTTGACGGTGGACGACCTGGCCGCCCACCTCGGTGTCTCGCCCCGCACCCTGGCCCGCCGCTTCGCCGAGCGCCTCGGGACGAGCCCGGGCACGTGGTTGCTCTCCCGCCGGGTGGCCGCCGCGCGCACACTGCTGGAGGAGACGGACCTGCCGGTCGAGGCGATCGCGACCCGCGTCGGCCTCGGCTCCGCCGTCAACCTGCGCCGCCGGTTCCGCGCCCAGGTGGGTACGACCCCGGGCGCCTACCGACGTGCCGTCCGCACCCCGACCCGCGTCGATCATGAGGTTGGCGGGTGACGATCCGGGCGAACCGACCCGCCAACCTCATGATCAACGGGGACTGAGCGGGGACGGGGGTTAGAGGCCTTCGCAGGGGCGGTCGCCGATCGTGCAGCTCTCGGGGCCCTTGGCGAACGCGGCGCTGTCCCGTACGTCGAACCTGACCGTCTGCGCTCCCCCGGCCGGCAGCGGCGCTCCCGTGAAGGTCACCGTCCGCCCCTCCTGCCGCCACTCGGCGCCGTTGACCTTGGCGACCTCGCTGTCGTCGGCGAACGTCACGACGAGCGTCCACCCGTCGCTCGCGACGGTGCCCGGGTTGGTCACCACCACCTCGGCGCTGTAGCCGAGCAGCCGCGAGGAGACGGTCTCGTAGCGGGCGCTCAGGGTCGGCGCGGCGGGCGGCGGCGCCGACGAGGCGGGCGTACGGGAGGGCCGGGGCGAGGCGCTCCGGCTGGGGCTGGGGCTCCCGCTCGTGGGCCGGGCCTGCCGCGTGGCCGTTGCCGCCGAGGCCGGGCGGGGCGACGCGGCCGCGGAGACGGAGGCGGTCGGGGTCGGTGTCGAGGTGGCCTGCGCGACGGGCTGCCGCGGGGGCTCCGGCCGCAGCGCCCACGCGGTCGCGCCACCGGCCAGCAGCACGCCGACGCCCGCCCCCACGAGGACGACGGCGCGGCGGCGCCGCCTCGGCTCGCCGCCGGCCCACGCCACCACGGGAAGCTCGGCCGTCATCCCGGCGTCACCGCGTCGCAGGTCGACCTGCTGGAAGGCGTACCAGTCGAGGATGGCCGGCAGCCGGTTGGTGAGCGCCTGCTGGTAGCTCTGCTCACGGGCGTCGCGCTGCGCCGCGCTCCACTCGCCCTCCTCGATCACCTCCCGCATGGACAGCCGGCAGCCCTCGGCGGTGGGCGTGAGCTCGCCGGTCAGGAGGCTGCGCCGGCCGCCCTCCCGGCAGCGCAACGTCATGAGTTCCGGCTCCCGCCGCTCGACCACCTCGGCCTCGACCGCGGCGTCGAAGCCGGGCAGCTCCGACGTGGCGAAGCGCAGCCGGCCCGGCGCGTCGGGCACCGCCGACACCTCGGTGAACCACCGGCTCAACAGCTCCGGGTCGGTCAGTGCGCGCCACACCCTGTCGGCGGGGTGAAACAGGTCGACCTGCGCGGCGATGTCGTTCACGGCGGGGACTCTACGGTCCCGGACGCCACCGGCGGGGGACGGGTGGCGCCACCGTGGACGCTCCGGCTCCCGCCGCGGCTCAGGCCCGCGCCGGGACTGCCGGCGGCTCCGGTACGGGCTGCGGCGTCCCGGCGCGACGGACCGGTGTGCACAGTCCGGCGAGCGCGATCAGCACGCAGCCCGCCCCGGCCACGAGGGTCACCGCGCCGGCACCGAACCGGCCGGCCGCCCACGTCAGCACGGCGGCGCCGGCGGGCCCCAGCGAGTAGTGGGTGCTCCAGAAGGCCGAGGTGACCCGCCCGAGCAGGTGGTCCGGCGTGATCTCCTGCCGCAGCGACATGGAGCAGATCCCGCCCACGCTGAGTCCGCAGAGGTACACCGCCGTGAGGACGGTGACGGCGGGCACGTTCCCCGCGAGCCCGACGCCCACGAGGGCGAGGCCGCAGGTCAGGTGGGCCCCGATCCACGAGACGCCGAAGCCGCGCCGGCGTCGCAGCGGCGCCACCAGCAGCGCGCCGGCGACGGTGCCGAGCGCCGCCAGGCCGAGCACGACGCCGACCGTGCCGTCGGAGCCGCCGAGGTCGTGCTTCACGTGGTAGACCAGCACGTCGGTGAAGCCGTAGGTCAGGAAGATGAACAGCGACAGCAGGACGGTGAGCGCCCGCAGCACGGGCTGGCGCCAGAGGAACCGCGCCCCGGCGAAGAACTCGGCCACCGGACCCTCCCGCCGGACCGTCACGGCGTCGCCGTCGCCGCCGCGACGGAACCGGATGAGGAGGAGCCCCGCGGCGGACACCGCGAAGCTGGCCGCGTTGATCGCCACGGCGGCCGAGGGCCCGAACCGGGCGGACACCACGCCGGCCAGCAGCGGCCCCGCCACGGCCGTCATGGCGTACGTGGCCTGCAGGCGGCCGTTCGCCTCGGTGATCCGGTCCCGGTCCACCAGGTTGCGGACGGCGGCCACCGCGGCGATCTGGAAGACCATCCCGGCCGCCTCGCTGATCGGCAGGACGACGAAGAGCAGCCACACCTGCGGGCCGGCGAGCCAGGCCAGCGGGACGAGGCCGTAGAGCACGAGCCGGACCAGGTCCGCGGCGATCATCAGGGTGCGCCGGTCGTACCGGTCGACCAGGACGCCGCCGAAGACGCCCGCGCCCACCGACGCGGCCCCGGCCACGGCGGTGAGCAGGCCCATCTGCGCCACCGACCCGGTGGCGTGCAGGATCAGCAAGGGGACCGCGAGGTAGGCGAACGAGTCGCCCGCCGCCGAGAGCGACTGCGCGACCCAGTACGTGCCGAAGGTGCGGTCCCGCCACAACGATCGCCGGGCGGTGCCGGCACCGGGGCTCATGATGGCAGGCTACCGGGGGCGGACCGACTCGTGGCCGGGGGCCGCGTCGGCGCCCGGCACCGGGGGGCGGGGCGTCGGCGCCCGGCATGAGCGGGGCGTCAGCGCCCCGGCGCGAGCGGGCGTCAGCGCCCCGGCATGAGCGGCGCGTAGTCGGCGACGGTCAGCGGGTCGCGGGAGAACGAACCGTCGGCCCGGGGCACGTCCAGCGGCCGGCCGTCCCGGCGGAACGAGACCCGGTCCACGTCGTCGCGGGCGGTGAGCGTGCACACGATCTGGCCGAACGCGAACACCTCGTCGCTGCGCCCGGTCTCCTCACCGGCCGCGCGGACGTCCACCTCGGCCAGGGCGCCGTTCACCCGGGCACCGGCCACGACGACCGTTCCGGGCAGCGCGCTCGTGAGCCCCGCCTGCCGTTCCTTCTCCGTCGGCCCGGCCAGCAGGTGTTGGAGCTGGACCTCGACGCTCGGCCGGACGTCGACGCGGCGCACGGTCCGGCCGAGCTTGTCGTCGCGGACGAAGCAGAGCGTCTCCTCCACCCGTCCAGAGGCGGTGGTGGGACTCGCGGTCGCCGGGGTGGGGAACGGGCCCGGGGGCTGCGCGACCGGACGGGGCGCGTCGTCGACCGGCACGCCGCACCCGCCGAGGGCGAGGACGGCGAGCAGCAGCCCGGCCGACCGGCGGCTCACGGCAGCGCCTCCGGCAGTTCGACCCGGAAGCGGGCGCCGCCCCCGGGGCGGTCGTCCACACCGGCGCGTCCACCGTGGGCGGCGGCGTGCTGGGCGACGAGCGCGAGCCCCAGACCGGTGCCGTCGGTGCCGGCGCGGGAGCGGGCGGCCCGGCCCCGGACGAAGCGGTCGAAGATGACCTCACGGTCGGCGGCGGACACTCCAGGGCCGGCGTCGTCCACCTCCAGCACGCCGGTGTCGGGTGGGCGGGTGGACAGGCGCACGGCCACCGGCCCGCCGCCGTAGCGAATCGCGTTGTCCAGGAGGTTCAGCAGGATCTGCTCGACGCGCCGGCGGTCCACCAGCCACTCGGCGGTGGACCCGGCCACGACGCTCACCAGGCCGTCCGGGAGCCCCCGCGCCCGGCAGGTCTCCCGGGCGAGCGTCGCCACGTCGACGAGTTCCCGCTGGGCCGGCTGTTCGGTGCGGGCCAGCTCGATGAGGTCGTCGACGAGCCGCTGGAAGCGGGAGACCTCCTCGGCCACGAGCCGCGCGGCCGTGGCCGTCCGGTCGTCGTGGCGCTCGCTGCGGCGGGTCAGGACGCTCGCCGCGGCGGCCAGGGTCTGCAACGGCGAGCGCAGCTCGTGGCTGACGTCGGCGGCGAAGCGGCGGTCCCGCTCGATGCGCTCGACCAGCTCGTCGACCATCCGGTTGAACGAGGTCGACAGGCGGGTCAGGTCGGGGTCGGTGGTGGTGTCCAGGCGCGTGGTGTAGTCACCGGCCGCGATCCGCTCGGCGGCGTCGGCCACCGCGGTGAGCGGACGCACGCTGTGCCGGGTGGCGTACCAGCCGAGCGCCGCGCCGGAGCCGGCCGTCATGATGGCCACGGCGGTGAGCGTCAGCGCCAGCACCTGGAGCGTCTGGGCGACCTCGCGCAGCGACGTGAGTTCGTAGTAGCTGGTCGTGTCCGACAGGGGGACGCCGACCAGCAGGGTCGGCTGCCCGGCGACGGTGATCCGCTGCACCCCGGCCTCCCCGCCACGGACGAGGCGTTGCAGCGCGTCGGGCACGGGGCTGGCGTCCGTCTCGGCGGTGCGCCCGTACCAGCGACCGTCGCGGTGCAGCAGCGGCCGGCGGCTGCTGCCGGTGTCGAGGGAGCGCAGCACCTCCACCACGTTCGGGGCGTCGGTGTCGAGGCCGCTGCGCACGACGGCCGCGTCGAAGTACGCCGCGCGCACCGCCGTCCGCTCGCGTTCCTCCAGCAGCGAGCGCCGCGTCAGGTCGTACGAGAAGAGCGCCATCGACGCGGCCAGCAGCAGCGCGCCGATCGCGAACCCGGCCGTGACCCGGGCGCGGAGGCCGAGGCGGGTCATCGTTGCAGCTTGTAGCCCAGGCCGCGAAGGGTCACGAGGTGGCGCGGGTTGGCCGGGTCCTCCTCAATCTTCTGCCGCAGCCGTCCCACGTGCACGTCGACGAGGCGTTCGTCGCCGGTCTCGTACCCCCAGACCCGCTGGAGCAGCTGCCGGCGCGACAGCACCCGGCCGGCGTGCTCGGCCAGCTCGCACAGCAGGCGGAACTCGGTGCGGGTCACCGGCACGACCTGTCCCCCGTGGCGCACCTCGCCCGCCTCCGGGCTGACCTCCAGGTCACCGAAGACCTGGCTGCTCACCGCGCCCGCGCGGCCCCGCCGGCGCAGGGCGCGCAACCGCGCCGACAGCTCCTTGATCGCCACCGGCTTCACCACGTAGTCGTCCGCGCCGGCCTCCAGCGCGGCCACGATGTCGTGCGTGTCGTCCCGGGCGCTGATCACGACGATCGGCACGTCGTCGTCGCGGCGCAGCTGCCGGATGCACTCGAACCCGTCCATGCCGGGGAGCATCAGGTCGATGAGCACGTACTCCGCCGGGTCGGACCGCTGCCGCCGCAGCCCCTCCTCCGCGGTCGCCACGCCGTACGCCCGGTAACCCTCCTCCTCGAGTGCGAGCAACAGCGCCAGCCGGATACGGTCGTCGTCCTCGATCACCAGCACGGCCGTCATACGGGCATCATCCCCGCTCACCGTTGCCGCGCCCAACCGCGGCCGCCGCCGACGGAATTTGTCACACAACTGTCATGGGATCGCGCGACCACCTCCACGGTCGTCACCGACGGTGGTAGTCGTGCCCGGCCGGTGGGCGGCGGCGGTCGCGCCGGCGGCGGTCGTGCCGGGCGGGCCGCGAACCACCCGGCGGCCGGCGGGACGGCGACGGCCGGCACGCTCGGCGGGACGGCGACGGCCGCCACGCTCGGCGGGTGCGGCGAAGGAGGACACGTGAGCGGCACCGCACTGGTCAGCGCACTCGTCGTCGGGCTCGCCATCGGCGTGGCCGGCCGGTGGGCGGTGCCCGGGCGCCGCGCGCCCCTGTGGCTGACCCTCGCGTTCGGCGTGGCCGCCGCGCTGCTTGGCTCGATCGTGGCGCGGTTGGCCGGCGCCGACATCGACGCGCTTCCCACGCTGCGGCTGGCCGTCCAGACCGGCTGCGCCGCGGGCGCCGTGCTGCTGGCACTACTGACCGCCGGTCACCGCCGCGGCGCCTCCACCGTCCCGAACGCCTCCGGCGCCGGCCGCCGCCGCTGACGCCCCACCCCCACCGCAGGACACGGCCGTCCCCGCACCCCGGGACCGGCCGGCGAGGACGAAAGGACCCGCGATGACAGTCGTACCTGCGGATCACCTGATGACCCTGATCTGCGACGGCTGTGGCGACTCGATCACCGGCGCGGCGCCGGTCCTGCCCGACGCCGAGGTCGTCTGGACGTTGGTCTTCTCCAACGGGTGGCTCGGTTCGCCGTTCGCCTCCGGGCCGCACCACTGCCCGCGGTGCAGCCTGCGTCTCTCCGAGGACGACGGGAGGGGCCCCGGGGGCCGCGCCGGCGACCGCGAGCGGGCGCTCGGGATCGACTATCTCGAGGAGGTCGGCGAGGAGCCGCCCGCGCCGGCGGAGCCCGACCCGCCGGAGGGGGTGCGGCGGGCCCTGCGGGAGGCGGTCGACGACGGCGACCGCGTCCTCGTCGACCTCAGCGAGGTGGAGGTCATCGACTCCGTGGGGCTCGGCCTGCTCGTCCGCGCCCACCAGGAGGCCCGCCAGCGCGGCGCGCGGCTCTGCCTGGTCGCGCCGTCCCGTTTCGTCCTGACCGTCCTGCACACGATGCGTCTCGACGGGATCTTCCCCGTCGTGGAGAGCCGCGCGGCCGCCCTGCGCGGCCTGGCCGACTCCGCCCCATCCCGCCCCCGACGTCCCTGAGCGCCCCGCCGCCCCCATGCCCACCGGAGGATCCATGCTGCCGCCCTGGCCCGACGACTCCCTGTACCGCTACCTGCAGGGGCCGGAACCGGAACCGGAACCGACGAGCGACGACGCGCGGCTGGCCGCGCTCGTGGCCCAGCGGTTGGCCATCGACTGGACCACCCGCCACCAGCACATCGAGGTCGCCGTGCAGAACCGCGTGGTGATCCTCACCGGGACGGTGACCCGTCCGGAGGTCCGGCAGGTGGCCGGCGACCTCGCGTGGGACATCCCGGGCGTCCACGACGTCTGCAACACCCTGCGCCCGCCCGGCCGCCGGCGCCACCGCGGGTGAGCGCCTTGTCCATCACCTCGGTGACCCGTTCGACGGGCACGGTGGTCCTGGTCCTGCGGGGGTCGGTGGGCACCGCCGACGTCGACTCCTTCCGGGCCGCGCTCGCTGACGCGCTACGGGCGCACCGCCCGCCCGAGCTGGAGATCGACTGCTCCGGGGTGTTCGAACTCGATCCCGGCGTCGCCGGGCGGATCGCCTCGACCATCTGGGCGGCGGCGCCCGGGGCCACCCGCGTCACCGTCGTCCGCGCGCCGGCCGCGCTGCGCCAGCAGCTGCGCCTCTGCGGCGGTGCGGGCCTGCTGGCCTGAGCCGCGAGGCGGTCGAGAGCGCGCCGGGTCAGCCGCGCGAGGGCTCCCCGGCCCCCGCCGGGGCGCGGTCCCGGCCCGGCCCGGTCCACCTGCCGGCCGCGTCCACCTGCCCGCCGGGACCGCGGCCCGGCCGGGGATCGCGCGGCCGGTGTGGTGGATCGCGCGGCCGGCGGGGTAACCGGGCCACCGGGGGTGGGAGACGTGCCGGGCGACGAACGACGGTTCCCAGCGGGTGCCGGCGACGGCCCCCGCCCCCACGTGCTGCGGGAGTACGGCCTGCTCGCCGACGGGCACCGGGGAGCGCTGATCGGCCCGGAAGGGGACGTGTCCTGGCTCTGCGCCCCCGGCTGGGCGGACCCGCCGGTCTTCAGCAGCCTGCTCGGCGGGCGCGGCAGCTACCTGGTGTCGCCCGCGAACCGCAGGTTCGTCTGGGGCGGGCACTACGAACCGGGCTCGCTCATCTGGGTGAGCCGCTGGGTGACCACCGACGGCATCGTCGAGTGCCGCGAGGCGCTGCTGTTTCCCGGCGACCCCGGCGGCTGGTGCTGCTGCGCCAGATCCGCGCGCTGGACGGTGAGACGGCCGTCCGGGTGCGCCTGGACCCCCGCGCCGACTTCGGCCGGGAGCCGCTGCGCGACGTCCACCGGGACGGCGACCGGTGGACGGCCCGCACCGGCGGCCTGCACCTGCGCCACACCGGCGGGGCGGCCCTGCCGTCCGGCGACGCCGGCCAGCTCGACGGCGAGCTGCGGGTTCCGGCCGGCGGCCGCCACGACCTGGTGCTGGAGGTGTCCGCGGCGCCGCTGGACGGACCCGCCCCGGATCCGCTCGAATCGTGGCGGATCACCGAGCACCGCTGGCACGAGTCGGTGCCCCGGCTAGTCGGCGGCGCCCAGCGGGACGCCACGCTCGCGTACACCGTGCTGCGCGGCCTCACGGTGCCCCGCGGCGGGATGGTGGCGGCGGCGAGCACCGCGCTGCCGGAACGCGCCCTCGCCGGGCGGAACTACGACTACCGGTACGCGTGGGTCCGCGACCAGTCGTTCGCCGGCCAGGCCGCCGCCCTGACCGGCCGGTACGACCTGCTGGACGACGCCGTCGCCTTCCTGACCGAGCGGGTGCTGGCCGGCGGCGACCGGCTCGCACCGGCCTACACGGTGACCGGCGGGCGGGTGCCGCCGCAGACCGAGCTGGCGTCGCTGCCCGGCTACCCGGGCGCGCCGGTGCGGGTGGGCAACTGGGTCGGCGGCCAGTTCCAGTTGGACGCCTTCGGCGAGGTCCTGCAGGTGTTCGCGGCGGCGGCCCGCCACGACCGGCTCGCCGACGACTCGTGGCGGGCGCTCACGGAGACCGCCCGGACCATCGAGAAGCGGTGGCGGGAGCCGGACTCGGGCATCTGGGAGCTGCCGGCCCGCCAGTGGACGCATTCCAAGCTGGCCTGTGTGGCGGGGCTGCGGGCCGCCGCCCGGGTGGCCCCGCCCGCGCTGGCCGGCCGGTGGGCGGCGCTGGGCGACGCGATCCTCGCCGACGCGGCCCGGCACGGGCGGCACCCGAGCGGGCGCTGGCAGCGGGCGTACGACGACGAGCGCGTCGACGCCGCGCTGCTGCTGCCCGGCATCCGGGGCGCGTTGCCGGCGGACGACCCGCGCACCGAGGCGACCCGGCGGACGGTCCTCACCGAGCTGGCCGAGGACGGCTACCTGTACCGGTTCCGGCCGGACGCCCGTCCGCTGGGGGACGCGGAGGGAGCCTTCGTGCTGTGCGGGTTCGCGGCCGCGCTCGCCGCGTGGCGGTGCGGTGACGCGGTCGGGGCCACGCGCTGGTTCGAGCGCAACCGGGCCGCCTGCGGGCCGCCCGGGCTGTACAGCGAGGAGTACGACGTACGCCAGCGGCAGCTTCGCGGCAACGCGCCGCAGGCGTTCGTGCACGCCATGATGCTGGAGGCGGCCATCACCCTCGGCCAGGCCGTGCCCTGCCGGCCCTGAGCCGCCGGGCGTGTCCCCCGCCCGCGCTCAGGCGACCCGGTACTCGTCGGCGCGCTCGGTGCGCAGCCGCAGGCCGTTGCCGGGACGGTCGAGCGGCACCGGCGCCGTGCCGCCGGTCGCCGGCACCGTGCCGTCGAAGAGCAGGGACTCGATGCGGACGTGGTCGTGGAACCACTCGAGGTGCCGCAGGTTCGGTGTGGCGGCGGCGACCGCGAGGTGCTGGTGCGGGGCGCAGTGCGCGGAGACCTCCAGCCCCGCGGCGGCGGCCACGGCGGCCGCCCGCAGGAACTCGCTGATTCCGCCGCAGCGGGTCACGTCGATCTGGAGGCAGTCGACGTACGGGGCCATCCGCTGGAAGTAGACGAGGTCGTAGCCGTACTCGCCCGCCGCCACGTCGGGCCGGACCCGGTCCCGGACCTGCCCGAGGCCGGCCAGGTCGTCGGAGCTGACGGGCTCCTCGAACCAGCGCAGGTCGAGGTCGGCGGCGGCCTGCGCGACCCGGATCGCCTGCTTGCGCTGGTACGCGCCGTTGGCGTCGACGTACAGCTCGGCGTCGTCGCCGATGCTGCGCCGGGCCGCCGCCATCCGGGTGACGTCCCGCCGCACGTCGCCGCCCCACGACTCGCCGATCTTGATCTTCACGCGCGGGATGCCCTGCTCGTGCACCCAGCCGGACAGCTGCCGGTGCTGCCGCTCGGCGTCGTAGGTGGTGAACCCGCCGCTGCCGTAGACGGGGACCGCGTGCCGGGCGACGCCGAGCAGCCGCGCCAGCGGGAGCCCGTGCCGGCGGGCCTTCAGGTCCCAGACCGCGCAGTCGGCCGCGGAGAGCGCGAGGCCGGCCACACCGGGCCGGCCGGCGTTGCGCAGTCGACTCCGCATGGCCGACCAGATCAGCGGCACGTCGTCCGGGTCGAGGTCGGCGACGACCGGCGCGAGCAGGTCCGTCACGATTCCCGCCACCGCGCGCGGCCCGTACGTCCAGCCGAGGCCGGTGTGCCCGTCGGCCTCGGCCGTGGCGAGCACGAGCGTCGTGCCCTCCCAGGCGAGCGTGCCGTCGCCCTCCGGCGCGTCGGTCGGCACCCGGTACGCCCGCGCGCCCAGCCGCGTCATCCGTCCCCGCGCCGGCGTGCCCGCGCCGCGAGCCCGGCCACCGGGCCGAGCGTCGCGAGGCCGACCGCGCCGGCGGCGAGGAGGCGCGCCGCTCTCGACGGTGGCGCGGGGCGTTGCGCCCACTCCCGTTCGGGCCGGGGCGGCACCCGGTCGGTGTGCAGGGCGGCGCGCAGCAGCTCGGCGAGGTGGATGGCGCCCCTTCCCCCGGAGTCGCCCTGCGCGATCTGCGTCCGGCAGCTGAAGCCGTCGGCGAGGATGACGTCGGTGTCGGCGGCGTCGCGCAGGGCGGGCAGCAGCACGCGTTCCGCGCAGGCCTCGGACACCTCGTAGTGCCCCCGCTCGAAGCCGAAGTTGCCGGCCAACCCGCAGCAGCCCGAGTCCAGGAAATCCGCCCGCACGCCGGCGTCGGTCAGCACGGCCCGGTCGGCGTCGACGCCGAGCACCGCGTGGTGGTGGCAGTGCGTCTGGATGAGCGCGTGCGCGGGCAGGTTCGGCGGCCGCCAGCCCGGCGAGTGGTCGCGCAGCAGCTCGGCGAGCGTGACGGTCTGCAGGCGCAGCCGGCTGATGTCGTCGTCGTGGGGGAACAGCTCGTGGGCGTCGCTGCGGAACACGGCCGTGCAGCTCGGTTCCAGGCCGACGACCCGGGTGCCGGCTCGCAGGTGGGGTCGCAGCACGTCGAGGGTCCGCCGCAGCGCCCGCTTCGCGACGCCGAGCTGGCCCGTCGAGATCCAGGTCAGGCCGCAGCAGACGGGCCCCTCGGGTACGCGCACCCGCCAGCCGGCGGCCTCCAGCACCTCGACCGCCGCGCGGGCGACGCCCGGGTGGAAGTGGTTGGTGAAGGTGTCCGGCCACAGCAGCACGTCGCCGCGGGAGCCGTCACCGCCGGGGGCCCGTCGGGCGAACCACCGCTGGAACGTCTCCGCGGCGAAGGCGGGAAGCTCGCGCCGCCGGTCGATCCCGCCGGCCAGCTTCGCGAGGCGGCCGACGCCGGGCGCCTGGGCGAGCGCGTTGACCACGCCGGGGGCGAGCCGCGCGGCGGCCGCGACCACCGGCAGCCACCCCATCGAGTAGTGCGGCAGCGGGCGGAGCCGGCCCGCGTAGTGGTGGGACAGGAACTCGGCCTTGTAGGTGGCCATGTCGACGTTGACGGGGCAGTCCGCCTTGCAGCCCTTGCAGGCGAGGCAGAGGTCGAGGGCGTCGCGGCTGGCGGTCGACCGCCAGCCGTCGGCGATGGTGCCGCCCCGGGCGGTCCCGTCGAGCATCTCGAACAGCAGCCGGGCCCGGCCGCGGGTCGAGTGCTCCTCCTCCCGGGTGACCATGTAGGACGGGCACATGACGCCGCCGTGCGGCCGGCGGCACTTGCCCACCCCGACGCAGCGCAGGACGGCCTCGCCGAAGCTGCCGCCGTCGTCCGGGTACGCGAAGACGGTGCGCACCCCGCCGTGGTCGTAGTCGACGCCGAGCCGCAGGTGGCTGTCGAGCGGGTACGGCGGCACCACCTTGCCCGGGTTCATCCGGTCGTCCGGGTCGAAGATGGCCTTGAACTGGCCGAACGCCCGCACGAGGCGCTCACCGTACATCTTCGGCAGCAGCTCCCCGCGGGCCTGCCCGTCACCGTGCTCCCCGGAGAAGGAGCCGCCGTACGAGACGACCAGGTCGGCGGCGCGTTCGAGGAAGGACCGGAACCGGCGGATCCCGTCGGCGGTGCGCAGCTCGAAGGGGATCCGGCTGTGCACGCAGCCCTGGCCGAAGTGCCCGTAGAGGGACGCCTGGTCGAGCCCGTACTCCCGGTACAGCCGGTCGAGGTCGCGCAGGTAGTCCCCGAGACGGTCGGGGGCCACGGCGCTGTCCTCCCAGCCCGGCCAGGTGTCCTGGCCGCCGGGGACGTGGGCGGTGGCGCCGAGGCCCGACTCGCGGACCTCCCACATCCGCTTCTCGTCGGCCTCGTTGGCGAACTCGTGCACCCGGGGGCCGCCCTCGCGCGCGACGGCCGCGATGAGCCGGTCGGCCGCCGCCCGGGCCTGCGCCTGGTCGTCGCCGCCTAACTGGATCATCAGCCAGGCGCCGCCCTCGGGCAGTTCGCGCAGCGCCGCCGGGTGCAGGCTCTTGCGCCGCTCGAAGTCGATCAGCTTGTCGTCGATGCCCTCCAGCGCGATCGGCTGGTGCTCCAGGACGCGCGGCACGTCGTCCCCCGCCGCCGCGATGTCCGGGTAGCTGAGGAAGACCAGGGACTGCGCCGGTACCACGGGCACCAGCCGCAGGCGGGCGCGCAGGACGGTGACCAGCGTGCTCTCCGAGCCGACGAGCGCCTGCGCCACGTTGAACGTCTTCTCGGGCAGGAGGCTGTCGAGGTTGTAGCCGGACACGCGGCGGGGGATCCTCGGGAAACGCTGCCGGATCTCCGCCGCGTACTCGTCGCGCAGCGCCCGCAGTTGCCGGTAGATCTCCGCCTGCCGCCCGCCGCGGCGCTGGATCTCGGCGTACGCCTCGTCGCTCGTCTCCCCCACCCACATCCGGGTGCCGTCGTAGAGCAGCACCTCCATCTCGACGATGTTGTCGACGACCTTCCCCGTGCGCTGCGCCGTGGAGCCGCACGAGTTGTTGCCGATCATCCCGCCGATCGTGCAGTGGTTGTGGGTCGCCGGGCGGGGGCCGTACTCCAGGCCGGTCGGCGCGAGCCGCTCGTTGAGTGTGTCGAGCACGACGCCAGGCTCCACCAGGCAGGTGCGCGCACCGACGTCGACCTCCAGGAGACGGTGGCAGTACTTGGACCAGTCGATCACGACGGCGGTGTTGGTGCACTCGCCGCCGAGGCTGGTGCCGCCGCCGCGCGAGAGCAGTGGCGCGCCGTGGCGGCGGCACACGGCGACGGCGGCCACGGCGGCCTCGACGGTCCGGGGTACGACCACGCCGAGGGGCACCTGCCGGTAGTTGGACGCGTCGGTGGAGTACGCGGCCCGCGAGCCGGCGTCGAAGCGCACCTCCCCGTAGACCTCGCCGCGCAGGTCGGCGGCCAACGCCCCGAGGTCGACGTCCCGCACCGGCTCGGGCGTCCGCAGGACCGGCGGGGGCAGCAGGCCGGTCACGACCGCAACTCGTTGATCTTGTCTCGCGCGACGCTGGCGAGCGTGGCCACCTTGCGGGGCTGACCGCGCAGGAACGCCTCGGTGAAGTGCTTCGCCTGCTCGTAGCGGACCTTGCCGGGCATCGGCGGCTCGTCCGCGTTGACGTCGCAGTCGACGAGCGCGGGACCGGGGTGCGCCAGCGCCTCCCCGATGGCCCCGGGCAGGTCCTTCGGGTCGGTGACCTTCACCCCGTAGGCGCCGCACGCCCGTGCCCAGGCGCCGAAGTCGGCCTCCGGCCGCAGGTGCCGCACGGCGTACTCCGGGTAGCCGAGGATGATCTGCTCCCACAGGATCTGGCCGTACGCGTTGTTGTTGTTGACGACCACCTTGATCGGCAGCTCGTTGCGTACGGCCGTGAGGAACTCCGCCATCAGCATGGCGAAGCCGCCGTCGCCCACGAACGCGATGACCTGCCGGTTGGGGTACGCGTGCTGGATGGCGATGGCGTACGGCAGGCCCGGCGCCATGGTGGCCAGGTTGCCCGAGAGGTAGTACTCGCGGTCGCCGCGGATCGTCCAGTGCCGGGCCGACCAGGTGGCGATGGTGCCGGAGTCGCAGGTCAGGATGGCGTCGTCGGCCGCCGCCTCGTCGATGCAGCCCATCAGGTACTGCGGTGCGATCGGGTGCCGCCGCGGGTCGCGCAGGCTCGCCATGTCGGCGCGCCACTCCCCCATCTTCCGCTGGTACTTCTCCAGGAAGGACCGGTCGGTCCGGCGGTCGACGAGGGACAGCAGGTGCCGCAGCGCGAGGCGGGCGTCGGAGCAGACACCGGCCGTCACCGGCAGGCGCATGCCGATGAGGCTCGGGTCGACGTCGATCTGCACCACCCGCGCCTGCCCGGGCGACGGCAGGTACTTCCCGTACGGATAGGAGGTGCCGACCATCAGCAGCGTGTCGCACTCCTCCATCAGCTCCTCGCTCGGGCGCGTCCCGAGCAGGCCGAGGCCCCCGGTGGTGAGCGGGTGGTCGTCGGGCACCACCTGCTTGCCGGGCAGGGTCTTCACGATGGGGCTGGCCAGCGCCTCGGCCACGGCGAGCACCTCCTCGCGCGCGCCGCGGGCGCCCACCCCGACGAGCATGGCGATCCTGCTGCCCTGCCGCAGCACCTCGGCGGCCCGCGCGATCTCCTCCGGATCGGGCGACAGCCGCGGGTAGGCCATGTTCGCCGCGCTCTTGGGCGGCGTGCCGGGGCTGACGTGCCGGTAGGGGTCCTCGCCGATCGGCGCCACCTGGAGGTCGTTGGGGAAGGTCAGGTGCGCCACGGTCCGCTTCCCGAGCGCGTTGCGGATGGCCAGGTCCACCACGGCCGGCATCTGCTGCGGGTTGGTGACCATCAGGTTGTACGCGGCCACGTCCTGGTAGAGGTGCGTGGTGTGCACCTCCTGCTGGTAGTGGGAGCCGAGCACCGACGTCTCCTGCATGCCGGTGATGGCCAGCACCGGCACGTGGTCGAGCTTCGCGTCGTAGAGCCCGTTGAGCAGGTGGATGGCGCCCGGGCCGGAGGTGGCCGCGCACACGCCGAGCCGGCCGGTGGCCTTCGCGTAGCCGGTGGCCATGAAGGCCGCCGCCTCCTCGTGGTGCACCAGCACGAACCGCAGCTTGTCCCGGTGCCGGCGGAAGCCCTCCATGAGGCCGTTGATGCCGTCGCCGGGCAGGCCGAAGACGGTGTCCACCCCCCACTCGACCAGCCGCCGGGCCAGGCTCTCGCCAACGATCTCCTGCACGTCGTCCTCCTGGTCGTGGGACACCCACCGTCCGCCGTCGTACGCCCGCGGCGCGCTCGCGCGTCGGGGTGCCGCGGCTACCGCCATCTTCGGCGGCGCGGCGCACGGATCGGCAGAAACGGGGTGAATTGCGCCCAGTCGGTGCAGGAGGTGCGGCGGCCGAGCCGGGACTCAGCGCGGCGACCGTCGGCCGGCGGTCGCGCCGGCCGGCAGCACCCGGGAGGCGGTCTCGGCCACGGCCTCGTCGACCCGGTCGGCGAGGCGGGCGGACCCCCCTCCCGCCGCGTGCAGCTGGTTGAGTCCGAGGCGGCCCAGGACGGCGGCGGCCGCCAGGTAGCCGGCCGTCATCCCGGCCGCCGCCAGCTTCTTGGGCAGGAAGGACTCCAGCATCCGGAGCACGGTCGTGGACGCCGCGCCGACGCCCAGCACGGCGCACGCTCCCGCCGTGCCCAGCAGCACGAACCCGACCCCGGCCGGGCGGAGCGCCCCGACCAGTTGGCCCCGCACGGCCCGCACCTCCGCCCGCACGACGTCGGCCACGCTCTCGGCCACGATCTCCACGAGGCGGTCGGGCGCGACGACCCGCCCGTCCGCGCCCGACCCACCTGCGACGGCGTCGCTCATCAGACCTCCCGTTGGCTCGTTCCGGGCCGCCTGCGTACCCGGCACGGCCGTCGGCATTCGGCCGCCTTCATGGCCCGGTACGACGAGCGCGAGATGGCGGCGATCGTCGACTACCTCGACAACACCGTCCGCGTCCTGCGGGAACAGACGGCCCGGCTCACCGCCGGCACGTGACGGCCGCCCGAACCGTCGTCACCGGGTCACCTCGCGGCCGGGCAGCCCGACGATGAGCACGACGCCGACGGTCAGGTGCAGCAGCACGAATCACCGACACCGTCCGCGTCGACGCCCCCGTGCGCGCCGCCAGGTCGATGCCGGCCCCCCACCGCACCATCGTGTACTCCGCCACCGCCAGCACGACCGCGCCGGCCGTCACCGCGGACCGACGCACCAGAATCCTCGTCATGGCGGAAGTCTGTGTCCGCGGGCCGGCGCGGCACATCGCACCCGACGCCGCCACGGGTACGCCCACCAGGCCGCACGCCTCCTACCAAAGAAGGTGGTGGGGCGCGACGGCGCCCCGCTAGCCTGCGCCCATGCACGCCGTCACCCGGACCCTCTGCCCACCCTGGATGCGGCGCCGGGTCTGGGTGGTCCTCTCCACCGTGGCGCTCGGCCTCCTCGTCGGGACCGGGCTGTACGCCAGCGTCGGCTCGGGCACGCCGGCGCTCGTCTGGGCCGACGTCACGCTGGCGGTGGTCGCCGTCGCGCTCGTACCGCTGGTCATCGCCCGGCCGTTGGCGGGCGGGGTGCTCGGCGGACTGCTGGTGGCCGTGTCGCCGGTGGTCACCCCGGTGGCGAGCTTCGCGGTGCTCTTCACGGCCCGCCGCCGCCCGTTCCGGCAGGCCCTCGCGGTGGCCCTGCTGGGAGCCGCCGGGGAGGCCGTGCAGGGCGCGTGGCGACCCATGCCCGGCCTGTCGTACGGGTGGTGGCTCCTGTTGATGACGGTCGCCTTCGGGGCGCTGCTCGGCTGGGGCACCTGGGCGCAGGCGCGGCACGCCCTGCTGGAGGCGCTGCGCGACCGTGCCCGGCGCGCCGAGCGGGAGCAGGAGCGGCGGGTCGCCGAGGCGCGCGCCGCCGAACGGACCCGCATCGCCCGGGAGATGCACGACGTGCTGGCCCACCGGCTGTCGCTGCTGGCCGCCGCGGCCGGTGCGATGGAGTACCGGCCGGACGCGCCGCCGGAGCGGCTGAGCGCCGCGGCCGGCGTCATCCGGACCAGCGCTCACCAGGCCCTCACGGAACTGCGCGAGGTGGTGACGCTCCTGCGCGGCGACGATCCGGACGCGCCGGTGGACGAACCGCTCGGGCAGACCCTCGCCGACCTGCCCCGGCTGGTGGAGGAGGCGCGGGCGGCCGGTCAGCGCGTCGAGATCGACGACGTGCGCGGGCCGTCGGTCGAGCCACCGGCGCGGACGGGTCGCACCGCGTACCGGATCGTGCAGGAGGCGCTGACCAACGCCCGCAAGCACGCCGACGGCCACGCGGTCACCCTCGCCCTCGCCGGCGCGCCGGGGTCGGGACTGCGCATCGCCGTCCGCAACGGGACCGGGGGCGGGCCCGCGGCCGGGGGCCCACCCCCGGCCGGCCCGGGCAGCGGGCTCATCGGTCTGGCCGAGCGGGCGGCGCTCGCGGGCGGCCGGCTGACCCACCACGTCGACGACAGCGGCCGCTTCCACCTCGACGCGTGGCTGCCGTGGTCGAGGTGACGGGCCCGATCCGGGTCGTCGTCGTCGACGACGACCCGCTGGTCCGGGGGATGCTGACGATGATGCTCGACGGCGCGGACGGCATCGCCGTCGTCGGTGAGGCGGCCGACGGCGACGAGGCGGTCACCGCCGTGGACCGGCACACCCCGGACGTGGTGCTCATGGACATCCGGATGCCGCGGGTCAGCGGCATCACCGCCACCGAGCGGCTGCGCCGGCGCCCCCGGCCACCGGAGATCATCGTGCTGACCACGTTCGACACCGACGACCACGTGGTCCGGGCCCTGCGCGCCGGCGCCAGCGGTTTCCTGCTGAAGGACACGCCGCCGGAGCGGATCAGCCAGGCCGTCCACGCCGTCGCCGCCGGGATGCCGATCCTGTCGCCCAGCGTCACCCGCCGGCTCATGCGGCACGTCGCGTCCGGAGCCGAGGCCTACGAGGAGGCGCGGGCCCGGTTGGGCCTGCTGACCGAGCGTGAACGCGACGTGGTCGTGGCCATCGGGCAGGGACGGGCCAACGCCGAGATCGCCCGCGATCTGCTGATGAGCGTGACCACCGTGAAGGCGCACGTCTCGCACATCCTCACCAAGCTGGACCTCACGAACCGTACGCAGATCGCGCTGCTGGCCCACGACGGCCGGCTCGTCTGACCGTGCCGGGGTGAGCCGCCCGCCCCGGTGCCGGGGCGCGGATCCACCGGCCGCCGTCCGCCGCACCGGCCCGGTCCGGCACCGCGCATCCGGCCGCGGGGCGGCGTGGCGCGCGGCGGTCATGCTGGAAGCATGATCCGTTTCGTGCTGAACGTGCTGTGGTTGATCTTCGGCGGCGGCATCGTCCTCGCGATCGGCTACGGCATCGCCGCGCTGGTCTGCTTCGTCCTCGTCGTCACGATCCCCTTCGGCGTCGCCGCCCTGCGACTGGCGCTCTACTCGCTCTGGCCCTTCGGGCACACCCTGGTGCCGAAGCCGGGCGCCGGCCTCGCCTCCGGGCTGGCCAACGTCCTGTGGGTGGTGCTGGCCGGCTGGTGGCTGGCCCTGTCCCACCTCGTCGCCGGCGTGGCGCTCTGCCTCACGATCATCGGGATCCCGTTCGGCGTCGCCAACTTCAAGCTGGTCCCGGCCGCGTTCTGGCCGCTGGGCCGGGAGGTCGTCGCAACGCCCTGACCCTCGGCCGCCTCGGCCGCCGCGCTGGCGTGGCCGAGGCCACACCCACTGGCCCGGAGGCCCGCGAGTGGGCCACCCCACCCGCATCGACGCAGCCTGACGCCGTACGCTCCCTCGGCGTCGCCCCGCCCGGCCGGGCGCGCGCCGGCGTGGTCGGCGCGCGACCCCGCGCGGAACGGGACGATGGGCGTCACCGCATACCACACGCAACCACCGCCCCGTTACCACCTGTCACGAATGTGGCACGGATCGCACCCGGCGCCATGGTCGGCGGCTCGGGAAGGGGTCACTATTACCGGGTTGTTACGGAATTCGCAGGCTCCCCGCTTGCGAAGGATCCTCTGGTCCGAATAGGTTGCCGACGGCAACAAACCCCGGTCCGGGCCAGACTCGTTCCGGAGGCATCAATGACGATGGCGAGGTGGTACGAACGATGAGCGACGTGCCCATCCTCCTGGAGATGCGCTCCATCACCAAGGAGTTCCCCGGGGTCAAGGCCCTGTCCGACGTGAACCTGGTGGTGCGCGCCGGCGAGATCCACGCGATCGTCGGGGAGAACGGCGCCGGCAAGTCGACGCTCATGAAGGTTCTGAGCGGGGTCTACCCGTACGGCAGCTACGACGGCGCCATCTTCTACCGCGGCGAGGAGATGCGCTTCGGGGACATCCGGGCCAGCGAGCGGGCCGGGATCGTGATCATCCACCAGGAGCTCGCCCTCATCCCGCACATGTCGATCACCGAGAACATCTTCCTCGGCAACGAGCCCCGCAAGGGCGGCGCGATCGACTGGAAGGCCGCGAACCGGCAGGCGCTGGAGCTGATGGCCCGGGTCGGCCTGCGCGAGGACCCGGACACCCTGATCAAGGACATCGGCGTCGGCAAGCAGCAGCTGGTGGAGATCGCCAAGGCGTTCGCCAAGGACGTGAAGCTGCTCATCCTCGACGAGCCGACCGCGGCGCTGAACGAGGACGACTCGCAGCACCTGCTCGACCTGCTGCGCGGCTTCCGCGAGCGGGGCATCACCTCGATCATCATCTCGCACAAGCTGAACGAGATCGAGGCGATCGCCGACCGGATCACGATCATCCGCGACGGCCGGACCATCGAGACGCTGGACGTCAAGGCCGACGGCGTCAACGAGGACCGGATCGTGCGGGGCATGGTCGGCCGCGAGCTGCACAGCCGCTTCCCGGACCACACGCCCAAGATCGGCGAGGTCTTCTTCGAGGTCCGCGACTGGACCGTCCGGCACCCGATCTCCGCCGAGCGGCTGGTCGCCAAGCACTCGAACTTCGTCGTCCGCCGGGGCGAGATCGTCGGCTTCGCCGGCCTCATGGGCGCCGGACGCACGGAGCTGGCGATGAGCGTCTTCGGCCGCTCCTACGGCGTCTACGAGTCCGGCACGATCATCAAGGACGGCAAGGAGATCGTCCTCAAGACGGTGGCGGACGCCATCCACCACGGCCTCGCGTACGTGAGCGAGGACCGCAAGGCGATCGGCCTCAACCTGCTCGACGACATCAAGACGTCGACGGTGGCCGCGAAGCTCTCCAAGATCACCCGGCACGGTGTCCTCGACCAGGTCAAGGAGTACCGGGCGGCCGAGGAGTACCGGCAGAGCCTGCGCATCAAGACGCCGACGGTCGACGACGGCGTCAACACGCTCTCCGGCGGCAACCAGCAGAAGGTCGTGCTCGCCAAGTGGATGTTCACCGACCCCGACCTGCTGATCCTCGACGAGCCGACCCGCGGCATCGACGTCGGGGCCAAGTACGAGATCTACGGCATCATCCAGCGGCTCGCCGACCAGGGGAAGGGCGTCATCGTCATCTCCTCGGAACTGCCTGAGCTGATCGGGCTCTGCGACCGCATCTACACGGTGTCGGAAGGCACCATCACCGGCGAAGTCGCCCGGCAGGACGCGGACCCGGAGACCCTCATGAAGCTGATGACCTCCTCGAAGAAGATGCAGACACGATGAGCCGACTGAAGGACCTTCAGAAGAACCTCTTCGGAGGTACCACCTCCAACGCCCGTCAGTTCGGGATGATCTTCACGCTGGTCGCGATCGTCGTCCTGTTCCAGATCCTGACCGACGGCCTGACCCTGCGATCGGACAACCTGATCGCGCTGTTCCAGCAGAACTCGTACATCCTGATCCTGGCCATCGGCATGCTGATGGTGATCGTCGCCGGGCACATCGACCTGTCGGTCGGCTCCGTCGCCGCCTTCACCGGCATCCTGGTGGCGAAGTCGATGGCGGACTGGAACCTACCCTGGCCCGTGGCGATCCTCTTCGGCCTCGCCATCGGCGCGGTCATCGGCGCCTGGCAGGGCTTCTGGGTCGCCTACATCGGGGTGCCGGCGTTCATCGTCACCCTGGCGGGCATGCTGCTCTTCCGCGGCGGCAACCAGTTCATCGGCAACGCGAACACGATCCCGGTGCCCGAGGGCTTCCGCGTGATCGGCTCCGGCTTCCTGCCGGAGACCGGGCCGAACACCGGCTACAACAACCTGACGCTGCTGCTCGGCCTCGCCGGCTGCATCGCGGTGGTGTGGCGGGAGCTGCACGCGCGGCGGGTCCGCCGGGAGATGAACGCCGAGCCGATCCCGATGTGGATCTCGATCCTGCGGATGGCCGTGATGGTCGGCGTGCTCGTCTTCGTGACGCTGCGCTTCGCCAGCGGCCGCGTCGGCACGAGCTTCCCGGTCTCCGGCATCATCCTGGTGGCGCTGGTGCTCGCGTACTCCTTCTACACCCGCAACACGGCGGGTGGCCGGCACATCTACGCGGTGGGCGGCAACTCCCGGGCCGCGGAGCTGTCCGGTGTGAAGCTCAAGCGGGTCAACTTCTACGTCATGATGAACATGTCGATCCTGGCCGCGCTCGCGGGCATGATCTTCGTGGCCCGCTCGGCGGCCTCCGGGCCGCAGGACGGCAACGGCTGGGAGCTCGACGCGATCGCCGCGGTCTTCATCGGCGGCGCGGCCGTCTCCGGCGGCATCGGCACCATCAGCGGCTCGATCGTCGGCGGTCTGGTCATGGCCGTGCTCAACAACGGCCTGCAGCTCATGGGTGTCGGCGCCGACCGCGTCCAGATCATCAAGGGCCTGGTCCTGCTGCTGGCCGTCGCGCTCGACGTCTACAACAAGCGCCAGGGACGCTTCTCGGTCATCGGAAGCATCACCCGCACCTTCCGGCGGGACACGCCAACGGCACCCCCGTCCTCCTCGGGGGCCGAGCGCGAGCCCGCCAAGACCCCGGTCGCCGGCTGACGACCGCCGGACCGCAACCCGCACCATCCTCACGAAAGGCAACCACCCCAATGCGCAAGTTCCTCGGCAAGTCGGTGGCCGTCGGTGCCATCGCCATGCTTGCCCTCACCGCCTGCGGCTCCGGCCGCGACGAAGGCTCCAGCGGCTCCGGAAGCGGCGACGCCAAGGGCTTCCCGGCCAACTCGCTGATCGGTGTCGCCCTGCCGGCCAAGACCTCGGAGAACTGGGTCCTCGCCGGTGACCTGTTCACCAACGGCCTGAAGGAGGCCGGCTTCCAGGCCGACGTGCAGTACGCGGGCGCGTCGACCACCGTCGCCGACCAGCAGGCCCAGATCACCGCCATGGTCACCAAGGGCGCCAAGGTCATCGTCATCGGCGCGACCGACGCCGCGCAGCTGTCGACCCAGGTCGCCGCCGCGCACCAGGCCGGCGCGAAGGTCATCGCGTACGACCGCCTGATCCTGAACACGCCGGACGTCGACTACTACGTCGCGTTCGACAACTTCAAGGTCGGCCAGCTCCAGGGCCAGGCCCTGCTGGACGGCATGAAGGCCAAGAAGCCGAACGGCCCGTACAACATCGAGCTGTTCTCCGGCTCGCCGGACGACAACAACTCGAAGGTCTTCTTCGAGGGTGCGATGAGCGTCCTCAAGCCGGAGATCGACAAGGGCAACGTGGTCGTGGCCTCGGGTCAGACCGACATCAAGCAGACCGCCATCCAGGGCTGGAAGGCCGAGGGTGCGCAGGCCCGCATGGACCAGCTGCTGACCTCGACCTACGGCAACAAGGAGCTGGACGGCGTCCTCTCCCCGAACGACACGCTGGCCCGCGCGATCATCACCTCGGTCAAGGGCGCCGGCAAGCCGATCCCGGTCGTGAGCGGCCAGGACTCGGAGGTCGAGTCGGTCAAGTCGATCATGGCTGGCGAGCAGTACATGACGATCAACAAGGACACCCGGAACCTGGTCAAGCAGACCATCGAGATGGTCAAGGCCCTCCAGGCCGGCAACACCCCGCAGGTGAACGACACCAAGTCGTACAACAACGGCGCCAAGGTGGTCGACACCTACCTGCTGCCGCCGGTCGCCGTCACCAAGGCGAACGCGGCTGAGGCGTACGCGAACGACCCGAAGCTCGCGCCGCTCACCAAGTAGGTACCGCAACACGACGTCGGGTCCCGGAGCTCTCCGGGACCCTTCGTCGTCCTGGCGAGCGATCGGACCCGCGGGAGACGAGAGGAGGCGCTGATGCACCGACTGCTGTCCGGTCTCCACCGGGGCGGAGGCGTCCCGTCCGTCCCGGCGCCCCCGGTGTCCGGCGCCAGCCAGGAGGAGATCCGCCGGCAGAACCTGGGCGCCGTGCTGCGGTACGTCCACGTGCACGGCCCCACCAGCCGCGCCGAGCTCACCGCGCGGCTCGGCCTCAACCGCAGCACCATCGGGGCCCTCGCGGCCGACCTCGCCGCCGCCGGCCTCGTCACCGAGGAACCGCCCGCCACCGTCCGCCGGGCCGGGCGCCCGTCGCTCGTCGTGAGCCCCCGGACCCGGGTGTACGCGCAGGCGCTGAGCATCGAACCGGACCGGCTGCGCGCGGCCCGCATCGGCCTCGGCGGGCGCATCCTCGACCTGCGGGAGACCGACCGCGACGCCGGGGCGTCCGCCCTCGACGCCGTCGCCCCGCTGGCCGCGCTCACCGAGGAGATGACGCGGGCCGTGGAGCCCGACGCGGTCCGCGCGGGCGTGGCCGTCGCGGTGACCGACACGAGCCGCGACCGCGACGGGCGGGTACGCATCGGCGGCCCCGACGAGGCCCTGCGCGCGGCGCTGGACGCCGCGTTCGCCGCCGGCGCCGCCGGTCCCGCCGTCCTCGCCGGCGACCTGGCCGACATCGCCGGGCTGGCCGAACACGTCCGGGGCGTGGCCGCGGGCGTCGACGACCTCGTCTACCTGCACGGAGGCGCCGGCGTGAGCGCCGGGATCATCATCGGCGGCCGGCTCGTCATGGGGCACGGCGGCCGCAGCGGCAAGGTCGGCCACATGGTCGTCAACCCCGGCGGCCTGCCCTGCGAGTGCGGCTCCCGCGGCTGCTGGCAGACGGAGATCGGGGAGGCGGCGCTGCTGCGGCACGCGGGCCGCGACCCCGGCTCCCCCGACGGCGTACGTGAGGTGCTGTGCGCGGCGGCCGCCGGAGACCCGGTGGCCCGGGCCGCCGTCGAACGGGTCGCCGACTGGCTCGGCTTCGGCGTCGCGAACCTCGTCAACGTGGTCAACCCCGACACCGTGGTGTTCGGCGGCTCGCTCCGCGACGTCTACACGGCCGGGGCCGACACGGTGCGTCGCCGCCTCGACGAGCTGGCCCTGCCCGTCTCCCGCGAGCACGTGCAGTTGCGGCCGGCGGCGCTCGGCCGCGACGCTGCCCTGATCGGCGCCGCCGAACTGGCGTTCGCCCACCTGCTGGCCGACCCGCTGAACGTCGGGAATCCGGCCTGACCCGTCGCCGGCGGCCGGCGGCTGGCCACCCCGGCCAGCCCTCGGACCCCTCACGACGCGTCGGGGCCGCCGGGGTGACCCGGCGGCCCCAACGGGACGGGGTGCGTCAGTGGATGACGACCGGCGTCCTCGTCTCCTCGCCCTGCGGGCCGTCGAGCGGACGCGGCTGCTCACGCCGGCGCGACAGGAACGCGGCCGGGATGAACGTGAGCACGACCAGCGCGAACGCCACCCAGAACGTGCTGGCGAACGACTGGGCCGCGAAGTCGAGGCCGCGTTCGATGAGCTGCGACGGGACGGGGAACTGCTGGAGCAGCTCCGGCTTCTGCTGGCTGGCGATCGCCAGCCCGGCCTCGGTGACCGGCTTGCCGGTGACCGGGTCCGTCGCGCCCGGGATCTCCCGGGAGCCGTTCAGCTCGTTGGTGAGGATCACCGACATCACCGCGGCGCCCACCGACCCGCCGATCTGCTGAAGGATGTTGACCAGCGTCGGCCGCGGGCCACGTCGTGGGCCTTCAACGTGCGCAGCGCCGACGTCATGATCGGCATCATCGTGCCGCCCATGCCCAGGCCCATGACGAACAGCGACCCGCACAGCAGCACGTACGACGTGTCCGGACCGACCTGGGTGAAGGAGAAGAACCCGAGGACGATGAGCGCCAGCGCGAACGGCACCGTACGCCCGACGGGAACCCGGTCGGCCAGCGTGCCGGCGAGCGGCATCGTGAGCATCGCGCCGATGCCCTGCGGCGCCATCAGCAGACCGGCCGTGAGCGTCGACTCACCGCGCACCTGCAGGAAGTAGCTCGGGAAGAGCAGCCCGGCGCCCATGAACGCGATGATGAAGACGAACAGCGTCACCGTGGCGATGGTCAGGTTGCGGTTGGCGAACAGCCGCAGGTCGAGCAGCGGGTGCCGGGGCCGGAACGAGTAGATGACGAAGCCCACGAGCAGCGCGGCGCCGACCAGCATGGGCCCCCACACCTCCGCGTCGGCGAAGGTGCCGGCGTCGGGCAGCGTGGAGACGCCGTAGAGGAACAGCGCCAGACCCGGCGAGAGCATCAGCATGCCGAGGAAGTCGAAGGACTCCGACGGCTCCGGCGCGTCCTTCGGGAGCGCCATCTGCGCGTAGACGAGCGCGACGACGCCGATCGGCAGGTTGATGAGGAAGATCCAGTGCCAGCTCGCCACGTCGATGAGCCAGCCGCCGAGGATCGGGCCACCGATCGGCCCGAGCAGCATCGGGATGCCGAGCACGGCCATCAGCCGGCCCATCCGCTTCGGGCCCGCGGCCCGCGTCATGATCGTCATGCCGATGGGCATCAGCATGCCGCCGCCGAGACCCTGCAGGACCCGGTAGAGGATCAGCTGGCCGATCGAGTCGGCCGTGGCGCACAGCCCGGACCCGATGGTGAACAGCGCCAGGGCCACCATGTAGAGGCGCTTCGTGCCGAACCGGTCGGCGGCCCATCCGGCGAGCGGGATCACGGTGGCCAGCGCCAACGTGTAGCCGGTCATCGTCCACGCGACCCGCGCGTAGGAGGCGTCGAAGTCGTTCTGGAACGTCGGCAGCGCGACGCTCACCACCGTCACGTCGAGGATCGACATGATCGCCCCGAGGACGACGACCCCCGCCACCTTGAGGACCGCGGCGTCCAGTTTCTCTGGGGCCGCGACAGCTTGCTGGGACACACAATCTCCTGAGATCGGTCTGGGCCGGACGTGAGCGGTGGGGGTGGTGCCGCGCCATGTCGCGGGGGCGGCGCGCGGAGGGCGAACGCTCGCACGAAGAGTAGCCGCCGGCACCGACAGGACGCCCCCGGATTTGCCCCTCCGACCCGTCCGGTCCGGGCGGCCTTCCGGCTGGATACGCCGACGTTCGTCCGGATTTCTCCACGCGGTTCGTGGCCCGCACGTCGGCTGTGACGTCAATCTGATCGTGACATCGCACACAGGCCGGGCGGCCTGGTCGCGCTCGGCGCGCCGCCCGAGGCGCCGGCCACCCGCCGCCTCGGCCACCACCGACCCCGCCCCGCCGGGCTCGCTCGCCGACGCGGGTGTCCGATGGGGCGCGACGGGTCCTAGGCTGGCCGACGCCACCACAGGGTGTGACGAGGGGAGACCGTTGTGAGCCAGACCGACGACACCGCGCGCGTCGAGGAGTGGAACGTCGCCGAGGACGACGGCGTCCTCGACGCGTCCGACACTCTCGACGGGGATCTGGTCACCGATCCCCTCGACACCGGCATCGCCGCGGCCGACCACTGGGCCGGGGCCGACCGGTACGGCACGACGCCCGCCGAGGAGCGGGCCGGGGAGTCCCTGGAGCAGCTGCTCGCCCAGGAGGAGCCCGACGTCGACCCGTACGCCGAGCCGACCGACGACGAGGACGAGCTGACCCGGCGGGGCTTCGAGCGGGAGCGGCGCGCCGGCCGCCTCGTGGCGTACGACGAGGGTCTCGGCGAGGACGAGGAGCCGGACTCGGTGGCCTGGGACGCCGGGATCGACGCCGGCGGCGCCAGCGCGGAGGAGGCCGCCGTGCACCTGGTCGACGACCCGAACGGCCCGGGCGACGGCCCGCTGCGGTAGATCGCGTACCGGGCGGGGCCGCCGGCAGCCGGTCGTCAGCCGGGCCGGCCCCGCTCACGGGGCGGGATCGGATCGTTGTACGCGCCGGAGGGCCCGGTGTGGCGCTCGCCGTCGAGGTAGGGGTACGGGTTGGCCCGGCACCCGTGCAGGCCGAGCGTCTGCTGCTGCATGACCGGCGCCGGCCGGCCCCGCCCGGGGCAGCGCTCGTGCCCGTGGCCGAGCCGGTGCCCCACCTCGTGGTTCACCATGTACTCCCGGTACGTGGCGAGGTTCGCGCCGTAGCGCGGCACCCCCTTCACCCAGCGCGCCACGTTGAGCACCACCCGGTCGCCGTTGCGGCAGGAGGTGTAGCCGTCCGGCACGTCCTGGCACAGTTCGTCGCGCGTACCGGGGGTGGCCAGGTAGATGGTGAAGTCGGCCGGCTGGCCGGGGCCGACCCGGCGCAGCGTCAGCCTCCCGCCGGCGGTCCACCCCCGCGGGTCGGTGAGGATCCGGGTGATCTCGTCCGCGAAGTCGGGCACCGGCAGGCCCCGGATGTCGCGCTCCACCGCCACCCGGTAGCGCAGCAGCTCACCCGTACGGCGGCGCG
Source organism: Micromonospora globbae (assembly GCF_003610785.1). Lineage (GTDB taxonomy): Bacteria > Actinomycetota > Actinomycetes > Mycobacteriales > Micromonosporaceae > Micromonospora > Micromonospora globbae. The sequence continues at coordinate 263,259 of NZ_RAQQ01000001.1, forward strand.
CCGGTGACTCGGCCGCGGCGACCTGCCACCGGTTGCTCCCGTCGGCCGGGTAGCTCACGGCGACGAGCCGGGAGGGGGCCGGCGCCGGTGCGGACGCGGACACGGTCACGGGGTCGACGACGCCGGCTGCCTGGCCGGCCGCGGCGTCCCCGGCCGCCATCTGCCCGCAACCGGCGAGCAGCACAGCCGACAGTGCCGCCAGCGCCGGCCCGACGCCCCGAGCGCGCCGGCGCGTAGTCTTCCCGGTCATGCGTCTCCCTCCGCCGTGCGCCACCGGTCGGTGGCACGCAGCAGAAGAGACGCGTGGGTCCGCCGAAATGTTGATCATCCGGGGGCTCAACCTTCCGGCCCCGCCACCCGTCCTGTTCGTCGTGGAGTGCGGAGAGGGCGGGCATGGCGCGGGGTGACGCGGAGTTCGTCGAGTTCGCCCGGGCCGCCTCCGGCCGGTTGGTGCACGCGGCCTTCCTCATGACGGGCGACCACCACCGCGCCGAGGACGCCGCCCAGACGGCGCTGGCCCGTACGTACGCGTCGTGGTCGCGGATCCGCGAGAACGACGCCTACGGGTACGCCCGCTCGGTGCTCGTCAACCACCTCGTCGACGGCTGGCGGCGGCCGATCCGCGAGTACCCGACGGAGGACGTCCCCGACCGGCACGGCGACGACGTGGCCGACGAGGTGGCCACCCGGCGCTGGTTGCTCGCCATCCTCGGCACGCTCAGTCCCCGCGAGCGCGCCATCGTCGTGCTGCGCTACTACTTCGACCTCCCGGAGGCCCAGGTGGCCCGCGAACTCGGCGTCTCGGTGGGGACGGTCAAGAGCACGAGTTCCCGCGCCCTGGAGAAGCTGCGCGGCGTCGAGGCCGCCGCGCCGGAGGGGACACGCCGGTGAACGAGGCGGATCGGCTCCGCGCCGCGATGCGGGTCGGCGAGCGGAGCGGACACGGCGTACTCGACCTGGACGCGGTGCTGCGCCAGGGTCGCCGCCTGCGTCGACGCCGCCGGCTCACCGGCGCGGGCGCCGCCGCGCTGGCGCTCGCGGTCGTGGTGGGCGTACCCGTCGCGGTGCGCTCGGCCGGTGCGCCGCAGCGGCCGGCGGCGCCCGCCGCCCAGCCGGCCGCCGGCGCGACCGGCCACCCGTCCGGCCCGACGGCCGGCCCCACCGCCACGGCCGCACCCACCCCCGTCGCCACGGACGCGGCACCTCCCGAGCCGCTGGGCGACGTGGTGCGCAGCGGGATCCGGTACGGCGCCGAGGAACGGGTCTTCTACGTCGTCCCCGTCGACGTACCGCACCTGCCGGGGGTGACGATCGGGCTGATGGCGGGTCGCCGGACCGCCGACGGCGGGCTGGCACCGGACTTCCTGGTCAACGACGTCGTGGGTGACGACCGCCGGGACGGGTTCCACGAGATCGGCTACGACCAGTCGGGGCCGCACCCCACCCGGCCCCTCGTGCCCGCCTTCGGGTACTTCGTGGGACCGGCCGAGCGGATCGTCGGCACCGTCGACGGCCGCCAGGTGGCGGCCCGGCTGGTCCGGTGGAGCGAGGATCCGCGAGTGGTGATCTTCTGGTTCGACCCGGCGGTGCTGCCTCCCGGCGTACGGCTGGACGGCATCGCCGCCCACGACGCCCGCGGCCGGCGGCTCTGAGCGCCCACCGCTCCCCCGCCGGTAGGCTCGGCCGCGTGGGAGATCCGTTCCGGGTGCGCGTCACCGTCCGCGGTTACGAACTCGACACCCAGGGCCACCTCAACCAGGCCGTCTACCTCCAGTACGGCGAGCACGCCCGCTGGGAGTGCCTGCGCGCCGCCGGCATCTCGCAGGACCGCCTCCTCGCCACCGGCGTGGGACCGGTGGCCCTGGAGGTCACCCTGCGCTACCTGCGGGAGCTGCGCGGCGGCGACGAGGTCGACGTGTCCTGCGCGTTCCGGTGGGGCGAGGGCAAGACGTTCCACATCGACCAGGCGTACACCCGCGCGGACGGCACCCCGGTCGCGACCCTGACCGGCGTCGGCGGCCTGCTCGACCTCGCGGCCCGGCGGCTGGTGCCCGACCCGCGGGAGCGGTTCCGCGCGCTGGCCACCGACCCGGGGCCGCTCAACCTCTGAGCCCCGGACGCCCCACCGCCGCCGGGAAGCGGGCGAAAATGCCCCGGTCCCGCCCGCGCCGTCGCCTAGATTGGGCCGGTGGCCGAGACGGTGACGGTGGTCGACCGGGTGGTGACGAGCCGCGGTGAGCTGGTGCTCCGCCACAGCGCCGGGCACTTCGAGATCATCAGCAACGGCGTGTTCCTCATGGACACCCGCGCCGGCGGGTCGGAGCGGCTGCTCGTCCGTGAGGCGCTGAAGCTCGTGCCCGCCGGGGCCCGCATCCTCGTCGGCGGCCTGGGGGTGGGCTTCTCGCTGGCCGAGGCCGTGGCCTCCCCGGTGCCCGCGGAGATCGTGGTCGTGGAGATCGAAAAGACGCTCGTCGACTGGCACCGGGGCAGCCTGGCCGGCCACAGCGGGCACGCCCTCGACGACCCGCGCGTGCGGATCGTCACGGCCGACATCGTCACCTGGCTGCGGGCGACCCGTGAGGTCTTCGACGCCATCTGCCTGGACGTCGACAACGGTCCGGAGTGGACCGTGTTCCCGCCCAACGCCGAGCTGTACGACGACGCCGGCACCATGCTGCTGCGCGACCGTCTCACCGACGGGGGTGTGCTGGCCGCGTGGAGCGCCTCGGCGGCCCCGGCGTACGCGGCCCGGCTCGCGGCGCTGATCGGTCCGGTCGCCGTGCACGAGGTCGCGGTCCCGCGCGGCGAGCCGGACGTCGTCTACCTGGCCCGGCGCACCGCCGACGGGGTGCGCGGCGGCGACCGTGGTGACAGGGGGCGCGGCCGACGGTAGGTTCGCGGGCGGGACGTGGTCGATTCCCCCTCACCCCCGGGAGAGCCCGTTGTTCGAGGAGTTCATGGGCATCCCCGCCCATCCTCTCGTCCTCCACGCCGCCGTCGTCCTCGTGCCGCTGCTGGCCCTGCTCAGCGTCGGGTACGCCGCCGTTCCCGCGATCCGGCCGCACACCCGCTGGGTGCTGGGGCTGCTCGCCCTCGGCGCGCCCGTCTCGGCCCTGCTCGCGAAGCTCTCCGGGGACGCGTTCCTGGCGCGGCTCACGTCGGCGAACCGGGTGAGCCCCGAGTACGTGCCGAAGCTGGAGGCCCACCAGCGGCTGGGCGACCTGACGCTGTACGCCACCATCGGGCTGGCCGTCGTGACGCTCGCCGTGGTGTGGTTCCTCGCCCCGGCGGGCCCCGGCGTGGCGCGGCCCCGGCCGGCACTGGCCTGGGCGTTGCGGGGTCTGTCGCTCGTGGCCGCCGGCGTGAGCCTCTACTACGTGGTCCGCACCGGCGACTCGGGCGCCAAGGCGGTGTGGACCGGCCTCTGAGCCGATCACCCCGGCATCCACGGCCATTTTTTCGTCCACCGCAAATATTTACATGATCCTAACCAGCGTGCAGGCGGTACGGTCCTTACTACCGCGGCGCGCACGCGCCCCGACGCGCGCGCTGCCACCACCGGGACGCACCGTGCGCGGAGGACACGCATGAATCGATCGGATCGCACGTCACGGCGGAGACGCCGCATTCTCGGCGCCGCGGCCACCGCGGCGCTTCTCGTCGCCCTGGTGCCGGGCACGGCATCGGGCCAGGAGGCCGAACCGGACCCGCGGATCGGGCTCGGGGCGGGCTGGCTGGACGCGCAGAGCGCCATCAGCAACCTCGAACTGCTGGCGCACCGCGACAAGCCGGCGGGCTTCGTGAACCCGGCCAACCCGGGCGACTTCGGCTTCGTCGCCTCGGACCTGGCCTTCGGCGGCACCCACGCCTTCGTCGGCAACTACAACGGCTTCAACGTCTACGACATCTCGCAGCCGGCGAACCCGACGCTGGTCACCAGCGTGGTCTGCCCGGGTGGGCAGGGCGACGTGTCGGTACACGGCAACCTGCTCTTCATGTCGGTGGAGGAGACCCGGGGCCGGCTCGACTGCGGCACGAATCCCGCCGCCGGCACCCGCTTCCAGGGCGTACGCGTCTTCGACATCAGCGACGTGGCGAACCCGGTGCAGGTCGCCGCGGTGCAGACCTGCCGCGGCTCGCACACCCACACGCTGGTGACCGACCCCGACGACAGCGCGAACGTCTACGTGTACGTCTCGGGGACCGCGGGGGTCCGTCCGGCGAGCACGATGGCCGGCTGCAACAACACGCCCGCCTCCGGTGACAACCCGGCGCGGTGGCGCATCGACGTCATCAAGGTCCCGGTCGCCGCTCCCGAGCAGGCCGCGGTCGTGAACAACCCGCGCCTGTTCGCCGACCCGGCCACCGGCGCGGTCGACGGCCTCCAGAACACCCCGCCGGCGCCGACGCACCCGTCGGGCGGTTCGTGGAGCCCGTCGCCGGTCACCGACGCCTGCCACGACATCACCGCGTACCCCGCGCTCGGCCTGGCGGCCGGCGCCTGTGAGGGCAACGGCATCCTGATCGACATCTCGGACCCGGCGAACCCCGTCCGCATCGACGAGGTCTCCGACCCGAACTTCGCGTACTGGCACTCCGCGACGATCAGCAACGACGGCTCCAAGGTCGTCTTCACCGACGAGTGGGGCGGCGGCACGGGCCCCCGCTGCCGGACGACCGACCAGCCGCAGTGGGGCGCGAACGCGATCTTCGACATCGTGGACCGCAAGCTGAAGTTCGCCAGCTACTACAAGCTGCCGGTTCCGCAGACGCTCCAGGAGAACTGCGTCGCGCACAACGGGTCGCTGATCCCCGTGCCCGGCCGGGACATCCTGGTGCAGGCGTGGTACCAGGGCGGCATCTCCCTGATGGACTTCACCGACTCGGCCCACCCGCGGGAGATCGGCTACTTCGACCGCGGGCCGATCAGCGCCAGCACGAGCGTCCTCGGCGGCTTCTGGTCGGCGTACTGGTACAACGGCCAGATCTACGGCAGTGAGATCGCCCGTGGCTTCGACGTCCTCGGGTTGAAGCCCAGCGAGCACCTGACCGCGGCGGAGATCGCCGCGGCCCGCGAGGTGCAGATGCCGGAGTTCAACGCCCAGCACCAGACCCAGGTCAGCTGGGCGCCGAGCTTCGCGGTGGCCCGGGCCCGCTTCGACCAGCTGGCCCGCACCTGCACCACCACCGTCACGAACCGGCACAACGGGCCGCTGACGGTCTCGGGCGTCACCTGCCTGTCCGGGGCCACCGTCAACGGTCCGGTCACCGTGCGGCCCGGCGCGTCGCTGCTCGCCATCGACTCGTCGATCTCCGGCCCGGTGTCGGCGGCGAACGCCGAGGCCGTGCACCTCTACGAGAGCACGGTCCGCGGCCCGGTGAGCATCACCGGTACGCGGGGCAGCGCCGCCGTCGTGAAGAGCGAGATCCACGGGCCGGCGGTGCTGACCGGCACCCGCACCGGCGCCGTCGAGCCGATCGTGGCCGACAGCACCGTGCGCGGCACGCTCGCCTGCACCGGCAACTCGCCGGCGCCGATCAACCTCGGCGCCGCCAACGAGGTGTCGGGGCCGGCCAGCGGCCAGTGCGCCAGCCTGGACTGACGTACGCCGCGACGCTTGGGGAAGGGCCGCGTCCTGCCGGGCAGGGCGCGGCCCTCACCGCTGCGGGCGGACGACACCGCGGTCAGCGGTCAGCGGTCAGCGGTCAGCGGTCAGCGGGCGAGCCTGGCCTGCAGCTCGCGCATGCTGCGGATCTCGATGCCCTGGTCGGCGTTGACCTCGCGCGCGAAGCGGTCGCTGGCCGGTTCGAGACCCCCGCCGGCCGCGTAGAGCTGCTGCACCATCGTGAGCGCGCCCTCGTGGTGACGGATCATGAAGTCGAGGAAGAGCCGGTCGAACTGCGCGCCGCGCGCCCGCTGGAGCTGCGCCATCTGCTCCGGGGTGAGCATGCCCGGCATGGTGGCGTCGTGCTCGGCGTGGTGGGTGTGCGGCCCGGGGATCTGCTCGCCGCGCTCGGTGAGCCACCGTTGCATCTGCGCGATCTCGTCCCGCTGGGACGTCTCGATCCGCTTGGCGAGCAGCGACACCTCCGAGCTGGCGGCGCGGTCGGCGACGAGCGCGGTCATGTCCAGCGCCTGCACGTGGTGGGCGATCATCCGCTGCATGAACTGGGTGTCGGCCGGGGTGTGCGCCGGTGGTGGCGGCAGCTGGGACTGCTCGGCCGGCGAGAGCGTACGGCCGGCCTGGCCCGGCGCGCCGGGCTGGACGACCCTGGGCGCGGACGTCGGCTCCGTCGACCCGTCGGCGGTGAGCTGGACGACGGCGAACGCCGACGCGCCGAGGGCGACGGTGGCGGCCACGACGGCGACGACGACACGGCTGCGGGACGAGAACACGATTCGATCACCGTAGCCGAAACGGACGCGCCGGACGAGGGCCGGACGGACGACCCGCCCGCCCTGACGCGGCCCCCGGGCGAGCGCTCCGCGACGCGCGTACGGTCACAAGTCCCATCCCGACAGTGACCGAGCAGCGGCGCGCGATGGTCGCTCGCGGCCCGTGCCCGATGAGTGGCCCGTTCCGCTCGTCCATCCGGCGGCTGCCGTCCGGACACCCCCAACCCATATCCTCCGACGGTCCACTCCCATCGGAGGCCACAGTTTGATGTCCAGGCGCGTGAACAGACGACCACTCGGCGTGCTCGGCGTGCTGCTCGCCACCAGCGCACTGACGCTGGCCAGCGGCACGGCCGCGCTCGCCGGTCCGGCGGCGACGAGTCCATTCATCAGTGAGATCCACTACGACAACGCCGGCACCGACACCGGCGAGGCGATCGAGATCCAGGCGCCGGCCGGTTACGACCTGACCGGCTGGCAGATCGTCCTCTACAACGGCGCGAACGGCGCCGCGTACAGCACCCGGACCCTCAACGGGGCCGTGCCGGCCGCCGGTGTCGTCGTCGAGGCGTACCCGACCGACGGCATCCAGAACGGGTCTCCGGACGCCGTGGCGCTCGTCGCGCCGGGCGGCGCCGTCGCCGAGTTCCTGAGCTACGAGGGGACGTTCACCGCGTCCGGTGGTCCGGCGAACGGGCGGACCAGCGTCGACATCGGCGTGGCCGAGACGTCCACCACGCCGGTCGGCCACTCGCTCCAGAAGATTGACGGCACCTGGCGGGACGCGGCCCCGCACAGCTTCGGCAGCCTGAACAGCGACTCCGGCGGCGGCGACCCCGACCCGGCCCCGGGCTGCACGGTCACCGTCGACCACACGATCGCCCAGGTCCAGGGCACCGGCGACAGCACCCCGCTGGCCGGCACGCGGGTCACCGTCGAGGGCGTGGTGACCGCCGACCACCGCAGCGGCGGCTACAACGGCATCTACGTGCAGTCCGCCGGCAGCGGTGGGGACCGGCCGGTCGCGGCCGGCACCGCCTCGGACGGCATCTTCGTCTACCTGACGACCAACACCGCCAACCACCCCTCGGTCGCCATCGGTGACCGGGTGCGCGTGAGCGGCACGCCCAGCGAGTACAACGGGCTCACCCAGGTCACCATCGGCGCCAAGGCCGACGTGCAGGTCTGTGAGCACGACGCCCCGCTGCCCGCGCCGGTCGCGCTGAGCCTGCCGCTGGACGACGCGGCCCGCGAGTCGGTCGAGTCGATGCTGGTGGCCCCGGTCGGCGCGTACACCGTCTCCGAGGTCTACAACACCAACCGGTACGGCGAGGTCGTGCTCGCCGCCGGCGACCGTCCGGCGGCCAACCCGACCGACGTCGCCCGCCCCGGCTCCGACGAGGCCCGGCAGGTGGCGGCGGCGAACGAGCGCGGCCGCATCCTCGTCGACGACGGCAGGACGACGAACCTGTCCAGCGCCGGGCTGCTGCCGCCGTACCTGTCGAAGACCAGCCCGCTGCGGGTCGGCGACTCGGTGGAGGCGTTCGGGCCGTCGGTGCTGTCGTACGGCTTCGACGAGTGGCGGTTCCAGCCGACCCTGCCGGTCAGCGCCGACACCGCCCCGCCCGCCCGGACCACCTTCAAGTCCACCAACCCGCGCACCCCCGCCCCGGTGGACGTCGGCGGCGACGTGCGGGTGGCCAGCTTCAACGTGCTGAATTACTTCGTCCACTTCGGCGGCGACGCCCGCGGTGCGGCCGACGAGGCCGCGCTGGGCCGGCAGGAGGCGAAGATCGTCTCGGCCATCAGCGCGCTCGGTGCCGACGTCGTGGCGCTGGAGGAGATCGAGAACTCGGTCCGCTTCGACCCGGACGACCCGCAGCAGGCGCTGAAGCGGCTGGTCGCCGCCCTGAACGCCAAGGACGGCGCGGGCACCTGGGACTACGTCCGCACCCCGGCCGAGCTGCCCGCACCGGCGCAGCAGGACGTCATCACCACGGCGATCATCTTCAAGCCCGCCACGGTGCAGCCCAAGGGGCCGTCGCGCTCGGTGAACGACGAGACCGTGTGGTCCAACGCCCGTGAGCCGATCGCCCAGACCTTCACCGCGGGCAGGGTGTCGTTCGTCGTGGTCGCCAACCACCTCAAGTCCAAGAGCGGCACCGGCACCGGCGACAACGCCGACACCGGCGACGGTCAGGGCTCGTGGAACGGCGACCGGGTCCGGCAGGCCCGTGCCCTGGCCGCGTTCGTGGACCAGGTGAAGGCCGACAGCGGCACCGAGGACGTGCTGCTGCTGGGCGACTTCAACGCCTACACCCACGAGGACCCGATGCAGGTCCTCTACGACAAGCAGTACAAGGACCTGAACGACACCGGCAAGGCGACGTACGTCTTCGGCGGCGAGTCGGGCTCGCTCGACCACGCTCTCGCCTCGCCGTCCCTGGCGAGCCGGGTGACCGGCGTCGACGTGTGGCAGATCAACGCTGTCGAGTCGTACGCCTTCCAGTACGACGGGCTCGCCGCCTTCTACGAGCCGACGCCGTACCGGGCCAGCGACCACAACCCGATCGTGGTGGGGATCAGCACCGACGCGAAGCCGGTCGACCTCCAGCTGCTGACCGTCAACGACTTCCACGGCCGGCTGGAGTCCCCGGCCACCGTCGACAACCAGCCCGTGGGCGGCGCGGCCCAGCTCGCCGGGCTGGTCGACCAGTTGCGCGCGCAGAACCCGAACACCGCGTTCGTCTCCGCCGGTGACAACATCGGGGCGTCCACCTTCATCTCGGCGATCGACGGGGACAACCCCACGATCGACGCGTTGAACCGGATCGGCGTGGCCGCCTCGGCGGTCGGCAACCACGAGTTCGACAAGGGCATCGCCGACCTCACCGGCCGCGTGTCCGACCGCGCCGACTTCCCGTACCTGGGCGCCAACGTCTACCGGGGCGACACCCGCGTGCTGCCGGCGTACTCGGTCAGCACGGTGGGCGGCGTCGCGGTCGGCTTCGTCGGCGTGGTGACCAAGCAGACCGCGTCGCTGGTCAGCCCGGACGGCATCGCCGGCATCACCTTCCGCGACCCGGTCGCCGAGGCCAACCTGGTCGCCGGCCAGCTCAAGGACGGCAACCCGGCCAACGGCGAGGCCGACGTGGTGGTGCTGCTCGCGCACGAGGGCGCCGCGACGGAGCACATCGACTCCGCCGAGGCGCTGGCCGCCGACCCGGTCTTCGGCCCGTTCACCCGGGTCGACGCCACCATCGACGCGATCGTCAGCGGTCACACCCACCAGCCGTACGCCTTCGAGCTGCCGATCCCCGGCACGGACCGGCTGCGTCCGGTGGTGCAGGCCGAGGACTACGGCAAGCGGCTGGGCAAGGTGACGCTGACGTTCGACCCGGACGCCGGCCGGGTCACGGCCGCGGACGCGGCGCTGGTCGACGTGGTGGGCGCGCCGCAGGACCCGGCGGTGGCCGACATCGTGGCCGCCGCGAAGGTCAAGGCCGCCGAGCTGGGCAAGCAGCAGCTCGGGTCGATCACCGCGGACATCAGGCGGGCCTACACCGACGGCAACGAGGACCGGGGCAAGGAGTCGGTGCTCGGCAACTTCATCGCCGACGTGCAGCTCGCCGGCACCCGGGACGCGGGCCGCGGCGGCGCGCAGATCGCGTTCATGAACCCGGGTGGGCTGCGTGCGGACCTGCTGTACCGCACGGACGGCACGGTGACGTACGCCGACGCCTTCGCCGTCCAGCCGTTCGCCAACGACGTGGTCACCAAGAGCTACACCGGCGCCCAGATCAAGCAGGTGCTGGAGGAGCAGTGGCAGCCCGACGGCGCGTCCCGGCCGGTGCTGTGGCTGGGTGTCTCGAAGGGGTTCACCTACACCTACGACCCGGAGGCGCCGAAGGGCTCGCGGATCACGTCGATGAAGCTGGACGGGACGCCCATCGACCCGGCCGGCACCTACCGGGTCACGGTGAACTCGTTCCTCGCCGCCGGTGGTGACAACTTCGCCACCCTCGGCGACGGCACGGACCCGGCGACGACCGGCGACAACGACCTCACCATGCTGGTGAGCTACTTCGCCGCGAACTCGCCGGTCACCGCCGACACGCAGCCGCGGTCGGCCGTGGGGCGGCCCGGCCCGCAGTGCACCACGACGATCACCGGCCGCCACACCAAGCCGCTGGTCGTCACGGCGGGCCTGACCTGCCTGGAGAACGCCACGATCGCCGGCCCCGTGACGGTCGCTCCGGGCGCCTCGCTGGTGGCGACCGGCGGCGCCGTCAACGGCCCGATCTCGGCGGTCCGCCCGGTGCTCTTCGCGCTCGACGGCACGACGGTGGCCGGTCCGGTGACCGTCTCCGGCGCGACCGGCGGGCTGACGATCAGCGAGGGCAGGGTGAACGGTCCGGTGTCGGTCACCGCCAACAGCGGTGGGGTGCGGATCGACTCGGTCGTGGTCGGCGGACCGGTGACCGTGACCGGCAACTCCGGCAGCCAGCCGGTGGTCGTCGCGGCGAACACCGTCAGTGGGCCGCTGAACTGCTCCGGCAACGACCCGGCCCCGGTGAACGAGGGCAGGCACAACACGGTGAAGGGCCCGGCCACGGGCCAGTGCGCCCGGCTCTGACCGGTCGCTGATCCTCCCGTCCGCGGCCGGAACCGGTCGCGGACGGGAGGACTCCCACCGCCCGGGAGGCGGGGATGCCTCGGGCGGTCGCGCACCCGCGCCGGCACGATCCCCGATAGCCTCGGCCGCATGGTCCTCGACCCCGCCCGGGCAGCCCGGTGACGCCCCACCGCCCGCCCGCCACGGTGGTGCTCACCGGAGCGACGAGCGGGATCGGCGCGGCGGCGGCCCGGCGGCTCGCCGGGTCGGCCGGGCGACTGCTCGTCCACGGGCGCGAGGACGAACCGGAGATCCGGCCGCTGCTCGACCAGCTCCGCGCCGCCGGCCCCGCGGAGATCGTCTACGCCCGGGCGGACTTCGATCGCCTCGACGACGTCGTGGACCTGGCCGACCGCGTGGCGGACGTCACCGACCGGGTCGACATCCTGGTCAACAACGCCGGCCGCCCCGGCGCGCCGCGGCGCCGGACCAGCGAGGACGGCTACGAGGCGACCCTGCAGACCAACTACCTCGCGGCCGTGCTGCTCACCGAGCGGCTCCTGCCCCTCCTGCCGCCGTCGGGGCGCGTCGTGCACGTGTCCTCGGCCACCCATCTCTCCGCCACCTTCGACCTCGACGACCCGCAGCTGCGCCGCGCGTACGCGCCGACCACCGCGTACGCCCGCTCGAAGCTGGCCCTGGTCGCCCACGCCGTGCGGCAGGCCGCGCATTACCGGCCCGCGATCGTGGCCGTCCACCCCGGCGTCATCAGCACCCCGCTGCTGCACGCGATGTTCGCCATCGGCGGGGACTCCCCGTCCCACGGCGGCGCGAACGTGGTCGAGGCCGCCCTGCGGGCCGACGTGCCCAGCGGCGCGTACCTGGACGAACGGCGGATCGCCGACCCGGCGCCGCAGGTCCGCGACGCCATCTTCCGGGACGGCCTGCACCGGCTCACGATGTCGTTGCTGGCGCCCTGGCTCGGCTGATCCGACACCCGTCCGCCCCCGTCGATCACCGGGCGCTCGCCGGACCGGCCCGCTCGCCGGCCGGGTGATGATCGGCGGTCGGGTAGAGTCGACTCCGGTGTGCCGGGAAGTCTGGTCGGCGGTCAGATCACCGACCCCGCCCGGAGGAATCCCCCATGGCGATGCCGCCTGCCAACCGCACACCCCACCTGTTGAGCCGCGGCAGCTGGCCCGAGGTCCGCCGGATCGGCGACATCCTCCGTACGGAGACCGTCGGCGGGATGCTCCTGCTGGCCGCCGCCGTACTCGCCCTCGTCTGGGCGAATTCGCCCTGGTCCGGGGCGTACGAGCGGCTCGGTGACCTCCGGGTCGGCCCGGCCGGCCTGCACCTGGACCTCTCGCTGGCGCAGTGGGCGGCCGACGGCCTGCTGGCCGTCTTCTTCTTCGTGGCCGGGCTCGAGTTGAAGCGCGAGTTCGTGGCCGGTGACCTGCGGGAGCCCCGGCGGGCGATGCTGCCGGTGGCCGCCGCGCTCGGCGGCATGACGCTGCCGGCCGTGATCTACACGGCGTTCAACGCCACTGCCGGCGGAGACGCGCTGGCGGGCTGGGCGATCCCGACCGCCACCGACATCGCGTTCGCCCTCGCGGTGCTCGGGGTGATCAACACGCACCTGCCCGCCGCGATGCGGACGTTCCTGCTGACGCTCGCCGTCGTCGACGACCTCCTGGCGATCGTGATCATCGCGGTGTTCTACACCAGCTCGCTGCACTTCGGGCCGCTGCTGCTGGCGCTGCTGCCGTTGGCGCTGTTCGGCCTGCTGGTGCAGCGGCGGGTGCGCTCGTGGTGGCTCCTGCTGCCGCTGGCCGCCGTGACGTGGGCCCTCGTGCACGCCTCCGGCGTGCACGCCACGGTGGCCGGGGTGGCGCTCGCCTTCACCGTGCCCGTGCTGCGCCGCAAGCCGGGGCCGGGTCCCGGGCTCGCCGAGCACTTCGAGCACCGGTTCCGGCCCCTGTCGGCGGGGGTCGCGGTGCCGGTCTTCGCGTTCTTCGCCGCCGGGGTCTCGCTCGCCGGCGCGGGCGGCCTCGGCGCGGCCCTCACCGACTCGGTCGCCCTCGGGGTGGTCGTCGGGCTCGTCGTCGGCAAGGCCGTCGGCGTCTTCGGCGCCACCTGGCTGGTGCAGCGGTTCAGCCGGGCCCGCCTCGCCGAGGGCATCGACTGGTGGGACGTGTTCGGCCTCGCGCTGCTGGCGGGCATCGGCTTCACGGTGTCGCTGCTGATCGGCGAACTGGCCTTCGGCGCCGGCAGCGAGCGCGACGACCACACCAAGCTCGGCGTCCTCGTCGGCTCGCTGCTCTCGGCCCTGCTCGCCACCGTCGTCCTGCGCGCCCGCAACCGCCACTACCGCCGCCTGCGCGAGATCGAGGAGCGCGACAGCGACGCCGACGGCGTGCCGGACGTCTTCCAGGGCGAGCAGGCGGACCGCGCCTAGCGGCGGTCAGCCACGTGCCCGCCGGCCGGTGCCCGCCGGGGAACGCCCGGCCGGCACCGTGGTGTGATCGCACCGGTCCGGGTTACGACCGCGTGCCCGGCCCCCGCGCCAGCCTGCGACACCTCCGGCGCGCCCGCGCCCCGGGGTCAGGTCGTCAGCAGCACGCCGGCGTACGACACATCGGCGACGACACCCCACGCGCTGAGCCCGAGGAGGGCCGCCCGGCCTCCGGTGCGGGCCAGCGTGGGCAGGTGCACGGCGCTGCCGAGCCCGAACAGCGCCGCGGCGAGCAGGATCTCCTGCGCGTGCGCGGCACCGTCGAGCACGGTCCCGGGCAGCCAGCCGGTGCTGCGCAGCCCGATCATGGCGAGGAACCCGAGGACGAACAGCGGCACCGGGGACGGCTTCCGCCCGGCGACGCCCCGCGTCCCGGCGCGCCGCCCGAGGCCGAGCGCCACGACGGCGACCAGCGGGGCGAGCAGCGCCACCCGCATGAGCTTCACGAGGACGGCGTCGCCGAGAGCGGCCGGGCCGGCGGTCTGCGCGGCCGCGACGACCTGCCCGACGTCGTGCACGCTCGCCCCGACCCAGCGTCCGAACTGCGCGTCGTCGAGCCCCAACGGCTGGTGCAGCAGGGGGAGCACGGCGATGGCGAGGGTGCCGCAGAGCGTGACGAGGGCGACGGACGAGGCGGCGTCCTCCTCGTCGCTGCCGGTCGCCGCGCTGACCGCCCCGATCGCCGAGGCGCCGCAGATGGCGTAGCCGGCCGCGATGAGGAGGGGCTGGTCGCCGGGCAGGCCGATGCGGCGGCCCAGCCACCACGTGCCGGCGAACGTCGCGGCGACCACCGCGACCACCATGAGCGCCGACGGCCAGCCGAGATCGCGTACGTCCTGCACGCTGAGCTTCAGCCCCAGCAGCACGACGCCCAGCCGCATCAGTCGCCGGCCGGCGAGGCTGAGCCCGGGCCGGGCCGCGCCGCGTACCCGGTCCCGGAGGCCCGGAAGGTGGGCGGCCGCGATCCCGAGCACGATGGCGGCGGTCAGCGCCGGCACGGCGGGCAGCGCCCGGTGCACCGCGAAGGCGACGGCCGTCCCGGCGGCCGCCGCCACGAGCCCTGGCAGCAGGCGCCGACCGGCGTCCGCGGACCGTCGTACGCGGCCACTCCGGCCGCCGTGCGCGGTGCCGCCGCCGTGGGCCGCGCCGTCCCCGTGGGCCGCCGCCGGGGCGGGGTCGAGCGCGCTCGTCCTGGTCAGCGCCATGCCCGGCGTCCCCGCCGCGGTCACCGCTCCTCGGTCCGGTGGTCGTACACCCGGCGGACGCTCGACCCGAGGCGCGAGATGTCGGCACCGTAGATGTGCAGGGACACGGCGGTGCCGTCGCCGCCGTTCCACACCCGGTGGATGTCACCGGGCGGGGCGAAGCCGCACACCTCGCCCTGCCGGTTCACGACGTCCTGCGTCGCGACGAGCCGGGCGGCGACCCCGTCCGACACCAGCCGGTAGCGGCGCTCGTGCTCCTCGCCCTGGTGCACCCCCGTGACGCACCAGGCGACGTGGTCGTGGATGGCCGTGCGCTGGCCGGGGAGCCAGACGAGGGCCACGATCGAGAACCCGCCGTCGGGCTCGGCGTGCAGGATGTGCTGGCGGTAGTGGTCCGGGTCACCCTCGCACTGCCGCGCGGTGAGCAGGTCGGGCGCGCCGAGGTGCGGGGCGAGCCGCTCCCCCACCAGGTACGCCGTGAGGTCCGGCGGCAGACCACGGTCCACCACGTCGCGTACCTCCTCGACGAGGCGGGCGAGGCGGGCGGTGACCGTGGTGACGACGGGAGCGGCGGCCGGTGTGCTCATGACGACCAGCCTCGCCGCTCTGATCCATCACGTCCAACAACAGTTTCTTACATGATCCCAAGAGCTGCTTATGGATCACGCGGCGAGGCCGCTCAGCGGGCGTCGGCCCGCCGCCCGGCCACCGACGCCAGGGCCTCCAGCACCCGGGCCGTCGCGGGGATGCGCAGGTGCTCCCGCAGGACGTACGCCGACACCTGCCGCCGTGAGGCGGGCGCCAGCGGGCGGCCCCGGACCTTGTCCCGGCGCAGGAAGGACAGGGTGAGCCCGGGCATCATGGCGACGCCGAGGCCCTGCGCGACGAGCGCCTGCACCGCGAGGTTGTCGTCGGTGGTGAACACGATGTCGGGCGTGAACCCGAGTTGGGCGCACTCGTGCAGGAAGTTGGTGCGGCAGCGCAGGCAGCCGGCGATCCACCGCTCCTCGGCGAGGTCGGCGAGCTGGACGGCGCGGCGGCGGGTCATCGGGTGCCCGACGGGCAGCAGGACGGTGAGCTGGTCCTCCAGCAGGGGGATCTCCACCAGCTCCTCCGGCACCTCCTCGCGCAGGCCGGGGTAGGTGAAGGCGAGCGTCACGTCGCTCTCGCCCTGCACGACGCGGCGCAGCGAGTCGGGGGGCTCGTCCTCGAGCAGTTCGACCCGGATGCCGGGGTGCTCGACGGCGAGCAGGGCCATGGCCTCGGGCACCAGGGTGGCGTTCGCGCTGGGGAACGCGCACACCCGCACCCGGCCGGTGCGCAGCCGTGCGATGGCGGCCATCTGCTCGCGGGCCACGGACATGCTGCCGAGGATGGTCTCGGTGTGGCGGGCGAGGGTCTCCCCCGCCTCGGTGAGCCGCAGCCGCCGGCCCACCCGCGTGAACAACGGCGTGCCGACCTCGCGCTCCAGCGCCTTCATCTGCTGGGTGATCGCCGGCTGGGTGTAGCCCAGGGCCTGCGCCGCCGCCGAGTACGACCGGGTCCGGACGACCTCGTGAAACGTCCGGATATGGCGCGAATCGAACACCGTCGGATCATAGGTCGCCGGCCCGCCGACAGCCCACGGTCGGTGACCAGGCTCCCACCGCGACGGGACCGGCGGCCCGGCTGCACGGACTGCGCCACGGCGGCCCGGCTCGACGGACCGCGGCCCGGCTCGACGGACCGGCGGCCCGGATGGCTCAGGCCGGGTCCGGCGCGAGGAGGCCGCGCAGCAGGCCGCCCAGAGCACGGTCGAAGAGGTCGGTGGCCGGCGGTGCGGCGGGCGGCTGGGTGAGCGCCGCCACCAGGTGCGGGTAGGGCGTGAGGTCGAGGCCGGCGAAGGGGGACGCCCCGCCGGCCGTCCGCTGGCGGGCGAACAGGACGGCGATCCCGTTCATCATGGCGATGGCCTCGAACTTGGCGGTCGGTGGCGCCGGCAGCGGTGCCATGACCCCGAGGCAGGCGTCGAAGAACGCGAGCGTCTCGGGGCCGATGGCGGACGCCCGCTGGATCAGTTCGGACAGCCACGGGTGGCGCTCGTGCAGCGCCCGTTGCGCGCGGGCCATCCGCAGCAGCGTGTCGAGCCAGTGGCCGTCCGGCTCCGGGTACGGGCGCAGTTCGGCCGCGACCCGGTCGGCCATCAGGTCGAGCAGGTCGTCACGGGACGAGAGGTAGCGGTAGAGGGAGGCGGCTCCGGTCTCCAGCCGCGCGGCGACCGCTCGCATCGACACCGCGGCCAGCCCGTCGGCGTCCGCGATGGCGATCGCCGCCGCCACGATGTCGTCCCGGCTGTGGGCCGGCGCCGGCCCTCGGCTTCCGCGTACGGGTCGTTGCCAGACCGATTCCCGGCGGCCGGGTGGTGCGTCGCTCACCGATTCACTGTAAACTGCAAACGTCGTTCGCAGTTTTGGGCGCACGGGAAGGTGGAGCAGCCATGGAACGAGTCACCGCCCCGGACGGCGCGAAGATCGTGCTCCACTCCACCGGCACCGGCCCCGGAGTGGTCGTCGTGCACGGCGGCGGGATCACCATCGAGCCGTACCGGAGGTTGGCGAACGCCCTCGCCGACCGGTTCACCGTGCACATGTACAACCGGCGCGGCCGGGCGGACGCACCCGCCCGCCGCGCGCCGTACACCATCGAGGACGAGATCGCCGACCTCGCCGCCGTGCTCGCGCACACCGGGGCACGCGCCGTCGTCGGGCACAGCTCGGGCGGGCTGATCGCGCTGCGCGCCGCGCTCACGCTGCCGATCGCGCGCCTCGTGCTCTACGACGCGGCCATCTCCGTCGACGGCGCCCGGTGGTACGACGTCGTCACCCCGGCCCGGGCCGCCCTGCGCGCCGGTCACACCGCCCGGGCCCTCGCGATCGTCGGCGCCGCGCTCAACCCGCAACTGCCCACGTCACGGCTGCCCCTCGTCGTGCAGACCGCCATCTGCCGGCTGTTCCTGCGCACCCCCATCGGACGGGAGATGGGCGACCTGCTCGACATCACGCTCGACGAGACCGCCCAGGTCATCGCGCACCACGGCCCACCCGAGCAGTACGCGGGCGTCACCGCCGACGTGCTCTTCGCCTACGGGCAGGCGGGCCCGCCGTACTACCCGACGATCGCGGCGGCCCTGGCACCCGCCGTGCCGCGGATGCGGGTACTGCCCGTGCCCCGCTGCGGCCACGACGGCATCAACCGGGCGCCCGCCCAGCTGGTCGGACCCGTCGCGGACTTCCTCGCCCCGGCGCCGTGACGGTCCGCCCGCACCGGAGGGAGCGCACGGGGGCTCCCTCCGGTGCGTGGTCGGATCAGTCGGTGAAGCGGAAGTAGGTCCGGTACTGGAAGCCGGTGTCGAGGGTCAGTACGAACTCGCGGCAGGTGCCGGCCCAGGCGGGGTCGGTCTTCCACGGGTAGTTGTACTGGCCGTTGGCGTTGACCGACATCCGGGAACCACCCGGATTCACCGCCGCCACCGGCGTGGGCCGCGGCGTGATCGACCCGTCCGGGTTCACCGTCCGCAGCGTGTCGCAGTCCACCAGCCGCGAGTACGGCGAACCCGCCGCCAGGATGTCCAGACCCCGGTTCGTGGCGAGCTTGAACTTCATCGGCACGGCGTCACCGGCCGCGACGGTGTTCAGCTCCGGCTGGGCGGCCTGGTCGAGGAAGTCGCCCCGGCACGACGGGTGCGTGTCGAACGCCTCGCTGTTGTCGTCCCGGCCCGTGGTGCCCTGCACCGCGCTGTAACCCAGACCCCGCCGAGCGAACGACGCCCACAACGTGCAGGCGTTCTCCCCACCCGTGAGCGCCGCGTCAGCCGCGATGATCGCATCCCGCCCGGTCACGAAGCCCGGACCACAACCCTGCATCTTCAACCCGTCGATCACGAGCTGGATGGCCAGATTGTTGCCACCGGTGTTCCACGGGTCGTAGACGTTGGGGTTGAACCCGTGCCGGTCGATCAGGTTCCAGGTCATGTCCCACAGCACGGAGGCCCAGCCGTGACCCACCCCGTGCGGGGTCGCCAGGGAGGTGCCGTTCAGCCAGCCGCCGGTCCTGATGCTGTCGTACGTGAACGGCTGGATGTCCATGTTGCGCGAGTACGGCCGCGGGCGGATGCCGGCACCGTGCCGGTCGTCCTGGTAGAGGACGTACGGACCCATGCCGCGTTGCCCGTCCGCCGAGTCGAATCTCGGGTCGAGCAGCATGGTGACCGCGAGGAAGTCGCTCCAGCCCTCACCCATCTGCTCCTGCCCCGTGAGGCAGTTGACCGTCGGGCCACCGGTCAGCCGGTTGGAGATGCCGTGCGTGTACTCGTGGATGATCACACCGGCGTCGAGGTCACCGTCCCGGATGCCCGGGTGGTCCGGGTGCTTGCGCACCGACCCGGTCACGTCACCGGCGGCGATGGCGGCCTTGATGCTGTTGCCGTCGGCCTGGGTCACGGCGACCGCCGGGATGGTGACCGGCGGGGTCGTCATGGCACCGGTGAGCACCGGCGCGCTCCCGCTGGCGTTGTGGGCGACCACCAGCGCCTTCGCGCCGAGGGACTGCGCGACCTGTGCGCGCTGGAGGTAGCTGCAGGCGGCGGTGCCGCCGTCGACCACGCTGATCCACTCGCCCGTCGGCACCGTGGCGGGGTACGTCCCCGTGGTGCAGCCGGTGCCGCCGTACACCAGCCGGCGCCCGGGCAGTCCCGCGGTGCTGGGGGCCGGGGAGAACCGCGACCAGGACGCGTCGAAGGCGCCGACGCCGTCCACGACGACCTGGTTCTGGCTGCCGAACTGGTTGCCCGGCCAGAGGTACATCTGCATGCGCGGGGCGCCCACGCCGTCGACGGCCGGGGTGGAGAAGTTCGCGTTGTTGGTGCCTCCGCCGTCGGCCGCCTCGGCGCGCACGTAGTCGCCGCCCGCCCCGCCGCGGCCGTAGTTGTTCGCCTGGAAGTTCCCCGACGCCTCGTCGAACCCGTACTGGTAGGTGACGTCGTGGATGATGTTGTTCCAGTAGAAGAGGTTGGCGGTGGCGGCGTCCCGGTAGCTCTGTGCGTGCTCGTCCAGGTCCAGAGGGAAGTCGAAGCTCAGGTTCGCCCCGCCGTCCGGGCTGCTGCCCGCGTCGGGCGCGTTGTTGTTGTCCTGGTCCTGGTAGGCGTGGACGTTGTTGCCCTGGGTGATCGTGTGCTCGGCGCCGGCGGCGCCGTCGGTGTCGTGCCAGCCGTACGGCGACGCCGTCCCGTCGGCCGGGTTGGTCACGACGGTGCGCGGCCCGTCGTTCGGGCTCTCGGTCGGTCCGGCGAACACGTGGTAGCTGGACCCGTCCTGGACCGGGTTGCGCGAGCCGAAGGCCGCGGTGTTGAGCGTCCTCGACCGGTTGGGTGCCATCCGGTCCAGGTTGTCCGCGACCTCCTTGACGTCCTCGTGGGTCGTCCAGTCGTCGGCGCCGAGCAGCTTGCCGGTCTCGGCGTCCACCGTGGCGTTCCACAGGTGCGCGTCGGTGGCGTCGTCGATCACCAACTGCCAGGCCAGCCGCAGTCCCTCGCCCGTCGGCTGCCACCCCAACCGGGCCGGGATCGGCTGATCCGAGATCCCACCGCCGGACACCACGGTCCGCTGCGCCGCCCCGCTCGCACGGCTCATCACCCGCGGGCTCGCCGGCTCCGGGAGATCCAACGCCTCGGCGGCCGCCTCGACGGCCTCCACCGCGTCCAGCGACGCCGCGCCGGCCGCGCGGCCGGCCACGCCCGGCACCAACGTGTCACCCACGAAGACGACGCTGCCGTCGCGGGCCACGTTCACCGTCGCGGTCGCCCCGAAGACCTCCAACTCCTTGTACCGCTGCACCAGGTTGACGTGTGTCACCCCGCTGTGCCGACTCGTGTAGCTCGACGCGACCGACAGGTCCGTCAGGTCCGCGGACCGCACGCCGTACCGCTCCGGGTGCGCTCGCAGGTACCGCATGGCGATCTCGTTCGGTGAGCCCTCGTTCGGGCCGGTGAGGAACGCCGACGTACCCGGCCCGGCCGGGTCGGGCTCGGCCCAGGCGGGGTTACCGGTGGCGGTCGTCACCGACGCCACCAGGACCGTGGACAAGGCGAGCGCCGTTCGACGCCGTCCACGGCGAGGACGGGGAGATAGGGGCACCGCTGCTCCCTTCACAGGATGGACAGGACCGCGCAGGGCGGCGCCTCACGACCGCCACCGCGACCCGCTCCCCCGTCCGCGCCACCCATGCGGTCACGTTCGGCGATCGGGCCGGTACGACGTGAAGCGCCTCGGACGCTACGGCGCAGCCGGCCACCGTTCATCCGACGGGTGGCGAAACATTTCGATGTCTGGTCCTACGCGTGTCGGGGGGCTGGCGCTCCGACGCCCGCGGCCTGACCAGCCCGCTCGCGGGCAGGGTGCCCTGCCGCGGCGCCGCGGTCCGCGCGGTGGTCGTGCGGCCGGCGGGGCGCGGCTGCCGGCATGACCGACGAGACATCGGCCGCCTCGCGGTCGGGTGTCCGCCCACGACGGTCGCGGTCCCCTCGCCTCGCCGTACGGCCGTGCGCGGGGCACGTTCCCTCACTCCCGCCGCACGGGAGGGGCGGCGCCGGGCGTCAGCGGTGGACGCGTTCCGGTGCGGCCGTGTCCAGCGGCACGGCCGTGGCGGGAACCAGCCCGAGCTGCGTCACGGGCCGGGTGCCGAGCCCCGCGAACAGCCAGTCGGTGGCCGTACGGGCCCGGTTCGCCGGCAGCGAGAGCAGGTGGTAGCCGCGGGCGACGGCCCGTGCGAGCGGGCCGGACAGCGGCACGTGCAGCGGGTTCGCCGCGGCCTGCCAGCCGCCGAGGTCGACCACGAATCCCAGGTCGCGGTGGCGGTAGGGGCGACGTCGGCCCACCCCGTAGGAGGCGGCGATGTTGTCCGCCGCGAGCCGCCCCTGGCGTACGGCGTGCTGGGCCGTCATCGGCGTGATCTCGCCGGGGCGGGACGGGTCCGGCACGGCCGCGGCGTCCCCGCACGCGAGGATCTCCGGGTGCCCGGGCACGGAGAGGTACTCGTCGACGGTGAGGCGTCCCCGGGTGAGCGGCAGGCCGGTGGCCTCCACCAGCGGGTCGGGCCGGACCCCGACGCACCAGACGAGGGTCCGCGACGGCACGAAGCCGCCGTCGCTGAGCCGTACCCCGTGGGCCGTGGCCTCGGTCACCGACGTCCCCAGGCGCACCTCCACGCCCCGGGTGCGCAACACCCGCCCGGCCACCCGCGACATCCGGGGGTCCAGGCCGGGCAGGACGCGGTCGGCCGTGTCCAGCAGCAGCCAGCGGGGCGTCACGTCGCCGAGCCGGGGGTGCCGGCGGGCGATCTCCGCGGTGAACAGCTGGCCCTGCCCCGCGACCTCCGTCCCCGTGTAGCCGGCGCCCACCACCACGAACGTGCACCGGGCCTGCCGTTCGGCCGGGTCGTCGGCGGCGTCGGCCAGTTCGATCTGCTGGATCAGGCGTTCACGCAGGTGCACGGCCTCCGGGATGCCCCGGAAGCCGTGCGCCTGGTCGGCCACGCCGGGAATCGGCAGCAGCTTGTTGACGCTGCCCGCGGCCAGCACGAGCCGGTCGTACGCGAGTTCGCCCGGGCGGCCCTCCGGGTCCACGTAGGACACCGACCGCCCGGCGGGGTCGATGCCGTCGACCTCGCCGAGCAGCAGGCGGACGCCGGGCAGTGTCTGCGCCAGCGGCACGGCGACGCGGCGTGGGTCCAGCACACCGCCGGCCACCTCCGGCAGCAGTGGCAGGTAGAGGAAGTAGTCGGTGGGGTTGACCAGCACGACGTCGGCGGCGCCCCGGGCGAGCCGGGCCAGCCGGCGGGCGGCGTGGAAGCCGGCGAATCCGGCGCCGACGATGACGATCCTGGGCCGGGCCATGGCGGTGTCCCCCTCGACGGTGCTGCGGTCCCGTATGGACCGCTACCCTCCCGCCCCGCCCGGAAACCGACGCCGGTCATCGAGGAGCGGGGCCACCGACAATCGGCCACCCGCCGTGCCGAGGCGCGCGGCGAGGGCCGCCCGAAACGGTCTGCCGGTCACCGTCGCCCGGATCCCGGGAGTCGACCGTTCTAGCTCTCGTCCGGGTTGGCACCCTGCGCTTGCCAGGGCCGGTGCTCGGAGATCCACGCCTCGACGTCCTCCACGAGCCACACCGCTCCCCCCGCCAAGCGATCGAACGGCTCCGGGAAATCCGGCCGGCTGGTGATCTGCACGATCCGGGCACGGGAGACGCCAAGGCGTTCCTGGAGCTCGGCGCTGCCGTACAGCCTGCGGACCATACATCGACGCTATGCAACGCGAGACTGTCACATGTGACATCTGTCAGACTTGACACTGACGGGTATGACAGGAAGGCTGTCCCTGTAGGGCAGTCCGGACGGCAACACGTCGGCCCGGTCCCTGCACGGTCCGGGTACCTGAACGGGGTTCGGTGCCCGGACCTGCCGGTTCTGGAGGTGGGCGTGGTCGAGCGAGAGTTGTCCCGAGCGGAGTGGGTGCCGGAGGCAGCCAAGAGGATCATCCGGCGGCACTGGATCCTCGGCTACTGCGAACGGTGCGAAGGCCGGACCGGTCCGTGCCCGACGCTGCGATGGGCCCAGGACCGACTTCGGGCTCTGCGTCTGGCCGGCAATCAGCCACCGACGCACCGCCACCGCTGACATGCGCGCGGACCGCGATCCGCGGGCGGTCGTACACCATCACGGCCGGCACGATGGCCGGTCGTGGCCAGCGTCGTCCGGCACGGGAGATCACCGTCCGCCCGCCCCGGCTCAGCCGGGTTCGCGGCCGACCGGCAGTGGGGACGGCGGGGACGACGGCGACGGCGGCCCGGGCGCGCCCGCGCCTGTGCCCGCCGCCTCCACCGGGGCCTCGGAGTCGACCACCCGCCGGTCGAGGCTCACCTGCGCCAGCCCCGTGCCACCCACCCGGATGTCGTCGTACGCCTCGAGGCGGTGGTCCGGGCCGAGGTAGAGGACGGACATGGCCAACGGGGTCGGCTCCTCGTGCTCCAGCCCACGCAGGCCCGCGCCGCCACTGGAACCCTGCACGGCGAGGCGGGTGCCGGGCCCGCCGTCCGGTGCGGGCAGGACGCGCACCTCCCGGCTGTGCGTGTGCCCGGCCAGGACCAGCGGCACCGTTCCGGCGAGCGGCTCGGCCGACGCGGGGTCGTGCACGAGGGCGATGTCGACCGGGGCGCCGGCGGCGCGGACGGTCTCCGCGAGCCGGGCGCCGGAGCCGGCGAGGCTGGCCGGCCCCTCCGCCCACGGGCCGGCGTCCGCCTCCTGCTTGTCGGGGGTGAACCGCGGGTCGCCGATGCCGGCGATCCGCACACCGGCGACCTCGGCGACGGCGTCGTCGAGGACCACGGCGTTCGGTTGCGCGGCGACGGCCGCCGCCGTGCCCGCCGAGTCGTGGTTGCCGCGGATGTAGACGTAGGGCACGCCCAGCTGGCCGATCGTCGAGACGTACGACGTCTCGGGCTCGCTGCCCCAGTCGGTGATGTCCCCCGTGTCGATCACGAGGCCGATGTCGAACTGCTCGACCACGGTGCGGATGACCGGCCAGGCGGCCGGATTGAGGTGCAGGTCCGAGATGTGCAGGATCCGCGTGGTCTCCGGGGTGTCCTCGTAGACCGGCAGGCTGGACATGGTCGCGTACAGCTTGCCCACGTTGCCGACGAGCCGCTGCAACTGGTCGGCGTAACGGGCGTAGTCGTCGGCGATGCGCCGCGCGTCACCGACCAGGGTCGGCGCGTTGACCAGCAGTCCCTCGTACCGCGGCTCGGCGATGGCGCCGGGTCGCACGGTGAGCGCGGCGGCGCCGAGGGCGCCGCCGGTGATGGCCAGGGCGAGGGTTCCGGCCCACGCCGCCCGGCGGGTCGAGCGGAAGATCAGCGCGGCGAGCAGCAGGGTGACCAGCACCGAGACGGCGACCGTACGCAGGCTCAGCCGGACCAGCGCGTCCCGGATGTCCCGCGGGGCGGAGGCGCCCGCCGCGGCGAGGCCGCCCGGTTCGTCGATGAGCGCCTCGGCACGCTGTTGGTCGAGCGAGTCGAGGCGGGCGGTGAGCCGGGCCGGCCCGGAGTGGGTGTCGAGGAAGAGCGAGCCCAGCGGCGGCACCGAGATCTCGCTGCCGCCGTCGGTCGACGGCGTCACCTGGAACTCGACCCGCAACGGGCCCACGTCGTCGGTCACCCGGCCGGCGAGCAGCGTCCCACCGGTCGCTCCGGCGAGGGCGACGAGGACGACGGCCAGGGCGACGAGCCCTCGCCGCAGACCGCGGACGGCACGGTGCGCCACAGCCCCCCACCCCCTCCCCTGGCGGCCGGAACGTGCATGGGTGCAGGCGTTCCGTGGCGGCCAAGAGTACGTCGCGTGAGTGGCGGGCGA
The DNA here is from genome assembly GCF_003610785.1 of Micromonospora globbae. Lineage (GTDB taxonomy): Bacteria > Actinomycetota > Actinomycetes > Mycobacteriales > Micromonosporaceae > Micromonospora > Micromonospora globbae. Next base: position 288,431 of record NZ_RAQQ01000001.1, read on the forward strand.
CCAGCGCCGAACGGCCGGACGAAGGCGGCTGACCAGGGGCGATGCTCGTCGCCGGGCCCGTTTCGGGCATCCGTGCCATCATGGCCCGATGGACCTGTACGTGCACCCTCCGCGCACGTCAACGGGGGCCGACGCACGACTCGTCGACAGCCTGGCCGCCCTGAGCCGGGCCCTCGTCGGCATCACCGCCCGTACGCTCGCCGACCTGGACGTGGACGTCACGCTGAACCAGTTGCGGACGATCGTCGTGCTCGCGTCCCGAGGGCCGCTGCGGACCGTCGACCTGGCCGCCGCCCTGCACGTCCACCCGTCGACCGTGACCCGCACCTGCGACCGCCTGACGCGCCGGGGCCTCGTCGTGCGGCACCAGGGCGCCACGGACCGCCGTGTCACCTGGCTGGCGCTGACCGAGAGCGGGAAGGATCTCGTGGGCGAGGTGATGCGGCGGCGGGCCGCGCACATCCGCGACCTCCTCCGGCGCCCGGACGCCGGCCCGCACGGCACGGACCTGACCGGCACGGACGGCCGCCGGACCGGCGCGGACGGTGGCCTGGCCGGGACGCGTGGGTCGGCGGGCGCACTGGCCGAGGTCGCCGTGTCGGCCGACGCACTGGCCGAGTTCATCGACGGCTTGGTGGTCGCCTCCGGCGAGCCGACCGAGCGGCTGTGGTGGCAACGGTGGGAGCGCTGCGCGGAGCCGCCACCCGGGGTGGTCACCTGAGCGCGGCGCCACCCGTTCCCGGAGTACCTGTACGGGTGCAGGTATCGTACGGCCCCATCGGCGAAGGTCAGGCACGTTCGGGAGGTGAGGTGTTCCGCTCCCCCGACCCGGCGTCCCCGGCCGTGGCCGGCGTGCCGCGGCCGCCGCTGGCGGCATGACGGACGCGCCGTTCAGGTGGTCCGTACGCCGGGACTTCACGTCCGGGTCCACCACGGTGGCTCCCGCCGACGACGGCCGGCCCGGCCAAGGGCTGGTCGCCCTGCTCGACGACGCCAACCTCGACGCCCCCCTGACCCTGGTCGTCGACCTCGACGGCGTGCCGGAGAAGATCCTCATGTCGGCGGCCTCCCTGCTGGCCACCTGGGCCGCGGGTCGGACCGCCGGGCCGGAGCTGCGGCTGTCGGTGGACCCCGGGACGCCCGCCGGCCGGCTCCTGCCGGCGCTGCTCGGTCAGCACGCGATGTTCGCGACGGACGCGGACGCCCCACCGCGACGGCCGGCCCGGGTCCACCTGTACCTCACCAACGACCGGGAATCCCCCGCCGCCGGCCGGCGGCTCGTCGCCGACTGCTGCCACGCCTGGGGCTTCGAGGCGATCGCCGACCAGGCGCTGGTGGTCGTCTCCGAGCTGATCAGCAACGCCGTCCAGCACGCGGGCACGGATCTCGACCTCACCGTGGCGGACGTCGACGGCGTGCTCCGGCTGAGCGTCCGCGACCGCACGACCCGGCCGCCGCACCCGGCGCCGGCCGACGACGGGGGCCTCGCCGAGCGCGGACGCGGCCTCGCGATCGTCCGGGCGCTCTCCACCGGCTGGGGCTTCCTCACCTTCGCCGACGGGAAGACCGTCTGGGCCACCCTGGGCCGCCGGGACGGTTGAGCCACCCCGCGGGTCACCGCGCCGGCCTGTCACCCGGGTGATGCACCCCGCCCGCGAATCGGTCATCGGGGACCCGCCGCGCGCCTAGGCTCGTCTCCGGCGGCCGGGCGCGGCTGCCGCCGTGGCGGCACGGGCAGGTCAGGGACATCGAGGAGGCGGCGTGACGACCGGACAGCCGAGCAGCGCGGACAGCCAACCCCGGCTGCACCAGCACGGCCGGGAGATCCAGGCCTTCGGCAGCGTCCGGCAGCTGCCGGTCGGCCTCGCGTACGAGGCACGGATGTACTCGTGCGAACGGTTGAACCGCGTCCTCGCCGACACCCGCATCCTGTACGCGCTCTACAAGAAGTACCACTGGCTCATGCGGGGGCCGACGTTCTACCAGCTGCACCTCCTGCTCGACAAGCACGCCGGCGAGCAGCTCGAACTGGTCGACATGGTGGCCGAGCGGATCCAGACGCTCGGCGGCATCGCGGTCGGGGACCCGAGGCACGTGGCCGAGCTGACCCGGGTGCCACGCCCGCCCGACGGCGCCGAGGAGGTGCCGGGCATGCTGTCTCGCCTCCTCGAGGCGCACGAGATGATCCTCACCGACGCGCACGACGCGGCGGCCCGGGTGGCCGAGGGCGGCGACGACGGCAGCAACGACCTCCTGGTGTCGAACGTGATCCGCACCAACGAGCTGCAGACCTGGTTCGTCGCCGAACACCTCGTCGACACGCCGGTCGTCCGCGCCTGACCGTCGGCCGGGCCGGCACCGGGCGGGCGGTCACGCGGCGTCGGCGCGGCCCAGTCGCCAGTAACCCATGAACGCCACCGTCCGCCGGTCGAGGCCCCGCTCCCCCACCAGGTGCCGGCGCAGCGTACGGATGACGCCGGCCTCGCCCGCCAGCCACGCGTACACCGGCGCCGCCGGCACCGGGTCGGGCACCTCCCAGAGGATCTCGGCGTCCACGTCGACGTCGGCCACCGGCCCGGCGGCGGCCGGCGCGGGACCGTCGACGAGGTCCGCCGCGGCGGCGACGACGGCCGGAACGAGCCGGCTGCCGTACCCGCCGGCGCCCCGGGCCAGCCAGGTCACCTCGACACCGGGCGGCGCCACCAGCGGCAGCGCGTCCTCGGCGGTGGGCACCTCGATCAACGCCCGGCCGGCCGCGTCCAGCGGCAGGCGTTCCAGGATGGCACCGATCGCGGGTGCGGCGGTCTCGTCCCCCGCGAGCAGGAGCCGCCCGGTCGACGGCGGCCGGAACTCGATGCCTCCGTGGTCGCCCGTGTAGCGGGAGTCCGGACCGAGGATGGCGATCTCGTCCCCCGGGCGGGCCGCGTGCGCCCACCGGGAGGCCGGGCCTCCGTCGCCGTGCAGGACCAGGTCGACGTCGACCTCGGCGAGGTGCGGCCGCACGGCCCGGACGGTGTACGTGCGGATGGGGTGGCGCAGGTGGTCGGGCAGGGCCCGCCACCGGCGGTACCAGTCGGGGCCCTCCGGCAGGCGCACACCCTGCTGGCCGGGCAGCGGCAGCGCCAGCTTGATCCGCTGGTCGTAGCCGTTGTCGGCGAACCGGTCGAGGTCGGGTCCGGTGAACGTGACCCGCACGAACGACGGGCTGAGCCGGCGTACCGCCCGGACCTCGACGGCGAAGACGCGCCACGGCGCGATGGGCAGGGTCTGGGTCATCGTTCCTCTCTCGATCGAGTCGCGCCGTGCACCACGGCCGTTCTCTGATGACCCAGGTCGAGGCCGGCACCCCGGAGGCTCGGCTCCCGGCCGGTCGACGTCAGCGCGTTCGACATGAGGTTAGGCTAAGCTAAGCACTTGATGATCAGTCAAGGGCACGGTGACGTCCCCGTGAGGAACCACCCGAACGGCGGAGTCGCGCCGGGCGTCGTCGCCGGTCGCCGCCACGTGCGTCCCTCACCAGGGAGTCGACCCCGGTGAGGGACGCACGGGCGGCCTACGCCGGCCGGAGCGGGCGCCCGGTCAGAAGCCCAGGGCGTCCGTGCCGCCGACGACCGGAAGCACCAGCTTGCTGCCGTTCAGGTGCACCGTGATCTCACTGCCCACGGCGGCCGCGTCGCGCGCGGGCCGGTTCGACGACGGGTTGGCGTTGTAGTTGCCGGTGAGGACGAGGCCGATGCGGTGCCCGGCCGGGATCACGTGCTCGGACGGCAGCGTCGTCCACCGCACGTTGTACTGCGCGCCGGGCGTCAGCGGCTGGCTGCGCCGCAGGTCCGGGGAGTTCTTCACGTCGATGTGACCCCAGGAGAGGACCCGCTCGGGCGTGATCTCGACGCTGGTCTCCATCGGCTCGGCGCACCCGGTCCGGTTGGCGACGTCCTCGGGCTCGCAGGACTCCTGGACCACGTCCAGCGGCTCCTTGCCCGCCACCGTGACGGTCGGGCCCGCCCCGTAGTCGACGAGGAGGGCCGACATCAGCGCGGTGTCGGCCGTCGTCGACATCCGGACCGACAGCTCGGGCGTCCCGGACAGACGCAGGTCCCGCGCCAACGGCGGGCTCACGTAGGCGAGCCGGCCCGGCTTGGTCTGCTCGGCGTTGCCGATCTTGACGGCCTGGGACTCGACCACGTCCACGAAGCTCTGCGTGGGGCCGCCGGTCGTCGGGTCGAGCGACAGCGTGCCGGCCGCGTCGGCCGTGGCCGGGCCGAGGCCCAGCGCGACCTCCTTGGCGCCCGCGTCCGGCCAGGTCGCGTGGGTCTCCCAGCTGCCGTCCGGCCGCTGGATGTCGGCCATCGGCTCGTCCATGACGCCGTTCGGGATGTCGTACAGCCAGTAGTCCATCCACCTGTGCATGACGGCCTGCCACTCCGCGGGCCGGACGCTCATCGGGTTGACGTGGGCGCCCCGGTGGAGCCAGATCTTGCGCGGCATCTGGCGCCGCTCGACCTCACGCCACAGGTCGGCGAAGTGCATGGTCTTGACGTTGTAGTCGGTGAGGCCGTGCACCATGAAGACCGAGGTGCCGACCGTCTTGATCTTGTTTGCGTCCGGCAGGTAGCTCCGCTCCTGCCAGAACGCGGTGAAGTCGGAGGCGCTGGCCTCCTCCGCGTCACCCAGCCCGGTGATGACCGACTCGCAGGCCGGCGCCGACGCCGATCCCGGCAGCGTCCGTCCGACGGAGACGTAGTCCGCGAGGTACTCCGTGTACCGGAAGTCGACGTTCTCGCTCCAGGTGGACCACGCGACCCCCTGGTCGTTCACGTACCGGTACCAGCTGGAGATCGCGGCGATGGGCACCACGGTCCGCAGGCCGGGCACGCCCTGCGTGGCCACGGCGTTGGGCAGCGTGCCGACGTACGACACGCCCTGCATGCCCACGTTGCCGGTGCTCCAGTCGGCGACGGCCGCGCTGCCGTCGTGGTGGAAGCCCGGCGCGCGGCCGTTGAGCCAGTCGACGACGGCCTTGATGCTGGTCGTGTCCTCGACGCCGCCGGTGGTCGGGCATCCGAACGACCGGCCGGTGCCCTGCATCTCGACCTGGACGATGGCGTAGCCCCGCGGGACGAAGTACTCGTCCCACCAGCCGGGGAAGCCCCGGGTCCGGTCCGGCGGCGGATCGCCGGCGTCGCGGCCGAAGTACGGGCTCGCCTCCATGATGGTCGGCACCCGCATGCCGGCCGCCGTCTCGGCCGGCCGGATGACGTCCACCTCGATCAGGTCGCGGCGGCCGTCACCGTCGCTGTCCATCGGCGCCTCGACGTAGACGACCTCCTGGATGGCGTCGTCGTACGAGAAGACCGGCTGGGTCACGCCGTTCTCGATCACGATCCCGGGTGGTGCCGCGCCCGCCGCCACGGGCGCGCCCATGACCGCCACCCCGACGACCGTTCCCACGGCGACCAATCGCCGTACAAATCCCATGCCCCCACCTCCGTCAGCTCCCGAGGCACATGATCGATACATCCTCGTCAATATTGATCGTCGAGGTCAACGACCGGATGTAGCGAAGTCGTGCCGCTGCGCTACCGCTTCGCCCGTCAAATGACGTGACGCCGGCGCGCCGCGGGGGCGGACGGCCGAGGGCCGGGCACCCACACGGTGCCCGGCCCCCGCGCCGCCGTCAGGTCAGCCCTGGCCACCCAGGTACATCGCGTTGAAGAGCAGGCGGTAGGTGCCGTGCGACTGCGCCCGGTGCTGCGGCTTGAAGCCGATCATCACCACCTGACCGTCGCCCACCTCCGCGGTCACCACCGCGGCCTTGCCGCCGATGACATCCTGGCCGAGGAGGAAACCGCTCTTCAGCAGGTTGGTCTTCGGCCAGGTGGCCGCCACCGTGACGCCCTTGGCGCCCTCGGCGACCTCGAACGCCGGGCCGTCGGCGACGAACGCCGACGTGTCCCGCCCGAAGCCGGCGCCGACCGGGTCGTCGCCGTCGACGTCGAGGTTCAGCACCGAGCCCGGGATGTTGTACTCCGTCTCCGGCACCCCGTCGGTGACGTCCCGGACCGGCACGTCGAACGCCGCGATCGGCAGCTGGGCCGCCCGGTTCAGCGTCACCAGCGTGCCCCCGGCCTCGACGAACCTCCGGAGGTTGGCGACGCCGGCGTCGGTCATGCCGCCGGTGTACTCCGGCGGCAGCGAGCCGGCCGCCCGGCCGTTGCGCATCGAGTTGTACGTGGCGTCGGGCAGCACGATCGTGTCGAACCTCGCCCGCAGGTCGCCGGCGCGGACCGCGGCGTTCGTCAGCTTCTCGAACCCGAAGCCGAACTGCTCCAGGATCAGCCGGGTCCACCCCTCGTCGTAGTTGTTGAACCCGTCGTACAGGCCGATCCGGGGTGCCGCGAGCGCGGTCACCTTCGCCGGCTTCGCGTCCACCGCCGCGATGCTGAGGCCGAGCCTCGTGGCGAGGTCGGTCACCCGCTTGTCGGTGCCGGTCCCGCGCGTGACCAGGAACGTGCCGGCCGGCAGCTTGCCGGTCCGGGTGGTCACCTCACCCGTGCTGCGGGAGACCTTGTCGCCGGCCGCCAGCAGCGCGTTCACGGCAGTGGCACTGTCGTTCACCCGGGGGTCGAGGGCGTACGCGTACCGCGGCGCGCCCGCGACCACGCCCTTCGGCACGGCCGGCCAGTCGACCCGCACGGTCCTGGCCCGTACGGGCTCGTCGAGCTTGTCGACCGTGACGCCCATCTGGAACGACAGCGTGTAGCCGGTGATGTCGTACGGCGGCTCCAGCGGCCCGCCGGGGTAGAGCCGGCGGTCCGGGTACCGCTGCGGGTTGAGCAGGTCCAGGACCGCCGCCCGGTACGGCTGGCCCTCACGCACGAGGTAGCTGCCGGCCGGGTAGGTGCGCTCGCCCACCCGGAACGCGCTGACCGCCTTCTCGACCTGGATGTTGTTCCACCGCAGCTTGTCCACCAGCTTCGTGGCGGTCGGGAAGTCCGCCTGGTCGGCCGGGATCACGTAGGTCGTGCCGGCGCCGTTGCGGGCGCCGTCCCGGGCCATCTTCGCCACGCCGGTGAGCAGCGCCTCGCGGTCGTCGCTGGCGACCCGCAGCATCGCCCACGACGCCGTCTTGATGTAGTCGCAGCTCTGCGACAGGTGCCACTCGCCGCCCTTCCACGGGCTCGGGTAGAACACCGACGGCTCGCTGGTCGAGGTGCCGTCCGCGAAGGTCTTCGGGAAGGTCGCCGGGTCGTACACCCGCGGCGTCGCCGAGGCGTGCGCCGTCTCGGTGAGGATGCCGATCTGGTTGTGGTAGTACGGGGCCGTCCGGGCACCGCCGTTCCACCAGATGTCGTACGACTGACGCGCCAGCGCGCCACCCTTGTCCTCGCGTTCGAGCCGCTGCCCCATGGCGTCGCCCACGAGGTTCACGCCGCGGACCACCTGCGGGTGGATGTTCGGGTTCAGCGGGTCCTCGTAGGGCGGGATGCTGATCCGGGCCGGGAAGACGGCGGTCTGGTGCACGTTGTGCATGACCTGCGGGATCCACTCGTGGAACAGCTGGCGCCCGACGTTCTGCGTCTCCTGCAGGTTGAACATGTACCAGTCACGGTTGTTGTCGTGCCCGGCGTACTTCTGGTACAGCTCCGGGTAGTTGGCGTCCTGGTACGGCCCGCCCAGGTTCTTCCGATACCACTCGGCGACCTTCGTGCCGCCGTCCGGGTTGACGTTCGGCACCAGCAGCGTGATGACGTTCTCCCGGATCGCCCGCGCCTCCGGCGTCTCGCTGGTCACCAGGTCGTACGCGAACTGCGGGGCGGTCTGGTGACCGGCCACCTCGGTCGAGTGGATGCCGAAGTCGACCCAGGCGATGGCCTTGCCGCTCTTGGCGAGGGCCTTCGCCTCCGACTCGGACAGTCCGTCGCCCTGCGACAGCCGTACCGACGTCTGCCGGTAACGCTCGAGTTCCTTGTCCTTCAGGTTCTTCTCGGCGGAGACGATCGCCATGAGCTGCGGCCGGCCCTCGCTGGTCTTTCCGATCTCGACCAGCTTCATCCGGTCACTGGCCTTGTCGAGCTTGCGGTAGTAGTCGGCGATCTGCTCGTACGTCGCCAGCTTGTAGTCCGCGCAGGGCACCCAGCCGATCACGGACTCGGGCTTCGGCACGCGGTCCCGGGCGGTGGCGACGGCTCCCGACGTCAGCACCGGCGTACCGATCAACGCCAGTACGCACGCGACGGGAACCGCCGTCCGAGACAGTCTTCGTTTCACCTGACACCCCATTCACAGCACGTGGGACGACGGAAAGGGACCGACAGGGGCGGCCGCGCCAGATCGGATGAGCTCGATTCAACAGACTGCGATCGATGTGTGGAACGCGGACGCGGGCAATTGAGGAAATCTTGAGGCTGGCCGGGGCGGCGTCGGGGAGCTGGGTGGGGCCGTTTCCGGCTCGCGGAGCCGGGTGTCCCGCTACGCTGGGCGTGCGCCGGCAGGCCCCCACCGCGCGCGCCGGCCGACCGCCGGCCCGCCCGCGAGACCGCTGTCGCGTCCGCCCCACCTCACCCCTCACGACCGCACGCGCGCTCCCGGTCGCCCCCGCGACCCCGGCGTCTCCAGGTGACGGGAAGGATGTGGAGTCCCATGTCGACGGCAGCGCTGGCGCCGACCGCGCACGACGTCCGGGCCGCCGCCCGGTCGCCGCGATGAGCGACGACACCCCGCGGATCCCGCCGCTGGAGGTCGAGCGGTGGGTGAACTCCCCGCCGCTGACCCCCGAGGCGCTGCGCGGCCGGGTGGTGCTGCTCGACATCTGGGAGTACACCTGCGTCAACTGGATCCGCACGTCCCCCTATCTCAGGGCCTGGCACCGGGACTACGCCGACCTCGGCCTGAGCGTCGTGGGCCTGCACGCTCCCGAGTTCGCGTTCGGCCGGGACGCCGCCACCATCGAGCGGGGCGTCCGGGAGCACGGCCTCACCTACCCGGTCGCGCTCGACAACGACTTCCGGGTGTGGGAGGCCCTCGGCAACTTCGCGTGGCCGGCCCGGTACCTCTTCGACGCAGGCGGCAGGCTCGCCGCCCGGTGGATCGGCGAGGGCGAGTACGACCGGACGGAGGCGCGGATCCGCGAGCTGCTCGTCGACCGGGCGCCCGGCGTCGACCTGCCCCCGGTCACCCCGGAGGCCGCTCGGTTCGCCGCGACCGAGCAGCCGTCGTACGCCGACGTGACGGAGGAGACGTACATCGGCGCGGACCGGCGGGTGCCCGGCTCGGTACGCCTGTCCGGCGAGTGGCGGACGAGCGGTGACCACGTCGAGCTCGCCGGCGGCACCGGCGAGATCACCCTGCCGTTCAACGCCGGCGAGGTGAACCTCGTGGCCCATCCGGGGCCGTCCGGCCGGGCCGCCGTGCGGGTGCTGCTCGACGGGCGACCCCTCGACGGCGAGCGCGGCGCCGACGTCGACCCGGACGGGGTGGCGCACGTCGACCGGGCCGCCATGTTCCGGCTCGTCGCCGGCGCGTCGCGCGGCGACCGGGTGCTGACGCTCGTCACCGACCAACCCGGATTCCGGGCGTACGTCTTCACCTTCGGCCCGTAGCGCGGCGACGGGCCCGCGCCGTCGGGACGGCCCCGCGCAGGAGCTGCCCGGCGGTGCCGCACGCCCGGTGCCCGCCCGTCCGGAGCTGTCCGCGTGAAAGCGGAAACCGGCTTTCCCCGCCAACGCCTTTACTTTCGTCGATGCCATAGATAGATTCTCGTCGTTCGACGAAAGTTCTGGGCTCCCCGAGAGAAGGTGGCACGAGGGCGCGCGATCCACCCCGCTCGACGATCGCCGCGCCCTTCCTTGTCGCGGGCCGGCCCGGTCGTGAACGGAGTCCTATGGACGACCCTGCCCTCAGCTCACCCCGTCACCTGTCCCGCAGATCCCTGATGACCACCGGCGTGCTCGCCGCCGGAGCGATGGGCGTGGCCGCGCCCGCGGTCGGCACTCCCCTCACCGGTCCGGCACGAGCCAGCGCCGGGGTCACGAAGCGAGTCACCCTCTACGCCGAGCAGCTACCGGGCGGGCTGTACGGCTACGGCCTGGCACCAGGTCAGGCCACCGTGCCCGGCCCGGTGCTCGAGATGTACGAGGGTGACACCCTGGAGATCACCCTGGTCAACACCACCAACCAGCGGCTGTCCATCCACCCGCACGGCGTGGACTACAGCACCGACTCCGACGGCAGCCCGCTCAACGCCTCCTACAACGATCCGGGCGAGACCCGCACGTACGTGTGGCGGTCCCGGGAGATGTTCGCGGCGTCGGGCCGACGGTTCATGCCGGGCAGCGCCGGCTACTGGCACTACCACGACCACGCCATGGGCACCGACCACGGCACGGCCGGGGTGGCCAAGGGGCTGTACGGCGCGCTGATCGTCCGCCGTCGCGGCGACATCCTGCCCGAGAAGCAGTTCACCGTCGTGTTCCACGACATGACGATCAACAACCGGATGGCGCCGGACACGCCGATGTTCGAGGCGAACCTGGGCCAGCGGGTGGAATGGATCGCCATCGGGCACGGCAACCTCTTCCACACCTTCCACCTGCACGCGCACCGGTGGGCCGACAACCGCACCGGAATGCTCGAGGGCCCCAGCGACCCGAGCCAGGTGATCGACAACAAGGACCTCAACCCGGGCAGCTCGTTCGGCTTCCAGGTGCTGGCCGGCGAGGGCGTCGGGCCCGGGGTGTGGATGTACCACTGCCACGTGCAGAACCACTCCGACGGCGGAATGGTCGGGCTCTTCCTGGTGCGCAACGCCGACGGCAGCATGCCGCCCGGCGCGGAGGAGGCGATCCACCGGTTCCGGGGCCACACCCACCAGCACGGTCGATGACGGAAGGGTGCACGGCGATGACCAGAAACGTACGACGAGCGCTCGCCGCGCTGGCGGCGACCGCGACCCTGCTGCCGGCAACCACGGCGGCAGCCGCACCACGGACCGCGCCGCAGGCGGCGCCGGACGACCCGACCAGGGTCCTCGTCTTCCACGGGCCCGCGGCGCAGCAGCAGGATCCCGTGGCCCGCGCCGTGGCGGCCATCAGGGACCTGGCCGCCGACCACGACATGGCGGTCACGGTCAGCACGGACCCGAAGGTGTTCACCCCGGCCGGCCTCGCGAGCTACCGCAGCGTGGTCTTCCTCTCCGCGACCGGCGCCGAGCTCAACCGTGAGCAGGAGTCGGCGCTACAGACCTACATGAAGGACGGCGGTGGCTTCCTCGGCATCGCCGACGCCGCCCGCGCCCAGGTCGACTCCACGTGGTTCACCGGCCTCATCGGCAGCCGCCCGGCCGGCGCCATCCCGGTCGCCGAGCCGGTGGCCCGGGTGACCGCGAGCGGCGAGAACCCGCCCAACGAGACGAAGGAGAAGCTGACCGACGGCGACTCCGGCACCAAGTGGCTCGCCCGGACGCCGACGGCCTGGGTCGCCTACGAGCTGAGCGCGCCCAAGCGGATCACCGGGTACGCCCTCACCTCGGCCAACGACTCCCCCGGGCGCGACCCGAGGGACTGGACGTTGCAGGGCTCGGCGGACGGCCAGAGCTGGACCGACCTCGACCGGCGGACGGGGCAGACCTTCGCCGAGCGCTTCCAGACCCGCCGGTTCGACATCGCCACGCCCCGGGAGTTCACGCACTACCGGCTCAACGTCACGGCGAACAGCGGCGAGCCCCTGACCCAGCTCGCGGACCTGCGGCTGTTCACGGACAACGCGATCCCGCCGCAGCGGCCTCCCGTGAACCGGGCAGTGGTCGACATCGTGGACCGGCACCACCCGGCCACCGCGTCGCTGCCGATGACGCTCACCCGGTCGGACCGCTGGGACAACTGGGACCCGAACCCCATCGGCACCGTCCACACGGTCGCCCAGGTGGAGGAACGCCACTACGACCCGGGCCCCGGCGCCAACGGTCCCTTCCACCCGGTCTCCTGGTGCCGGGACTACGAGGGCGGCCGGTCGTTCTACACCGGCATGGGCCACACCGAGGGCAGCTACGGCGAGGACGCCTTCCGCGCGCACCTGGCCGGGGCCCTCGACTGGACGACCGGCCGCGTCCGCGGCGACTGCCAGGCGACGATCGCCGCGAACTACCGGATCGAGCGGCTGACCGCCGCCAACCAGCCCGGCCAGCTCGACCAGATCGGCGAGCCACACGGGCTGACCATCGCGCCGGACGGCACCGTGTTCTACGTCGGCAAGGCCGCCTGCCCGACCGGCCCGATCCCCGACTGGGACGACCCGGACGTCGGCCTGGGCTGCGGCACCATCCACTCCTGGGATCCGCGTACCCGGCAGGTCAAGCTGCTCACCACCCTTCAGGTGATGGGCAACCGGGGCAGCGGCTCGGAGCTGGTGAAGAACGAGGAGGGGCTGCTCGGGATCGTGCCCGACCCCGCGTTCGCCGACAACGGATGGCTCTACGTGTACTGGATGCCGCACGAGTCGATCGACCGGGAGAAGCGGATCGGGCAGCGCACCATCTCCCGGTTCACCTACGACCGGCAGGCGCAGACCATCGACCAGGCCACGCGCAAGGACCTGCTGCGGTTCCCGGTGCAGATCCACAGCTGCTGCCACGCCGGCGGCGGGATGGCCTTCGACGCCGAGGGCAACCTGTACGTGGGCTCCGGGGACAACAACTCCTCCGAGGGCTCGCAGGGCTACTCCGGCAACAACTGGACCCGGGAGTACGCGGGCATCTCGTTCCAGGACGCCCGCCGCACCTCGGGGAACACCAACGACCTCGCCGGCAAGATCATCCGGATCCACCCGGAGCCGGACGGCACGTACACCATCCCGGAGGGCAACCTGTTCCCGCCGGGCACCCCGAAGACCCGGCCGGAGATCTACGTGATGGGCGTACGCAACATCGCCCGCCTCCAGGTCGACCCGGAGCGCCAGTGGCTGACCGCCGGCTGGGTGGGCCCGGACGCCTCGTCGCCGAGCCCGGAACTGGGTCCGGCCAAGTACGAGACGGCCACCATCATCACCTCCGCCGGCAACCAGGGCTGGCCGTACTGCATGGGCAACCGGCAGCCGTACCGCGACCGCAGCAACACCGACGCGAGCGTGCTCACCGGCTGGTACGACTGCGACAACCTGCGCAACGAGTCCCCGCGCAACACCGGCCTGGTCGACATCCCGCCCGCGCGGGACAACATGATCTGGTACTCCCCCGACGGCGGCGGGCCGGTCTTCCCGAAGCGCGCGGACGGCAGCGGCCTCCCGACGTACGTGGCCGCCGACGCCACCTACACCCAGCCGTACCTGCGGGGCGGCGGGCAGGCCGTCATGTCCGGTCCGACGTACCACCGCGACCGGGTCGACACCGGCAGCGGCGTCGCCTGGCCGGAGCACTGGGACGACAAGTGGCTCATCGGTGACCAGTCGAACGCCAACAACCGGGTGGCCGTCACCGTCGACCCGGCCGGCGTGCCGCGCGCCGAACCGCCGGTGTTCGCCGAGTCGCTGCGGGCCATCATCCCCGGCGGCAACGGCGACAACCGCCTGCAGAGCTGGATGGACGCCAAGTTCGGGCCGGACGGCGCCCTCTACATGCTCGACTACGGCGGCGGGTTCTTCAGCCTGCACCCCAACCAGAAGCTCGTCCGTGTCGTCTACACGGGTGGGGCGCCGACTCCGGCGCCGGCCGCGAACGCGGTGGCCGTCCAGAACAAGCCGTTGACCATGGCCTTCACCGGCTCCCGCTCGGGCGGCGTCAGCTACCGCTGGGAGTTCGGCGACGGCGCGACGTCGACCGAGGCGAACCCGCGGCACACGTACGCCCGGGTCGGCACCTACCCGGCGAGCCTGACGGTCCGCTACGCCGACGGCGAGACGGCCACGGTGCGGACCACGGTCACGGTGGGCTGCGCGGTGCCGGACCGGCGGGAGACCGTCTGGCTCGGCGACACCGACACCGGGGTGCCGAGCCGCACGGTCGGGCAGGGCTGCACGGCCAACGACCTGATCGACGACGAGAGCACCTGGCCGAGCCACGACGCCTTCGTGCGGCACGTCACCACGGTGGCCCGCGCGTTGCAGGACGACGGCCTGCTCACCGGCCGCGAGGTCGGCACGCTGACCCGCCTGGCCGCCGGCTCGCCGATCGGCCGGGAGGGGCACACGGGGTACGAGCCGCTCTTCGACGGCACGGCCGGGTCGCTGCGCGGCTGGCAGCAGGCGCCGTCCGGGTCGTTCGGCATCCAGCCGGACGGGTCGCTGCGGTCCAGCGGCGGGCTGGGCATGCTCTGGCACACCAGGGAGCTGGCCGACTTCTCGCTGAAGCTCCAGTTCCGGGACATCGCGCCGGGCACGGGCCGCGCCAACAGCGGGGTCCTCACCCGGTTCCCCGATCCGCGGATCCCGCTGGAGGAGCGCCCGCCCGGCAGTTGCGGCACCGTCGGGTCGGCCCGCACCTCACCGGCGTGGGTGGCCATCTACTGCGGCCACGAGATCCAGATCTACGACGGTGAGAGCGGCGAGCCGCAGAAGACGGGCTCGGTCTACAACTTCGACCCGGTGCCGCTCGCCCAGGCCGGCGCCACCCCGAAGGAGCAGTGGAACGACTACGAGATCCGGGTCGTCGGGCAGCACTACACGATCGTCCGCAACGGCGTGGTGATCAACGAGTTCGACAACACCCCGGGCAAGCAGTCCTCGCGGGCCGGTGACCCGCCGACCGACCTGCGGCAGTTCCTCCGCGGCTTCGTCGGGCTGCAGAACCACGGCGACAACGACCTGATCGAGTTCCGCAACATCCGCGTGCGCGAACTCTAGGAGACGGCATGAACAGACGACTGACAGCGGTGCTGGCCGCCCTCCTGCTCGCGGTGCTCCCGATGGCCGGTGGGTCCGCCACGGCCGCCCCGCGCGTCGCCGAGCAGGTGCTGACCTGGACCGCCGACGACGACATCACCCGCTACAAGTCCGCGCCCACCCAGGTCGTGGCCGGCCAGACGACGATCGTCTTCGAGAACAGCGCGGCCACCGGCAACACCACCGGTATGCCGCACACGTTGACGTTCGACACCACCACGGAGGGCTACAACCACGACGTCACCGTGAACATCCTCGCCAACCCGTACGACCCGAGCGACGGGCGGCACGAGGTGACCGTGACCCTGAGCCCCGGCCGCTACCGCTACTTCTGCGCCATCCCCGGCCACGACCAGATGGTCGGTGAACTGGTGGTGACCGACGGCGGCGGCACCGACACCACACCGCCCGAGGTGGCCGCCACGGTCAGCGGCGACCGCGACCAGGACGGCAACTACGTCGGCGCCGCCACGGTGACCGTGACGGCCACCGACGCGGGGTCGGGGGTGGACACCGTCGAGTACCAGGTCGACGACACGAGTTTCCAGCCGTACACCGCGCCGGTGCGGGTCACCGCCGTCGGCGACCACTCGGTGCAGTTCCGGGCCACCGACCACGCCGGCAACACCAGCGAGGTCGGGTCGGTGTCGTTCCGGGTCGTCGAGCCCGGCGAGGAGGACACCACCCCGCCGGTGGTGACCGCCGACCTGGCCGGCGAGACGGACGGCGACGGCAACTACGTCGGTACGGCCACCGCCACGCTGACCGCCACCGACGACCGGTCCGGGGTCGCGTCGATCGAGTACTCGCTCGACGGGGCCGCCTTCACCGCGTACACCGCGCCGGTCGTGGTCGACGAGCCGGGGACGCACATGCTGCACTACCGCGCCACCGACGTCGCCGGCAACACCTCGGCGGAGCGGATGGCCCACTTCACCGTGGTTCCCCCGCCGGTGGAGGACACCACCCCGCCGACGGTCTCGGCCACGGTCACCGGGGAGCGGGACGAGAACGGCGGGTACGTGGGCGTCGCGACGGTGACGGTCACGGCGACCGACGACGACTCCGGAGTCGCGCGCGTCGAGTACGCGCTCGACGCCGGTGGCTGGACGACGTACGCCGGGCCGCTCTCCGTCCGCGCCACCGGCGCCCACACCCTGCGGTACCGGGCGACCGACGCCGCCGGGAACACCTCCGCCGAGCAGTCCGTGACGTTCACCGTGGTCTCCGACGGCACCGACGCCTGCCCCGGGTCGGACACGCGGGACACGGTGGTCGTCGACGGTGACGACACCGGGGTGGCCAACGTCGACACCGGCAACGGCTGCACGATCAACGACCTGATCGACGAAGGCGCCGCGTACCCGAGCCACGCGGCCTTCGTCCGCCACGTCGAGACGGTCACGGCCACCCTCGTGACCGCCGGCACCCTGACCAAGCGGCAGCAGGGCGCCATCGTCCGGGCCGCGGCCCGATCGGACATCGGCGCATGACGTATCGAACCTCACCCACAGGGAGTACCGCGATGCCCAGACGTACCGTCACCAAGCTGGCCACCGTGAGCGCCGTCGTCGCCGGCTCGTTGCTGGTGGTGGCGCCCAGCGCGCACGCCGACCTGGTCACCCACTGCGTCGGCACCGGCGGCGCCGTGACGGTGCCCAACGACCTGCTGGTGCCCGCCGGCAAGTCCTGCACGCTCACCGGCACGACGATCACCGGCAACGTGAGCGTCGCGGCCGGCGCGAACCTGGTGGTCGTCGGCGGCAACGTCAGCGGCGAGGTGCGCGTCGCCGCCGACGGCTACCTGGACGCCACCGACACCACCATCGGCGGTCAGGTCGTGCTGGCCGCCGGCGGGTACGGCGCGTTCCTCAGGGACGCGCGCACCGGCGCCGTGACCGTGCGACCGAAGGGTTCGGCGACCATCGACAGCTTCCTCTTCGTGGAGGGGTCGACGATCGCCGGCAACGTCGTCGTCGGGGCCGGGGAGGTCCGGCTCGACCGCAACACCCAGGTGGAACGCAACGTCAACAGCACCGGCACCTACTACACCGACGTGCACGACTCGTTCGTCGACGGCACCCTGTCGGTGCTCAACAGCAGCACCGGGAGCGTCGTCTGCGGCAGCGCGGTCCGCGGGCGGGCGACCTTCGCCGGCAACCTGGGTGGCGTGCAACTGGGACCGAACGGCACCCTCGACAGCTGCGCCTCCGGCGGCTACTGGGGCCGGGACGTGAGCATCAGCAGCACCACGGGCGGCGTCATCGTCGACGACAACATCATCGACGGCCAGTTGGCCCTCACGGCCAACGACCCGGTCGCCCAGGTGGCCGCCAACAACCGGATCCGCGGTGGCGTGACCGGTGACCAGGCGGGCGCCACGACCACGTCCCGGACGGCCCGGGCCGCGGCCGCCGCCGACCGGGAGGACGCCGGAGAGCAGCGGGCGCAGGCCCGCCGCGCCTCGGCGGTGCAGGAGGCCGCCGCGGCCGGCGTCGCGCGGCTCTGAGCTGCCGGCTCCGGGCCACCGGCGAGCCGCCCGTGGCCCGGAGCCGCATCCGCCCGCGATCAGGAAGCCGCGAGTATCGAAGGGCTACGCCTCGGGTACGCCCGGGCCGACCTCGCCGCGGCTCAGGTGTTCGGCGTTGCGGTCGGCGTCGCTGTGGGCGTTGGCCGCTCCGGCGCGCGGGTCGGCCGTCCGGTTGCCCTCGACGTCCTGATACACCTCGCCGCGTTCGAGTGCGTCGTCTTCCTGCTGCCGCCGGCTGTGCTCAGGTGTGGTCATCCCCCGTCGGTACCCCGCGGCCGTGCCGGCAAACGGAGGCCGCACCGGTCGAGGCGCGGCGCGGCCGGTGGCCTCAGGTGACGACGGGGCTCCGGCGTTCCAGCAGGACGACGTCCCGCCAGCGGCCGTGGTGCCGCCCCACCCGCTCCCGGGTGCCGATCACCCGGAAGCCGGCCCGCTCGTGCAGGGCGAGGCTCGCCGCGTTCTCCGGGAAGATCCCCGACTGGATCGTCCAGATGCCCGCCGCCTCGGTCGAGGCGATGAGGGCGTCCAGGAGGAGCCGGGCGATGCCGCGGCCCTGGGCGGCCGGGTCCACGTAGATGGAGTGCTCGACGACGCCGGCGTAGACCGCGCGGGCCGAGGTCGGTGAGACGGCCACCCACCCCAGCACGGTCCCGTCACCGTCGACCGCCACGAACCGGTGGTCGGCCAGCCGGCCGGCGTCGAACGCCGTCCACGTCGGCGCGACGGTCTCGAAGCTGGCGTTCCCGCCGTCGAGGCCGGCCTGGTAGATCGCCAGCACCCGGTCCGCGTCGTCTGCGGTCATCGGTCGGATGGTGAGGTCGGCCATCAGCGGACTCCGTTTCTTGTGGGGGCCGGCGGTGAATTCCTGACATATCCACTGACGTCATTCGTAATCTGCCGCGCACGACCACCGTCGGAGGTGGCGGCTCCATCCAGCTCCGGCAGCGGTAATTCGGGATCCGGATGGGCGCATCCGTAACTCGTTCTTAACACGCCCGCGCGGCGGCCATTAGCGTCTGGGCCCACGAGCCCCGGATCATCGCGATGCATCCCGGCGCAGGTCGATCCGCCATTCCGGCGGGACGCCCGCAGCCGGACGCGCGCTGCCGTCCGCACCGGACGACACGATGCCGGGCCGAATCGAGAGGGGCATTTCCAGCTCACCATTCCGGTCCCACCGAACCTACCACCGGATGCCCGGCAATCGCACAGAGAGGTAATCATGACGGCGAATTCGAATCTCGGAAGACGGGGATTCCTCGGTATGGCCGCAGCCGGCGCGGGCGGCCTGAGCCTGGCCGGCCTCGTCGCGGCCCCCATCGAGGACCAGGTGGCGTACGCCAGCCAGAAGGTGTCGAAGACGTCCAGCCCGTCGGATCTTCGGATCACCGACATGCGCACCGTCACCCTCCGGGGTGTGCCCTTCCGCAGCACCATCATCCGCATCGACACCAACCAGGGAATCTACGGCCTGGGCGAGGTGCGTGACGACGCGGACCGACGGTACGCGCTGCTGCTGAAGAGCCGGCTCCTGGGTCAGAACCCGCTCAACGTCGAGAAGCTGTTCAAGATGCTCAAGCAGTTCGGCGGGCACGGCCGCCAGGGCGGCGGGGTGTCGGCCGTGGAGATGGCGCTCTGGGACATCGCCGGCAAGGCGTACGGCGTGCCCGTCTACCAGCTGCTCGGGGGCAAGTACCGCGACAAGGTCCGCGCCTACGCCGACGCCGCGGTGTCGACGAACCCCAAGACGTACGCCGAGCGCCTGAAGGCCCGGGTCAAGGAGGGCTACACGTTCCTCAAGATGGACCTGGGCATCGAGATGATCCAGAACGTGAAGGGCGCCTTCAACGGCCGGAACCTGTGGCCGGGCGACCTGGCCCAGTACAACTTCACGCCCGGCGGGTACGGCGCCACCACGCACCCGTTCACCCGGATCCAGCTGACCCGCAAGGGCCTGGACGCGATGGCCGACTACGTCGAGACCGTCCGCGACGTGGTCGGGTACGGGGTGCCGATCGGACACGACCACATGGGGCACTTCGGGATCAACGACCAGATCAAGCTGGCCCAGCGTCTCGAGGAGTACGCCCCGGCGTACATGGAGGACGTCGTGGCGTGGATGTACACCGAGCAGTTCAAGCAGTTCCGGGCGGCCACGAACGTACCGGTGATGACCGGCGAGGACATCTACGGGCTCGAGCCGTTCAAGAAGCTCATCGACGAGCAGGCCGTCGACATCGTCCACCCCGACCCGGCGACCGCCGGCGGAATCCTCGAGACCAAGAAGATCGGCGACTACGCCGAGGAGCACGGCGTCCCCATGTTCCTCCATTACGCCGGTTCGCCGGTGGGCGCCATGGCGGCGGTGCACATCGCGGCGGCGACGCAGAACTTCGTCGCCCTGGAGAACCACTCGTTCGAGGTCGAGGGCTGGGACAACATCATCAACGGCCCGGCCAAGCCGCTGGTGAAGGACGGCTTCTACACGGTGCCGCAGGGCCCCGGCCTGGGCATCGAGTTGAACGAGCAGGAGGTCAAGCGCCGGATGGACCCGGACGAGGGCTACTTCAATCCCACCCTGGAGTGGGACAAGGCCAACTCCCACGACCGCATCTGGTCCTGACACCGCGGCCCGGTCGCGTGCCGGTGGGTGGTGGGCGAGGGGCCGGCCCCGACGGGCCGGCCCCTCGGCGTCCGCCGGGATCGCCCCGGCCGCCCCGCGGCAACTAGCCTGCGCAGAATGCGACACACCCTCGAACCCGGCGACGACACCCTTCACGGCCACTTCTCCCCCGACCTGGCGCCCGTGCTCACCGTCGACCCCGGCGACACCGTCACCTACCGCACCCTCGACTGCTGGTGGTCGGCCGGCCCGTACCAGGGCGGGCCGCACCGGGACCGTCCACGGGCCCCGCAGTACCAGCCCGACTGCGGGCACGCGCTGACCGGTCCGGTCGCGGTCCGCGGCGCCCGCGCCGGGCAGACCCTCGAGGTACGCGTCGACGCGATCGTCCCGGCGACCTGGGGCACCACCGTGGCCGGCGGCTGGCCGAGCGCGTTCAACGAGCGGTACGGCGTCGACGAGGGCGAGGGGGTGGTGCACGCCTGGGAACTGGACCCGGTGCGGATGGTCGGCCGCAACCAGCACGGCCACACGGTGACGCTGCGCCCGTTCATGGGGGTGCTCGGGATGCCGCCGGCCGAGCCGGGCCGGCACTCGACGATCCCGCCCCGGCCCTGCGGGGGCAACCTGGACTGCAAGGAACTGACCGCCGGCAGCACGCTCCTTCTGCCGATCCCGGTCGACGGCGCGCTGTTCTCCGTGGGCGACGGTCACGCCGCGCAGGGCGACGGGGAGATCGGCGGCACCGCGATCGAGTGCCCGATGGACGAGGTGACGCTCACCTTCGATGTCCGGGACGACTTCCCGGTCACCGGCCCGGTGGCCCGCACCGCCGACGCCTGGTTGACCCTCGGTGTCGGCGCGACCGTGGACGACGCCGTGTTCATGGCCCTCGACTCGATGCTGACGCTCGTCCAGCGCTCGTACGGCGTCAGCCGCCCGGACGCGGTGGCGCTGGCCAGCGTCGCGGTCGACGTACGGGTCACGCAGATCGTCAACCAGACCGTGGGCGCGCACGCGGTACTCCGCCACGGGGCGGTGCGCTGAGCCGCCCGACGGCCCCTGACGGGGTCACAGCCTGCGGTTCCACCAGGCACGGCGGCGACGGGCCCGCGCCTTCAGCCGCCGGTGCTCGGCGTGCTGCATCGCGACGAGCGCCGGAGCGAGGCCGAGCATGAGCGCGGGCAGCGCCACGGGCGCGGTCCGGTTCTCGCGGAGGATCGCCAGCAGGCAGGCGGCCCCGGAGACGTAGATGATGGGGTTGTAGTACCGCATCAGGTCGGGTCCGAGCCCTTCGCACGTCCGCAGCCACGGCACACCGAACCGCGTCCGGGTCGGCCACCCGGCGAGGTGCGCCACCACGGCGGCCAGGCCGAAGCCGTTCGCCGCGGCCAGCAGGCGGTCGGCCGAGGGCGACGGACGGCCGGCGGCGCGCCAGACGGCGGCGGTGCCCAACCCCCAGGCGGTGGCGGCGGGGTACGGACCGACCACCGAGGCCAGCGGCATACCGACGCCGGCCCCCAGCTCGAAGAACACGTGTGCGGCCAGGCCGCCGACGGCCGCCCGGGTCAGGGGTCGACGCCCAGGCGCGCCCGCGGCGAACCGGGCCCGGACGTCCGGTACCGGGGCTGTCCGGGCCACCGTCGTCTCCTTCCGACCGGGGTGCGGGCGGTCCCTCCCCGGCCTGCGCTCGCGTGACCGCCGGCTCAGTCCGGCAGCAGGCGCCGCAGGACGCCCTTGCCGGTCGCTCCCATGCGGTACGACTGGACGAGGTACGAGCCGCAGGCGATGTTCGCCCCGGCGAGCACCGGCACCAGGTACTGCACCAGCCGCTGCCTCCGCTGCCAGACGGCGATCTCGGCCGGTGTCTCCGGGGTCGGCAGGGTCGCGTCGCGTACCTCGACCCGGTCGCCGCGGCGGTGGGCCTCCTCGGCGAGCCGGCCGATCCTGCTCCCGCAGTAGGCGGCGTAGGCGGTGGCCGCGGCGCCGGCGACCGCCAGTCCGGCCTTGACGGCGCCGACCGTCCCGAACCCCTTCTGCAACGCCATGCGCCGCCCGCCGACCCGGGCCAGTTGCGCGCCGGCGAGCAGCGTGGCTCCGATGCCGAGCCACTGCACGGGCCCGAACCGGCCCCACGCCGACTCGGCGACCCGGATGCGGTCGATGCCGTCCCGCAGGTCGCTGCCCGACTTGTTCACCCCGGCGACGCCCATCACGGTGCCACCGAACCAGAGGGCGGACCCGATGTCGTGCACGGCCTGGGCGACGGCGTGGTTGTCGGTGGCGGTCAGCTGCATCCCGGGCTCCTCGGCGGGGCGGACTTCGTCCGCGTTCCTGACAAACGTTCGGTTTGATCCGATTGAAGCATCTTCACCGCCCCCACGACGGCCGATCCGCCGTACGCCGCCCGGCGCGGTGCCGGTGGACCTGCGGCATCCTCCGGATTTCCCGACGCGCCTGCGACATGCTGGCAGCGCGGCCCGTGGCGCCGCGCCCGATGGCACGACCTCCTCATCCGCCTCCTGGGAACTGTCCGTTCCGGCAGGGCCCAGCCGTCGAAGCTGCGAGTGTTCCGGCGATGCCGCTGCGACCGACACGAAGGGTCCCGACGCCGTGACGGCGGGTCGCGCGCTGGAACTGCTCCGGCGCCCCAACCGTCCCCGGCGGGCCACCTACGTCGAACTCTTCTTCGACGTGGTCTTCGTGTTCGCGGTGACGCGGCTGTCGAACTTCCTGTTCGCCGATCTCACCTGGGCCGGGCTGTGGCGGGTGATGCTGCTCCTCGCGGCGTTCTGGTGGATCTGGGTGCTGACCACGTGGATGTCCGGCCGGCTCGACCCGGACCGGCCGAGCGTGCAGACCCTGATCGTCACCGTCATGCTGGCCAGTCTGCTGATGTCGGTCGCCGTGCCGACCGCGTTCGGCGACCAGGCGCTGTTGTTCGCCGGCCTCTACGTCGTCAGTCAGGTCGGGCGCACCGTCTTCGTCGTCCGGGCGCTGCGCCGTGGTGGCGTCACCGCGGCGGGCGGGCGGAAGGTGGCCTGGTGGATCCTGTCGGCGGGACTGTGGGTGGCCGGCGGGGTCGTGGACGACGCCCGGCTCCTGCTGTGGACGGTGGCCCTGGTCATCGACTACTCCAGCGCGGAGTTGCGGCTGCCCGAGTACGACCTGCGCGGGCACGGGCTCACCTCGTCGGCCGACCACCTGGCCGAGCGGTTCCAGCAGTTCACGATCATCGCCCTGGGCGACAAGATCATCGCGCCGGCGCTCAAGCTGGCCCAGTACCACTACGAGATCGAACGGATCCTCGCGCTCGTCGTCTCGTTCTGGACGACCGTGCTGCTGTGGCGCATCTACTTCTACCGCGCCGGCGTACTACTGCCGGCCGGCATCGTGGCCAGCCGCGATCCGGCCCGCTACAGCCGGTCCCTCTCGCACCTGCACCTCATCCTGATCGCCGGGTTGGTGATCAGCGCGGCGAGCGAGGACGTCATCGTGTCGCACCCCGTCGGGCACAACAACATCGTGTGGGTGGCGGCGATCGCGGGCGGTCCGGCCGTCTTCCTCGTCGGCCGGATGCTGCTGGACAAGCTGACGTTCAGCCGCGTGGCCCGGTCCCGGGTCGTCGGGCTGCTGCTGCTCGCCGTCGTCGTCCCCACCACCGTGGCCATCCCGCCGATGCTGGTCACCACCACCGTCAACGTGGTCCTGACCCTCGTCGTCATCTCCGACACGATCTCGTGGCGGCGGCATCCCAAGGAGCCGGCGCCCGCGCGCTGACCGCGCCGGCCCGGTGGCCCGCCCGGGCCAGAGCGGACCCGCGGGGGCCAGCGGGTCGGGTAGGTACCTCCGCAGCGGCACCACGACCGTGACACCCAGAGGGAGGCCAGCGTGTTCCGACACGACCGACACCTACAGTTCCAGGCCAAGCCGGAGAAGCCCGACGCCCTGTTCGCCATGAAGCTCCAGGAGGTCCTCGGCGGCCAGTTCGGCGAGATGACCGTGATGATGCAGTACCTCTGGCAGGGGTGGACCTGCCGGGTTCCCGGCAAGTACAAGGACATGATCATGGACATCGGGACCGAGGAGATCGGTCACGTCGAGATGTTCAACACGATGCTCGCCCGCCTGCTCGAGGGCGCCCCCGCCGAGACCACCGAGAAGGCCGTCGCCGCCACCCGGTGCTCGCCGCCGTGATCGGCGGCATGAACCCGCAGCACGCCATCGTCGGCGGCGGATCGCCACTGCCGCGCGACAGCCAGGGCGTGCCCTGGAACGCCGGCTACATCGTCGCGAGCGGCAACCTGCTCGCCGACTTCCGCTCCAACGTCGCGGCCGAGGCACAGAGCCGGTTGCAGACCAGCCGCGTCATGAACATGACCGACGACCCCGGCGTCAAGGAGATGCTCCGGTTCAACCTCGCCCGCGACACCTACCACCAGCAGCAGTGGTTGCTCGGGATCGAGCAGCTCATCGAAGACGGCTTCGTCGAGCACGGCATCGAGAACTCCAACGGCGACATCGAGAACAAGGACCAGAACCACACCTTCTGGAGCTTCACCACGGACAGCCGGGCGGGTGAGGGCCGTTGGGCGCAGGGCCCCAGCCTCATCGGCGGGCCGGACCTGACCTACCAGGCGGAACCCGTGGCGCTCACCGACGACACGGCCCTGCCCCCGCCGCCGGACCCGAAGCTGTACGCGACCTACGACGGGTCGCGAGGGCCCGGCAAGCCCGGCGACGCCGGTGGCGCGCACGCCCAGGGGTTGACCAACGTCGTCCGGAAGGTCAAGGACGCCCTGGACTGATCCGCCGGTCGGCCTCCGCCGCACGGGAGTCGGACGTCGGCGGCTGCCGTGGCGTACGGCAGCCGCCGACGCGGCACGCGCCCCCCGCTGGCACTCCTGCCGTGAGAGTGCTAAAACCATGAGGGGAGCGCCGCGGATGCTCGCTGGTCAGCGGCGTGCGGTCAGCGACGGCAGCAGGGGAGGGCGTGATGTCGTTCGCGGTCACGGCGTTGCCGGCGATCGCTGGTCACCGGTGGGTGTGCGTCGAGGGGACGGTGGACGCGAGCACCGCCGGTGACGTGCGGAGCGTGCTGGACGGCGCGCTGCGCCCACCGACGCGGCGGCTGACCATCGACCTGAGCCGGGCACGGGTCACCGATCCGGCCGGCCGGCGGTGCCTCGCGGACATGACGGCCCGCGCCGAGGCCCTCGGCATCGAGACGTCCGTCGTCGACCCCGGGCGCTCGCTGCCCGGCCACGCCGTCGCCACTCCCCCGGAGCCGGCCGCGGCGTCCGCCGAACTGGCCCTGGCCTGAGGCGGCGGGGCGTTCAGCGGACCAGCAGCGTGAGCAGCCGGTCCAGTTCGGCTTCCGGGTCCTCGGCGAGCCCCATGTGGACCGCCCCGGCCCGCAGGACCGTGCTGCGCGGGGCGACCATCCACCGGAACCGCTCCCCCAGCGACATCACCCGTGACGCGCCGTCCCCGGCGCACGTGGTCTCCCACGACGCCAGCGCCGCCCGGATGCCCTCCAGGTCGGCGTCCGGATCCAGCGCGAGCAGGCGTCCCTCGTGCAGGTGCGTCCGCGCGGCCAGGAAGTCCCTCTGCTGGCAGTAGAGCAGCACCCCGACGTTGATCAGCTCGCCCCGCTCGATCCGGGGAACGGCCTGGATGACCGCGTACTCGTAGGGACTCCTCACGGCAACCACGCCTCCGGCTTCGCGGCCCGCGCCGCCAGATGCTCCCGGTACGCGTCCCGCTCCGCCTCGGGATCGTCGAGCCACTGGTCGGGCACCAGGGCGACGACCTCGTCCAGCAGCGCCCGCGTCAGCCGTGGGGCCAACTCCTCACCAGCCTCCCTCAGCGCCGTCGCGTACGGCTTCAGGGCGTGGTCGTCCCACTGGTACGGGCGGTGCACCACGCTCGCCGCCCGGGCCCAGTTGTGGTGGAAGTACAGCGTGGCGCCGTGGTCGATGAGCCGGAGCCCGCCGTGCCACACGAGCAGGTTCGGGTTCCGCCAGCTCCGGTCCACGTTCTCCACGAACGCGTCGAACACCAGCGTCCGCGAGGCGAGTTCGGCGTCCACCGGATGGGCGACGGGATCGAAGCCGAGTGCCCCCGGCAGGAAGTCCATGCCCAGGTTGTCGCCGGCGCTCGCCTTGATGAGTTCCTGGACCTCCTCGTCCGGCTCGGCGCGCGCCACGACCGGGTCGAGGTGGGCGATGACGAGTTCCGGGACGGGCAGCCCGAGCCGCCGCGCCAACTCACCGGAGATCACCTCGGCGACGAGCGCCCTGGGGCCCTGCCCGGCGCCGCGGAACTTCATCACGTACGTGCCGAGGTCGTCCGCCTCGACGACGCCGGGCAGCGAGCCGCCCTCCCGCAGCGGGGTCACGTAGCGGGTGGCGGACACCTGACGAAGCACGCCCCTCACCCTAGTCACCGCCCGGGCCCGGCGACCGGCGGGCGGCGTCACCGGCCGGACGGCGGGCCGGTCAGGAATCGAGAAGCGTCGGTCGCCGGGTCGTGGCTAGCGTGACCGGCGTGGACGTCCCGCCCGGCAGCCCGCCGGGCACCGCTCGTTCGAAGGAGGTTCCGATGTCCGGGAACGCCTGGGTCCGGCAGATCCACCGCTGGCTGGCCGTCGCCTTCACGGTGACCGTCGTCGCCACCGTCGTCGCCCTGGCGCGGGAGGAGCCCGTCGTCTGGGTGTCCTACGTGCCGCTGCTGCCGCTCGCGCTGCTGCTGGTCACCGGTCTCTACCTGTTCGTGCTGCCGTACGTCGCGAGGCGGCGCGGCCGCCGGGCCGTGCCGCAGAGGTAGCCGGCCCGGCCGGATAGCCTCGCCGGCATGACGCACGAGCGGGAGATCACCGAGCCGGTCGACCTGTGCCTCCCGAGCGGGCGGCTCCGGCCCGACGCCGTGGGGTGGAGCCGCCGCCCGCTGCACCACGCGAACCTGCGGGGCTGGGGCCGGAACAAGCGCTGGGAGTACTGGGGGATCGTCACCCCGACGCACGTCGTCGGCCTGGTCGCCTCGTCGCTGGACTACGCGGGGGTGCACAGCCTCTACGTGCTCGACCGGGCGACGAGGGTCGAGATCGACCGGAACGTGGTCGTCCCGCTCGCCCGGGGCGCCGTGTTCCCGCCGGTCAGCGGGTCCGGCGCCGTGCGGGCCCGCGGCGGCGGGCTGTCGATCGCCGTCGACCAGGGGCCGGTGGAGACCACGATCCGTGCCACCGCGCCCGGGGTCGAGGTCGATCTCGTCGTGCCGCTGCCGGCGGGGCACGAGTCGCTCGGCGTGGTGGTGCCCTGGAGCACCCGCCGGTTCCAGTACACGGTGAAGGACCTCGGCCGCCCGGTGCGCGGCACCCTGCGGGTGGACGGGGTGGAGCACACGCTCGGCGAGGCGGAATCCTTCGCCGTCCTGGACCACGGACGCGGCCGGTGGCCGTACGCGGTCACCTGGAACTGGGCCGCCGGCTGCGGCCCCGGCCGGGCGATCCAGCTCGGTGGACAGTGGACCGACGGGACCGGCTCGACCGAGAACGGGGTCTTCGTCGACGGCCGGCTGCACAAGATCGGCGACGAGCTGCGCTGGGAGTACGACCGCGCCGACTGGCTACGGCCGTGGCGGATCAGCGGCGCGCGCGTCGCGGTGGAGTTCCACCCCTTCCACGAGAAGGTCGCCCGGACCAACCTCGGTGTGCTCGCCAACGAGACCCACCAGTGCTTCGGGCACTTCACCGGCTGGGCGGCGACCGACGACGGCGAGCGCGTCGACCTGGACGGGCTCGTCGGTTGGGCCGAGGAGGCCCGCAACCGCTGGTAGCGCCGTGGGCGGTCAGCCGGCGACGGGAACCACGTAGGGGAAGGAGTCGGAGCGGGCGGCGCGGGAGGTGTCCGACGTGAGCCCGGAGGTCATGCCGGTGTTCAGCACCAGGGAGAACATCACCTCGGGCGCGTTGTCGGCCATGGTGCGGCCGTTGACGGTCGCGAAGCCGAAGTTCGCGGGAGTGCCCACCTCGTAGGGCAGCACGTCGGGGAAGAGTCGGCGGGTGACGCTCCACCCGTACGCCTGCGGGTCGACGGCGGTGCCGTTGGCGGCGACGACCCCGGCGACCGCCTTGGCAATCTCCTCTCCGCCCGAGCGCAGGTCCTCGCAGGGGTGGCGGGTGTTCGCCGGGTGGGTGAAGTCGGTGTCGGTGGGCCAGAAGATCGGCCACATCATCGGATGCCCGGCGCGGTTGATCTGCCGCCAGCCTCCGGCGTCGGTGGCGAGTTTGGTGGCGGCCCAGACGCCGATCCGCGTGCCGTCGCTCAGCATCGCGTCGTCGGAGACCTCGAGCACGATCGAGTCGACGGTGGTGCCGGCGAAGCTGTTCGTCGCCTTCTCCGGCTTCCAGGCCGACCGGTCGAGCTTCGCGCCCTTCGCGACCGCGCCGCTCACGGCGGTCACCAGGCCCAGGTCCACGTAGAACGGGTCGGTGATCCGCCCGGCCCACAGGCGCAGGCCCTCGCCGGCCACCTCCTGCCCGGTGCGCCCCTGCGCGACCTGGGTGCCCGTGGCGGCGTCGTCGCGGGCGTCGTCGCCGGTGAGCGCGTGGACGCGGACGTCCTGCCCCGTCCCGTCGAACTCGCCGAAGGTGACCCGGTAGGTCAGCGCCTCCATCTCCGAGCCGTCGATGTGGATCTTGAACTCGTACCGGGCCTCGTGGTGGAAGCCCGGCTTGATGTCGGCCTTCGTCACGGAGCTGTTCACGTCCATCACGAACACGGTGCCGCGCTCGCCCTCGAACACGAACAGGTCGTCCAGGTAGAGCTGGCCGGTCTGGGCCGCGTGGGGGGTGTCGAGGTGGTGCGACATGGGCTGACTCCCGGGGTCGAGCAGGCGTGAGGACGGCCCGAGACTAGCCGGACAAAGGGTGCATACGAGAGGAGTTCTCCGGGCGTACGCCGATCGGGCGCGCGGCGTCGCGACACCCACCCGCCGGCCTCACCGCGCCCGTCCCCGCGCGGGTACGGTGGCTCGACGTGATCCCACGACGCGACCCCCCAGGTGCCCGCAGGTGACGATCGAGCACGCGACGACGATCCCGACCGACGAGCAGATCCGGGCGCTGCACGAGCGGTACGCGCCGACCGAGGAGGCGTTCGACCTCGTCTACACCCACTGCCGGATCGTCTGCGCCGTCGCGGAACACCTGCTCGACCGGCGTCACGCGCCCGTGGACGTCGACCTGGTGCGCGCGGGATGCCTCCTGCACGACATCGGCGTCTACCGCCTCTACGGCACGGCCGGAGAACTGGATCACGACAACTACGTCCGCCACGGGGTGCTGGGGCACGCGCTGCTCCGGGACCTCGGCCTCCCCGAGGTGGTCGCCCGGTTCTGCTCCCACCACACCGGCGTCGGTATCACCCGTGCCGACGTGCGGCGACAGCGCCTGCCGCTGCCGGTGGGCGACTACACGGCCGACACCGTGGAGGAACGGCTCGTCATGTACGCCGACAAGTTCCACAGCAAGACGACCCCGCCCACGTTCGTGACGGCGGCGTCGTACGCGGCCGCCGTGCGGCGGTTCGGCGAGGACAAGGTGACGCGGTTCGCGGAACTGGTGGAGACGTTCGGCGAGCCGGACCTCGACCTCCTGTCCCGCCGCTACCGGCAGCCACTCGTCTGAGCGGCGCGGGTCCTACCGCCCGTCGTCGCCCCGGGCCGGCCCGAGGGAGAAGAAGTCCTCCTCCTCCTGGGCCAGGTGCAGGCGGAGCACGGCGTCCAGCCCGTACAGGGCGGCCAGCAGGTCGGGCACCTCGTCGGGGCGCAGCCGGCCGTCGGCGTGCGCGGCCAGGTGGCCGCCGATCCGGTCGACCAGCCGCGTGATCTCCACGTGCCCGCGGCTCATCGTCGAGGTCGCCTCGTCGCTGCCCAACGGACCGGCCAGTGCCGGGTAGAGCTGCCGCTCCTCACCCGCCGCGTGCGGCAGCACCCGCGCGGTCAGCCGGCGGTGCACCTCGCGCAGCGCCGGTACGCACTCCGGCGCGTCGGGCCTGGTGGCCACCAGGTCGGCGGTGTCGCGGACCTGGGCCAGCACGTCCCGCACGGCGGCGTGCTCACCGGCGTACCGGTCGAGCAGGTCCCGGGTCTCCGGCGGGACGTCACGCCGACGCAGGCCACCGCCGAGGGCCCGCAGCGCGTTGACGATCACCAGCACGTCGATGCCCTCCTGGAGGAACGCGCCGGCCACCGGTGGCAGCCGGCCGGCGGCGGCGGCGACCATCGCGACGACGGCCAGACCCATCCCGACGGTGGCGCTCTGCACCGCGATGCGGCGCGCGTAGCGGGCGATCTCGACGGCGTCGGCGAGCCGGTCCAGCCGGTCCACGGTGAGCACCGCGTCGGCCACCTCGGAGGAGGCCGTGGCCCCGGTGGCGCCCATCGCCACACCGACGTGCGCCTCGGCCAGCGCGGGGGCGTCGTTGACGCCGTCGCCGACCATCACGGTGACCGCCCGACCGGACTCCGCCCGGACGCGGTCGACCTTCTCCCGTGGCGAGCACTGGGCGATGACGTCGTCCACCCCGACGAGCTGCGCCACCTGCCGGGCGGTACGCGGCCGGTCGCCGGTCACCATCACGAGGCGGCGCAGGCCCGCCTCCCGGAGCCGGCGCACGGTACGCCGGGCGTCGGGGCGTACGGGGTCCTCCAGGAGGACCGCGCCGAGCGGGCCGCGGTCGTCGCTGACCCAGACGGTCGAGAGGCCGGCCAGCTCGGCACGCTCGCGCACCCGGCGTGCCCACTCGGGTGGCTCACCGGCGAGCTGGCCCACCCGCACCCGCCGACCCTCCACCCGGCCGGTCACCCCCCGCCCCGGCTCCTCGGTGACCTCCGCCGGCTCCGCGAGCCGCAGCCCCCGCTCGCGGGCCTGCCGCACGAGCGCCGCGGCCAGCACGTGCGGGGAGAGCTGCTCGACGGACGCGGCCAGGCGCAGCACGTCGTCCCGATCCCCACCCGGCGCCACCACCGTCTCGGCGGCGCGGGGACGGCCGACGGTGAGCGTGCCGGTCTTGTCCAGCAGCAGGGTGCGGGCCCGGCCGAGCAGTTCCAGCGAACCGCCCTCCCGGACCAGCACCCCGCGCCGGGCCACCCGGGACAACCCGGAGACGATCGCGATCGGGGTGGCCAGCAGCAGCGGGCAGGGGGTGGCCACCACCAGCACCGCCACCGCCCGCAGGAACTGGCCGCTGAGCAGCCAGGCGATCCCCGCCAGCGCCAGCGTGAACGGCACGAACGCGGCGGCGTACCGGTCGGCGAGCCGGACCGTCGGCGCCTTACGGGCGGTGGCCTCCTCGGCCAGCCGGACGATCCCGGCGTACGTGCTCTCCGCCGCGTTCCTCGTCGCCCGCAGCCCGAACCCGGCGCCGGCGTTGACGACGCCGCTGGCGACCTGTTCGCCGGCGGCCCGGTCGACGACCTGCGACTCGCCGGTCACCACCGACTCGTCCAGGGTCGCGGCCTCCTCGACCGTCCCGTCCACCGGCACCACGTCGCCAGGGCCGACCAGCAACCGGTCCCCCACGGACACCCGGTCCAGCGGCACCACCTCGATCCCGCCGGCCGGGGTACGCCGCCGGGCCTGCCGGGGGGCGCGTTCCAGCAGCGCGCGCAGGTCACGGCTGGCCCGGCGCTGCGCGTACCCCTCCAGTGCCTGCCCGGTGCCGACCATCACGGCGATCACCGCGCCGGCCAGGTACTCGCGGACCAGCAGCGTGCCGACCAGCGCCAGCACGGCGATCACGTCCACGCCGAACTGCCGGCGCCACAGCTGGCGCAGCGTCGCCCACGTGGCCGGCACCAGCGCCACCACGGTCACCGCCGCCCAGACCAGCTGCGCGGGCCCCCGCAGCCCGGCCAGCCACAGCCCACCGCCGAGCAGCACGGCCAGCGTGAGCAGGGTCAGCGGTGCCCACTGCCGCCAGTCCACCCGGCGCCCGCGCACCGGCCGCTCCGGCACGCACTCGCGCGGCTCCGCACCCACCTGCGGATCGTCTCAGTCCCCGTGCGGGTCGGCCGGCCAACCGGGCAGATCCCCCGCCCGCGACGCCCGGCGCTGCCGTCCTCCGCCCGGCGGCCCCTCAGCCGGCGCCGACGTACCGGGCGGGACTGACGCCGAGGTGGCGCTTGAAGTGCCGCGTCAGGTGGGACTGGTCGTAGAACCCGGCGGCCGTCGCGGCCAGGGCGGGAGGGTGACCGGCCAGCAGCAGCCGCCGCGCACGCTGGACCCGGCGGCCGGTCAGGTACAGGTGCGGTGGCAGCCCGTACGCCCGGGTGAACACGCGGACCAGGTGGGTCGGGTGGGCGTGCAGCAGCTCGGCGGCCTCGTGCAGGGTGATGCCCGCCTCGGTCCGGGCGTCCAGCAGCTCGCGCAACCGTACGGCGAGGCGGTGCGAGGGCGGCGGCACGGCGGGCGGCGCGTGCCCCCGCAGGTGCTGGTCGAGCCGTTCCAGGACGAACGCGAGGCGGCTCTCCGCCTCGAAGGACTCCCCGGGCCGGGCGAGCGCCTGGTGCAGCTGGTGGACGCGGTGGCGCAGCAGGTGGTCGGACACGTTCGGCCGGTCGACGGCCGCGCCGGCGAGCCCCGCACCGAGGAGCGTCGTGTCCAGGTACAGGACCCGTTTGCGGAAGCCGTGCGCGGTGGCGGCCCGGCCGTCGTGCGGCACGTGCGGCGGCAGCAGGGTGACCGAACGCCGCAGGACGCCGTGCCGGTGCCGGTCGAGGTCGAAGCGGATCGCCCCGTCGTCCACGATCAGCAGCGTCCAGACGTCGTGGGTGTGGGGCGGGTAGGCGTGGTCCACGAAGTGGGCGTGGAACACCTCGGTGATCCCCCGCACCGCCGGCCGCCAGGCACTCACCCGCGTGTCCGCCGCCGGTCCGTGCACGCTAAGAACGTACAAGACCGATCCCGGCCGCGGGAGCAGGCTCGACGTCGTGAACGAACCCATCCGCTTCGACACCAAGATCGCTGTCCTGCTCCGCGACGACCTGGCGACCTGGCAGCGGCTGAACGTCACCGCGTTCCTGGTCAGTGGCATCGCGGGCACGACGCCGGACCTGCTCGGCGAGGAGTACCGGGACGCGGACGACACCCGCTACCTGCCGATGTTCCGCCAGCCGGTCCTGGTCTTCGCCGGCGACCGCGACGTGCTGACCGCCGCGCACGACCGCGCGCTCACCCTCGGCGTACCCCTGTCGATCTTCACGCAGGAGCTGTTCGGCACCGGCAACGACCGCGACAACCGGGCGGCCGTGCGTGCGGTTCCCCGCGACAAGCTCGACCTGGTGGGGCTGGCGCTGCACGGCCCGCGCAAGGCCGTAGACAAGGCGCTCAAGGGGGCCACCCTGCACCGCTGAGCGGTGCGGGGTGGCCCGGGCGGGCCCCGCGGGCCCGGCGGCACCGGTCCGTCGCGGGCCGCCCGGACGTGGCGGTCAGCCTGCCGGCAGCACCCGGATCCCCTGTACCGCGAGGTCCCCCGCGTCCCGGAGCGGGTCGAGTCGCAGCCGCAGCAGGTGGGCGGCCTGCGCCGGGATCGGCACCCGGTAGGTGTGCGTGCCGGCGACCGTGTCGAACACACCGCTGCGCGACTCGGCGAAGCCGCCCTCGGTGGTGGCCCAGAACACCTGGCCGGCCCCCGCGGTCGACGACTGCATGACGATCTCGACGACCGCTCCGCCGGTGAGATCGACGTCGACGGCCGGCCCGACGAGGTACGGGTCACCGCCGGTGGACGAGAACCGCAACGCGCCGCCCGACACGGTCAGGGGGGTCACCTGGTTGGCCGCCGTCCACCCCTCGGCGTCGCCGTCGGTCTCGAACTCCCACGCGGCGAACGCGTTCGCGACCTGCACCGTGACGGCACGGGTGATCGTCTCGCCGCCCTGGCCCTCGAAGCGCACGGCGAGGTCGTACGACCCCTCGGCCGCGCGGGCCGGCGCCGTCACCCGGACCGGGACGTCCCACGCGACCCGGCGGCCGTCGGACTCCACCGCGACCGGGACGCTGGCCGGGTCCACCGTCCATCCGGCCGGTGCCTCCGTCGTCAGCGTCCCCACCAACCGGTCGGGTGCCACCCCGTCGATCCTGGCCCGGACGGTGCTCGTCGCGCCGGGAAGCACGGTGGTCCGGACCGGGTCCACGGTCAGGTCGTACGACGTGACCTCGGCGCCCCGTTCCAGGTCGAGCGTCACGACGCGCTCGGGCCGCAGGCGCACCGGGCCGAGGAGGCCGGACGCGCGGGCGTTGCCCTGGATCGCGTTGGCCTGCGTGTTGGTGACCGTGACCTCGATCGTGTTGGCGCCGGGCCGCAGCCGGTCGGTGACGTCGACGACGTACGGGCGCGCGTCGACCGGGGTGGGGCGGTCTCCGTTGACCGACACCGAGGCCAGCTCACGGACGTCGCCCAGGTCCAGTTGGACGCGTCGCCGGTCGGCGAGGAAGCCGGCGGGAACGTCGACCTCGCGGGTGTAGACCCCGGAGCCGGAGAACCGGGGATCGAGGTCGGTCCAGCTGCGCAGCGGGCGTTCGACCGTCCGCGCCCCGTCGGCGTCGAACCGGAACGCCCAGTCGCCGTCGAGCGTGATCGGCTCCAGCGGGTCGGTGACGGTGGTCCGCGCGGCGTACTGCCGACCGCCGAGCCGGCCCACGGCGTACAGGGCGCCGGGCTCGTCGGCGACGAGTGTCGCGCGGACGCCGCCGCGCGCGGCGGTCACGGCCGTCACCTCCGCGGCGTTGGTCGCGGTCAGGTGCGGTGTGCGGGCCGCGACGTACGCCCCCGGTCGGAACACCACCCAGGTCGCCTCGTACGGGTCGAGGTCCAGGTCGACGGTGCTCGATCTCGCGCCGGTGCCGTACACCGGCGCGACCCGGCGCTCGCCGGTGTCCGGGTCCCACAGCTCGGGCACGCCGGCCACGTCGAAGTCCGCCGTCGTCCGCACCGCGTCGTCGGTCAGGTTCACCAGCAGGAAGGCGTGGTCGGCGCCGCACTGCACGTGCCGCACCCGGACGGCCGACGTGGGCGGCGTCAGGGTGACGCCCGCTGTCACGCGCTCGCGGACGACCTCGGCGAGCCGGCTGCGATCCGGCAGGAACACCGCGAGGCCGCCGTTGCGATGCGTCACCCGCGACTCCCGCGGCGCCTGCGGGTCGGTGCCGAACAACGCCGTCAGCCGCTGGCGGAGCTGCGCGTCCCGGCCCTTCGCCTCGTGCGTCGGGAGGCCGTCGACCGCGACGACGGTGCCGCCGGTGCGCACCACCTTCTCGATGGTGTCGAGCGCCGCCAGCGACAGCACCGTGGTGCGCGGCAGGACGAGCGCCTGCCAGCGCTGGTCGCGGAGCGTCAGGTCACCGTGGTCGACGTCGAGGTCCACACCCAGGTCGGGGTCGCCGGCCAGCGCCAGCTCGTCGAGGTAGTCGAAGTCGAGCTGCGCGTCGAGCAGCGTGTTCGACGTCGCCTTCCACGACGCGTCGACCGGCCCCAGCGCCGGCCCGTTGCCGGCGAACCCCCGCACGTCCCACGGCGTGCCGGTCGCCATGATCGACGAGCTCGGGTAGAGCACGCCGACCGGGTTGACCGGCCGGGCCCCGCGGGCCGGCTCGGTCAGCCGCCCGACGTACGCCGAGTACGCGCCGAAGCGCGGCCAGAACAGGTTCTGGAAGAACTCGCTCGGCGGGGACTCCGACGCCCGCTGCCCGTCGATCGAGTAGTAGAAGGCGTGGTTGTCGATCAGGTCGACTCCCCCGGCCGCCTCCCAGGCGACCGTCCGGCGCATCTCCTCGACGGTGAGGTCCCAGCCGAAGGCGCCGAAGGTCTCGGCCAGGTTGCGGTCGCGGCCGAACAGGTGCGCCACCGAGGAGTTGAGCTTCGGGGTGACGGCGGACGTGTCGAGGCCGCTGATCAGGTCCATCCCGGGCAGGTGGTAGTGGCGCTGCATCTCGAACCAGCTGCCGCCCTCGATCAGCCGGTGGCTGCCGAGGTCCTCCTCGACCAGCGGGTTGGAGATCAGGGCGATGCCGTGCTCCTCGGCCCAGCGGGCGAGCGGCGCGGTGTGCGCCTCGTTGTACCGGTCGGACAGGGCGTCGTGGTACGCGACCCGCACCCGCGTCGTCCGGGCGCCGGTGTCGTACCACAGCGCCGCGAGGTCACGGGTCAGGTCGTAGCCGGCGTTGCGGGTCAGGTAGGCGCGGAAGCCGGGGGTCCAGGCCACCGATCCGCGTGAGTCGGCGCCGCCGCGGCCGTCCGGGAAGTTGTTGTAGAAGCCGGGCTCGTCGTTGAAGATGCCCTGGATCGTGGTGCCGAAGTGGTCACCGACCCGGTCGGCGTACGTCTCGTGGGTGATGTCGATGAACTTCGCGGTGACGTCGGGGTTCAGCATGTCGACGTACGGCTCGTCCGGCTCCAGGTCCGGGTGGTAGTTGAGCAGTGGGCGCTGCACGAGCTGGACGAGGCACCAGTCGCCCTCCGGCGCGGTCCACGTGATCCGCCCGTCTCGCGGGGTCAGCTCCCGCACGGACTCCCCGTCGAGCGCGACGCCGCGCGCCTGGCCGCCGGTCACGCAGGAGCCCTGCCCCGCCTTGCGGTAGGCGAGCGCCGCGACCAGTTCGTCGTCGACCGGGCCGGGCCGGTCCTGCACCGGCACCGGCTGGTCGTACGTGGTGCCGCCGGCCACGTCGTCCGCGATGGGGGTGAGGTACCACGGCACGTAGGTCGGGTCCGCCTCGACGGTGCGCCCGTCCACCGTGCCGCCGCGTACGGTGCGGCCGCCGGCGAAGCCGCTCGGCCAGTTGAGGTCGTCGTACAGCCAGGCCTTCATGCCGCGCCGGGCCGCCTGCTCGACGGCGTACTCCACCTTGTCGAAGTAGTCCGTGGACAGGTAGTAGTCGTTCTCCGTCACCCCGAACTCGCCGCCGAGGCCCTGGCGGGGGTGGATGAAGAACTCCTCCACGCCGCCGGCCCGCATCTCGTCGAGCTGGCGGGCGAGTTCGGCCTCGGTGAGTTCGCCGTTCCAGAACCAGAACGCGTGGGGTCGGCTGGTGCTCGGCGGAGCGGTGAACGCGGCCGGGTCGAGCCGGCCGGTGCGGGCGTCCCACTCCGGCTGCGCCGCGGTGCCGGGGCGCTGGGCGAGCGCGGGCTGCGGCGCGGCGACGAGCAACGCCGCCGTGGCCAGCCCGACGGCGAGCCGCCGCATCCGTCGCGCGGTCATGAGTCGCTCCCCTCGGTGAACCGGTAGCTGCCCGAACCGACCTCGACGCGCAGGACGTCGCCGTCGCGCGCGACGGCGCGCACGCCCGGCGCGCCGGCCACCGGCCGCCCGCCCTCCCGGACGGCCGCGTCGGCGGGGATCTCGATCGTGGCGGTCGTGTTGACCGGCACGGTGACCTCCAGGGTGAGATGGCCGTGGCGCAGCGACCACGCGGAGGTGATCGTGCCGTAGGCGCTCTCGTACGAGGCCCGCGCCGAGGTCAGCCCGCCTCCGGGCTGCGGCGCCACGCGGAAGTGCGCGTACCCGGGGCTGGCCGGGTCCGGCTGGATGCCGGCGATCGTGCGGTACATCCAGTTGCCGACCGCGCCGTAGGCGTAGTGGTTGAACGAGTTCATGCCGACGTCGCCGAAGCTGCCGTCCGGCATGATCGAGTTCCACCGCTCCCAGATGGTGGTGGCGCCCTTGTCGATCTCGTAGCCCCAGGACGGGTAGCTGCGCTGGTTGACGAGCCGGTACGCGACGTCCGTGTGGCCGGTCGCGGTGAGCACCGGCAGCAGGTCCGGCGTCCCGAGGAACCCGGTGGCCAGGTGCCAGTCGTGCCGTTCGAGGTTGGCCACCAGGTGGTCGGCGGCCTCGTCGACCAGGTCGTCGGGGATCAGCCCGAACGACAGCGCGATCACGTAGCCGGCCTGCGCGTCGCCGGGGAGCCGGCCGTCGGCGCCGACGTACCGGGCCACGAACGCGTCGGTGACCGCGTCGGCCAGCGCCGCGTACTCCTGGGCGTCGGCCGTGCGACCGATCGCGGCGGCCATCTGCGACAGCAGCCGGGTCACGTGCGCGAAGTACGCGGTGCCGATGAGGTCGCGGGGGGTGTTGTCGTCGAGGTTCAGCCAGTCGCCGTACCCGGCGTCGGGCCGGATGTAGCCGTCGCTGTTCGCCTCGAGGTAGTCGATCCACGCGGCCATCGCGTCGTAGTTCTCCTCGATGACCTCGGTGTCGCCGTACGTCTGCCAGACGGTGTACGGCACCGTCACGCCGGCGTCCCCCCAGCCGGCGTTGCCGCCGCCCACGACCGGGACGTACGGCGCCACGTCGGTGAACGCGCCGTCGGCGCGCTGCGCGTCGCGCAGGTCCCGCAGCCACTTGTCACCGAGGAACGTCGACACGTCCATGTTGAACGCCGCCGTCGGTGCGAACACGTTGATGTCGCCGGTCCAGCCCATCCGCTCGTCGCGCTGGGGGCAGTCGGTCGGGACGCTCAGGAAGTTGCCGCGCTGCGACCAGACGATGTTGCTCTGCAACTGGTTGAGCATCGGGCTGGAGGTCCGCAGGGAGCCGGTCACCGGCGTGTCCGTGCCGATCACCTGGCCCACCACGTCGTCGGGACGTGGCTGTCCCGGATAGCCGGTGACCTCGACGTACCGGAACCCGTGGAAGGTGAACACCGGGTCGACCGTCTCGATGTCGGCGCCTGAGGCCGTGTAGTGGTCGGTGGCCTTGGCCGAGCGCAGGTTGGCGGTGTAGAGCGTGCCGTCCGGGTTGACCTCCTCGCCGTAGCGGATCGTCAACCGCTGCCCCGGCTCCGCGCCGCGGACGCGGACGCGCGCGGTGCCGACCATGTTCTGGCCCAGGTCGAAGACGTACGTGCCCGGTCGGGGCTGCGTCATCCGCCGCGTCGGCAGCTCCTGCGTCACCCGCACCGGCGGGTCGGCCTGCGCGACGAGTTCGGCGGTCACGCCGGTCTTCTCGACGGCCCGCTCCCAGCCGCTGTCGTCGTAGCCGGGGCGGCTCCACCCCGGGGTCTCCTCGCGCGCGTCGTAGTCCTCGCCGTCGAGCATGTCCGAGGACCGGATCGGCCCCCGCGTGCCGCGCCACGAGGTGTCCGTCACCACGGTCTGGGTCGACCCGTTCCGGTACGTGATCTCCAACTGGCCGAGCACACCCGGCAGGTCGCCGTAGAGGTTGGGGCCGTAGATCGCGACCCGGCCCGCGTACCAGCCGGTCGACAGACGTACGCCGATGGCGTTGTCGCCGGCGCGGAGCAGCCGGGTGACGTCGTACGTCTGGTACTGCACGCGCTTGGTGTAGTCCGTCCACCCGGGCGCGAAGCGGTCCCGGCTGACCATGCTGCCGTTGAGCCGCACGTCGTAGACGCCGAGCGCCGTGACGTACAGCCGCGCGCGGACGACGTCGCGGCCCGCCCGGAACTCCTTGCGCAGCTGGGACGTGCGCTCGTCCTGCACCTCGACGGTCGGGCTCCACCGCACCGTACGGTCGCCGGCGACCGGCTGTCCGTCGGCGTACGCGCTCCCGTGCTCGTACACGTCGCCGGTGTGGCTCCACCACCCGGCCGTGCCGTCGAGGTCGGACATCTCCAGGTAGTAGGTCCCCGGCTCGGCCGGCCGGTCGAGCCGCACCTCGCCCCAGGCGTTGTCGGGGTGGTCGACCAGGCGTCGGGTCGCGAGCACCGAGCCGGTCGGGCCGTCCCGGCGCAGGGTCACCGTGAAGTCGGAGTCGGCGGTGTTCCACGTCGGCATGCGTCCGGCGGCCGCGTCGAAGGGCCGGTCGGCGGTGAACGTCTGCCCCAGCGTGTGTCCGGACCGCAGCGAGGCCGGGTGGTCCTGCTCGGCGCTCTCGGTCGGCAGCCACGTGGCGACGTCGCGGGCGATCCAGTCCGCCGACCAGTCGGACTCCTCCAGCAGGCCGGTCTCGA
Source organism: Micromonospora globbae (assembly GCF_003610785.1). Taxonomy (GTDB): domain Bacteria; phylum Actinomycetota; class Actinomycetes; order Mycobacteriales; family Micromonosporaceae; genus Micromonospora; species Micromonospora globbae. Next base: position 328,430 of record NZ_RAQQ01000001.1, read on the forward strand.
ACCACGCCACCGGCGCCGGGCCGGCCGCACGGCCGGCGGCGTCCCACACCTGGACGGTCCAGTAGTAGCGGCTGCGCGAGCGCAGCTCAGGGCCGCGGTACGCCACCTGGGTGGAGTCGCGGGCCTCGACCCGGCCGCTGTCCCACACGTCGGGCCGACCCGCGTGGAGCCGGCTCGGGTTCGAGGCCACCAGGAGCCGGTAGGCGCCCTGCGCCTGCCCGCGGCGCGTGGCCTGCAACAGCCAGCCGAACCGCGGCGTCGGGTCGTCGATGCCGAGCGGATCGTGCTGGCCGTTCGTGGTCAGCTGTCGTACGTGCAGGTCGCTGCGGGCGGACGCGGAGGCGGACGCCGGCGCGCCGGCGGCGCCCACCGTGCCGACGAGGCACAGGGCGACAGCGGCGGCGAGGGTGGCGAGTTTCCGGGGCAAGACGGCTCCTGGGCGAGTGGTCGGTCCGCCCAGGAGATCGGACATCGATCCCGATGGTCAACGATCTGACCGGATCCGGCCACGCACGGCGGCGGGTCGAGGGGGTGGCGAGGCGGCCCGGAGGCACCATCACCATCGATGAAGAATTTTGACGAGTCGACCAACAATCTTGAAACTGCTTTTCCCGCCCGGCTACCCTCCGGGAAGTGATCCACCGTCCACCTTGGAGGTATGGAGCATGCGCAAGCTGATGTCGGCGCTCGGAGCGGGAGCCCTGCTGACGGCCGGGCTGTTCGTCGGCGCCGCACCCGCACAGGCCGCCGCCTGCACCCTGGTGCAGTCCGAGATCTACAACGGGGCCAACATCATCGCCTGGTCACAGGGCCTGGAGGGCTGCGCCGGCGACGTCTACTGGGAGATCCAGTCGGGCGACAGCGGCACCTGGCAGGTCGCGGACAGCGGCACCACCTACTACGACAACGAGGTCACGAGCTACTACGGCGACGTCGACCTGCCGTGCTACCTGCGGGTCTACGCGAAGTTCGGCACGCAGGAGAAGCTGACCCAGCCCGCGCGCAACAACAACTGCGGCGGCTGATCCCGCAACGCCGGGCGGGGCGGCCCACCGTCCCGTCCGGCGGCCCGCACCGCCCCCTCCCGATGGTCACCGAGGGGCCGCGCTCACCGGGGCGTCCAGCCCGGACCGTTGACGGTGGATCGGCTCTGCTCTAAGGTCGCCCATTAACGGTCCTGTCCGTAATCTCTGGCGGCCGTAGGAGTCCTCGGGAACGATCACTCGGGAGGATGCACGATGTCGGGAAGTCTCTCGCGGCGGGCGGTCCTCGCCGGCGTCGGGGCGGTAGCGGCCGGAGCCGTATTGCCACGGGCGGCTCAGGCCGCATCCGGTGACCCCCTCGCCGAGCCGCTCGGGGTGGCGATCAGCGATCTCGGCCCCGCCTCCCAGGTGCTCAACTTCGGCAACGGCGTGCGGGTCGGCAACGAGATCTGGTTCGCCACCCGCCAGATCCTGCCGACCCGGGTCGCCGCGTACGACCTGACCGAGCAGCGGATCACCAAGACCGCGCTCATCCCCGGCGTCCCCGGCATCTGGGGCATCGACGCCGTCGGCACCGACGTCTTCGTCTCCTCGTACTCCCCCGGGCTGCTGTTCCGGGTGGACACCCGCACCCTCGACGTGACCCAGGTGCTCGACCTCCGGCAGGAGGTCGGCTGGAACACCAAGGCCTCGCCCGACGGCAGGATCTTCGTCGGCACCTACCCCTCGGCGCGGCTCTGGGAGTACGACCCGGCGACCGGCCGTGCCACCGACCACGGCCGGATGGACCCCGACGACACCTACGTCCGCGACCTGGTGGCCACCGACACCACCGTCTACTGCGGCATCGGATCGCACGCCGGGCTGGTCGCCTACGACCGGGCCACCGGCACCCGCACCGACATCCTCCCGGCCGAACTGCGCGACCGCACCTTCGGCGCCGTCTGCCACCTCGCCGGCGACCACCTCGTGGTCGGCATCTCGCCCACCGCCGAGATCCTCGTGATCGACACCCGCGACACCAGCCGCTACCAGATCCTCAAGACCCCCGACGACTCGTTCGTCGTCGGCATCACCAGCCGGGACGACGAGGTCTTCTACACCACCCGCCCGAGCGGCTCGCTCTACCGCTTCCGCCTCGGCGACAGCACGCCCACCCTGGTCGGGGTGCCGGTCGCGGAGGCGTCGAACGTACGGCTCGGCTTCCTCGACGACGGCCGCCTCTGGGCGGTCCAGAGCGCCGGCGGCATCCTCTACGACCTGGACACGCGCACCACCGAAGCGCTGGACATGAGCTCCCCCGACCTCGCCCCGACCCCGGAGCGGCCGATGTCGCTGTGCCACGCCGGGGACCGGATCGTCGTCGGCGGCACCCTCGGCGTGCAGGTCGTCTCCACCGAGGTCACCCCCGCGTTCCCGACCTTCCGGGTGCCCTTCGGCGGCGAGGCCAAGGACATGGAGGCGCACGGCGGAGTCGTGCACATGGGCGTCTACACCCTGGCCCGCTACCTCACCATGCCCGCCGACGGACGGGCGGTGACGGAGGTGGCGCGGGTCGACGCCGCCCAGGAGCAGACCCGCCCGACGTCGGTGACCGTGGACCCACGCCGGGGCCTGGTCCTCATGTCCACCGAGCCGGACTACGGCCGCTGGGAGGGCGCCCTCAACATCTGGGACGGCCAGCGGTTCCGCAGTTGGCGGGGCATCCTGCCGGACCAGACCGTGCAGTCCGTCTGCCCCGACCCGCACGGCGTCTTCCTCGGCGGCAGCATCGTCAACGGCTACGGCACCACACCGACGACGACCCGGGCGAAACTCGCGTACTTCGACTACCGGACCGAGCGGCTGGCCTGGCTCGTCGAGCCGACCGAGGGCGGCGTGATCGTCGACCTCAAGCTCATCGGCCGGGTGCTGGTCGGCATGACCCGCGACGGCGAGCTGTTCGCCCTGGATCCGCGTACCCGCGAGGTGCTCTGGCGCGTCGACGTCGGCGCGGTCGGCGGGAAGCTGGCCGTGATCGACGACCGGATCTTCGGCACCGACGGCGGCCGGCTGTGGACGGTCCGGGTCACCCGGCACGAACCGACGCCGAGCGTGCTCGCCGACGGGCTCAACCAGTCCTGGTTCGGTACGCCCGAAGTGGTCACCGACGGGGCGCGGACCCTCTTCACCACCCGGGGCCTCAACCTCATCCGGGTCGACCTGAGCTGACCGGGGCCGCCCGGGCGCGCCGCAGGACAGGGGTGCGGCGCGCCCGGGACACCGGTCGGCGGGCCCGCCGGCGCCGACCGGGCGGGACGGCGCCACCGGGTCACCGTCCCGGGGCCGGCTCAGTTCCAGTTGTCGATCCTCACATCGCGTGGCGCCATCTCCGCGTCCCCCTCTACCGCTGACTCTTCGTGGGCTCGTCGTTCGTGTCCCAGCCGCGTTGGATCGTCTCCGCGATGCGCTTGATCCGGCGGAGACGGGCGTCCCAGGCCGCGCCGACGTCCGCGAGCTGGGCGACGGCCCGGGCCAACCGGGCCTCGTCGACGCGGAACTGCTTCTCGCGGCCGGCCGCGGTGGCGCGCACCAGGCCGACCCGGTCGAGGACGAGGAGATGCTTCGCCACGGCCTGGCGGGTCACCGGCAGCTGCTCGCTCAGGCTGGTCGCCGTCCCGCTGCCGTCACTCAGCAGCAGGTCGAGCATCCGGCGCCGGATCGGGTCGCCGACGGCCGACCAGAGGTCGTCGTCCACGGAGACGCTCATGCGGTGGCCGCTTCGACCTTCGCGGCGTACGCCGGCAGGCGCGGCAGGAAGTGGTCCCAGCCGCTGACGTGTGCCTCGTACTCGGCGGCGACCTTCGCCTCGTCCCAGCCGCGTTCGCGGAAGCCGCTCTCGGTCATCCGCAGGAGCGTCCCGGTCCCGGTGGGCTGGAGCTCGAAGACGACCAGGAACGAGTTGCCCGGCGCCGCCCGTTGCCCCTCCTCGTGGGTCCACCGGAAGGAGAAGAGCCGCGGCGGCACGGCGTCGACGACGGTGAACTGCACCCAGGCCCCGCCCCGCGCCGGGTCCCCGAAGCGGATCCGCCCCGCTCCCCCGGGCACGGCCGGGTACTCCGCCTCGTCGGGCCACCACTCGCGCAGGTGCTCCGGACTGCTCACCACGTCGAAGACGACCTCGGGTGAGGCGTCGACGTGAATCTCGCGTTCGATCGTTCCGAACTCCATGCTCGCCACCTTTCGCAACCTTTGGTTGCGCATCACGCTAGCGGAGTCGCCCAGGATGCGCAACCATTGGTTGCGTGACGGCGTGCGGAAGGCGGACCCACGCCGGCCCGCGATAGCGTCGCGCCCATGACGTCCCCCACGGACGATGTCCGGTTGTGCTGCCTGCTGTGGGCCCACCCGGGGCGCGCGGACGCCCTGCACGAGTACGAGGATCGCGTCCTGCCCTGGATCGTCGAGCACGGCGGCGAGGTCGTGCACCGCGCCTTCGCCGACGGCGCCGACGGACGACCCGACGAGATCCAGCTGTACCGCTTCCCGCACCAGGCGGCCCTCGACGCCTACCTGCGCGACGAGCGCCGGGTCGCCCTGACGGCGGAACGTGATGCCGCGGTCGCCCGTACCGAACTCTTCCCGGTGCGTTTCTGAGCCGCCCGGGCCGGCGCCGCCCGGGCCGTTCCGCCGCCGTCGGCGTCGCCCGCCACCGTCGGCGACGCCCGGTCCGGCCGGAAGCCGGCGGCGTCCGCGACGCCGACCCCGGGCACGCCCGCGTCAGCGCAGCCCGCGCATGAGGTTGTCGACCAGCGTCCGGGCGAACTCCTCGGTGAGGGGCTGGTCGGGGATGAGCAACCGGTGGTAGCAGGCCCCCCAGAGCTGGTCGACGACGGACTCGGGGTCGATGTCGGCGCGGAGCTGCCCCCGGGCCACGGCCCGGTTGATGGCCTCCACGGCGAGCGCGCGGCGTGGCGCCGAGTAGCGCTGGCGGTAGCCGGCGGCCAGATCGGGGTCGGTCTGGGCCTGCGCGATGAGCTGGCTGATGACCCGCCCGGCGGGTGTGTCGTTCATCAGATGGACGAAGGCCACGAGCTGGCTGGTCAGGTCGGCCACGACGTCACCGGTGTCGTGGAAGGCCAGCGTGGGCCCGACGACGGTGAAGTAGCCGTCCAGGGCCAGCGCGCCCTTGGAGGGCCACCACTTGTAGATGGTCATGCGGCTGGCACCGGCCTGGGCCGCGACCTTCTCGATGGTGAAGCCCGCCATGCCCTCGGCGAGCAGGAGCTTCCCCGCGGCAGCGAGGATCTCCGCCCGCACCTGGTCGGCGGGGCGTCGCCCGCGCCCTCGGCGGGGTGGCGGGCCGGCATCGGGGGTGAGCTGGCTCACGGAGCCTCCAATTATATGGACACTGTGTCTCCGGGCTGGTTATATGGACACAGCGTACACAAGAGCTGAGGCAGAGGAGAAATCCATGAACTCGAACAACGCGCCGCGGGTCGCGATCGTCACCGGAGGGTCGCGGGGCATCGGCCGGCAGGTCGTCGAACGCCTCGCCGCCGACGGGTACGCGGTGGTCGTCAACTACCGCGGCAACGAGACCGAGGCGCAGGCCGCCGTGGAAGCCGCCCGGGCGGCCGGCGGCAGCGCCATCGCGGTGGCGGCCGACGTCGCCGACGAGACGGCCGTGGCGGCGCTCTTCGACGCCGCCGAGCGGGAGTACGGCGGCGTCGACGTCGTGGTCCACGCCGCCGGCATGATGACCCTCGCCCCGCTGGCCGACCTCGCCCTCGACGACCTCGACCGCATGCTGCGGGTCAACGTCCGCGGCACCTTCGCCGTCGACCAGCAGGCCGCCCGGCGCGTACGCCGCGGTGGAGCCATCATCAACTTCTCCAGCTCGCTGACCCGCTTCGCCCGCCCCGGCTACAGCGCCTACGCCGCCAGCAAGGGGGCCGTCTCCGCGATCACCCTCATCCTCGCCCGCGAGCTGCGCGGCCGGGACGTCACCGTCAACGCGGTCGCCCCCGGCCCCACGGCCACCGCCCTCTTCCTGGAGGGCAAGGACGAGCAGACCCTCGCCCGCATGGCCGCCGAGCCGCCGCTGGAGCGCATCGGCACCCCCGAGGACATCGCCGAGCTCGTCGCCTTCCTCGCCGGCCCCGGCCGGTGGGTCAACGGCCAGGTCCTCTACGCCAACGGTGGCGCCATCTGACCTCCACCGGCGACACGACAGCCGGCCCCGTCCCCCTCCGAGTGCCCCGGCGCACCCGCCGACAGAAGGAACAACCATGACCAACCCCTCGCACGACCCGAAGGTGGTCGTCATCAGCGGCGCCTCCAGCGGCTTCGGCGCCCTCACCGCCCGCGCCCTGGCCCGCGCCGGGCACACCGTCTACGCCGGCATCCGTGACACCGGCGGCCGGAACGCCCCCCGCGTCGCCGAGGCGCGGGCGTACGCCGCCGAGTTCGGTGTCGACCTGCGGACCGTCGAACTCGACGTCCGCTCCGACGAGTCCGTCACGGCGGCGATCGGCGTCGTCCTCGCCGACGCCGGCCGAATCGACGTGGTGGTGCACAACGCGGGACACATGGTCACCGGTCCGGCCGAGGCGTTCACCCCGGAACAGCTCGCGGACCTGTACGACACCAACGTGCTCGGCACCCAGCGGATCAACCGGGCGGTCCTGCCGTACCTGCGCGACCGGCAGGAGGGGCTGCTCGTCTGGGTGGGCAGCTCCAGCACCCGCGGCGGCACCCCGCCCTACCTCGCGCCGTACTTCGCCGCCAAGGCGGCGATGGACTCCCTCGCGGTGAGCTACGCCGCCGAACTGGCACGCTTCAACATCGACACGTCGATCATCGTGCCCGGCGCGTTCACCCACGGCACCAACCATTTCGCCAACAGCGGCCACCCGGCCGACCAGGCGGTCGTGGCCGCGTACGACACTCGGTACCCCGGCCTCATGGACCAGGTCGGCAGGAGCCTCGCCGAGCTGGAGCCCGCGGACGCCGACGTGGCCGACGTGGCCCGGGCCATCGTGCGGGTGGTCGACACGCCGGCGGGCAGGCGGCCCTTCCGGGTGCACATCGACCCCGCCGACGACGGCGCCGAGGTCGTCAACGCGGTCGGCGACCGGATCCGGACGGAGTTCCTGCGCCGGATCGGCCTGGCGGACCTGCTCACCCCCCACGTCCCCGCCGCCTGAGCGTCACCGGGGGCGGCGCGGTGCCGAGGAGAGCCGGGACCGCAACGCCCCCGTGGCCGGCGGCGGTCCCACGGGGGCGCCTGTTCGCCGGATCACACGCGGGGGTGACCTGTCACAGCCCGCACGGCTGGCTGGTCTCTCCGGGTGAGAGTGAATCTCATCCGACACCGCGAAAGGTCACCACCATGAAGATCGCTGTCATCGGCGGAACGGGGCTCATCGGGTCGCAGGTCGTCAGGCTCCTCAACGGGAGCGGGCACGAGGCGACGCCGCACTCCCCGTCCACCGGTGTCGACCTGCTCACCGGCCAGGGCGTGCCCGAGGCGCTGACGGGGGCCGACGTCGTCGTCAACCTGACGAACTCGCCGACGTTCGACGAGGCGTCGCCCGCGTACTTCCGCACGACGATGGACACCATGCTCACGGCCGCGGCGCAAGCCGGCGTCGGCCACGCGGTGATCCTGTCGATCGTCGGCGTCGACCAGGTGCCGGACCTCGCCTACTACCGCGCCAAGGTGCTCCAGGAGGACATCCTCAAGGCCGGCCCCGTGCCGTACTCGATCGTCCGCGCCACGCAGTTCTTCGAGTTCGTCGACGCGGTGCTGTCCTGGACCGCCGACGAGAACACCGTCCGCCTGCCCGCCACCCGGGTCCAGCCGATGGCCTCGGCCGACGTCGCCCGGGCCGTGGCCGACGTGAGCGTCGGCGCGCCGCTGCGGGGCATCCGCAACGTCGCCGGTCCCGAGGTCTTCCCGCTCGACGAGCTGGGCCGGATCACCCTCGCCGCGCGCGGCGACCGGCGCACCGTCGTCACCGACGACAGCGCCGGGATGTTCGCCGCCGCCCCGCGGGACGCGCTCGTCGCCCCGGAGGACGCCGTCATCGCCGGGACCTCCTACCGGGAGTGGCTCGCGCGCTGACCCGGCCGGGCCCGCACGGCACGCGTCGTGCGGGCCCGCCGCGTCCGGCACGTCCTGCCTCCCGTGACGGGGCGGGTCAGGCCGCAGCGGGCACCGCGGCGTTCTTCTCCGGGTTCACCATCCACAGCACGTGGTCGATGCCCTCGGTCGAGGCGCTGACCGTCAGGAGCCCGTACACCTCGCCGCCGCGCCACAGCACGGCCGAGGTGCGGCCGTTCGTGCTGGCCCACCGCACCTCGACGCCGTCCCAGAACCAGCGGATCGCCGCCAGGTACTTCGCCACCCGCGCCACGCCCACCAGCCGGCGGCGCGAGACGCCCACCCTGCCGTTGCCGTCGGCGATGTTGGTCACGTCCGCCGCGAAGAGCCGCTCCAACTCGGCGAGGTCGCCGGAGCGGGCGGCCGCGACGAACGTGGCGAGCAGTTCCCTCTGCGCGGCCGGGCTCACCGGCGTACGCCGCTGTTCCGTCATGTGGCGGCGCGCCCGGCTGACCAGCTGGCGCACCGCCGGTTCGGTGGACCGCAGGATGTCGGCGATCCGCGCGTACGGGTAGTCGAACGCCTCCCGCAGGACGTACGCGGCGCGCTCGTGGGGCGTGAGCCGCTCCATGAGCAGCAGCGCCGCGAACTCCAGGGCCTCGTCGCGCTCGGCGCCCAGGTAGGGGTCCGCGCCCGTGTCGACGGGTTCCGGCAGCCACGGTCCGACGTACGTCTCACGCCGCACCCGCGCCGACCGCAGCGCGTTGATGGCCAGGCGGGTGGTCGTGGTCGCCAGGAACGCGGCCGGGTTGACGACCGCCGTCCGGTCGGTCGCCTGCCACCGCAGCCACACCTCCTGCACGAGGTCCTCGGCCTCGGCGGCGCTGCTGAGCATGCGGTACGCGATCCCGAACAGGCGTGGCCGCAGGCTCGTGAAGACCTCCGCGGCCTCCGTGAGGTCGCCCGCGCCGTCCCGCGCGCGATCCGCAGCGGATTCCTCCATCGCCCCCCCGTCCGACCCCGTCGCGCCTGCCGTCACGTCCGCCCGCGGCGCCCCGCCGCCCGGCGACCCGCCGCGGACTCAGCCGCCGGTGGAGCCGGTGGAGCCGGTGGCCTCGACGATCGACACGGGAGTGCCCAGCTCGACGGTGCGGGAGACGGTGCAGAGCCGATCGTGCGACTGCTGCAGGGACCGGGGCAGCGCCTCGCGCGCCCGGTCGCCGTCCGCGCCCTCGGGGAACGCCACGGTGAACGTGACCGTGAGGTTCGTCATCCGGTTGCCCCCGGTCTCGTCCCGGATCTTGTCACCGGTGACCTCGACGGAGAACCGGGTCGGCTCGGCGCGGCGGCTGGTGATGTGATCCACGTCGATCGCCGTGCAGCCCCCGATGGCCGCCAGCAGCAGCTCCACCGGGGTGAAGCTGCCGTCCTCGCCCGCGCCCATCGACACGGAGCCGCCGCGGACGTTCCGCACGACGTAGTTCCCCAGGCTGGTGCGCTCGATCTCCACCGAACGGAGCGTGTCCTCACTCATGGCAGGCACGCTACCCGGACGATCCGATGCCCGAGACACCGCGACCGGCGAGGGTCGGACCGGCCCGGGGGGACGCGTCCGCCGGCCCCCTTGGCGTACGCTGGCGCTCGACTACTACAGCCCGTCGTTCTCGAACCGGGCCACGGAGGTGTCAGGGTGACCGACGACGACGCGGACGTCACGGCGTGGGCCCTCGCTGCCGGCAGGGGTGACCGGGAGGCGTGCGCCCGGTTCGTCCGGGCGACCCAGCAGCGCGTCCACCGGTTCCTGTCGGCGCTGGTCCCCCCGTCGGAGGCGACCGACCTGACACAGGAGACGTACCTGCGGGCGGTGCGGTCGCTGCCGTCGTTCGCGGCGCGGTCGTCGGCGGTGACGTGGCTGCTCGCCATCGCGCGGCGGGTCGCCGTCGACCACGTCCGCGCGGCCACGTCCCGGCCCCGCACCGTGCCGATGGCCGACGAGTACGACGCCCCGGACGCCCAGCGGGAGGGGTTCGACCGGGAGGTCGTGCTGGAGCAGCTCATCGCGGCGTTGCCGGCGGACCGGCGGGAGGCGTTCGTGGCGACCCAGATCCTCGGGCTGTCCTACGCCGAGGCGGCACAGGTGTGCGACTGCCCCGTCGGCACCATCCGCTCCCGCGTCGCCCGGGCCCGTGAGGATCTGGTCGCCGCCGTGAACGGCCGATCGGTGTCGCACCGGCGGGCACCGGGCAGCGCCGCGGGCTGAAGCGCCGCTGACCTGCGCCTATTTCCACTCCCCCGGGAACCAGGAGGGCCCGCTGACCGACTACCGGTACATGGGGTGCGAGCAGTGGCGTGAAATCCTGTCGGCGCAACTCGACGGCGAGGCGACCGCCGCCGAGCAGGCCGGAGTCGAGAGCCACCTCGACGGATGCGCCGGCTGCCGTGAGTGGCTGGACCGGGCCGCGGCGGTGACGCGCCGTTCCCGGCTGACCCTCACCGGTCAGGGCCCCGACCTCACCGCCGAGATCCTCGCCGCGCTGCCGGCGCCCGCCCCCCGTCGTCGTGGCCTGCGGGCGCACGTCGTGTTGACGCTGCGGGGGCTGCTGGGGCTGATCGGCGCCCTCCAACTGGTGCTGGGGCTGGCGCAGGTCGGCCGGAGCCCGGCCGCCGGGCACGACCATTCCGGCGGGCTGATGTCGGGGCACCTCTGGCACGAGTCGGCGGCGTGGAACATCGCCGTCGGCGCCGGATTCCTGTTCGTGGCGGCTCGGCGTACCCGGCCGACCGGGCTGGTGCCGATGTTGAGCGCGTTCGTGGGCACGCTCGTCCTGCTGTCGATCAACGACCTGCTCCTCGGCCGGGTCGACGTCACCCGCCTGGTGAGCCACGGTTTCCTGCTCAGCGGCTACCTGGTGGTCGTCGCGCTGTCCCGGCCGCGCCGGCAGCCGGACGACCCGCGGACGGGCGATCGCGGTGACCGGCCAGGCTGGCGGCTGCGGGTCGACGAGACGTCGGAGCAGCCCTCGGCACCGCTGCGGCTCGCCCCGCCGTACCCCGGTGAGGCGCGCACCCGCGACTCGCGGGCCGCCTGAGCCGCAGCGGCGCGGGACTCACCGGGCGGGAACGACCGGGGACCGCACCACCGGTGCGGCCCCCGGGCTGGTGTCACTTGGCGAGGAAGGCCAGCAGCGCTTCGTTGACCTCGGCGGCGTGCGTCCAGAGCAGACCGTGCGGGGCACCGGGGATCTCCACGTACTCGGCCTGCGGCAGCCGCTTGTGGAACTCCCGGGCGGTGGCGTCGATCGGCAGGATGTTGTCCGCGGTGCCGTGCAGGATCAGCGCCGGCACGTCGATCTTGTCGATGTCGGCCCGGAAGTCGGTGACCCACGTCGGCACGGCGGCGCTCGAGGCGTACCAGGAGGCGCCGGCGGCCACGTTCCAGCTGTTGCGCAGGGCTTCCTCCGAGAGCCGGCTGCCCAGGTTCTCGTCCGTGTTGTAGAAGTCGCGGTAGAAGTTTGTGAAGTAGGCGTACCGGTCGGCGGTGACGGCGGCGAGGATGCCGTCGAAGACCTCCTGCGGCACGCCGGTCGGGTTGTCCTCGGTCTTGAGCAGGAACGGCTCCAGCGAGGCGAGGAAGGCTGCCTTCGCGATGCGGGCCGAGCCGTACCGGCCGAGGTAGCGGGCGACCTCGCCGGTACCCATGCTGAAGCCCACGAGCACGACGTCGTTCAGGTCGAGCGTCTCCAGCAGGGTGTTCAGGTCGGCGGCGAAGGTGTCGTAGTCGTAGCCGACGGTCGGCTGGCTGGACTGGCCGAAGCCCCGCCGGTCGTAGGTGATGACGCGGTAGCCGGCGTCGAGCAGGACCGCGCTCTGCTTCTCCCAGGAGTGCCCGTCGAGGGGGTAGCCGTGGATGAGCACGACCGGCTGTCCCTGGCCGTGGTCCTCGTAGTAGAGGTCGATGCTGGTGCTGTTCTCGGTCCCGACAGTGATGTACGGCATGACGCCCTCCCGTGGCAGGTGCAGAGAACGCCCGTTCTCCGCTTCCGTGACGTAGCCTAGAGAACGGACGTTCTCAGCGCCAGTCCCCCGCGCTCTCCGCGCCGTGAGCGTCGTCACCCCCAGCCGCAGAGGAGGAGGAACCGTGCCGGCACAGGCCGACGAGGTGATCCGCGAGAAGGTGCTGACCGTCGCCGACCGGCTCTACTACCGCCGGGGAATCCAGGCGGTCGGCATGGACGCCCTACGGGCCGAGGCGGGCGTCTCGCTGAAACGCCTCTACCAGCTCTTCCCCTCGAAGGAACACCTCGTCGAGGAGGTCCTGCACCGCCGGCGCCAACTCTGGAACGGGCTCGTCGAGGCCGCCGTGGCGACCGGCGGAACCCCCCGCGACCGGCTGCTCGCCATCTACGACATGCTGGCCCGCTGGTTCGACGAGGACGACTTCCGCGGCTGCGTGTTCATCAACACGTTCGGCGAGCTGGGCGCCACCACGCCGCGGATCGCCGGGCTCGTCCGCGAGCACAAGGCCGAGTTCCAGGCGCGCGTTGCCCAACTCGTCGCCGAGGCCGGCGGGCCTCCGTCACTCGCCTTCCAGCTCGCCATCCTCGCCGAGGGAGCGCAGACCACGGCCGCCATCGCCGGAACGAGCGAGGCCGCCGGTCACGCCCGCGACGCCGCCGCCACGCTCATCGACTCCGTCCTGGCCGCCACCGCGACGGACTGAGCACGGGCACCGGCCCGACGACCAGCCGCGCGCCCCGCGACGGGCGGGGTCAGCGCCGACGCGGCGTGATGAGCCCCGACTCGTACGCCCACACGACCAGCTGGGCACGGTCGCGGCAGTGCAGCTTGGTCATCGCCCGGTTGACGTGGGTCTTGGCGGTCAACGGGCTGATCACCATGCGCTCGGCGATCTCGTCGTTGCTCAGTCCCCGCGCCACGAGCTCGACGATCTCCTGCTCGCGGGCGGTCAGCACGTCGCGCCCGGCCGCCGGGTCGGCCGGCGGCGGGCCGGCGACGAACTCGCTGATGAGCGTCCGGGTGACCGCCGGGGCGAGCAGGGCGTCACCGCGCGCCACCACCCCGACGGCCTGCAACAGGTCGGTGGGGTCCGCGTCCTTGAGGAGGAAGCCGCTCGCGCCCGCCCGGAGCGCCGCGAAGACGTAGGAGTCGAGCCCGTAGTTGGTGAGGATGAGCACGCGGACCGCCGCCAGGTCGGGAGCGTCCGCGATGCGCCGTGTCGCCTCAATGCCGTCGAGCCCCGGCATCTGCACGTCCATCAGCACGACGTCCGGACGCAGGCGACGGGACAGGTCGACGGCCGACGCGCCGTCGGCGGCCTCACCGACCACCTCCAGGCCGTCCTCCGCGTCGAGCAGCGCCCGGAACCCGGCCCGCATGAGGGCCTGGTCGTCGGCGAGCAGGACGCGGATCACGCCCGCGCGCTCGGTCACGCGGCACCGTCCAGCGGGAACGTCGCCCGCACCGCGAACCCGCCACCGTCGCGGGCGGCGGCCTGGAGCGTGCCGCCCAGCCCGGTGACCCGCTCGCGCATGCCGCGCAGGCCCACACCCGGTGTCACCGGCCGGACCGGCGACGCCTGGCCGTCGTCGGTCACCGAGACGGTCAGCTGCGCCGGGCCGTACTCGATGTGGATCTCGGCGGTGGCCGGGCCGGCGTGGCGGGCCACGTTGGTCAGGGCCTCCTGGACGACGCGGTACCCGGCCTGGTCGACGTCGGCGGGCAGGTCGCGGGGCTGGCCGGTGACGGTCACCTGCACCGGCACGTTGGCCGCCCGGGTCCGCTCGACGAGTTCGCCCACCCAGGCCAGCCCGACACGCTCCCCGTCGGAGGGTGCGCGCAGGACGTCGAGCGTGGCCCGCAGCTCCCGCATGGCGGCGGCGCTGGCCTCCTGGATCGCCAGCAGCGCGGCCGACGGTTCCTCGCCGTGCTTGCGGGCCAGGTGCACGGCGATCCCGGCCTGCACCTTGATCACGGAGATGCTGTGGGTCAGCGAGTCGTGCAGGTCCCGGGCGATGCGCAGGCGCTCCTCCCCGGCACGGCGCAACGCCATCTCCTCACGGGTGCGTTCGGCCTCGACGGCCCGCTTCTCGACCTGTTCCAGGTACGCCCGGCGCTGCCGCGCCACGAGGCCCGCGACGTTGGCCGCCACGAACCAGCCCAGCAGCAGGGCGGTGCGCTCGACGATCTGCTGCCCGGGCCGTCCGGCGGGCGCGATCGAGACGTCGCGGGCCAGGAAGCCGCCGAGGAACACGACGCTGGCCAGCAGGGCGGGCGCGCGCCGGCCGAGCCAGGCGGCCATGTAGACGGTGGCGAGCACGGGGAACGCCGCGGTCACGCCTGCGTGCACCCGGACGTGCAGGGCCAGCATGGCGGCGGTCACCACCGCCAGCGCCGCCACGGGGTACCGCCGGCACACGGCGAGGGCCGCGGCCATCGCCAGGACGAGCACGACGTCGAGCGCCCGCACCGGCCCGGCGTCCGGCGTGAGGGCGGCGTTCGCCAGCAGGAGGACACCGAGGAGGAGGCCGCCGAGGGCGTACGGCAGATCGCGGCGCATGATCGCACTGTAGAACGGCCGTCACCAGGGAGCATCCCGCGGACGCGGTAGATGCGGCGTACCGCGGACGTGGTATCGGCGGCCGGGCAGGTGCCTGCGGTGGCACGACGCTTTCCCGGCCCGCCGCGACGAGCATCGAGCCCATGACATATCGCTTCTTCTCCCCGGCGAAGCCGTCGGCGGCGACCGGGCTCACGGCGAAGGTCTACCAGCAACTGCGGGACGAGTTCCTCGGGCCGGCGCCCACCTTCCAGGCGCTCGCGGCCGCGCCGGAGGTGATGGCCGCGACCTGGGCCCTGATGCGCGAGTCGCTGCTCGCCGGTGACGCGTCCCGGGTCGAGCGGGAACTGGTCGCGGCGGCGGTGTCCCGGGCCAACCGCTGCCGGTTCTGTGTGGACGCGCACGTGATGCTGCTGCACGCGCTGGGCGAGCACGCGCTGGCCGAGGTGATGGCCCGCGGTACGACGCCACCGGAGCCGGTCCACGCCGAGCTCGCCGCCTGGGCCGCGGCCAGTCGAACCCCCTGGTCCACCGACTGGACCAGCCCCTACCGCCCCGAGGTCACGGGCACCCTGCTCGCCTTCCACTTCATCAACCGGGTCGTCTCGGCGCTGCTCGACCCGGACCTGCTGCCCGGTGGCCTGCAACGCTCCTCCGTGGTGCGGTCGGTCGGGGGCCGGCTCTACGCCCGGACCGTCCGGGAGCCGAAGGAGCCCGGACGCAGCCTGCCGCTCCTGGACGGCGGCACGACCGCGCCGGCGTGGGCCGGAGACAGCCCGGTCGGCGTCGCGTACGCGTCGTTGCGGGACGTCGCCACGCGGGGCGGCGACCTGCTGGGTGACCTGGCGCGCCAGACCGTCACGGCCACCGTGCGCTGGGAGGACGGGCGATGGCCGGAGCGGCCCACCGAGTGGGCCGCCGACCTGCTCCGGGACGTGCCCGGCGAGGACCGCGTGGGTGCGCGCATCGCGTTGCTGTCGGCGTTCGCGCCCGCCGCCATCCGCCCGGCCGACGTCGCGCTCTGGCGACTGTCCCACCCGGCCGACGCCGACCTCGTGCGGCTGGTCGCCTTCGGCGCGATCACGGCCACCGACCACGTCGCCCAGGCCCTGTCCCCGGCCCATCTCTAGGAGGTCAACCATGCGCAAGGCCCTCGTCGTCGTCACGACCGTGTCGCTCTTCGCGTACGTCCTGCAGTTCGTCTTCGCCGCCGTGGGCGCGTTCACGAAACCCGCGGGCGACGGCGCGTTCGCGCTGCACAGCGTCACCGGGATGGCGGTCATCCCCGCCCTCACCCTGCTCACCGTCCTGTTCGCCGTCCTGGCGAAGGCGCCGGGCCGGCTCGTCGGGCTGGCGCTCCTGCCCCTCGGTCTCGTCGTCCTCCAGGCGCTCATCGCCATGCTCGCGAACTCGTTGACCGACGCGTCGGGCGGCAGCACGCCGTTCGGCCTGACCGTGGCCGGGCTGCACGCGCTCAACGGAATCATCGCGGTGCACGTCGTGGTCGCCGTCCACCAGGGCGCGCGGAAGCTGGCCCAGCCGGCGCCGGTGGCCGCCACCCGGGTGGCCGTCCGGGAAGGGGAACCGGCGTGAGCATGGGCTCGCTGATCGCGGCCGACCTCGTGATCGCGGTCCTCGCGGCCGCCGGGTGGCTGGGCGGCGGCGCCGCGGCGGCCGCCCGGCGACGGCTGCTCGCGCTGGCACTCGCCGGCTTCGCGCTGCTCGCCACGGTCGGGCGCGCGGTCACGGTCACCGCGCTCGCCCGCGCCGGCTGGTGGTTCGCGGCGGAGAAGGTGCTCATCGCCGGCCCGCTCACGCTCGCGGCGGTGGCCGTCGCCGTCCCGCGGCTGCTGCGCGCCGGCGACATCCGGTCCGTCGCGGTCCCGCTCCTCTTCGCCGGGTACGCCGGAAGCGGCGCCCTGCTCGTGACGGTCCTGCACGGATACCCGGCGTCGGCGGGCGCGGGTCTGCTCACCGTCGCCGGGGTCCTCGCGGCGACCGCCGTCTCGTGGCGCGTCCTCGGGGCACGCCCATCGGGGACGGTCTCCCGGACGGCCGTCGCGGTGGCCGTCGGGGCGCTGGTGACCGGGACCGGCCTGGCCGTCGCACCGGCCGCCGCTCCCGCCGTGACCCACGACCACCGGTACGAGGCCGCGCCGGAGGTCGGCGAACCCACCCGACGGTTCACCCTCACCGCCGGAACCGCGACGGTGCGGGTGAGCGGGCGGGACGTCGAGGCGTGGGCCTTCAACGGGCAGGTTCCCGGGCCGGAGCTGACCGCCACCGTCGGGGACGTCCTGGAGGTGACGCTGCGCAACCGGGACATCGGGCGGGGCGTCACGCTGCACTGGCACGGGTACGACGTGCCGAACAGCCAGGACGGGGTGCCCGACGTGACGCAGGACGCGGTGCTGCCCGGACAGGAGTTCGTGTACCGGTTCCGCGCCGACCAGGTCGGGACGTACTGGTACCACACCCACTCGGTGTCCGACGTGGGCGTGCGGAAGGGTCTCTACGGCGTCCTGGTGGTGCGCCCGGCGCCGGCGACCGGCGTCGACGTCACCGTGCCGGTCCACACGCTGGCCGGCCTTCCGCTGCCGGCGCCCCGGACGGAGCCGGTCGGGGCGGGGACGCCGGTGCGGCTGCGGTTGATCAACACCGACAGCACCACCCACCGGTACGCCCTGGCCGGCACCCCGTTCCGGGTCGCCGCGATCGACGGGTCGGACCTGCGGGGGCCGACGCCGCTCGCGGACACCGCCGTCCTGATCCCGGCCGGTGGCCGCTACGACCTGGTGTTCACCGCACCCGCCACACCGGTGGCGCTGTTCGTCGACGGGCGGGCGGTCTACTCGACCGGACCGGTGTCGGCGGAGACCGACGCGTGGCCGGTGCTGGACCCGCTCACCTACGGCGTCGCCGCCCCGGTGCCGTGGTCGCGGTTCGACAAGGAGTTCCCCCTCGTCCTCGACCGCGGCCTCGACCTGCACGGGCTGCTCCCCCGGTACGCCCACACCGTCAACGGGGCCGCCGACCCGGACATCCCGACCCAGGTCGTACGCCGCGGCGACGTCGTCCGGTTCACGATCGTGAACCGGTCACTGGTGGTGCACCCGTGGCACCTGCACGGCCACCACGTCCTGGTGCTGTCCCGCAACGGGAAGCCGGCGACGGGGAGTCCCCTGTGGCTCGACTCCTTCGACGTACGCCCCGGTGACGTCTGGGAGGTGGCGTTCCGGGCCGACAACCCCGGCACCTGGGCCAACCACTGCCACAACCTGCCGCACGCCGACGCCGGCATGATGCTGCACCTCACGTACTCGTGATCCCCGGCCGGGCGGGGGATCGGGTCAGCCGGGTGTCCACGCGAAGTGCGCCGTGGCGGCGACGGCGAGGGCGAGGAAGGCGACGGGGAAGGCGATGTTGTGGAACACCCGGGCGCGGACGTGGGCGAGGACCGCGCCGACGAAGAACGCGACGAGCCCGACGGCGGCGGCCAGCCCGACGGGACGCGGTCCGAGGAGGCCGACCACCAGGCCGACGACCCCGGCTCCCTCGAGTGTCGCCAGGTACGGGATCCACCCCGGCGCGACGCCGACCTCGGTGGAGTTGCGCACCACGAACCGCGCCCGGACCGCCTTCGCCGCCACCTCGAACGCGTTGGCGAGGATGCACAGGACGGTCCCGGCGAGCGTGACGGTCGTCACCGCGCGTACCTCCGCAGCACGTGGAGGGTCTGCGGCGGCACCGGGGCGCCCGCCCAGTCCGCGACCCGGGAACGGAACTCCCCCGCCGCGCGGATGCCGAGGAGCGGGTTGGCCGCGCCGTCCGGGAGCCGGAGCGTCAGCAGGAACTCGGGGCCGTCGCCGACCCGCGCCGCGGTGTACTCGATGCCGGCCGGCCCGGCCTCCTCGACCGCGGCGAACAGGTGCCGGATGGCCTCCTCCACCTCGGGCACCCGTTCGGCGGGGGCGGTGAATCGGACGATCTGTACACTCATCGGTGCCTCCGTGTGCGCTCGTTCGTCGGATGTCTTCCCTCTCGCCCTCCTGACGCTCGGCACGCACGAAAGGTGACCCCACCGTGGATCTCGTTGAGCACTTCGAGGCTTCCCGGCCGCGGCTGCTGTCGCTCGCCCACCGCATCGTGGGCTCGCACCACGACGCCGAGGACGCGGTGCAGACCGCCTGGCTGCGCGCGCAGTCGGCCGACCCGGCGCAGGTGACCAACCCGGACGGGTGGTTCACGGCGGTGACCGCACGGCTGTGTCTGGACCTGCTCCGGGCCCGCCGCCGCCGCGGAGAGGTGCCGCTCACGGCCGACGACGTCCCCGGCGAGCAGATCGCCGTCGACGAGGCGTTCCTCCGTCGCGAGGAGGTGTCGCGGGCCCTGCTCGTCGTCCTCGGCGAGCTGTCCCCCCGGCAGCGGGTGGCCTACGTCCTGCACGACCTGTTCGCCGTGCCGTTCGACCAGGTGGCGGCGGTGCTCGACACGACAGCGGCCTCGGCGAAGAAGCTCGCCAGCCGCGCGCGGCTCCGGCTCGAAGGCGCCGGCCCGGCGGACCCGGGGCGGCTCGGGAAGGAGACCGACGTCGTGGACGCCTTCCTCGCGGCCGCGCGCGGCGGCGACATCGCGCGGCTCGTCACGCTCATGGCACCCGACGTCGTCCGTACGGCGGACCGGCGTCTGCTTCCCGCCGGTGCGCGGGCGGTCGTCCGGGGCGCCCGGGCGGTCGCGGAGGAGACCCGCGCCTTCGTGGACCGCATCGCCTCCGCCGTTCCGGTCGTCGTCGAGGGCCGCCCGGGAGCGCTGATCGCGCCCGGCGGGCACCCGTACGCGCTGATCCGGATCCGCGTCCGGGACGGGCTGGTCACCGGGATCGGCATCGCCCCCTACGAACCCGGCGTCGTGTCCCTGCCGGCGGCCGGCTGACCACCCGGGCGGCGGGACGGGTGACGCCCCGACCTCCCGGGTGCGGCGTGGGTCAGGCCGTGCGGCGGGAACGGGCCGTGGCGAGCCAGCCGAGGGCCACGGCGACCAGGCCGATCGCGAGGGCGACGAACCCTCCGACGATCCCGTAGCCGGTGCCGGGCCCGCCGTCGGCGGCGGCCACCACGATCCCACCGATGGCCATGCCGACCAGCCCCGCCGTGAGGGCCACCATGCCTCCTCGCCGTCCCGTGCCGGCACCGCGGGCGGACCGGGCCAGGGCCAGGCCACCGACGACCACGCCGGCCAGCGCCACCAGTGCGGCCACGCTGCCGGCGAGCCGCCCGGCGGTCAGGGTGTAGGCGTCGACGGCCGCCGGCTCGGCCGAGACGTACGCGACCGCGGGCCGGGCGAGCCCGGCGGCGCCGGTCAGGACTGCGGCGGACAGATGGTGGACGGACATGTGCTGCTCCTCTTCTCCCAGGACGGGTGCCGTCTGATCGTCTCCGCGGGTCCGTCCCCTGTCGTCCTGCCGGCGCGGTCACTTCCCGGTGCCGCGTGCGGCGTACCCGGCTGCCACGGATGCGGTAGGGGGCGCGGCGCTACTGCGGACGCGGTACCCGGCGGTCGTCCGTCGGCAGGAGTCACGCGAGGACGGATACGGCTAGGGTTCGCGCATGGGCAGGGGACGCGTCGGTGTCAGCGACTGGGCCATCGCCGTCGGCGTGGCCGCGATCCTCCTGGCCACCGGGCTGTCCGGGCACCGTCCCGCCACCGGCGTCGACGTGCTCGGTTCCGCGCTGCTGGCGGCCGGCGGCCTGGCGCTGCTCGCGCGCCGCCGCGCTCCGGTTCCCGTTCTGGCCGTCACCGGGCTGTGCGCCGTGGGCTATCAGGCGGCCGGGTTCGACGTGCCGGCCGTGGCGTACCTCGTGGCGGTCTACGCCGCCGTGCGGAAAGGCCGGCGCACCGCCACGGTGGTCGTGAGCGTGCTGATGCTGGCCGCTCTCCCCCTCGCGGCGATGGCCTCCGGCCTGCACGACACGGGCGAGGCGTTCGCGCGGGCCCGGGGTGCCCTGGAGCTGGCGTGGCTGATCGCCGCGGGGGCGGCGGGCGAGGCGCTGCGCCAGGCCGAGCGCCGCGCCGACGAGGCCGAGCGCACGCGCGAGGAGACCGCGCGGCGACGCGCCAACGAGGAGCGGCTGCACATCGCGCGGGAGCTGCACGACTCGCTCACCCACCAGATCTCCGTCATCAAGGTGCAGGCCGAGGTCGCCGTCCACCTGGCACAGAAGCGGGGCGAGCAGGTGCCGGAGGCCCTGCTGGCGATCCGGGAGGCCGGCCGTGAGGCGGCCCGGGAACTGCGGGCGACCCTGGAGGCGCTGCGCGACGACGACAAGAACCCGCCGCGGGGACTCGACCAGGTTCCGGAACTCGTGCGACGGGCCCGGACGGCCGGCCTGGACGCGAAGCTCACGATCGAGGGCCACCGCAACGACGTGCCGTCCGCGGTGGACCGCACGGCCTACCGGATCGTGCAGGAGTCGCTGACCAACGTCGCCCGTCACGCCGCGGCGGCGACGGCGTGGGTACGGATCGACTACCGTCCCGACGCTCTGGTCATCCGGGTCGACGACGACGGCACGGCCACGTCGGACACCACGCCGGTGCCCGGTGTCGGGCTGCTCGGGATGCGGGAACGCGTCACCGCCCTCGGCGGTCGCCTGCGCGCCGCGCCGCGCCGCGAGGGCGGCTTCACCGTCCAGGCCGAGCTTCCCGTGGACGCGTCGTGATCCGTGTCCTGCTGGTCGACGACCAGCCGCTCATCCGCAGCGGATTCCGGGCGCTCCTGGAGGTCGAGGACGACATCGAGGTGGTGGCCGAGGCGGCCGACGGCGGCGAGGGCGTGGCGCTGGCGCGGCGACATCTGCCCGACGTCGCGCTCATCGACGTGCAGATGCCGGTCGTCGACGGGATCGAGGCGACCCGACGCATCGCCACCGACCCGGCCCTCGCCTCGGTGCACGTCGTCATCCTCACCAACTACGGCTTCGACGAGTACGTCTTCAGGGCGCTGCGCGCCGGCGCGGCCGGGTTCCTCGTGAAGGACATCCAGCCGGAGGACTTCCTGCACGCCGTGCGGGTGGCCGCGCGCGGCGACGCCCTGCTCGCACCGTCGATCACCCGGAAGCTGATCAACCGGTACGTCACCCAGCCGGTCGACGCCGCCGCGAGCAGGACCCTGGAGGGGCTGACCAACCGGGAGCGCGAGGCGGTGGCCCTGGTCGCGCAGGGCCTGTCCAACGACCAGATCGCCGAGCGCATGGTCATCAGCCCGACGACCGCGAAGACCCACGTCAACCGGGCCATGGCCAAGCTGCGCGCCCGCGACCGCGCGCAGCTCGTGGTCCTCGCCTACGAGTCCGGTCTCGTGGCGCCCCGAAGCCGCTGAGGCCCCTCTCTCCCCGTAGGCCACCCGGTGGTCACGAAGGTGTCGTCGGGACTCGCCGGCGACACCTTCATGACCCGGCGGGGTCTCCACCGTCGGGGCGCAGGTCGGTCCTCGCCGCGCCGTTCGACGGGTCGTACGGGTAGGAGAGGTGCTGGTGCACCATCAGCCAGGCGCCGTTCCTGCGCTGGAAGACCCGGGTGCCACGCGACCAGCTCTCCACGGTGGGAGGGCCGGTCACCCGCATGTGGTTGAGACCCCACGCGACGGCCAGGTCGCCGTCGACCAGGATGGTCAGGTCGGGGACGCGCCAGGTGACGGTGCCGTCGCCGGACGCTGCGAGGCCGGCCTCGCAGACCTCGCGTACGGCCTGGACGCCGTCGTACCGCAGGGGCTGCTCGTGCTCGTAGGAGACGACGTCGTCGGCGATGGCGGCCATCAGGCCGTCGAGGTCCTTGGCCGCCGTGCTGTCGAACCAGCGCTCGTGCAGCAGGCGGAGGTCCTGCTCGGCGGCGTGGGCGCCGTCGGCCGTGGCGGCGGGCGTGACGAGGGGGAACGAGTGGTGCTCGTGGGTGACCACCCACCGGCCGTCCCGCTTGCGCAGGCCGAGGGTCAACCGCAGCCGGTTCTGCGGGTCGTCGGCGAGGTCCTGGTCGGTGCCGCAGCGCAGCAGGGCGTACGCGAAGGCGACCTCGTCGCCGGCGGTGACCTCCAGTGACTCGATCTCGAACGACGCGCCCCCGGCCTGCCACCGGAAGAACGGGAGCCACGTCTCGCGGTATGCGTCGAGGCCGCGCACGCCCTCGTACGGCGGCGGCACGTCGAACATCACGATGTCCTCGGCATGGTCGGCGAGGACACCGGCGAGGTCGCCGCCGTGCACGGCCTCGGCCCAGCGCTCGATCAGGGTGCGGATCTGTTCCTCGTTGGTGGGCATGCGCTGCTCGGTCCTTCCGGGTCGGTGTGTCCGTCAGGACTACAACCCGGGCCGGCGCGGAAAATCATCGCGTGGGCGGGGCGGGCGGTCAGGGCAACCGGACCGGCAGCCCGAAGGCGGCGAAGTCGGCGTCGAGGAACGACACCACCTCGGCCACCCGCGGGCCGCGGAGCGCGAGCACGTCGAGGCCCGCCGGGACGTACGCGCCCCGCTCGTCGTTCCACAGGTACGTGCCGAACGCGAGCTGCCCGTTGGCCCGCGCCGGCAGGAAACGCCAGCGGTGCCGCCGCACCGCGTCGTCCAGGAACCGGCGGATCCCGTCGTGGCCCGCGTACCACACCCGCAGCGGCGGCATCGAGTACCGGGCGTCCTCGGTCAGCATCGCCACGATGGCGTCGACGTCACCGGCCTCCCACGCGGCCACGTAACGCCGCGCCAGCTCCCGCTGGGCGGCGTCGCCGAGGGAGCGGAGGGTCCGCTGCTGGCTCGCTTGCGGAAGCCTCACGGCGAGCACCGCGCGGGCCCGCTGGAGGGCGCTGTTGACGGCGGCGACCGTGGTGCCCAACAGGTCGGCGACCTCGCCGGCGGCGTAGCCGAGGACGTCGCGCAGCAGCAGGACGGCCCGGTGCCGGGCCGACAGGTGCTGCAGGGCGGCGACGAACGCCAGCTCCACGCTCTCCCGCGCCACGACGCGCGCCTCCGGGCTCAGCTGCGCCGTCCAGCCCATGAGCCGATCCGGGTACGGCTCCAGCCACGCCACCTCGGCCGAGGGCACACCGGCCGGGTTCAGGTCGGTGGGCAGCTCGCGGCGCCCCCGCCGCTCGATGATCGTCAGCGACCGGTTCGTCGCGATCCGGTAGAGCCACGGACGGATCGACGCGTGGTCCTCCAGCCGCCCCAGGTTGCGCCACGCCCGGTCCAGGGCGTCCTGGATCGCGTCCTCGGCGTCGTGGACCGACCCGAGAAGCCGGTAGCAGTGGGCCCGCAGTTCGTCCCGCAACGGCCCCACGAGACGGCCGAAGGCGTCGCCGTCACCCGCCTGCGCGGCGGACAGCAACCGCGCCGCCTCCGACACGTCCACCCGGCCCGGGCTGCTCCCACGATCCGCGCTCACCCCCGCCAGGCTACGTCGACCCTCCGACGTCGGACGGGCGGCACGGCGGCGCTCAGTCCGTCGACTCGGCCGGCAGGCTGTCCATGAACGAGCTGACCGAGAAGACCGCCCGGCCCGGTCCGGGCGGACCGTACCCGGGCGGGCTGGACAGGCCGTTGGCCTCCATGGTCGCGCGGTACACCTCCAGCAGCCGGATGTGGTACTCCAGCGGCGCGCCCTGCGGGTTCGCCCGGCCGAGCGGGGTGGTCGGCTCGGGGCACCAGGTGGTGAACCGCGGGGTGATCCCCCGCGACATGAAGTACTGAAGGCCCTCCGCGGTCGAGTCGATGGCCTCGTCCACGCTGGTGAAGCCGTGCGGGGCCGCCATCTCGACGCCGGCGACAAAGTTCGGGATGACGTTGCGCGGGCCGAAGACCTCGGCCGATTCGAGGATGCGGCGGTGCCACTCCTCCCGGCCCACGTACCGCTCCTTGCCCGGGCAGTACAGCTCGAACAGCCGCTTGTCCCACACCTCGTAGTTCGGGTGGTAGATCCGGATCCCGTAGTCGTGGAAGCGCTGCACGTCCTCCCGTGGCAACGCCTGGGCGACCACCTTGCCGATCCACCGGCCCGGGAACCGCTCCTCGATCGCCTGCGCGTAGCGGCCGTAGAAGTCCGCCTCGGCCAGCCCGTCGACCTTCGAGGTGATGCTGCCGCCGGTCAGCGTGTACGCCTGGGAGGCGCGGGCCGTGTCGTACCGGTCGATGATCGCCAGCGCCTCGAGGACCTCGTCGACCGGCTTGACGCCCGTGTACGGGCGGCCGGCCTTCTTGTGCTGGCGCCAGTTGTGGTTGATGTCGCAGTACTGGCACTCCTCCTTGGCGCCGAAGTACTGGCAGACCCGGAACACGGTCAGGTAGATGAGGTAGCCCCACTGGATGGTCGGCGCCACCTCCATGACCGACTTGCCGTTGGCGAGCGTGTGCCGGTAGTAGTCCGGCATCGGGGGCAGGCCCACCTCGGCGATCGCCCGCCCGTCGAGGAACAGCCTCAGCCGGCCGTCCTCGTCCGGCTTGACCCGGTACGGCGAGTCGGGGTTGGTGCGGACCGACACGACCGTGCGGCGCAGCTCGTAGGGGCCGCCGGTGAGCACGATCTCCTCCGGCGGCCGGCGCAGGGCGGCGGCGCCCAGTTCGGGCAGCGTGCGGTGGTCGAACGAGAAGATGAAGTACGACTTGGGCTTGACCTCGCCGTTCTCGTTGTCGGTCAGCGCAGAGTCGTCGAAGGCCAGGCCGCCGCGCAGCAGGTCCTCCTTGATCACCGCTTCACGGGGCACGTGGGGGAAGCGCCCCATGAGGTCCTCGATGAGATCCGTACGCGACTGCATGCGCCCTCCCCGTGTCGGTTGTTCGCCGCGCCTGGCGACGGCGTGAGACCGGGCGGGGAACTCCCCGGGGACCGCCTCGGCAGCCAACCCGCCTGGCTCGGCAGTGACGGCTCCTGTGGCGTGCAGGGGCCGTCGCGAGGCATTTCGGGCCTGGAAGGCCCGCGTTCGAGAGATGTCGACCGTACCACTCCCGTTCGGGCACGTTCGGCGGACTGAGATCCACTTCACGGGGGTTGACCTCAAGTGACGTTCAGGTATTAACGTCCGGATGTTGCCCCCGGCGTGGGAGCCGGCGCCCCACGGGCGTCGACGCCGCCCGCCGCTCCCCGCCACCGTCGGAAGAAGGATGAATCTGATGCGACTGCCACGCCTCTTCACCCCGCGCACCGTGACGAGCGCCCACTGCGACCTGCCCTGCGGTGTCTACGACCCGGCTCAGGCGAGGATCGAGGCCGAGTCCATCAAGGCGATCTGCGAGAAGTACCAGGCCAACGACGACCCGGAGTTCCGGACGCGGGCCCTGCTCATCAAGGAGCAGCGGGCCGAGCTGGTCAAGCACCACCTCTGGGTGCTGTGGACCGACTACTTCAAGGCGCCGCACTTCGAGAAGTACCCCCAGCTGCACGGCCTCTTCAACGAGGCCACCAAGCTGGCCGGCGCGAGCGGGGCCAAGGGGTCCGCGGACCCGGAGGTGGCGGACCGCCTGCTCGCGAAGATCAACGAGATCGCGGAGATCTTCTGGGAGACCAAGCAGGCCTGACGGCCACGGGGCCGGCCGGGCGGTGACGCCGCCGGCCCGCTGGGTGGGCGGTGGCACCTCGGAGGTCGGGGTGCCGCCGCCCGCCGCCGCGTTGGCCGGGAGCCGGCCATTCTCCGGCCGTGGCGTTCGCCGGAGCCCGGGCCCGGCCCGCTCGCCCGCCGGTCCCGGCCGACCGCGGCGGACCGCCGACCAGTCGGCGGTCGAGCCGGAGCACGGCGACGAGTCAATGGTCAGCGACATCGAGATGTGTCAAGTTGGCGACACTTCGCCGATGCCACGGCCGCCGTGCCGGCTAATACGATAGGCGCATGTCACCAAAGGTCTCGATTGTCGCCACGGACCGCCACCGCGATCCTGGCCCGCGGCCGGGCGCCGACGTGACCTTTCTTCCGCTCGCCGAGGACGGCGACGTCGGGATCTACCCCGACTCCACCCCGGCCCTGATCCAGGAACTGCGGGCCGCGGGGCTCGCCGTCGACACCTGGCATCCTGCCACGGAATGCGATTTCGTCTCGTCACGCGGTCTGGTGACCGACACGCTGCTGCAGATCGGCGTCGGGATCGGCTCCTCCGCCGGCTGGTACGCCCTCCAGTCGCTGCTGCGCCGGCGGGGCGGCCAGCTCAGCGTGCGGGCGATCCTCGACGACGGTGCCCAGCGACGACGCGTGGAGGTGACCGGAGAGGCGGCCGACGTCGTCGAGGCGCTGGAACGGCTCGACCCGTTCGCGTCGGAGCGGCCCTGATGGCGCCGGCCGCAGTGCCCCGCCGAGGCCCCGCCGGTGAGCGATCAGATGAGGGCCGTGCGTGAGGCCCCGCGGCGCTATTCGCCAGCTGTAGCGGAGGAACGCCGCCGACTCGTCGGACAGATCGCCGCCGTGATGGAGGCGTCGTCGGTCATCCGCGATCCCAACAGCCGGCAGCTGCTGCTCCAGGAACTGGGCCACGCGCTGGGCGGCGCCCTGGGCTACCGGGAGCTGGGCCTGCTCCGGCCGCAGATCGTGGAGCTGGTGACGGTGTGCGTGGACCGCCCGGGCGGGCTGCGCTGCCTCGTCGAGTGTCTGGAGCTGCTCGAACCCGGCAGCGAGCAGACCGTCGCGCTCCTCCAGCTGGCCGACGAGTGGCAGGTCGTCGAGTTGTTCGCCGACTACGACCTGCCCTGGCTGCGCGGCGTGCTGTCCGCCGTCGAGGTCACCGGCGACCTGCGCCGGTTCGTCGCCGAGGTCCGCGCGACGCCGGCCCCGCCCTGGTGCCGGACGGCCTGGGACCTGTTCGCTCATCTCGCGTCCGCGAACTCGCACGGTGAGGTGCCGCCGTGGCTGCCGTTGCTGGACAGGGTGGCCACCGTCGTGCCGCAGGCGTCGCTCGACCGGCTCCGCGAGCTGGTCGCGCGACTGGCGAAGGACTGGGGTGTCGCGGATCAGGTCGAGGAGTCCGCGTCCAGCCCTCCGCCGCCGGCCGGCACGGCCTATCTCGTGATCCAGTTCGAGAAGTACGGCGGCGACGACGACACGTACATCATGTCGCACTGGTATCAGTGGGCGTCGGCGGTGTGGCAGCCGATCCGCGGGGAGGACCGCCACGTCCCGTACGGCGACCTCGAAGCGGCCGTCGACCAGGTCATCGACGAGACCGAGCGCCGCTGGGCGGACCAGGCCGGCGCGGTGACCATCGAGTTCGTCCTTCCCTGGCAGCTGATCAACGAGCCCGTCGACACCTGGCGCAAGGAACTGCACTCCCTGATGCCGAGTCCGCTGACCGCCGAGTACCCCCTGGTGATCAGAAGCCTGGAGCGCCTGCGCGCCAGCCGGTGGCACCGGGTCTGGCGCAGCCGCTGGCACAGCCTCGCCAGCCGCGACAGCGAGGGGTGGCCGCCGGTCCACTGCGCGTCCCGGCACCATGCCGACGTCCAGCTCGAGGCGACCCTCAAGCGGGACAGCGGCGTCGTCGTCCTGGTGCTCAGCGAGTCCCCGACCGCGGGCAGTGTCGGTGAGCGGCAACTGCTCGTCGGGCTGCGGTCCGGGGTGCCGGCGATCATCTGGCACCGCAACGCATCGTCCACAGAGGAACTGTGCCAGACTGTTGCGTCGATGATCGGCGATCGGGCGTCGGGCCCCGGAGTGACCGAGCTTCCCCACCGTGCCGCGCACCTGCGGCAGCAGGCGTGGAGTGAGGACCCCAAGGGCCTGGACCAGCACATCGGGCACGGCTTCGTGATCTTGTTCGACGATCCGGATCGGCAGCCGGGCGGGGCGGTTTCCGTCGACGGCGACAGGCGAAAGGTCCTTGCATGAGCGGCAACGGTCACGGGACGTGGATCGCCGCCGGCCGGCGTCCCGATGGGACGGGCGGAGGGGTCACCAGGCGCTGCCGTCGCACGTCGCTCCGGCCCGCGCCGGCAACGGCGGGTCTGTGATGAACGGCTCGGCGCCGGCGACCGCCGCTCCCCTGAGCCGCCCGGCGGACGGGCTGCGGCTCGACCTCCCCGACGGCGACCGGGACCTCGTCGTGGTCGTCGACGACGACCCGGTGATGGAGTTCTGGGCCGACGAGATCTCGACCTTCGTCGCCGTTCTCCGCGCCCAGCGCGCCTTCGCCTCCGTCGACGTCCTGCGCATGGCAGTCGCGGAGGGCGCACTCCGGCTCACCGGTGGGCCGGACACCGTCCCCGCCGCGCCCGCGAGTCTGGTCGATCCGACCGGGCGACGCGTCGTGTTCCTGCTGACGCACGGCGGCTCCGACGCCTGGCGGAGCGGGCTCGTCCACCCCGTGCTCGTCTCCTGGGCCGACACCATGACGGTCGCGGTGGTCAACCTCCTGCCCCAGCAGCGGTGGCGCGAACGCGGAATGGACACCACCGAGGTGGCGTGGAGCCTGGCCGGATCCGGCCCGGCGACCTCCGCTTCGGCATGGCGGGTGAGCGGTCTGGATCTCCGGCCCCCCGACGAGCGGGACGACACCCCGCTGACGGCCGTACCGGTCATCGAGCGCGGCACGGACTGGTTGCAGCGATGGAGCCGGCTGCTGGCCGGGCCGGCGGCGGGCGAGCTGCGGATGCCCGCGCTCCTGCTGCCGCCCGAGGCCCCGAACGGCCGCCGACCGAGCCGGTCGCTCACCGCTCACGATCTCGTCGCCCGGTTCCGGGCCACCGCCTCGCCGGCGGCGTTCACGCTGGCGACCCGGCTGGCGGCCGCTCCCCTCAACGCCCGGGTGGTGCGCGCGGTGGCGAGGACGGTGGTCCGGTCGGGGCCGGAGCACCTGACCGAGGTGCTCACGAGCGACCTGGTGCGGCCCGTCCCGCACGGGGCGGCGACGGGCGACACCCGCATCAGGTACGAGTTCGTGCACGGCGTACGCGAGCGGCTCCTCACGCTCGGGTACCGCGACCGTACCGTCGAGGTCCAGCACGTCGTGGAGTACGAACTGGCGCACGACGTCGAGGCCGTGCGCAACCTGACCCTTCGCGTCAAGGATCCGCGGAACGCGTCGTACGAGCGCGTCACTCCGGCCGCCGAGCCGTATCTGCGGGTCGAGCTGGCTGTTCACCTCTCACTGGGCGGGCCGAACCTCGTCGCAGCCGCACGGCTGGGTCAGGCCCTCGGCTCGCCCATCCCACGGCAGGTACGTCGAGTACTGCAGCCACCGTCCGTTACCGCTCACAGGACCATGGAGTCCGGAATGTCTGACAGAGTGAACTCGCCGGGCTCGGGGGGCTCGTTCGGCATCGCACCGCACGCCACGCTGGACGCCGAGCCGGGCATCATCCCGAGCAGGACACCGACCCACGATCGGCAGACCGTACAGCGGCTGGACGGGCAACTGCCGGCGATCGTCGGCAACCTGCCGCTGCGGAACGCGAACTTCACCGGCCGCCGGGAGATGCTCGACTCCCTGCACCAGCGCCTGCGCGCCGGCACCACCGCGGTGCTGCCCGAGGCGGTGCACGGCGCCGGCGGGGTGGGCAAGTCGCAGCTCGTCATCGAGTACGTCTACCTCCACCAGCAGGACTTCGACCTCATCTGGTGGATCCCGGCCGAACGTCCGGCCCAGATCCAGTCCGCGCTGGTGGAGTTGGCGGCGCGTCTGGACCTGCCGGTGCCGTCGACCGCCAACACGGCAGTGCCGGCGGTGCTGGAGGCGCTGCGGATCGGCCGCCCGTACTCGAACTGGCTGCTGATCTTCGACAACGCCGAGGATCCGGACGACGTCGAGCAGTTCTTCCCCAAGGGCGGGCCGGGAAGCATCGTCGTCACCTCCCGCAACAGTGCCTGGCGGGACGTCGCGAGCAGCCTCCAGGTCGACGTGTTCGAGCGGCAGGAGAGCATCGAACTGCTCCGCCGTCGCGGGCCGGATCTGGCCGTCGACGACGCCGACCGGCTCGCGGCGGCCCTGGGCGACCTTCCCCTGGCCATCGAGCAGGCCGCTGCCTGGCGCGCCGAGACGAGGATGCCGGCCGACGAGTACCTGGAGCTGCTCGACGCCAGCCGCCCGGCCCTCGACGACGAGTCGGTGCAGCAGGACTACCCGGAGCTGGTCGCCGCGGCGTGGAACGTGTCGCTCAACTGGCTGCGTGAGCAGGATCTTTCGGCGCTGCGGTTGTTGCAGGTCTGCGCGTTCTTCGCGCCCGAGCCGATCGGCAAGGTCCTCCTGTCGAAGCCGCGCGCGCTTCGCATCCACCCGGATCTGGACCCCCTCGTCCGCAACCCGGTTCGCCTCAACCGGGCGATCCGCACGATCGGGCGTCTCTCCCTGGCCCGGATCGACCACCGCACGAACTCCTTCCAGATGCACCGTCTCGTCCAGCGGGTGCTCATCGACCAGATGGACCCGGCGGACCGCGACGCCCTGCGGCACGGCGCCCACATGCTGCTCGCCGGCAACGACCCCGACCAGCCCGACGACGCCGACCACTGGCCGCGGTACGCCGAGCTGTACCCGCACATCGTGGCCTCCGGCGCCGAGCAGTGCGGGAACGACCTGGTGCGGGACATGGTGCTCAACGAGGCGAAGTACCTCTGGCGGTGGGGCGACCACCTCGCCGCACGGGACCTCTCGCAGCGGGCGTGGACGGCCTGGACCGCCGACGGCGGCGGCGCCGACCCGGACAGCCTGCGCATGGCGAGCTGGCTCGGCTTCATGCACTTCGTCGTGGGCGACTACGCCGCCGCGGCCAGCATCAACGCCCGGACGCTCGAGCTCTACCGGCAGACCCTCGGCGACGACCAGGAGGAGACCCTGTACGCCATCGGCGCGGTGGCCGCCGACCACCGCGTCGCCGGTGACTTCGCCGGCGCGCTGGAACGTTCGCTGGTCGTCTACGACCACGCGAAGCAGAACTTCGGCGAGGACGAGCCGTTCACGCTGCGCGCCGCGCACAACCTCGCGGTGAGCATGCGGCTGTCCGGCCTCTTCGGGCGCGCGCTGCAACTGGACGAGCAGACGTACCAACGCCTGGTGCAGATCTACGGCACCGACCACCCGGACAGCCTGAGCACCTTCGGCGGCATCAACCTCGACCGGCGCGAGCTCGGTGACTACATCGCGGCGCACGCCAACCAGGAGAACGTCGTCGCCACGGCCCGCCGGGTGCTGAAGTACGACGACCACCCGGATCTGCTGCGGCAGAGCCACATGCTGGCGAGCTTCCGTCGCAAGGCCGGCCACCACCACGACGCCCTCGACCTGTCGAGCGACGTGCTGCGCCGCTTCCGTACGCGCTACGGCGACGGCCACCCGGACACGGTGCTCGCCATGCTGACGTTCTCCATCGACCAGCGGCTGACCGGCGATCTGCGCGCCGCGCGGGAGGCGGCCGAGGCGGCGGTGGAGGGCCTGCGCCGGCTGTACGGCGAGAACCACCCGCACACCGCGGGCGCGCAGGTCGACCTGGCGGTGACGCTCCGCCTGCTGGGCGAGTGCGAGCAGGCTCGGGACCTGGACCAGGCGGCGCTGGCGCGGCTGACCAACCGCCTCGGCACGTCGCACG
The DNA here is from genome assembly GCF_003610785.1 of Micromonospora globbae. Classification (GTDB taxonomy): domain Bacteria; phylum Actinomycetota; class Actinomycetes; order Mycobacteriales; family Micromonosporaceae; genus Micromonospora; species Micromonospora globbae. The sequence goes on from NZ_RAQQ01000001.1 coordinate 360,612, forward strand.
CTCTCGTGCTGGCCGCCCGGATCAACCTGGCGAGCGACCACTACGAACTCGGCGACTACGCGGAGGCCCACGCCCTCGACGCGGACACCCTCACCCAGGCGCGTCAGGTGCTGGGGTCCAGTCACCCCACGACGCTCGTGTGCGCTCTCAACCTCGCCATGGACCTTCGGGACCTCGGGCGCGAGGCGGAGGCGAGCATGCTCTTCGACACGAGCCTCGAACAGCTGCGGCAGACCCTCGGCGTCCGGCACCCGGCGGTGGCGGCGGTCGGGGCCGGCGTGCGGGCGAACTGCGACATCGACCCGCTCCCCCTGTAGCGGCGCACGGTCGATCCGGCGGGTCAGGCGATTGGCCAGCCCGCCGGGTCGATGGTGTCCGACAGCGGTTCCAGCCCGTGCCCCAGCCAGCTCGCCAGCTCCACCGGGTCGGGGGCCACCGACGCGGAGCCGCGCGACCGCAGTCCCTGGACGACGGCCAGGACGAGTTCCGGAGCGCCGAGCAGGGCGCGGACCGCCGGATCGGTGGGCCGGTCGAGCTGGGTGAGGCCGAGACCCACCCAGCCGTGCACGTGCGACGGGTCCCGCCCCAGCTCGTCGAGGTATCCGGCGCGCGCCCCGTCGAGGTCGCCGGCGACGAGGGCGAGGTCGGCCGGCGTGGCGCCGGCCACCCGGTCCCCCACCCGGTCGGGCGTGGCGCGCAGCCGGCCGAACGCGTCCGCGTCGACCAGCAGGTGCCGGCGCAGGACGGCCCGCGCGTCGAGCGCACCCGCCGGTGGTGCCGCGAGCACCGTCCGGGCACCGACCGCGAGGACGGCCTTCGCCGCGGGATCGCGGCGCTGCCAGGCCGCGGCGAGTGCGTCCCGGTCGGCGGGGGCCAGGCGGATGTTGTGGCCCCGCCACATCGCGCGGTGGTCGACGGCGGCGGCGTGAGCCGCCCCGAGGGCGGCCGGGGGCACCGGATCGTCCTGGCAGGCTGCCAGGTCCGCGTACAGGGTCTCGACGAACCGCTGGCCGTGCCCCGTCAACCGGCCGGACGCGGCCATCGCCCGCAGGACGTCGAGGGTCTGCCGCCGCCACAGCGCGAACTCGAAGTCCGCGAGCGCCCGCTCCCCCGCTGCCGCGTGCTGCCGGTGGACCCGCCAGAACTGGGTGATGCCGGCGAACGCGTAGGCACCCTGGAGAACGCCCGCGAGCGGTCGGGGATCGTCCCGCCAGGGGGCGTAGTAGCGGACGCCGTCGCCGGTCTCGCAGAGGGTCAGCAGGTGCGACAGGGCGCCGAGCTTGTGGTGCTGCGACTCGTGCACCAGGGTCACCGCGAGCTGCACCCCGTCGTCGGGCTCGGAGAGCAGGACGCCCCCGAACGCCTCGGCGCCGGAGGCGGACAGTGGGCGGAACGGCTCGCGGCGCGGCACCGGAGCGAGGGTCCGCACGATCCCGGTGATGGCCCGTGCCCGGTCGGGCTGCTCGCGGACCAGCAGTTCCCAGGCGTGCGCGAGCCACCCACGCCAGCGGGTGATCTCGGACTGCGACAACGGCTCCGGTGACGCCGGTCCGCGCAGGTCCCGGTACACGTCGCGGTCGAGCAACTCGACCCGGAGACCGACGCCGTCCGTGTCGACGTCGACGAGGACGGGTTCGTGCCAGTCCGGGTCGCCGGGCGCACACCGCACGGTCCGTGCGTCGGTCACCATCTCGACCTGGCCGGTGCGGGCCCGCACCCGCACGTGTGCGACGTCCGGCGGGACGGACGCGGCGCCCACGGTGGGCAGCACCGCGGAGCCCTGTCGCGCCGGGATGTCGATCGCGAAGGTGAGGCCCGCGCGGGCGGCGCTCGCCGCCGCGAGGGCGTGGAGGTATCCGACGTCCAGCCACAACGGTGTCCGGGTGTGGGGGTCGTCGCGGAGGCGACGCAGCGTGTGCGCGGCCCAGATGCCGACCTGTGGCTGGGCCAGGACGTCCTCGGTGGTGTCCGGAGCGGCGGCGTGGGCCCGGACCAGGAGCTGCCAGGCGTCGGTGACGGGTGCGAGCGGACCGGTCGCGTCGGTGCGGGTGCCGCAGGTGTCCAGCAGGGCCCGCAGCACGATGAGCCGCCAGCTGCGCTCGGACCGCCGGAGTGCGGCGATGCTCGGTTCGTCGGCGGCGCCGGTCGCCAGGGTGTGGAAGTGCGCGTGATCGAGGTACGTCGGGCCTAACGGGAGGGAGTCAGACGACATGTTCCTCCGAATCCGGCCCTGCGGGCCGCATCCGGCTGGGGAAGGAGCCGTTGTAGCCACTGATGCTGCCCCCCGTATCGGCAACTCTCTCGCGCACCCGCGAGATCGCCGCAGTCATGCCGGTGGAGTCGACGGATCGTAGGGTCGCTACGGTCACCGCTGACAGGTCGAGCAGCTCGGACTCGATACCGGCGAGGCGTTCCTCCATGTACGGCAACCCTCCCGATGATGACAGTCGATAACTCCATCATTACTTATGCGTCCGAGTGGCGAAAGCGCCGAGCGATGGCTACCACACACCGGTTTCGGCGGATTGCTCCGAAGTGGACGCCATGTGGAGGGTGGGTCCGGGCATCAGGTGTGGGCCGTCAGTCGCGCGGCGCAGTCCTCGACGCGGGCCACCGCCTCGTCGTCCGAGGCGAAGAAGCGGACCGCCTCGACGAGTTCCGACAGGGCGCCCGGATACCGCAGACAGGTTCGTACGACGCTGATGGCGTCCAGCCGTGCGGCGCTGTTGCGGCGGATGGCCGCGCGTACCGGCCCGCGCAGCAGCGACAGGATCTCCTCACGGTCGTCCGGGCGCAGGAACTCCGGTACGTCGAGCAGCGCGTCCACGAGAGGGGCCAGCGCGGCCGGTGACGGGGACGCCGAGGCGGTCGCGGCGGGACGGCCCGACCCGGAGCGGCTGAGCACGAACCCCTCGTCGCCGAGGGCGTTGCGGTACCACAGGTAGGTGGGCGTCTGGGCGGTGAGGCCGTCGGCACGCAGCTGGTCGAACCGCTCCCGCAGCGCGGTGACGAGCCGTTCCGGATCCGCGAGCCGGCCCCCGTCCCCGTCCTCCAGGAGTCGCAGCACCTCCCGGCTGAACAGTCCGGTGCGCCGTACCCGGAGGTTGGCGGCGGCCTGACCGACCCCGGCGGCGAACAGGACGTCCTGCCTGCGGCCGGGGACCGGGTCGCCGACCGGGAAGGTCTCGGTGCCGGGCGCGCGCAGGCCCTGCGGGCGCTCGTGCAGTTGGCACGCGTCCACGATCCACACCTGCCGGTCGAAGCCCGGGACGACGTCGGTGGAGAAGGTGGCGAGGATGGAGTCGAGGTCGAGCGCGCCGGAATCGGTGGCGGTGGCGTCGGCGTAGTAGAGCCGCCGGTGGCGCCCGGTGTCGACGTAGCCGTGGCCGCCCCAGACCACGTGGAGGACGGATCCCGGCCGCCCCGGCAGCTCCCGCATGAGCACCTGGCGTACGGTCGCGCGGTCGGCGGGACGCCGGTCGACCCCCGGGGGAAGGGCGTCCGGACCGGGATCGGGCGCCAGCAGCACGGTCACCTGGTCGGGTGGTACCCCACGGGCCACGAACCAGGCGGCGAACCGGACGGCGTCGTCGACCGGCCCGGTCAGGCTCCACTCGTCGCCCGCCGCGTACCGGTCGATGCCGACGGCCACCACGTGGACGTCGCGCGGGTCGTCACCGGGTCCCATGGCTCAATCCTCGGGCACGGGTGCGAGCGTCGCGCACTGCGGTGGCCCGACGGCGCGGCGCCGCGTCGGCACGATCGTCGACGCCCGCACGTGACGTCGGCCGGGCTCGATCGTAGCCTTCGGAGAGGGCGTCGCCACCCTCCGCCCGTGGCGAGACGGCCCCGACACAGGGCCGCCAGGGGTAGCGTCGGATCGCATGGACGTGGTTCGCCTCCGCCCGCGCTCACCCGCGCTGGCGCCCTTCATCTCCTCGATGGGGTACCTCGAGGGGACGTTCCCGCACCGCCGCGAGCGCGTACTACCCACCGGCACCGCACAGCTGCTCGTCAACCTCGACGAGGACGTGCTCTCCTCGGCCCCCGACGGCCTGGCCCCGACGCGCACCTCGGGCGCGGCCCTGCAGGGGCCGGACAGCCGCTCCGCCGTGACGGACACCGCCCACCAGCGGGCCGTCCTGTGGGTCAGCTTCCGGCCGGGCGGCGCGGCGCCGTTCTTCCCCGGCCTCGCGGCGACGCGCGACCGGCTGGTGCCGCTCGACGCCCTGTGGGGGCACCGGGGCGCCACGCTGCGCGAGCGGCTGTTGGCGGCCGGGACGCCGGGCGCCATGCGGGAGGTCGTGGAGTCCGCGCTGCTCGCGGCGACCGAGCCGCCCCGCCCGGACCGGGCACTCGCCGTGGCCGTGGCCGCGCTGCACCAGGGCGCCTCCGTGTCCGAGGCGGCGGACCGGCTGGGGTGGACCCCCAAGAGGCTGACGCGCCGGTTCAGCGCCCAGGTGGGTCTGGCGCCCAAGGTGTTCGCCCGGGTACGTCGCTTCCAGCGCCTGCTGTCCGCCGCCGCGTCGACACGCACGAGGGGGGACTGGGCCCGGCTGGCCGCCGAGTGCGGCTACCACGACCAGGCGCACATGATCCACGACTTCCACGCGTTCGCGGCGCAGAGCCCCACCGCGTACGCCCCGAGGTCGGCCGAGGAACCCAACCATGTCCCATTCCTACAAGTCGACGACTCCCCGCCGACGCGATGATCGTGGGCATGAGCGACATGTATCCACGCCTCGTGGTGATCGGCGCCGATCGGGCGATCGCGTTCTACACGACGGTGTTCGGTGCCAGGGAGCTGAACCGGTACACCGACGAGAACACCGGGCGCATCGTCCACGCGGAGTTGGAGGTGGCCGGCGGAAGGTTCGCCGTCAAGGACGAGGGCGACGGCGACCCCGCTCCGCCCACACTCGGCGGCACCCCGGTCGTCATGGCCCTGTACGTGGACGACGCGGACGCGGTCGGCCGGCGCATGGAGCAGCACGGCGGCACCGTGGTCTTCCCCATCGCCGACCAGCCGTACGGCGAGCGCGGCGGCCGCCTCGCCGACCCGTTCGGCCACCTCTGGATGATCGCGCAGCGCGGCTAGGCGCCGCACACACGTCGGTCGCGCCACGGCAGCACGTGACGGTCCCGCCACGGCAGGTCGTCGTGGCGGGACCGACGCGCGGGCGGCCTCAGCCGTCCGCCCGGCCGCCGACCGGCGTCGCCGACGGCACGCCGCCGTCCCGCGACGGGGCCGAGCCCGTCGACCGTCCCCACAGGCCCAGCTCCCGGGCGCCGAGGTACAGGAACGGCAGCACCAGCAGCACGTCGGCGACCAACGCGATCGACACCTCGCGGGTGATCCGGCTCAGCGGGAACGCGACCGCGCCCAGGCAGAGCAGTACGCCCACCGGCAGCGGCGCGGTGCGGGTCCAGCAGAGCGCCACACCCAGCGCGAACAGGGTGAGCGGGAAGAGCGGCCCGGCGATCCAGAACAGGGTCGTGGCGAACGGGTACTGGTTGAGCAGCTCGATGGTGTGGGCGTGTGAGACCTCGAAGACGCCCTCGTGGATGCTCTGCACGCCGAACGCCACCCCGCCGACGGTCGCGAAGACCGTCACCGGCAGCGCCACGGCCACGTAGCGGGGGGCCGCGGCGCGCAGCCGGTCGTACAGGCCGATCAGGCCGACGAGCCAGCAGGCGCAGGAGAGCCCGACGAGCGTGCCGGCGGTCACGCCCTGTGACTCGGACTCCCAGAAGAGGGTGGCGAGCAGGTTCAGTGTGGGACCAAGAATGAGAAACATGGATCTGACGGTATGGACGGGCGACCCCCGCCGGATCCGCTCGGCGCCGGCCCCGGACTACCGCCGATGTCGTACGCCCGCCAGCCCGGAGCGGTAGGCGAAGACCACGAGTTGCGCCCGGTCCCGGGCCCCGAGCTTGGTCATCGCCCGGTTGGCGTGGGTCTTCGCGGTCGCCGTGCTCATGCCGAGCCGTACCCCGATCTCCCCGTTGGTGAGCCCCTCCGCGACGAGCGCCACCACCTCGCGTTCCCGGGTCGTCAGGGTGTGCAGACCGGGCACCTCGGGCCCTCGGGCGTACGCGGCGATCAGCCGGCGGGTCACCTCCGGCGCCAGCAGGGCGTCGCCGGCCGCCACCACCCGGACCGCCCTGCGCAGCTCGTCCGGTTCCAGGTTCTTCAACAGGAAGCCGCTCGCCCCGGCGTGCAGCGCCGCGTAGACGGACTCGTCGAGTTCGAAGGTGGTGAGCACGACGACCCGTACCCCGGGCAGCCGCTCGTCGGCGAGGATCCGCCGGGTCGCGGTCAGCCCGTCGGTGCCCGGCATCCGCACGTCCATCAGCACGACGTCCGGCCGGTGGGCGCGGGTCAGCGCGATCGCCTCGTCCCCGTCGGCGGCCTCGGCGACCACCTCGATGTCGGGCGCGCGTTCGAGCAGCACCCGGAAGCCGGCCCGGACCAGGGTCTGGTCGTCGGCGAGCAGGACTCGGATGGTCATCCCGGCAGCCACCCCTCGACGTGGAAACCGCCACCGTGGGCTGGCCCGGCGCGCAGCCAACCACCGAGCCCGACGGCCCGTTCCGTCATGCCCCGCAGCCCGTTGCCCGGCGGCCCCGGCGCGCCCCGCCCGTTGTCCCGGACGCTCAGCGTCAGCCCGTCCGGGCGGTAGCCGAGCCGCACCTCGATCCGGTCGGCGTCGGCGTGCCGTACCGCGTTCGCCACCGCCTCCTGCACGATCCGGTACGCGGACGCCTCCACGGCCCGGGGCAGCGGGCGCCGCTCGCCGTCGCACCGGAGCACGGCACCGGTCGCGGCCGCCAGCGCGGGAAGCCGGTCGAGCGCGGGCGCCGGCGGCGCGGGGCTGAGCTCGCCCGGCTCGTCGTGGGGGCCGCCCGGATCCGGGTCGCGACGGCCGTCCCGCAGGACGCCGACGGCGGCGCGCAGTTCCGCCATCGCCTCCCGGCTGGCCTGCCGGACCACGTCCAGCGCGGCGCGGGCCTGCACCGGATCGTCCTCGAGGACCTCGGCCGCCACCCCGGCCTGCACTCCGACCACCGCCAGGGTGTGCGCCGTGACGTCGTGCAGTTCCCGGGCGATCCGGATGCGTTCCTCGGTGACCCGCCGCTCGGCCGCCCGGTCCCGCTCGGCGGCCAGCAGCTCCAGCCGGATCCGCCGGCCCCGCACCGCCTCGCCGAGCAGCAGCGCCGCCACGAAGACGACCGTCGAGCTGTCCAGGGTGGCGTCCAGGGGTCCCACGCCCTCCACCAGCATGCGTCCCTGGAGGTCCAGCAGGATGAAGATCGCGGCCACCAGCAGGCCGGCCCGGCGGCGCGGGGCGACCGCCACCGAGTACAGCGCCACCCACAGCGGCGCGGCGGGGGCACCACCGGGATACCGGGACACGTGGTAGGCCAGGAACAGGGCACCCGCCGTGGCCAGGGCCGCGGCGGGCCAGCGCCGTCGGGCCAGCAGGACCAGCGCCATCGCCAGCCCGAGGGCGTACGCCCACCCGTCCGGCGCGCGGTCGCCGGGCTCTACCGCCGCCACCGCGATCCGATACACCGTCACCGCACCGGCGACCACCACGATGCCGGTGTCCGTCATCCACCGCCGCACACGGCAACAGTAGGTACCCGGCCGGGTGGCCGCGTACCACCGATGCGGTAGCCGGGGGTGGGGTCGCGGGCTCGTCCCGCGTCGTCCGCCACAGGGTCGGCGCCTCGTGCGGTCGGGCGGGTACGCGCCGACGACTCCTACGCCGGTCCGTCCGGTCCGCGCCGGCCGCGCCGCTGTCGCAGGGCCGCCACCAGCAACGACACACCCATCACCAGGTCGGTGCCACGGCGCAGGGCGGTGCGGACCCGTCCGGGTGGCGCCGCCGGCGGCGGGCCCGGCACGACGACCCGGTCGACGCCGGGGTAGGCGAGCCGCGCGGCGGCGACGGCCTCCTCCTCGGTCAGCGCCGCCCGGTTGCCCACGAGCGTGACACCGGCATCCGGATCCTGGTACCGCCAGCGCCACACCTCGCCCTCCGGCCACAGCTCGATCCGCTCACCCGTACGGTCGCGGGCCGGCTGCTCCGGTTCCTCTGCCGCCGGTGGCGGCTCGCGACCGCGTGCGGCAGCGAGGTCGGCGCGGGTGAGGTCGCCGAGCCGGGCGGCGTCGCCGCGGCGCAGCGCCCGGGCGAGCAGGAACGCCAGCGCCCCGGTGAGCAGCGGGAGCACCAGCACGAGGACGCGGAAGACCGAGAGCAGGTCGTAGACCGGGATCCGGAGCAGCCGCGCGATGATGTCGTCGCCGGCCGCCACGACGAGGACGGCGTAGAAGGTGAGGGCGGCGACGCCGACGCCCATGCGTACGGGATGGTCACGCGGCCGGTCCAGCAGGTGGTGGCGGCGGCGGTCGTGCGTGCGCAGCCGTTCCAGGAACGGCCAGGCGTACAGGGCCAGGAACGTCACGCCCCCGACCACCACGCCGGGCACGAACGGGGCCGGCACCAGGTAGTCGCCGATGCGGGGCTCCCAGGGCGGGAAGAGGCGCAGCGCGCCGTCACCCCACGCCACGTACCAGTCGGGCTGGGCGGGCGACGCCGCGGGCGCGGAGCGGACGGTCCGCGACGTGCTGACCCGCTCCCCCGACTCGCCCGACGGGCTGCTCGTGCTCGGCCTCGCGCAACGCCGCACCCGTCCGGCCGACGCGCCGGTCACCCTGCGCCGCTTCCTGACCGTGGCGCCGCATCACCCCGCCGCCGCCGAGATCACGCGGCTGCTCGACCGGTGAGCCGGCACGGGTGGTGCCGCTCCTCCGTCCGGCGGACCGGCCGGCGAAGGCCGCCGGTGGGATCGCCGCGGGGCGTAGCGTCGGGCACGACGTGCCGAGACGCCAGGACGGGAGCCGGATGTGGGAAGCCAGCGCCGCGACAGCCCGGTCCGGCCGCCCGGGGAGTCGACCAGCCTCTGGCACCACGGTCTGGACCTCGGCGCCAAGGCCCTGCAGGAGACGACGCCGCTGAAGGGCTTCGACGCGTACGTCGTCGGTTTCCACCCGGCGAAGGACGACCCGTCGATGCAGATGGAGGCACACCACTACTGCCGGCAGGTCAACGACGACTTCCTCCAGTGCGTGCTGTTCGACGGCAACACCGCCGAGGCGAACCTCATCGGCGTGGAGTACATCGTCTCCGAACGGCTGTACGGGACGCTGCCCGAGGCGGAACGCGGCTACTGGCACCCGCACAACTACGAGATCCTCGGCGCGTCCCTGGTCGCGCCGGGCCTGCCGGAGCCGGCGGAACGGGCACTCATGGCGATGCTGATGAACAGCTACGGCAAGACCTGGCACACCTGGCACACCGGCCGCCTCGACACCGGGCCCGGCGACGCGCTGCCGCTCGGTGAGCCGATGCTCATGTGGTCGTTCAACCGGGACGGGCAGTGCGACCCCGCCCTCGAACAGCACCGCAACGAGGCCATGGGCATCGACCGCACCGCGAGGCGCGCCGACCGCTCCGGCCTGGTCGACCGGGCGCACCCGCAGGACGGCGTCGCCCTCCTCGACCGCGCCTTCCCGGAGGCCACTCCACTGCCCGGGGTGGTGGACCGCGCCGAGGCCGTGTGACGGACCAGGGTTCCGACGAGAAGGTCCCGGAGACCCCGGTCATCCGCCGCCGGCGCTCGTGGCCCTCCTCGCCCTCGCCTGCCAGGGCCAGCGGCCCTCCAGCTCGACCTCCAGCGAGAAGCTGAGGAACGTGCGGACCACCACGATCAGCGCCAGCACACCGACACTGTGGAACGTCGGCGAGACGGCCACCGTACGGATGATGTCCCCGCCGACCAGGAACTCCAGTCCCAGCAGGATCGCGCGGCCGACACCCTGGCGGAACGGCGGATAGTAGGTGACCGGGTCGCGGGTGCGCAGCGAGCGGTAGACGAAGGCGGCCGCCGCGAGCACGACGCCCCCCGCGATGACGAGCACGCCCGCGAGGTCCAGCAACGCGCCGACGTGCTGGACGATCTCCTTCGTGGACACGGTCACCTCTCTCCCCGCTCCGCGGGACGTACGACGGAGCGGGACGGCGGCGCTCGGTCACCTGGTCCAACGGCACCTGGCGGTCAGGTGATGCGGGCCGGCGACGCCGAAGGTTCCCGGCGTCGCCGGCTCTCCGTCAACCGCTTCCCGCCCGGCTCGCTTCCGCCGGGGAGTCAGCCGACGGCGGCGCCGAACCACCGGGACAGCTCGCGGAGCAGCCCCCGCTGGTCGTCACCGACCCACGCCACGTGGCCGTCCGGGCGCAGCAACACGGCGGGGACGTCAAGTTCCTCACCGCCGTCGACGACGTGGTCCACGCGGTCCGCCCAGCCCGTCACCGACAATCGGCCGGTCCGGTCGAGCAGCAGCCCTCGACCCTCCCGCATCAGCTCGTACAGGCGCCCCCGCTCCAGCCGCACGTCCCGCAGCCGCCGGCCGAGCAGGTCGTGCCCCTCCCCGACGTCGTAGCGGACCGCGATCGCCGTGATCTTCTCGATCAGGTGCCGGTTCACCTCGGGGAAGGCCACGAGGTCCGACAGCAGCCGGCGTACCGCCCGGGGCCCCGGCTCGGTGGACATGAGCTGCATCTGCGCGCGGGTGTTGTCGAGCACGTCGGCGGCCACCGGGCGCCGTTCGGCGTCGTAGCTGTCCAGCAGCCCGTCCGGCGCCCAGCCGGCGACCTCGGCGGCCAGCTTCCAGCCGAGGTTGAACGCGTCCTGGATGCCGAGGTTGAGACCCTGCCCACCGGTCGGGGGGTGGATGTGCGCCGCGTCGCCGGCCAGCAGCACCCGGCCGACCCGGTAGCGCTCGGCCAGCCGGGTGGCGTCGCCGAAGCGGGACAGGAAGCGTGGTGAGTGCACGCCGAAGTCGGTGCCGGCATACGCCCGCAACTGCCGCCTGAACTCGTCGAGGGTCGGTGGGACCGAGCGGTCCTCGGACAGCCCGCCGGCGGGCACGACGACCCGGTACACCCCGTCGGCGAAGGGCGACAGCCCGAACCGGGTGTGCGTCCTGCGGACCTCGGCGACCACCTCCGCCACCGTCTCCGGCGGCACGCCCACCTCCATGTGGCCCAGCAACGTCTCGACCGTGGCGGCCTCGCCGGGAAAGCCGACGCCGAGCAGCTTGCGCACCGTGCTGCGACCGCCGTCGCAGCCCACCAGGTAGCGGGCGCGCAACCGCGTGCCGTCGGCCAGCTCGGCGGTCACCCCGTCGTCGTCCTGATCCAGCCCGACCACCTCGCAGCGCCGCCGGATCTCGGCGCCGACCTCGGTGGCACGCTCGGCCAGCAGGTGATCGATGGTGGTCTGCGGGATGCCGAGGATGTACGCGTGCGCACTGTCCAGGTCGGGCGGCGGCGCCGTCAGGCCGGCGAACAGCCCGCCGACCGGGTACGTCCGGCCCTGCGCGAGGAAGCGCTCCAACAGGCCCCGCTGGTCCATCACCTCGATGCTGCGCACGTGCAGGCCGAGCGCGCGAACCTGCCGGGTCGGCTCCGCCTCCTTCTCCAGCACGACCACCCGTACGCCGTGCAGGCGCAACTCGCTGGCCAGCATCATGCCGGTCGGTCCACCACCGACGACGATCACGTCGAACATGAGTCCCCCACGTGCCTCGGAATACGATCGGCCAGCCGCCCCGCCCGTACGGCGGAGCATCCGCGGGACGTGTCCGTCGCGAATTCCTGATGTCCACAGGCTCCGGCTTCGGCGAGAGATTCTGGGGTACGACCCGGGTCTTGCGGCAAGGCCCCCGCTGCGATATACGTTGAGAGTGGCAGGAGGACATGCTCTTCCTGCCTTTCGTGTGTCCGCTGCCTTTCGTGTGTCCGGCGACGGTCGTCGCCGGCCCCGCCCTGATGTCGCGTCGACGGCCCAGCCCCCGAAACCCGGTTGCGGGACGAGCGGTGGTGCTGAGTAGTGTCTGCGCCATGTCGAGCCCTGAGGCGTCCACGGTGGGGGCTTTCGGTCACGCCGTCAGCCCCCTGAACCCCTGAGTTCCGACCCCGCTGCCCCACAGCCCTCGCGGCACGGGACACCGGCGCGCGCCCTCGGGGCGCTGACCGCGGTGACGAGACGACTCCTTCTCCCTCTCGCTCACCTCGGAGCTCGTGATGCCTCTCCCCCTCTACCTGCTCGCCGTGGCGGTCTTCGCCATGGGCACCTCGGAGTTCATGCTCGCCGGCCTGGTGCCGGCCATCGCCGCGAGCCTCGACGTTCCGGTCGGGGCCGCCGGCCTCCTGACCTCGGCGTTCGCCGTAGGCATGGTCGTCGGCGCGCCGCTGATGGCGGTGCTCGCGCGCCGCTGGCCCGCGCGGGCCAGCCTGTTGAGCTTCGTGCTGGTCTTCGCCGCGGCCCACGTCGTGGGCGCCCTCACGACGAGTTTCGCGGTCCTGCTCGGCACCCGCGTGCTCGCCGCCCTGGCCAACGCCGGCTTCCTGGCGGTGGCACTGACCACGGCCGCCGCACTCGCGGCCACCGATCGGAAGGGGCGCGCCCTCGCGGTGCTGCTCTCGGGCACGACGGTGGCCACCGTCGCCGGAGTTCCCGGCGGCGCGGTGCTCGGCGCGCTACTCGGCTGGCGGGCCACCTTCTGGGCGATCGCACTGCTCTGCCTGCCCGCTGCCGCCGGCGTCGTGAAGGGCATCCCGCCACGGGTCGGGCGGACCCCTCGGAACGCCCCGGCCGGCGCGTCGCTGCGGGACGAGATCGCCCAGCTCACCGCGCCCCGGCTGGTCCTGGTCATGCTGCTCGGCGCCCTCGTCAACGCCGCCACCTTCGCCACGTTCACCTACCTGGCGCCGGTCGTCACCGGCACCGCCGGCCTGGGCGACCTGTGGGTCCCCGTCGTGCTGGTGCTGTTCGGGGTCGGGTCCTTCGTCGGCGTCACCGTCGCGGGGCGGCTGGCCGACCGGCGTCCCCGCATCGTGATCGCGGTCGGTGGCCCGCTGCTGCTGCTCGGCTGGGTCGCGATGGCGACCCTGGCCGCGCAGTCGGCGGCGCTCCTGCTCCTCGTGTTCGTGCAGGGCACGCTCTCCTTCGCGCTGGGCGGCACCCTGATCACCAGGGTGCTCTACGAGGCGGCGGGCGCCCCCACCATGGGTGGGTCGTACGCGACGGCGGCGCTCAACATCGGTGCTGCCGGCGGCCCCGTCGTCGCCGCGGCGGCCCTCGGTGCCGGCGCGGGTGACCTCGGCCCGGTGTGGGTCAGCGGCGTCCTCGTCGCGGTCGCACTGCTCGTGGCCCTGCCGTTCCTGCGGATCGTCGCACCCCGAGCCGGTCGGGCGACGCGGTGAGCGGACCCTCGGCCGGTACGGCGGCGGCCGACAGGCGGCGAACTCGATCCCGCCGAGGGCGACCGCGCGGTACGCGGCGAGGCGTTCGGCCTGCTCGGTGACGGCGGCGCGCGTGGCGGCCGACAACGTGCGCCACGGCTGGACGGCGACCGTCAACGTCCTGCCGGACCTGCGCGGGCGCCACGTGCCGACCACCTCGCCGTCGACCAGCACGGCACCCGGACGGCCCAGCACCGGCCACAGCTCCTTCGCGCGGGCCGCGTCCGGCACCAGCGTCGCGCGGTCCTTCGCCTGGAGGAACAGGTCGAACGGGCCGAGCAGGCGCGTCGCCCGCACGTCGGCCGACTCCAGCGCCTCCGCGTCGGCGGCCAGGAGCGACCGCGCTTCACCGTCGACGGTCACCTCGACCACGTCGTCGGGCCAGCGTGCCTTCACGTCCTTCACCGGTGCGTCGAGGTAGTCGGCCACGTGTCTGGGCGTGGCCGGGCCGAGCAGCCGGAGGTACGCGCGGACGAGGTCGAACCTGTCGCCCGGCGCGGCGGCCCTGCGGAAGCCGGCGATGCGTTCCAGGACCGGCGGCGACGTGTCGAGCCGCAGTTCCAGCCCGGCCCGCACGGCGGCCAGCCGGAACGGCATCTCGTAGAGGTGGGTGGCGTCGCACGGCCGGCAGAACCGCAGATACGGCTCGGGCATCACCGCGGCCAGCCGACCGGAGACGTCCCCCTTGATCATCGGCGCGGTGACGATGTCCCGCATCCGGGCGGCCACCTCGTCGAGGGCGGCCAGGTTGCCGATGCCGGCCACCCTGAGCGGCCTCGCGGCGTCGTAGATGCGCTTGCCCGCGTCGGCGTCGGAGAACGGCTCGACCGCCGCCGCCACCCGCCCCACGTCGGCGCGTCGGTAGAGGTGGGGGGCGCCGCGCACGGTCCAGAGCATGACCAGGTCGTCGGAGGACGGCGCCGACACGTCGACCCCACGGACGGCCAGCGCCCACCGGCCGCCGTCCGGGCCGGTGTCCTGCACCCCGATGTCGAGCACGGCGGTGCCGTCGAGCGTGCCCTCGGCCCGGTCGAGCTGCTGGGCCCGGACCCGGAAGTTCATCACCTGGCGCTGGTCGACCACGCCCGAAGCCTACGCAGCGGCTCCGACAGGAAGGCGTGCGGCAGCGCTCACCGCGCCGGTGGCGCGGCGTGGGTGACGGTGACGCCGAGCCACGCCGCCAGGTCCTCGATCTCGCTGTGGACCGCGGCGGACACGGCGTCGGTGAAGGGCACGTCCTCGTGGACGGCGTTGACGACCAGGGTGCCGGCCCTGCGGTCGACGGTCGCGTCGAGCTTGCCGACGAGCCGGTCGCCGTGCAGCACGGGCAGGGCGAAGTAGCCCCACCGGCGCTGCTCCCGGGGCTTGTACATCTCCAGGACGTACTCGAAGCCGAACAGCTGCTCGGCGCGGACCCGGTCGTGGACCAGCCGGTCGAACGGCGACAGCAGCGCGGTACGCCCCTCGAACGGCAGCCCGACGTACGCCGGATGCACCCGCCAGGTGCCCGGCGTGCCCTCGACGACGGCCTCCTCACCGGCGTCACCCACGTACGGCGACTCACCGGGGATCTGCGGGCCGGCGGACCGGGCGATGCCCAGCGCGGCGAGCCGGCGCTCGTTGCGCAGGCGGACCGCCGCCTCACCGTCGAGGACGGGCAGCTCGGCGGGGTAGACCCGCTCGGGGAGGTCGAAGTAGCGCTGTCGCCCCCGGCGGCCGGAGATCGCGAGGTGTCCGCGCAGCGCCAGCGACTCGAGCATCCTGGTGACGTTCCGGTTGTTGTTCCAGCCGGACGACGGCCAGGGCACGACACTCGTGTCGGGGATGTCGCGGGACAGCAGCGGGCCCTTCTCCCGCACCAGGGCCAGGATGTCGCGGCGGAACGGCTCGTTGTCCCGCAGCCACGCCTCCATGGCCGGGTACGTCGGGGCGTCGCGGGCCTCGGCGATCACGGCGGGCAGGTCGCGGGGCGACCGGATGTAGGCCACGGTCTCGACGAGCGTACGGTCCGTCTCGATGGCCCTGGTCAGGTCGGCGGGATCGTAGGCCGAGCCGAGCCGGCTCCACAGGACGAGGTCGGCGCTCGGTGCGATGGCCGCCGTGGGGTCGATCTGCAGGAGCGTCAGGCGTTCGACGACCTCGACGAGATCCGTCGGGCGCGGCGCGTCGAGCAACTGCGCGTGGATCGCGATTCGGCGGGCCTCGTCCTTCGTCAGTCGGTGAGGGGCCACGCCGTCCCACACTAGTCCGCCAGGTCGCCACGTCCAGGGCCCCGACGGCCCGCCCTGACCCGGCACCCGGTGGGCCCCGGTCGACCCGTGATCGACCGGGGCCCCTCGGATCGGTCAGGCGAGGTCGAACCGGTCGAGTTCCATGACCTTGGTCCAGGCCGCGACGAAGTCGTTCACGAACTTCTCGCGCGCGTCGAAGCTGGCGTAGACCTCCGCGAGGGCCCGCAGCTGGGAGTTCGAGCCGAAGATGAGGTCGACGGCGGTGGCCGTCCACTTCACCTCGTCGGTGGCGAGGTCGCGGATCTCGTAGACGTGCTCGTCGGACTCCGACGCCTTCCACCGGGTGCCCGGGGCGAGCAGGTTGGTGAAGAAGTCGTTGGTGAGCACGCCGGGCCGGTCGGTGAGCACGCCGTGCTTCGTGCCGCCGACGTTGGCCCCGAGGGCCCGCATGCCGCCGACGAGGACGGTCATCTCGGGCGCGGTCAGGTTGAGCATGTAGGCACGGTCGACGAGCAGCACCTCCGGCTGGGTCTTCTCACCCGGGCGCAGGTAGTTGCGGAACCCGTCGGCGCGCGGCTCGAGGACCCGGAAGGACTCGACGTCGGTCTGCTCCTGGCTGGCGTCGGTGCGGCCGGGGTGGAACGGCACGGTCACCTCGACGCCGGCGTCGCGCGCCGCCTTCTCGACGGCGGCCGAGCCGGCCAGCACGATGAGGTCCGCGAGCGAGATCTTGGCGCCGCCGGCGGCGTTGAACTCCCGCTGGATGCCTTCGAGGGTCGCGAGGACCGTGGCGAGCTGCTCGGGCTGGTTGACCTCCCAGCTGCGCTGCGGCTCGAGGCGGATCCGGGCGCCGTTGGCGCCGCCGCGCTTGTCGGTGGCGCGGAAGCTGGCGGCGGAGGCCCAGGCGGTCGTGACCAGCTGGGCGGTCGTGAGGCCGGACTCCAGGACCTTCGCCTTGAGCGCGGCGATGTCCGCGTCGCCCACGAGCTCGTGGTCGACGGCCGGCACCGGGTCCTGCCACAGCTGGGGCTCCGGGACCCACGGCCCGAGGAACCGGCTGACCGGACCCATGTCGCGGTGCAGCAGCTTGTACCAGGCCTTGGCGAACGCCAGCGCGAACTCGTCGGGGTTCTCCAGGAAGCGCCGCGAGATCTTCTCGTACGTCGGGTCGACGCGCAGCGCCAGGTCGGTCGTGAGCATCGTCGGCTTGTGCTTCTTCGACGGGTCGTACGGGTCCGGGATGATCGCCTCGGCGTCCTTGGCGACCCACTGCTTCGCGCCGCCCGGGCTCGTGGTGAGTTCCCACTCGTAGCCGAAGAGGATCTCGAAGAAGCGGTTGCTCCACTGCGTCGGGCGGTCGGTCCACGTCACCTCGAGACCGCTGGTGATCGTGTCCGGGCCCTTGCCGGTGCGGTAGCTGCTGAGCCAGCCCAGACCCTGGGCCTCCAGCGGGGCGGCCTCGGGCTCGGGGCCCACGTGGTCGTCGGCGACGGCGGCACCGTGCGTCTTGCCGAACGTGTGGCCGCCGGCGATGAGGGCGACGGTCTCCTCGTCGTTCATCGCCATCCGGGCGAAGGTCTCGCGGATGAAGTGCGCGGCCGCCGCCGGGTCCGCGTTGCCGCGCGGGCCCTCCGGGTTGACGTAGATCAGGCCCATCTCGGTGGCGCCGACACCGGCCACCATCTCCTTCTCCGAGACGTAGCGCTCGTCGCCGAGCCAGGTGTCCTCCGGGCCCCAGAAGATCTCCTCTGGCTCCCAGATGTCCTCCCGGCCGAAGCCGAAGCCGAACGTCTTGAAGCCCATCGACTCCATGGCGACGTTGCCGGCGAGCACGAGCAGGTCGGCCCACGAGATCTTCTGGCCGTACTTCTGCTTGACCGGCCACAGCAGCCGGCGGGCCTTGTCGAGGTTGGCGTTGTCCGGCCAGCTGTTGAGGGGGGCAAACCGCTGGGCGCCGTCGCCCGCTCCGCCGCGGCCGTCGTGGATGCGGTACGTGCCGGCGGCGTGCCAGCTCATGCGGATCATCAGGCCGCCGTAGTGGCCGAAGTCGGCCGGCCACCAGTCCTGCGAGGTCGTGAGGACCTCGACGATGTCCCGCTTGAGGGCCTCGACGTCGAGCTTGGCGAACTCCTTGGCGTAGCTGAAGCCCTCACCGAGCGGGTTGGCCTTCGGCGAGTTGGCGTGCAGCACCGACAGGTCGAGCTGATTGGGCCACCAGTCCCGGTTGGTGCGGGGACGACCTCCCGTCTTCGGGGTCGGCGAGTCGATCGCCGGGTTCTCGCTCTCGCTGCCGTGGGCGGTCACCGAGTCGTGCGCGACCGGGCAGCCGGCGGCCGCCTTCTTGTCGACGCCCTGCGCGCTCACGGGGGCGTTGTCCTGGGTGTCGCTCATCTTCTTCCTTCCGAACTGGCGGATCACTGGGAGGTGCGTTCGGTCGCGCAGTCGGGACAGGTGCCCCAGTAGACGACCTCCGCCTCCTCGATCACGTACCCGTGGTCGTCGGAGGCGGTCAGACAGGGAGCGTGACCGACAGCACAGTCGACGTCGGCGATCGCACCGCAGGAACGGCACACCACGTGGTGGTGGTTGTCCCCCACCCGCGCCTCGTACCGGGCGGTCGCGCGGGCGGGCTGGATGCGGCGTACCAGGCCGGCGTCGACGAGCGCACGCAGCACGTCGTAGACCGCCTGGTGGGAGACGGTCGGAAGATCGGCCCGCACGAGCGCGATCACCGCCTCGGTGTCGACGTGCGGATGGTCGTGCAGCGCCGCCAGCACCGCCAACCGAGGCCGGGTCACGCGCAACGACGCCGCCCGCAGCTGGGTCACGAAGTCGGACGGCATACGGCAAACCTAGACCACTCTTCTGGAATGAATCGAGTTTTCGCGGGGTGTCGCGCGGCGGACGTCGACCGGGGCCCGGTCTCCCCCGACCGGTACGCGAACGCGGAGCCGGCCCGGACCAACCGCGGGTCCGGACCGGCTCGACGCGTCCTGCGGGGCGGGACCTCCGACACCCGAGTCCTGGTCAGTCGTCGTTCTCCAGGACCTCGCGCAGCTTGCGGGCGAACGCCTCGGGCTGGCCGGGGTAGCCGAACTCGTCGCCGAGGAAGCCGCCGTGGTTGCTCGGGAACACCGTCGCCCGCTGGCCGAGCAGCTCGGCGGTGGCCACCGCGGTACGCGCCGTGAAGGTGCCCGCGGACTCCTCGCCCACGGCGATCACGACGCGGGTGGGCGCCGCGGCCAGCGCCTCGACGTCGGGGCGGTAGCTGCTGACCGCCCAGGACCGGTCGGAGAGCAGCGGGTCGTCCCGGCGACCGTCGTCCTCGGTCGGCATCCCGAACGCCGCGGGATCGGGGGCGCCCTGCGCGAAGTACGCATCGGTGAACTCCCCCTGCCAGGAGGTCATCGCGATGAAGGCGGCCATGCCGGCGTTCGACCCCTTCGCCTCGTACACGGCCCGGACGCCGTCGCGGGCCCGCTCGGCCGCCGCGGCGTCCGGCAGCACCGGGATGATCGGAGGCTCGTGCGCCACCAGGGCGGTCACGTCGTCGGGGTGTGCCGCCACGAGCGCGAGCGCCGTCACCGCGCCCCCGCTGCTCGCGAACATCTCCACCGGGCCGGCACCGAGCGCCTCGATCACGGCGTGCACGTCACCGGCCTGGACCGTGGGGTCGTGGTCGACCCGGCCGTCCTTGCGCCGGCTGCGGCCGAGGCCCCGAGGGTCGTACGTCACCACGGTGCGGTCGGGGAAGTACGACGCCAACGTGGCGAAGCCGGTGGCGTCCATGGGCTGGCCGATCATGAACAGCGGCGGGCGTCCGTCGGCCGTCGGCAGCGGGCCGCGAACGTCGTACACAATGTCGGCCTCGGCCGTCTCAAGAACGTGGGTAGTCGTCATGCCGGTACTGACTTCTCCGTCGCCGGAAACTCATCGGTCCGCGCGGTGGACGATCGGTGGCGCCGTGCGGCCGCACCCGGCCGACGCGGGCGACGCCGGGCCGCCGGCTCCTCCGACCCGATCTGTGCTGGTCGTGCGACCCGCCGGCGGCGGAGCCCGACGGCGCCCACGTGTCGGCCGCACCGGCCCGGGGTACAGGCCGAGGCAGGGCTATATTGCCTGGTGGCGGTAGGAGAATGACGTGACGGAGGACAGCGGACACACCCGGGCCGGATGGGCCGTCCGCCGCTACGTCGTCACGGTCCGTCAGCCCGGCGACACGGCGCGGCCCGTGAGCCGCCACTTCACGTCCCGTGCCGCGAACCGCCGCGCCGACTGGCTGCGCCGCCAGTCCGACTACGCCGACTGCGACGTGCGCGTCCGGCGCCTCGGGGACGGGAAGGGCTGAGGCCGTCGGCTCCGTCAGGCCTCGTCGTGCGGTGCGGCGGCGGCGCGTACGCCGAACATCGCCCGCCCCACGCGGAGGCCGCCGCGCGCGGCACCCGGCGCGCCGGTGCTCGACCTCGGCGCCGGAACCTGCAGGATGGCGACGGCAGACAGCACGAGAGCCGCGCCGGCGAGCTGAACGGCGCTCAGGGACTCACCGAGGACGAGCGCGGCGAGCGCCGTGGTGACCACGGGTTCGAAGGTCGACAGGATGGCGGCGGTGGACGGGCCGGTCCGCCGCAGACCCGCGAAGAAGGTGAGCATCGCCAACACCGTGGAGACGACGGCGATGCAGGCCAGCCAGAACCATCCCGGCAGCCCGACGTCGAGGTCGACGCCACCGGTGACGGCGGCGCGTACGCCGAGGGTGCCGGCGGCCCCGGTCATCACCAGGGTGGACAGCACCACGGGCGGCAGCCGGTGCACGACGGTGTCGGCGACGAGGATGTAGCTCGTGTAGACCACCGCGGCGCCGAACGCCAGCAGGGCCCCGAGCGGATGGAAGCCCACGCCGCCCGCGCCGAGGAGGACCAGGACCATTCCGCTCGACGCCGCCAGCAGCGCGACGAGGCGTCCCGGTGTCAGCCGGTCCCGGCCGAGCAGGACCGCCGCCACGGTCACGAGGACGGGGTAGGTGTAGAGGATCAGGGACAGCAGCGAGGCGTCCATCAGTTCGAGGGCCGAGAAGAACAGGCTCGCCTGCGCGGCGTACCCGACCGCGCCCAGGCCGAGCGCGGTGACCAGCACCCGGCCGCCGGCCGCGGCCGGCGGATCCTCGTCGGCACCGCCGCGTCGCAGACCGGGCCGCAGGAGCAGGAGTACGCCCAGCACCGCGGCCGCGAGACCGAAACGCACCAGGAGCAGCGCCCCGGGCGAGACGCCCGCCTCGTAGGCGAGCTTTCCGAAGACCGCCATGGCGCCGAAACACGCCGCCGACAGGAGACACAGTGCGGGACCCACGCCGTCGAGCATCGGCCACCCGACCCATCAGGTCCAGTGATGATTCGTGGAGTCGATTCGTTAGCATTCCCGAATGGTTGCGCTGGACCTCCGCCGCCTCCGGTTCCTTCGCGAGTTCGAGGAGCGCGGCACCCTGGGCGCGGTGGCCGCGGCGCTCGGCTACAGCCCGTCGGCGATCTCCCAGCAGCTCACCCTCCTGGAGAGGGAGGTCGGGACGCGGTTGTTCGAGAAGGCCGGGCGCGGCGTACGGCTGACGGACGCCGGGCACCTCCTGGCCCGGCACGCGCGGGTGCTGCTGTCGGCGGCCGAGGCGGCGGCGGCGGACCTGGCCGCCCTCGACGACGACGTGCGGGGCACCGTGCGGGCCGGCGGCCTGCAGTCGGCGGCCCGCCGCCTGTTGGTGCCGGCACTCGCCCACACGACGGCCGCGCACCCCCGGGTACGGGTGGAGATCTTCGAGATCGAACTCGAACAGGCGCTGCCGAACCTCCGCCTGGGCGCGATCGACCTGCTGATCGCCGACGAGTACGACGGGCACCCCCGGCCGCGACCGGCAGGGCTGCGTTTCGCGGTCCTGCACGAGGAGCCGCTGAAGGTGGCGTTACCGGCGGCGCACCCGATGGCCGCGTCGGGTGGACCGGTGTCGATGGCCACGCTGCGGGCGGACGTCTGGACCGCGTCGGCCGAGGGGACCGGCCACCACGCCATGGTCGTCGGAACCTGCCGGTCCCTCGGCGGGTACGAGCCCGACCTGCGGCACCGGTGCAGCGACGCGGACGTCCAACTCGAACTCGTCCGCCGCGCGCAGGCCGTCGCCCTGCTGCCGGCACTGACCCTGGCGCCCGACGATCCCGCTCTCGCCGTCCGTGACGTCGCCGAGGCGGACCTCCGGCGGCGTCTCGTCGTGGTCACCCGCGACACCCCGCCGGGCCCCGCACTGACCGCCTTCCTGGCCGCCGTGACGGCTCAGGCGCGCACACTGACCTGAGCCCGGCTGGTGGACGCGGCCTCCCGGAGACCAGCGATCCCGAAGAACGATCACCTGCCCCGTCGCCGCGTGTCAACGGCCTTCCGACATCGCTCGATGGGTGAAGGATTCCTGCACATTCAATTGACAGGCATCATTCTCACCGGGATACTCCAGCAATCGATTTCTCGCGCGAGGAGGCGGCGCACTCCCCCGGTTCCGCTGGCCACCCTCTGAACCATCCGGCCCGCAACGACACCGCGCGGACGACCGGGCTCCCTCGGCGTGGTCCACGTGATGGAGGTTCCATGGACAACCGATCCGCCGTCCGCCGGCCGGTCAGCCGTCGGCGACTGTTGACCGGCACCGCGGGCGTCGCCGCCGTCGGCGCGTTCACCGGCTCCCTGGCCGCGCCGATGCCGGCGGCCGCGGCCCGTGACGGCCACGGTCTGCGCATCGTCGACCGGAACGAGAACGGTGGCCGGTTGCAGTACTACCGGTTCGCCACCGACGCGATCGAGTGGGATCCGGGCGTCAACGTGCTGCTGCCGAACGGTTACCACACCAGCGGCAAGCGCTACCCGGTCCTGTACCTGCTGCACGGCGGAGCATCGGACTTCCGCGAGTTCCACCTGCACCACGACATCGTCGGCCTGACCGCCGGCCGGGAGATCATCGTCGTGATGCCGGACGCGTCCACCGGCTGGTACTCCAACCCGGTCAGCAGCAACACCGGCCCGCGCAACTGGGAGACCTTCCACATGGCGCAGCTGCTGCCGTGGATCGAGATGAACTTCCGAACCTTCCCGGAGTACGACGGCCGCGCGGTGGCTGGCTTCTCGATGGGCGGCTTCGGCGCCCTCAAGTACACCGCGAAGTACTACGGGCACTTCTGCTCGGTGAGTTCCCACTCCGGTCCGGCCAGCCTGCGTCGCGACTTCGGTCTCGTCGTGCACTGGGCGAACATCACCTCGGCCGCGCTGGACCTCGGCGGCGGCACCGTCTACGGCGCACCACTGTGGGACGAGGCGCGGGTCACCGCGGACAACCCGGTCCAGCGGATCGAGAGCTACCGCAACAAGCGGATCTTCCTGGCGGCCGGCACGTCTCCGGACCCGGTCAACTGGTTCGACCGGATCAACGAGGAGCAGGTGCTCGCCGGTCAGCGGGAGTTCCGGGCCGCCCTGGGCCGCGCCGGCATCCCGCACGAGTGGCGCGAGGTCCCGGGTGGGCACGTCTTCCGTCCGGACCTGTTCGTCCAGGACCTCAACGGGATGCTCGGCCGCCTGCGGCGCGCCGGCTAGCCGCACCACCGTTTCATTCGAGTCCTCCCCGAACGGAGTCACCCATGTCACGGCACCCGGGAACGGTCCGCCTCCTGACCGCCCTGCTCACCCTGACGGTAGGCGTCCTGGCCGGTGCGGTCGTGACGTCCTCCCCCGCGCTGGCCGCGCCGAACTTCAAGGCACCGTTCCCGTGCGGGCAGCGGTGGACCTACAGCCACCACAGCGCCGAGGTCCGCCTGGCGTTGGATTTCGTACGCGCCGACGGCGGGAGCACCGCTGGCACGCCGCAGGTCGCCTCCGCAGCCGGTGTCGCCCGCCGGTACTCGCAGCCGAGCGGCGCCGGGAACTACATCGTCATCGATCACGGTGGTGGCTGGACCACCTACTACTTCCACCTCAGCGCGTATTCCGTGCCGGACGGGGCGTACGTGCGGCAGGGCCAGCAGATCGGGGTCACCGGGAGCACCGGCAACTCGTCCGGTGCCCACATCCACTACGAGCAGCTCCACAACGGGGTCGGGCAGACCATCGTCGTCAACGGGGTGTCCCTCGCCCCGTACCCCGGCCAGTACCACCAGAAGTACCTGGTCAGCGACAACTGCGGTGCGGGGCCGGCGGTCGACCGGTATCTGGCGGGCTCGCCGACGGACTTCACCGGTGACGGCCGCGACGACGTGGTCGCCTTCACCCGAGGCTCCCTCAACGACGTGTACGTCTCCACCTCGACCGGGTCGTCGTTCGCGGGCACCTCCATCAAGTGGAACGACTTCTTCGGTCTCGACGGGGAAACCCTGCTCACCGGAGACTTCAACGGCGACGACAAGGACGACATCGTCACCTTCACCCACGGCACCCTCGCCGACGTCTACGTCGCCCTGTCCACAGGCACCAGCTTCGCCCCCTCCGGCAAATGGCACGACTGGTTCGCCCCACACGCCGAAGTTCCCGCCGTCGGCGACGTCAACGGTGACGGGCTCGACGACATCGTCACCTTCACCCACGACGCCGCCGCGGACGTCTACGTCGCCCTGTCCACCGGCACCGGCTTCACCGGCACCGCCGTCAAATGGCACGAGTACTTCTCCATCCCCGGAGAACACCCCGCCCTCGGCGACGTCAACGGCGACGGCAAGGACGACATCATCACCTTCACCCAAGGCCCCGCCACGGCATCCGACGTCATCGTCGCCCTCTCCACCGGCACCACCTTCGGCAACCCCCAGAAGTGGCACGACCTCTTCGCCGTCGGCACCGAACAACCCCGCGTCGGCGACATCAACGGCGACGGCCTCGACGACATCGTCACGTTCACCTGCGACGCCAACGCCGACGTCTACGCCGCCACCTCCACCGGCACCGCCTTCGTCGGCACCACCATCAAGTGGAACGACCACTTCTGCCTGCCCGGCGAATTCCCCTACCTCGCCGACGCCGACGGCGACGACAAGGACGACATCGTCGTCTTCACCAAGGGCGTCACCAACGACGTCTACGTGGGACTCTCCACCGGCACCACCTTCGCCCCCGGCACCAAGTGGCACGACTACTTCGGCCTCGATGGCGAAACCACCCTCTGAACCGGCGGTCCGGACGACGCCCCCCGTCCTCGACGTCGGCGCGTCAGGCGTCGCGCCGGTGGAAGGTCAGAGCGGCGAGCGCCAGCGCGGCGGCCGTCCAGGCGACCGTGGCGGCGGCGCCGCGAGGCGGATCGAGGGCGGCGGTGTCTGGTAGGTAGGCGGCGATGCCGCCGGGCCGGGCCCGCAGCAGGGGGCCGACGATGAAGTACAGGCCGAGCAGCAGGATCGCGGCGGGCACGGCACGACGGACGACGCCGGCGACCGCCGCCGCCAGCAGCGTGGTGAGTGTCAGGTACGCGGTGGCGGCCGGTGTCCACGTGGCGCCGCCCGCCGGCAGCGTGCTGGTGGCCGCCGTCACGGCGGCCACCGGAAGCGTCACGGCACCCAGCGTCAGGGCCTTCACGACGTGTAGTGGCAGGCGGCGGGGCATCGCCAGCAGGGTGGTGTGGATCTGTCCGCCCTCCTCGTACTCGGACGCGGCCGCCAGCACGCCGAGCACCAGGAAGCCGGCCTGGGTGTAGCCGAGTGGGGCCAGGGCCGCGTCACCGAGCGGCGCGTCGCGGTCGGCGTACGCGTACGCGTACGCCAGCAGCAGGGTGGCGGCCCAGGTCAGCAGCGCGGTCAGGCGCAGCGACGGCAGCGTCAACAGTTTGCGCAGCTCGGCACGGGCGACGTTCATGCGTCCCGCCGCTGGAACAGGACGGCGCCGATCGCGAGCAGCACGGCGACCCACGCCGTCATCACGAGCCCGGCGGTCAAGGGTGCGATCTCGACGGGGAAGTCCGCGTCGCGGATGAACATCTGCGCGCCGACGATGTCCGGCAGGTAGGAGGCGAGGTCGGTGATCTTGGTCAGCAGGTAGGACACCGACACGACGGTGCTGTTGATGACCAGCAGCGTCAGCGGCACGATGCCGTTGCGGGTGATCAGCGTGATCGCGTACGCCAGCAGCGCGGTCAGCGTCCAGTAGAGGATCGCGCCGGCGACCCGGGCCGGGGCGGGCGCCGGCACGTGGTCGCCGTGCAGCACCTGGGTGAGCCCCAGCGTGGCGGTTGCGGCCACCGCCGCCTGCGCGGCGACCACCAGCACGAGCGCCGCGGTCTTCGCCACGAGCAGACGTAACCGGTCCGGCACCGCCGTGAGCGTCGCGGTGAGCTGGCGGGCGCCGGGGGCGTGCTGACTGGTGGACGTGTACTCGCTGCTCACCGCGATCACGCCGAGGACCATGGGACCGATCAGTCCCACACCCAGGTCGCGCAGACCCAGGTCGGAGGTGTCGGTGAGGGTGCCGGCGGCGATCGCGCGGCGGGTGTACGGCGCGTTCAGCAGGACGATCGCCGGTGCCGTCAGCGTGCCGAGCACCAGGCCCACCCAGGCGGTGGGCAGGCCGAGCAGCTTGCGGAGTTCGGCGCGGACCCGGCTCACCACGGGCGGACCGCCTCGGTGGCGGTGAGCGCGAAGAAGGCGTCCTCGAGCGTCCGGTGGTCACCGGTGACCTCGGCGAGGCTGCCGCGCGCCACGATCCGACCCTTGTCGATCACGATGACGTCGTCGGCGATCTCAGCCAGCTCGCTCATCAGGTGGCTGGAGAGCAGGACGGTGCGACCCTGCGCCGCGCTGTTCCGGAGGAACTCGCGCATCCAGCGGATCCCGACCGGGTCGAGGCCGTTGACGGGCTCGTCCAGGACCAGCACCTCGGGGTCGCCGAGCAGCGCGGTGGCGAGCCCGAGCCGGCGGCTCATGCCGAGGGAGAAACGGCCGGCACGCTTGCGCGCGTCGCCGGTCAGGCCCACGATCTCCAGGACCTCGTCGGCGCGGGAGTCCGGCAGCCCGTTGCTGGCGGCAACCCAACGCAGGTGGGCGCGGGCCGTGCGGGCCCGGTGCGCGCCGCTGCCGTCGAGCAACGCGCCGATCGTCGTGAGTGGGCGGTCCAGTTTCCGGTACGGGCGCCCGCAGATCAGCGCGGCGCCGCTCTCCGGGCGGTCCAGGCCGAGCAGGATGCGCAGAGTCGACGTCTTGCCGGCTCCGTTCGGCCCGAGGAAGCCGGTGACGCGGCCGGGCCGGGCCTCGAAGGTGACGTCGTGCAGGATCCGCGTCCTGCTCCTGGTCTTGCTGACGCGATCGACCGTGATCATGATCCGAGTCAACCGGTTGTCCGGCCCGCACGCATCGGACCGTTCTCGGATCCCGACGGCCGGGTCGGTCCGTGGACCGTCAGACCCTGGTCTGAGACCTACAGTCGTGGTGGTGAACACCCATCCGCGCCCGTCCGGGCGGTCCCGGGTCGTGCCGGTGGTCGCCGTGGTGATCAGCGTGCTGGTGATGGCCATGTGCACGGCCGGTACGCCCCAGGGCCCGCTCGCGCTCGTGCTGCCGCCGCTGATGGTCGGCATCGCAGTGGCGGCCGCGGTGTGGGCGGTGCGGCGGTCACGCGCCGACCGGGCCGCCTACGAGTCGCGGCTGACCGCCTGGGCCGCGTCCGAGGCGGTGCTCGCCGAGCGGCTGCGGATCGCCCGCGACCTGCACGACATCGTCTCGCACGGCCTGGGTCTGATCACGGTCCGCGCGGCGGCCACCCGGCATCTACCCAAGCCCGCCGAGGTCGCGGCGGCGCTCACCGACATCGAGGACGCGAGCCGGCACGCGACGACGGAGCTGCGCCGCATGCTCACGGTCCTGCGTGAGCCGTCGACCGCCAGCCGCCGTACGCCCGTCGACAGCCTCGACGACCTGCCCGGCATCGTGCACGGCGCGTCGCTCGCCGGGCTCCGGACGCGGCTGGCGGTCGAGCCGCTCGGTGAGGTGTCGCAGGGCGTCCAGGTCGCCGTCTGCAAGGTCGTGCGAGAGGCGCTCAGCAACGCGGCGCGGTACGCGGGACCGACGGGGGTGGAGGTGCGGGTGCGCCGGGACGGACCGTTCGTGGTGGTCACGGTGGCGGACTCCGGCCCGGTCGACGGGTGGCGGGCGTCGCCGGGCGCCGGACACGGTCTGACCGGATTGCGGGAGCGGGTCGCCAGCCTCGGCGGCACGTTGTCCGCGGAGCACGTCGACGGGGGCTTCCGCCTCACCGCGCGGATCCGGGACGAGGCGACATGAGCGGCATCCGCGTGTTGTTGGCCGACGACCAGGCGCTGCTGCGGCAGAGCCTCGCCATGATCATCGACAACGAGCCGGACCTGGCCGTCGTGGGCGAGGCCGGCGACGGCGGGCACGCCGTCGCGCGCGCCCGCACGAGCCGCCCCGACGTCATCCTGATGGACGTCCGGATGCCGCACGTCGACGGCATCGAGGCCACCCGCCGCATCTGCGCCGACCCGGCGCTGTCCACCGCCCGCGTACTGGTGCTGAGCATGTTCGAACTCGACGAGTACGTCTACGACGCGCTGCGCGCGGGAGCGTCCGGTTTCCTGCTCAAGGACGCCCGCCCCGAAGAGCTGATCGACGCGATCCGCCGCACCCACCGGGGTGAGTCCCTGTTCGCGCCGTCGATCCTCACGCGGCTCGTCGCGCACTACGTCGCCGCGCCCCGCCCGGACCGGCCCACGCCGGCACTGCGGCGCCTGACCGTCCGCGAGGTCGAGGTGCTCACCCTGATCGGCGGCGGCATGTCGAACGACGAGATCGCCACCGCGCTGACGATCTCCGTGAAGACGGTGAAGACGCACATCACGCACCTGATGGCGAAGCTGGCCGCGCGGGATCGGGCGCAGCTCGTGATCGCGGCGTTCGACGCGGGGCTGGTGCGGCCGCGCCCCTGATCCGACGCGAGCTGGTCGCCGCGCCTACCCGAGGAGCTTCAGGAAGCGCGCGGACCGGGCGCAGACGTCCTCGTATCCCAGCCGCCGGTAGAGGCGGTGGGCGTCGCCTCGCTGACGGCTGCTCGTCACCTCCATCCGACGGCAGCCGAGCTCGGCCGCCCGGCTCTCGGCAGCCTCGACCAGGCGCCGCCCGATGCCCTTGCCGCGGTGCTCCTCGTCGACGACCAGCACGACGAGACGCGCCCACCGGCCCGTCAGTTCGAGGAGCGGAGCCACGTGCAGGGCCGCGACCCCGGCCAGCTCGCCGCCGACGTCGGCGCCGATGAGGACGCCGGCCGCGTCGTCGCCCCAGTAGCGCAGCCGGGCCGCCGCCTCCGGTTCCTCGGTCGGATAGCCGAGCTGGGTCAGCAGCACGGCGAGGCGAGCGGCGTCTTCCCGGCGTACCGGCCTGAGGTCACCATCCATCGACCCACTCTGCCAGCGCCGGCGTCACCGTGGCATGGACGCGTACTCCGCCTTCAGGTACGAGCGGTAGGTGATCACGGCGGGGATCGTCACGTTCAGCTTGCCCGCCGTGGTGGTCAGCATCTCCTCGTATCCCAGTAGCGTACCGGTGCGCGGATCGACGATCACCGTGTACTGGGCGGGCAGACCGTGTGCGTCGCTCGTGATGGAGAAGGCCTCACCGG
Source organism: Micromonospora globbae (assembly GCF_003610785.1). Lineage (GTDB taxonomy): Bacteria > Actinomycetota > Actinomycetes > Mycobacteriales > Micromonosporaceae > Micromonospora > Micromonospora globbae. The sequence goes on from NZ_RAQQ01000001.1 coordinate 389,842, forward strand.
CGCGTCCGGCGCGATCGGTGACGGTGCCGGCGGCGGCGATGCCGGGGAGATCGGCGAGAAGCGTGAGCACCGCGGCGCGCTGAGCCGGGTTCAGTAGCCGTATGCCCGCAAGTTGGGCGACGTCCTCCAGGTACTGCACCGGCGCCGGCGGCGCCGACGTGCCTGCTCTCAGCCAGTCGCGCAACACGCCGGCGTCCGTCGGCACCTCGCCGCGGAAGCCGCGGTAGAACTCGCCGGCCGCGTAGTCGCGCACCTCCCGCGACGAGTCGACGCGGCCACCCCACTTCTGCCACTGCCTGCGGTCGACGTCGGACCGGAATATCGGGGGTAGATCCTTCCTGACCATGCGGCCGGCGTCGTCGTCGCTCCGCCAGGACTCCCACTGCTGCGGCACCACCGCCGACGCCGTCCGCCCACCGGAGATGGAGGAATTCAGGAACCAGTTCGCCGACTCCAGATGCTCGACCGTCCCGGCCGGCCGCGGCGGCATCGGCTGCGCCGCTGCCACGGCGGCCAGACGCCGAAGCCGGACGCTGGCCGGTTCCGCGCTCGCCGGCGGACCGTAGTCCAGGAGTGCGGGGGTTGCCGCGTACGCCGGCTGCGGCTGACGGTCGATCCCGATCGCTACCGCGCCACCGGCAACCGCCACGACCCCCGCAGCGGCTGCGGCCAGCACGAATCGGCGTCGTGGGGTTGCTCGGCCAGCGGCGCCCGCGGTGCGGTCGACGGAGAGGATGCGAGCGAGATCCCGCTCGTGACGAGCGTCCTCGGCTGGCCCTGTGTTCCGGGTCGGGTCCAGGCCGCCCAACAGCTGGCGCACTTCGTCGATGGCCTTCATGTCATCCGTTCCGGTTCGACATCGAGGGCGTCGCAGGTCGCCCCGCCGCGTCGCTCGCCATGCCGAGATGCCTGCGCAGCCGACGGCGGGCCCGCATCAGCCGCATCGCGAACGTCGCCCGCGACTGGCCCAGGACTGCCGCCGCCTCGACCGGCGTCAGCCACTCCCAGGCCACCAATCGCAGGATCTCCCGGTCGCCCGGGGACAACCGGTTGAACGCGACCGCGGCGTCACGCTGGCTGACCACCGCGTCCGCGTGGTCCATCACGATCACGTGGCCCGCCTCCGCCGCAACGCGCACCGTCAACTCCTGCCACCGCCGACGGCCCCGAGCCTCGTTGGCCAGCACCAGACGCGCCACCCCGTACAGCCAGGGCAACGGCGAACCCGCCGGGACATCGGCCAGACGTCGCCACGCGACGAGGAAGACCTCGGCAACCACGTCACCGACATCGGACGCGACGATCCGCCGAGCAACGTACCGCCACACCTCGGCGTGATGACGCTCGTACAGCTCGGTGAACTGCTCCTTCGCCGCGTCCATGACACCTCCTACCTGCTTATGTCCGGCACCAGGCGAAACGTCACACTCCGAACCCCACCCGGCCGCTGCCACGGCCTCGATCAGGAAGCCGAAGCGCCTTCGGGCGTGCCGACCCGACCGTGGCGCCGTACGACCGTGGCGCAGTGCGCGTCGCAGCCCGCGCCCGCACGCTCACCCGAGCGAGTCGTCGCGCTGCGGATCTGTCCGGGACCGTGTGCCGCGCAAGCCGGCACGGATGCCCGGTGGACCTGCGGTGGACCGTCAGAGCACGCTCCGGGCGATCCGGGTGATGGCAGCCACGCTGCGGTCCACGTCCGCCTCGGTGGTCAGGTGGTTGGAGACCGAGATCCGCATGAGTCGCCGACCGCGCCAGCTCGTCGCCCCCAACCAGCAGGTGCCGTCGCCCTGCACGGCCGCGACGATCTCGTCGGTCCGCGTGTCGTCGCCGAAGCCGACCAGCACCTGGTTCAGCACCACGTCGTTGACGACCTCGAAGCCCGCGGCGCGCATCCCGTCGGCGAACCGTTCCGCGAGCGCGCAGCAGCGCTCGACGAGACCGGCGACGCCGTCACGTCCCAGTTCACGCAGCGCCGCCCAGACGGCGAACCCGCGCGAGCGGCGCGATGACTCGGCGGTGTAGTCGGCACCTCCCACCGTCGCGCCGGCGCCGGTGAGGTAGGGGGCGGAGTAGGACATGGCCGCGGCGTGCGCGTCCGGCCGCGAGGTGATCGCGAAGGCCGAGTCGTACGGCACGTTCAGCCACTTGTGGGCGTCGCAGGCCCACGAGTCCGCCAGCTCGATCCCGGCGACCAGGTGTCGCTTCGCCGGCGAGGCCGCCGCCCACAGCCCGAAGGCACCGTCCACGTGGACCCATCCCCCGTGCCGGTGGGTCAGCCGGATCGCCGCGCGCAGATCGTCGCACGCCCCCGTGTTCACGTTGCCGGCCTGGAGACACACGATGGACGGCCGGCCGCCGCCCGACGCCAGCACGCGCTCCAGGTCCGCGACGTCGATCGCGCCGTTGCGGTCGGTGCGCACCGTCGTGACGGCGTCGGTACCGATCCCGATCAGGCGCACGGAGCGGTCGATGGTGGCGTGCCGCTCCTCCCCCACCACCACCCGGATCTCCGGCGCGCCGCCGAGGCCACGACGCTCGACGTCCCAGCCCGCCTGAGCCAGGACGTGGTGGCGCGCGGTCACCAGACCGACGGTGTTGGCGGCCTGGGCGCCGGTGACGAATCCCACCGAGGCGGACGCCGGGAGGGTCAACAACTCCTTGAGCCACGCACCCGCCGCCTCCTCCGCGGCGATCCCGGCGGGCCCCAGCGCGGCGTTGAACGCGTTCTGGTCCCACCCCACGGCGAGCATGTCCGCCGCCATCGCGGCCGGCAGCGTCCCGCCCACGACGAACCCGAAGAACCGTGGCCCCGGCGAGCCCATCAGGCCCGGCTCCGCGGCCGCGACGAGCGCGGCGAGGACCTCGTCGGGCGGCGTCGGATCCGACGGCAACGGCCCGCCGAACGCCTTCCGGAGCGTGTCGAGGTCCGCCTGCGGTCGCACCGGACGGTCCGGCAGCGACGCGTGGAACGCCGCCGCGTGCTCGGCCGCCCGCACGAGGAGGGCCCGCAGGTCGGACCGGTCTCGGTGGGACTCGTCGGAGCGTTGGTTCATCGCCACTTCCCGCGTTGTCGACCGGCGCCGCACTCGTCGCGTCACCGCGGACGAGCGGTCCCAACCTACCCGCACCGGCCGCCGGCGAGCCGCTCCGGATTCTCAGCTGGTGAGGCCGACGAGGACCACCCCGAGCCCGAGGGGCACGTCGAGCGCCATGCATGCCTCGGCGAGGGATCGGGGTACGACTCGGGCGCGGACGAAGTGCACGGCGTCCCACACGGCGTGGGCGGCGAGGGTCAGCCCGGCGAGGACGAGGCCCGGTCGCGGGTCCAACGCCAGCGCGCCGAAGGCGAGGCCGCCGTAGGCCGCGAACGCGACGGTCTGGGCGATCACGGGCCGCCGCGGGGCGCCGACGACCACGGCGACGACGACGAGGGCGAGCGCGACGGCTCCCAGCGCGGCCCAGCGACCGATCCCGGCCAGTTCGCCGGCCGTGACGACGACGCTGCCGCCGAGTACGCCGGCCCACGCGACCCAGGGACGGTTCAGTGCGGCCGCGCCGAGGTAGCAGAGCACGGCCACGCCGACCGAGGTGGCCGCCGTGTCCCGGTCGGCGGCGGCGAGCAGCGCGGCGGACGCCGCGACGAGCCCGACGACGGTCGGCCAGCGGTGCAGCGCCTGGTGGGTCGAACGTCGAGCGGCGTACGGAGAGCCAGGGTGAAGGGCGTCGGTCATGCCGGTGACCCTGCCGAAGCGGAAGCGGACGGTCGAGACGCGGGCACCGCGCCGTCCGGAATCCTTGGCGGTGCGGCACAGGGACGGTGGTCAGTGGGCGGTGACCGGCGGCGTCGACGTTGCGCGGAACCGCGACGGCGGCACACCGTACTGCTGCACGAATGCCTGGCGTAGCGTCTCCACGGAGGAGAACCCGCACCTGCGGGCGATCGTGGCGAACGGCTGCCCGGTGTCCGCGAGGAGGCGGGCGGCGGCGTCGAGCCGGGTCCGGCGGACGAACTGACCGGGTGGCATGCCCAGGTGCTCGACGAAGAGGCGGTGCAACTGCCGCTCGCTGACGCCGGCGCTACGGGCCAGGGTCGCGGTGTCCAGCCTCGCGGACAGGTTCGCGTTGACGTGTGCGACGACCTCCCGGACGAGCGCGTGGTCCGGGTCGGGGGCGGTGAACACGCTCATCTGCGCCTGGGTGCCGGGCCGCTGCAGGTGGGTGACCAGCGCCCGCGCGACGGTGCGGGCCAACTGCGGCCCGTGGTCCTCGGCGACGAGGGCGAGCGTGAGGTCGAGGGCGCTCGTGACACCGGCCGAGGTGGCGATGCCGCCGTCGCGGATGTAGATCGGTCCGGGATCGACCTCGACGCCCGGGTACCGCTCGCGGAGCGCGCTGGCGTAGCGCCAGTGGGTCGTCACCCGCCGCCCGTCGAGCAGCCCCGCGGCGGCCAGCACGGTGGCTCCGGTGCATACCGACACCGTCCTGCGGGCCAGCGCGGCGAGCCGCCGTACGTGTGCCACGACCGTCTCCTCGGCCGCCGCGTCCTCGTGGCCCTCGCCGCCGGAGATGACCAGCGTGTCGATCGGTCCGGTCGTGCGTTGCAGCGACCCGCCGCTCTCGAGGCGGAGGCCCGAGTCGCACCGGACCGCCCGGCCGGCCGGTGACACCAGTTCCACCCGGTACAGCGGGCGGCCGGCGATCCGGCCGGCGAGGTCGAGTGTCGAGGTGACGCAGGCGATGTCGAGCAACTCGGAGCCGTCGTAGCCGACGACCACGACCCGTCGCGCACGATCGGACGCAGGAGCCATCGCGGGCATACATACATCCTGCCCGATCCACCGTCACCGTGTGCCCTGCCGGTCCCGACGCTTCGGGCGTGCCGGGCCGGCCAGCACGTCGCTCCCGCCCTGGGCCGCACGTGGCGTCGATCCATCCGGGCGGGTCGGCCGAGGACCGGTCGCTCCGCCGGTGGCTCGCGGCACACTACGATCGATGCCGTCGTCCCGCGTCGAGCCGTGCAGGAGCAGCAGATGACCACCGACGCCACCCTCGTCCGGATCGGCCAGGGCGTGGCGTTGCACCACCATCAGGGCCAGCGCGAGGCGGCTCGGGACCTGTTCGCGCAGATCTGGGACGAGATCGGCGGGGAGCGGGGCGATCCCTTGCACGTGTGCGTCCTCGCGCACTCGATGGCCGACGTGCAGGACGACGTCCACCAGGAGTTGGTCTGGGATCAGCGGGCGCTCGCCGCCGCCGACCTGCTCAGCGACGCCCGCGTCGCCGAGGCCGGGGTGACGCTGCCGGTGGCCGGCCTGTACCCGTCGTTGCACCTCAACCTGGCTGACTGCTACCGCAAGCTCGGCGATCTCGGCCGTGCGCGCGAGCACCTCGCGTGCGCGCAGGCGGGGATCGGCGCCCTGGGCGACGACGAGTACGGGCAGCTGATCAAGGACGGCCTGGACCGGCTGGCGCAGCAGCTGAGGTCCAGTAGGCGCGAGACCACCCGAGCAGCGAGGGTCCTCGGCCGCTGCTGTCCCCGCCCGTCGCTCGCGTCCAGCCCCGAAGCCGTCAGCCGTTGCTGTCAGCGACCGCCTTCATCAGACCGCCCGCGTACCTGCGCGTCTCGAACCGGCCGTTCGACGCGCCCGAGCATCGGTTGGGTTCCGCGCTCGCGGCCACCCAGACGCGTCCCTCCGCGTAGTCCAGACCCAGCAGGTAGGGGACCAGGGGACCCCCCATCTCGGTGCAGGACGCAGGGCCCGGATGGTCCGCCAGCGACGGCAGCGCGGCGAGTTCGCGGGCCAGGTCGTCCCGCCCGGTCGTCACGGCCACCGCCGCGGCCAGAGGCACGCTGCTGGCAGTCGAGGCGGTTCCTACCGGGACGGACCGGTACTGGCAGAGGACGGCGCTGCGTGGCGCCTCCGTCGGCACGAGGTGCTGGTCCGCACCTGACGCGGTCGGTTGGGCCGGCACCACCGGGACGATGCCACTCCGCGGAGCGGCCGACACGGTCAACAGCACGGTCGCCGGGCACTCCGCGGTCCCGCCGGCGGTGGCGTCCCTCGCGGTGGCGTTGGTCGTGGCCGCACTGGTCGTCGCGGCGCACCCGCCAGCAGCCAGAGCAAGAGCGACGGCGCCCACGACACCGATGGGGCCCGCGGACCACCGAGCGGCAGAGCGTACTCCCGACGGCGACCGCCTCGTGAATGGACTCCCCCGTGATGGCATCTTTCGATCGTAGGCCGCGTTGGTGCTCGGCGTCACCACCGACGGCTGCGGCCGCGCGACGAGGCGTGCCACGGCAGCGCCGGCGGATGTCCCGGCGGTCGGTGATCGCGCGCCCACGAGCGGGGCAGTTCCTCCGGTGGGGACGGACAAAAAAGGCCCCCGACCTGCCTGATCGGCCGCCCGGGGGCTTCTCGGTGCGCGCCCGAGGGGGCCCGAACCCCTCGTCGCGATCGTTCGTCAGGTTCGTACCGGCGGCGTCAGCACAGCAGTTCGAGCCAGTAGGCGCGGTCGTTCATGTAGCTCGGCATGTTGCCGAACCCGTACCCGGCGGTGACGGGTGTCAGGGTGAACCACTCGTCCTCGAACCTGATCTTGGCGCCGCCGGTCTGGTTGTTGTACCAGGACGAGGCGCCACCGCGCTGACCGATGGGGAACCCGTATTCCGGGAGCCGGTAGGTCTGGCATCGGTAGAAGGCGTAACCGTAGCCGCCGCGGTTGGCGTCGGCGTGGATGCACGCCCGTCCGGTCTGGCACCAACTGCCAGCAGTGTCGGCGTCCGTGACGGTGAGGACGACGCCGTCGTCGGGCCACGCGACCTGGTTCGCGGAGAGCCGGGTCGCGTCCGGGTGGGCGGCCAGGATCGCGCCGATCCGGTCCTCGGCGACGGCATTCGGCGGTGACGCCGTGGCCGGTGCCGCCGAGGCGGGTATCAGTACGAAGGTGGTGATCACGATGGACAGGGCGAGCGTGAACATGCCCCTGCCTCGCCGGCGGGGGTGTCGCTCCAACGGTGTTCACGGTGGCTCCCTTCGAGATCGGAAGGTGGTCGACAGCCGCGCGGTGGGCGGCCACGAGATCGGTGGGCGGAGTCCGCTGCCGGGTGCCGGCCGCAAGCCGGTGAGCGATCGGCTGGGCTCAGCCGTGCAGGGTGGGCCGGTAGACCAGTTCCTGGATGGAGCCGTCGAGCGTCCGGCTCTCGATCAGTTCGAGGTCGAAGTCCGCCGCGCCCTTGAAGATCGGGTCCACCCCGGTCTGACCCGTGATGACCGGGAAGATCGTCACCTGGAGTCGGTCGACGAGCCCGGCGGCCATCAGCGCCCGGTTCATCGACAGGCTGCCGTGCGAGCGTAACGGCACGTCGGACTCCTCCTTGAGCCGCGCGACGACGTCGACGGCGTCACCGCGTGCGACGGTCGCGTCCGGCCAGTCGAGCGGTCCTTCCAGCGTGGTGGACACCACCGTTGCCGGCAGGCTCGTCATCCGGGTGACCCATGGGTCGCGCATCTCGGACTCGTCGGTGCTCGATGCCAGCATCCGCGCGAACGCCCGGAACGTGGTGGCCCCGAAGACCATCCGTTGCCTCTCGCCGTACCGGGCGAGCCGGTGTGCGAGCAGTTCGGGACCTTGCTTGCCCCAGTAGCCGGTCCAGTCGCCGGTGGCGGCGCCGAAGCCGTCGAGGCTGGAGAATACGTCGAAGGTGTAGGTGGCGGTCATGAATGCCCTTCTCGGGTGCGGTGGCGTGGGGACGCGCCCCTCCGGGTCCGGCCAGGGGCAGCGACCCGATGGGAGCTCACGCCCTCGCGGTGGCCGCGTGGCGAGCAGGTGACGAGGCGGACGCGACAGCCCGGCAGAAATCCTGGACCTTCTGGCACACGAACGACTCCCGGCCGGCGTGCGACCACCAGGCGTCGGGCTCGCCTAGGGTCGGTCTCGCGGATCGTGGCCGACGGCCGCCAGCAGGTGCGCGACCAGGGGGCTCTGGTCGTTCCTGACCCAGGCGACGGCGACTCGCGTACGGGCGGTGCCGGGCTCGACCCTGCGGAACGCGACGCCCCTGAGGCGGATGCGTCGGATGCTCGCCGGGGCCAGCGAGACCCCCAGACCGGCACCCACGAGCGCGCACACCGTCTGCCACTCCACGGCGTGCTGGGCGATCCGCGGTGGGAAGCCTGCCGCGGCGCACAGGCCGGTGATCTGGTCGTACAGCTGCGGGCCGGCCGCACGGGGCAGCAGCACGAACGGCGAGTCCGCCAACTCCGCGAGCGGCACGACCCGTTGGGCGGCCAGTGGGTGGGCGGCCGGGAGCACGGCCACGAAGGGCTCGCTGAGCACCGTCCGGAATTCGAGCTCCGCGTCGACGGCGGGGGGTTCGCGCAGCAGGCCGACGTCGATGGTCTTGTCGCGCAGGGCGGTGAGCTGCGGCGCACTGGTCATCTCGCGGATGTCCAGGTGCACGCCGGGGAACCGCTGCCGGAAGGTGCGCAGCAGGTCGGGCAGGACGGTCAGGGCGAGGGAGGCCGCGAAACCGATCCGCAGCCGGCCGGCCTGGCCGCTGCCGACGGCCCGGGCCGCGGCCAGACCGTCCGCGAGGTCGGTGAGGGCCCGCCGCGCGGCGGGCAGCAGTTCGCGACCGGCCGGGGTGAGCGTGACCCGCCCTGGTTCGCGGCGGAACAGCGCGTGGCCGACCTTGTCCTCCAGGCGGCGGATCTGCTGGCTCAACGGCGGCTGGGCGATGCCCAGCCGGGCGGCCGCGCGGCCGAAGTGGAGTTCCTCGGCGAGCACGACGAACGCGTGCAGCTGTGCGAGGGGAATGTCGGGCCGCGCCATACGCCTAGAGATATCACCTCACGCCCGAGGCGGTATTGGACGTATATGCGCTGGCCACCTAGTGTTCGCCCGTGACAGAGCGACGTGCGATCCTCAGCGGCTCGACCTTCGAGGAGCAGATCGGCTACGCCCGCGCCGTGGTGGACGGCGACTGGGTGCACGTGTCGGGGACGACCGGGTTCGACTACACCACCATGACGATCTCGGACGACGTGGTGGAGCAGGCCGAGCAGTGCCTCCGCAACATCGAGGCGGCGCTCGCCGAGGCGGGGTGTACCCTCGCCGACGTGGTGCGGGTGCGCTACCTGCTGCCCGACCGGGAGGACTTCGAGCCCTGCTGGCCGGTCCTGCGCCGCGCCTTCGGCGACGTCCGGCCGGCCGCCACGATGCTCGTGTGCGGTCTCGCCGACCCTCGGATGAGGATCGAGATTGAGGCGTACGCGCGGCGGGCCGCCGTATAACAGACCGACCCGCCACGCCCGCCACGGCATCGCCGCTGCCGGTCAGTCGCGACGCCGGATGGCGGTCGGCCAGCAGCGCGTGGTCACGCCGATCGTGTTCCAGGTGTTGATCGCGATGACGAGGGTGAGGAGCGCCGCGGCGCCCTCCTCCCCGTAGGCCGCGACGACGGCGTCGACGGTGGACGCGGGCACCTTCGTGCGGGCGAGCAGGGTGACGTCCTCGGCGAAGTGGAGGGCGGCGCGCTCGGCGGCGGTGAAGAGGTTGGAGTCGGACCAGATGGCGACGGCGTCGACGCGTTGGGGCGCGACGCCGGCCCGGCGGGCGGCGCGGGCGTGCATGTCGACGCAGTAGGCGCAGCCGTTGAGCTGGGAGGCGCGCAGCCGCACCAGCTCGCGCAGGGCCGGGTCGATGCCGACCCGGTCCAGTTCGGCCGTGGCGGCCTCGTCCAGGTCGTTCACGGCGCGGGCGAAGGCGGGCACGAGTGCGTCGAAGTCGAGACGCGTGGGGATCGGGACGTACTCAGTCGCTGTCATGCCGAGAACGCTAGAGCTCGATCGCACCGGCTCCCTGGGGCAATCCGCCGGCTGAGCGCTGGGTCAATCCGCTCGCCGCCGGACACTCGCCCGGATGCTCTCCACGAGAAGCTCGATCGCCGTCTCGTACTGTCCCGGCGTCGGGCCGCCGTACCCGATCACCAGGGCGGGCCCGTGGGGTTCCCGCCCCGGGCCGAAGCGGAAGGAGCCCAGGCCCTCCAACCGCAGCCCGCGCGCGGTGGCTTCCTGTTCGACCACCTCCTCGGCAGCCCCGGCGGGCAGGGTGAGCAGGCACTGGAGGCCGGCCGCGAGACCGGTCACCTCGCAACCGGGAAGCCGGTCCGCGACGACCTCCTCCAGGCGTCGGCGACGCGACCGGTAGGTGGCGCGCAGCCGCCGGACGGTGCGGTCGTAGTCGTGGGCCTCGACGAACCTGGCGAGCGCCAGTTGGTGCAGCGCCGCCGGCTGCCCGCCGGAGAGCGCCCGCTGCTCCAGCACGTCGGGCAGCAGCCACGTGGGCAGGACCCCCCACGCCAGGCCGACGGCCGGCGCCACGGCCTTGCTGGCGGTGCCGAGGTACGCGACCCGTTCGGGCGCGAGGGACTGGAGCGCGCCGATGGCCCTCCGGTCGTAGCGGAACTCGCCGTCGTAGTCGTCCTCGATGACGAGGGCGTCGGACCGCTCCGCCCAGCCGACGAGCCAGCGGCGCCGGTCGGCGGCCAGGGGGACGCCGACGGGGAACTGGTGGGCCGGCGTGAGGAGCACCGCCGACACGTCCAGCTTCTCCAGGAGCTGGACGTCGGCGCCGTCCTCGTCGACCGCCACCGGAACGGGCGTGATCCCGGTCGAGGCGATCAGCCGTCGGTGGTGGTCGTGGCCGTACTCCTCGACGGCGATCCGGGTCGCGCCGCGCTGGCGCAGGGCTCGGCACAGGAGCACGAGCAGCTCCCCGAATCCCTGGCCGACCACGACGCGTTCACGTTCGACGGCGACGCCGCGGGTGCGGGCCAGGTACGACGTCAGCGCGCCGCGCAGCCGCGTCGTGCCGGCGGGGTCGGGATAGCCGAGTTCGGCGGTGGTGGCGTCCAGGGTCGCCTGGCGCGCCGCGGACGCCCACTCCCGGCGGGCGAACCCGGCGGTGTCCGGTATCCCGCCCCGCAGGTCGATCCAGCGACGCCGGACCGTGCGCTGGCGCAGACCCGCCTGGACGTACGACGGCGTCCGGACGGAGACCCACGTTCCCGCGCCGACCCGCGATTCCAGCCAGCCCTCGGCGGCGAGCTGCGCGTACACGTCGGCCACCGTGTTGCGGCTGATGCCGAGGTCGGCGGCGAGTGTCCGGGCCGCCGGCAACCGGGTGTCCGGGCTGAGCCTGCCGTCGAGGATGGCGGCGCGCAGCGCCGCCTCCAACGAGCGCCCGGGCCGGACGGGTGAGAGGTCGAGGTGCAGGTCCAGGCCGAGGCTCATGACGAGATCGTAGATTGCCCCAGTTGGATGCCACGAGACGGGCGCGGTGACCTGGGCCGATCGGCGGTCGCGGGCGTCGGCCCCCGCCCGACCCGGGTCGGCGTCGGAGCCGGGGGTGCACCCTTCGGCCACCGACCCGTTGGCTGGGCTTCGGGTGGTTTCCGGCCCGGGAGCCGGGCGTGCCCGCATACCATTTGCGGGTGTCCGAGCCGATTGATCGATTCTTCGACCGTCTGCCGGCGCACGCCGCCATGGTGCTCCGGGGACCGGTCCAGGGAACCCTGCGAATCGATCTCGATGTCGACCACCGGACGGAGCACTGGCTGGTGACCATGACACCGGGAGCCGTGGCCGTCACCAGGGAGAGCGCCGAAGCCGACGCCGTGTGGAAGTGCGAGCTGGACCTGTTCGCCGACCTGGTGAGCGGGCGCTCGCAGAGCATCGCGGCGGTGCTGCGCAACGAGGCGACCGTCAGCGGCGAGGTCTCCCTGTTCCTGGCCTTCCGGCGGTTCTTTCCGGAGGCCCCGGGTGCGAGGGACCCCCGTACGGTTGGCCGTGAAGCGCTCGACGGCGAATGCGATCGACCGTGACGGATCTGATCAGCATCCTGGACGGGAACACGTTCGTCGTCTCCGACGGCCGCGGCGACATCGAGGAGTCCTTCGACTACCCGATGGGGCTGTTCTCGTTCGACACCCGCTTCCTGTCCACGTGGGTCCTCACCCTCGACGGGCAGCGGCTGGGTGCGCTGTCGGTCAACGAGGAGAACTCCTACGCCACGACGTACTTCCTCGTGGCCGGGGAGCCGAGCCATTACGTGGACGCGAAGATCTCCGTCCAGCGACAGCGGGTGATCGACGGCAGTTTCGAGGAGACCCTCAGCGTGCGCAACCACGGCACCGAGGCCGCCGAGGTCACCGTACGCGTGGAGATGGCCGCCGACTTCGCGGACCTGTTCGAGATCAAGAATGCCCAGCGGAAACAAGGAACCGCGACGGCCGACACCAGCGGTGGCGCCCTGCGCTTCATCTACCGTCGGGAGAAGTTCCACCGCGAGGTGATCATCACCTCCAGTGCCGAGGCGCGCGTGGACGCGCGGGGGATGACGTTCGCGATCCGCATCGAACCGCATGGCGAGTGGCAGACGCGCCTGCGGGCCAAGGCCCGGATCATCGGCGCCAACGGCCGCGACTTCCGGGAGTCCGTGCCCCTCGGCCCCGACCGGCCCGTACCGGAGATCCGCGACGAGCGGCGCCAGTTCCTGGAGTCCGCTCCGACGCTGCGGTGCGACAGCGAGGCGCTGCTGCTGGCCTACCAGAGGGGTATCCGCGACCTCGCCGCGCCGCGATACGAGTCGATCACCCTCGGCATGCGGCTCGTGGCCGCCGGCCTGCCGTGGTTCATGACGCTGTTCGGCCGGGACAGCATATTCACCTGCCTGCAGGCCCTACCGTTCCTACCGGGAGTGGTCAAGCCGACCATCGTCATGCTCGCCGGACTGCAGGGCAGCCGCCTGGACGACTTCCGCGACGAGGAGCCCGGCAAGATCCTGCACGAGCTGCGCTACGGCGAACTCGTCGGCTTCGAGGAGCAACGCACTCCCCCTACTACGGCTCCGCCGACTCCACCCCGTTGTTCGTCGTCCTCCTCGACGAGTACGAGCGGTGGACCGGCGACGTCGACCTCGTCCGGCGGCTGGAGTTCCCGACCCGTGCGGCACTCGACTGGATCGACAACTACGGCAACATGCTCGGCACGGGATACATCTACTACAAGACCCGCAACCCGGAGACGGGACTGCTCAACCAGTGCTGGAAGGACTCGCCCGACGCCATCTCCTACCACGACGGACGCCTGCCCTGTTATCCCCTGGCCACCTGCGAACTGCAGGGCTACGCGTACGACGCGAAGATGCGCGGGGCCCGGCTCGCCCGGGAGGTCTGGGACGACCCGGCGTACGCCGAGCGGCTCGAACGCGAGGCCGCCGAGCTGAAGCAACGGTTCAACCGTGACTTCTGGATAGCCGACCGCGAGTGCTACGCCACCGCCCTGGACCGCGACGGCGGACACGTCGACTCGCTGTCGTCCAACATGGGGCACCTGCTGTGGAGCAGGATCGTCGACGAGGCCCGCGCTCCCGCCGTCGCGCGGCATCTGCTGGGGCCGGCGCTGTTCTCCGGCTGGGGCGTGCGCACGCTCGCCACCACCGAGGGCAGGTACAACCCCATCGGGTACCACGTCGGCACCGTCTGGCCCTTCGACAACTCCATCATCGCCTGGGGGCTGGCCCGCTACGGCTTCCGCCACGAGGCGGGCCAGATCGCGGCCGGGATCATCGACGCCGCCCGTGACTTCGGCGGCCGCCTCCCGGAGGCGTTCGCCGGCTTCCCCCGCGACCAGACGAACTATCCCGTCGAGTACCCCACCGCGTGCAGTCCCCAGGCGTGGTCGGCCGGGGCTCCCCTGCTGCTCCTGAGAGTCCTGCTCGGCCTGCGACCGCACGACGGGCACCTCATCATCGATCCGCACGTGCCGGAGGGATTGGGGCGGATCGAACTCCTCGACATCCCCGGCCGCTGGGGCACGATCGACGCGCTCGGCCGCGCCCGGGACTCCGTGGAGACGGGCCGGCTCCTGTCCAGCCGCGGGCTGCCGTGAGTCGAGGCCCCGCACCGGTCGGCCAGGCCGCGCGTCCCGGCTGACGGGACGCGGACCGCTGTCGTTCGGCCTCCGCGCCGCCGGCTCACCCGAGCGCGGCGCGGGCGAGGCGTTCCAGGGCCGCCGCGATGCGGTCGGCACCGATGCCGATCTCCCGCTGCCGGGCGAAGACGTCGGGCGCGAGCGGGGCCAGGAGCGGCTCGACCATCGCGTCGGGATCCGCGTGGCCCGCTTCGGCCACGAGGGCGCGGACGTGGGCTCGCCAGAACCCGTAGGCGCCGGCCTCGAACCGGGAACGGCCGACCTCGGCGCCGAGCGCCAGGTGGACGTGCCGGTCGAGCAGAGCGACCATCGCCGCGTAGAAGGCGGCCAGCCGCTCGGCCGGCGACGCACCCGGACCCAGCGGAGGTTCTCCCCGCAGGAGCGTCTCCTGGAGGTCCCGCTCGTGCGCGTCGAGCAGCGCCAGCGCGATCGACGCACGGTCCGGATACCTGCGGTACAGCGTGCCCCGGCCGACGCCCGCGGCACGCGCGATGTCGTCCATCGTCACGTGCGCGGCGCCCCTCTCGGCGTAGAGCCGGTCAGCCGCCTCGAGGATGAGCCGGCGGTTGCGGGCAGCGTCGGCACGCTCATGGTGCGGGTGCTCCACCGACTGACGCGTCACACGATCGAGCCTAGGAGCATCTGGACACGGCGTCCAGTTCTCCGTACGCTCCATAAGTGGACATTGTGTCCGGATACTTCGAGGAGGGCCAGACATGCCGAATCTGCTCCACCTGGACTCCAGCGCGCGGACCGCGTCGTTCTCACGCGACCTCGGCGCACGCTTCGCCCGTCGCTGGCGCGAGGCGTACCCGAACGGCGGCTACACCTGCCGGGACCTGACGCGGGAGCCGATCCCGCCGATCGGCGAGGCGTGGACGCAGATCTGCGACACGATGCTGGCCGAGCAGATCACCGACCCCGCGCGCTACCGCGAGGCGGTGCGTACGCCGGCCCAGCACCGGGCCTGGGACGTGGTGCAGCCGCTCCTCGACGAGCTGCTCGCGGCCGACGTCGTCCTGATCGGCGTACCGATGTACAACTTCTCGGTCCCCGCGTCCCTCAAGGCATGGATCGACCAGGTGACCTTTCCCCGGATGAACCTCGCCGGAAAGCGGTTCGTCGTGGCCGGGGCGCGCGGCGGCTCGTACGTCGAGGGCGCTCCGCGGGCTCCCTACGACCACCAGGAGCGCTACCTGCGGGACTTCCTCGCCGGGCACTTCGCGGTGCAGGACGTCCGGTTCGTCCACGCGGAGCTGACCAACGCGCGACTCGACCCGGGCCTCGCGCACCTGCGGGACCGGCACACGGCCTCCGTGACGGCCGCGCTGACGCGGATCGAGGCGATCGCCAGCGAGCTGGCAGCCGAGTTGGAGGCCGTGTCATGACCGGCTGGCCGCTCCTCATCCTCGCCGGCCTCGTCGAGATCGCCTGGTCGCAGAGCATCAAGCCCACCCACCACTTCACCCGGCCCGGCCCCACCGCGCTCTGCGTCGTGCTGGGCGTGTCGGCGGTGTACCTGCTCTCCCGGGCCATGGAGTCGCTTCCCGTCGGCACGGCGTACGCCGTCTTCACCGGCATCGGCGCCCTCGGGGCGATCGTGCTCGGCGTCGTCCTCTTCGACGACCCGGTGTCGCTCGGAAGGATCGGCGCGCTCGCGCTCATCCTGGCCGGCGTCGTCCTCGCGCGCGTGACGACCGAGGCGTGAGGCCCCGCGCGCGTGACGACCGAGGCGTGAGGACCGGGGCGTGAGGACCGGGGCCGGCGCCCAGCCCGGTGGGGCCTGGGCGTCGGACCGGTGCCGGCGCCCGCCGCACCGTCGCTCCGCGGGTCCGGACGCGCCTCGGCTCGGAGGGGTCGACGGCGTCGCGTCAACCGGCGGGCGGCAGGGTCACCGTGACGACCAGGCCGCCACCGTCGCGGGGCTCGGCGCGTACGCCGCCACCGTGCGCGCGCGCCACCGCCCGCACGATGGACAGCCCCAGGCCCGCGCCGGGCGGACCGGAGGACTGCTCGGCGGAGAGCCGGCGGAACGGTTCGAACAGGCTCGGGATCTCGTAGCGGGGCACCACCGGACCGCTGTTGGCCACCCGCACCTCGACCGCCCCGTCCGGGCCGGTGCCGCTGGAAACCCGCACCCAGCCCCCCTCGGCCACGTTGTGCCGCACCCCGTTCTCCACCAGGTTCTGGACCAGCCGTTCGAGCAGTACGGGGTTCCCGGTGGTCGGCGCCTCCCCCGGTTCGGCCTTCACGGACACCGCGCCCGAGGCGACGCGCGCCACCACGTGATCCACGACGTCCGCCATGTCCACGTACGACCTCTCCGGGATCTCGCGCTCGGATCGGGCGAGGAGGAGCAGCCCCTCGATCAGCCGCTCGTGCCGCTCGTTGATGGCCAGCAGCGTCCCACCGAGCTGGGCCATCTCGGGCGACGCCGTACGCGGATCGATCATGACCTCCAGCAGCGTCCGGTTCAGGGTGAGCGGGGTGCGCAGCTCGTGCGAGGCGTTGCCGATGAACCGGCGCTGGGCGTCGAAGGCGTGGTCGAGGCGTTCCAGCATCACGTCGAACGTGTCGGCCAGCTCCTTGATCTCGTCGGCCGGGCCGGCCAGGGCGATGCGCTCGTGCAGCCCCCGGTCCGCGTCCGGGGCGGCCGCGATCCGCCGGGCCGTCTCCGTGACCCGGTGCAGCGGCTGGAGCAGACGACCGGCGATCAGCCAGCCGAAGGCGATGGCGGCGGCGCCGACCACCGCCAGCGCGATCCCGCCCTGGGTCAACAGCGCGTCCAGGGCGTCGTGCCGGGTGTCCGTGACGAACTGGGTGGACGAGGGCTCGGGGGCCTCGCCGGTCACCGGCGGGGGCCCACCGCCGGGCATCGGCGACGGCGTCGCTCCACCGACCGAACGTCCGCTCGTCGACACCGTGTTCCCCTGGGGAAGCCGCTGCGACACCAGCACGTACGTCACGCCGAGCAGCAGCAGACCGGCGAGGAGGAAGAGCCCGCCGTAGACCAGGGTGAGTCGGGCCCGGATGGTCAGCTTGGCGAGCCAGGCGGCGGTCACGGGATCCGGTACCCCACTCCCGGGTCGGTCAGCACCACCGGTGGCTCGCCGAGCTTGCGCCGCAGCTTGAGGATGGTCATCCGCACGGCGTGGCTGAACGGGTCGGCGTGCTCGTCCCAGGCCTTCTCCATCAGGTGCTCCTGGGAGACCGCGGCGCCGTCGGCGCGCAGCAGCTCGGCGAGGACGGCGAACTCCTTGCGGGACAGCGGGACGTAGCGGCCGTCCCGGTACACCTCGCGCCGGTGCGGGTCGAGGCGTATCCCGCCGCGTTCGAGGATGGGTGGCGCGGCCGCCCGCGAGCGCCGGCCGAGCGCGGCCACCCGGGCTGCGAGCTCCCGGAAGGCGAACGGTTTGGGCAGGTAGTCGTCCGCGCCGAGGGCGAGCCCGGCGACCCGGTCGTCGATCTCGGCGGCGGCCGTCAGCATCAGCACCCGTACGGAGGTGTCGCGGGCGGCGAGCGCCCGGCAGACGTCGTCGCCGTGCACGACGGGGATGCCGCGGTCGAGCACGAGGACGTCGTAGTCGTGCACGTCGAGCCGTTCGAGCGCCGCCGCGCCGTCGTGGACGACGTCGACGGCGTGGGCCTCCCGCCGCAGGCCCTGCGCCACCGTGTCGGCGAGCAGCGGTTCGTCCTCGACCACCAGGATGCGCATGGGTCCATGGTGACCCGCCCCCGCGTCACCTCCGCGTCAACACTTTCGCTGACGGCCGGGAAAACCCCGTTTCGCTGTACTTCGTCGCAGGGCCGACGCCCGCTCGGCCCGGACGGAGATGGAGACCATGCGTATCAGAACCCTGCTCGCCGTCGGCGGCCTGCTCGTGACGCTGGCGGTGGCCGGCTGTGGTGAGGCCGAGGCCGGCGGCGGAGTGGCCACGGCCGGCGGCACACCGACCGCCGAGGTCAGCGGAGCCGCGGCGTCCGGCGCGGACCAGGATCGGGAGAACTTCGTGCGGTTCTCCCAGTGCATGCGGGAGAACGGCGTCCCGGAGTACCCCGACCCGAAGTTCAACCAGAACGGCGGCGTCAACCTCAGCCTGCCCGAGGGGGTGAGCAGGGAGAAGGTCGCCGCGGCGGAACAGCGGTGCAAGCGGTACATGCCGAACGGGGGTGAGCCGACCAAGGCCGATCCCGAGGTCGTGGAACAGCTGCGGGCCTTCTCGAAGTGCATGCGGGAGAACGGGGTGCCGAACTTTCCCGACCCGACCGACGCCGGCCTGCAGGTCAGCAACGACGCGCTCGGGATGCAGCCGGACGACCCGCGGCTGACCGCGGCCCAGGAGAAGTGCAAGAGGTACCGGCCGAACCCGAAGGACGGCGCGCCGGCCGGCGGGCTGACCACGGAGAACAAGGAATGAGAGGGTTCGCCCGACGCGGGACCCGTCGGCTGGCGGTCGTGGTGGCGGCGGCGCTCGCCGTCGGCACCACGGCCGTGGCGGCCACCGGGTCCGGCCTGGATTTCGGCAGGAAGCGCACGGGGTCGGCCGCCGGAGGGTCCCGGTCGCTGGAGACCGCCACGGTGACCCGGCAGACGCTGGTCGAGCGCAAGACCGTGGACGGCACCCTGGGCTACGGGGACGCGACCGTCCTCGCCGACCGGGTCGGCGGCACCCTGACGGCCCTCCCGCCGGTCGGGCAGACCGTCGCGCACGGGCAGGCGCTCTTCCGCGTCGACGACAAGCCGACCGTGCTGCTCTACGGCCGCCTTCCGGCGTACCGGGACCTGGCGCCGGGGACCGAGGGGCCGGACGTCCGGCAGTTCGAGGAGAACCTGCGGAAACTGGGGTACACGGGGTTCACCGTCGACGACGAGTACACCACCGCGACCGCGACGGCCGTCGAACGCTGGCAGGAGGACCTCGGCCTGCCGGGGACCGGCTCGGTGGAACTGGGCCGCGTCGCGTACGCGGACGGCACGGTGCGGGTGGCCAGCCACGAGGCGACCGTCGGCACCCTCCTCAAGCCCGGCGAGCCCGTGCTGTCGCACACCGGCACGACCCGGGTGGTGACCGTCGACCTCGAGGTGACCGACCGGAGCATGGCCCGGACCGGGGCCGCGGTGACCTGCACCCTGCCCAGCGGCACGGCGACCCCCGGCAAGGTCATCAGCACCGAGACGGTGGTCGTACCGGCGGACGGCAAGGACCAGGAGTCCGAGACCCGACTCCGGGTGACCGTCGGCGTCACCGACGCCAAGGCCCTGGCCGGGCTCGACGAGGCGACCGTGCCGGTCGCGTTCACCGCCTCCCAGCGTGAGAACGTGCTGGCCGTGCCGGTGGCCGCGCTGCTCGCCCTGGCCGAGGGCGGGTACGGCCTCCAGGTGGTGGAGAACGACGCCGTCCGGGTCGTGCCGGTCGAGACGGGACTGTTCGCCGAGGGCCGCGTCGAGGTCTCGGGCGCCGGCGTGGCGGAGGGCACGACCGTGGGGATGCCGTCGTGACCGCGGTCGTGGAGCTGGCCGGGGTGACCAGGACGTACCCGGGCGGAGTGACGGCGGTACGCGAGGTCAGCCTCGCCGTCGGGTACGGCGAGATGGTCGCCGTGGTGGGCCCGTCCGGCTCGGGCAAGTCCACGATGCTGCACCTGATCGGCACGCTGGACCGCCCGTCGTCCGGAACGGTGCGCGTCGACGGGTACGACGTGGCGACGCTGAGCGACCGCCAGTTGTCCGCGCTGCGGGCCCACCGGATCGGGTTCGTGTTCCAGCAGTTCCACCTCGCGCCGGCGGCGACCGCACTGGACAACGTCGCGGACGGGCTGCTCTACGCCGGCGTGCCCCTGCGGGAGCGGCGGCGCCGGGCGGCGGCGGCGCTCGTCCGGGTGGGGCTGGGCGACCGGCTGGACCACCGGCCGCACGAACTCTCCGGCGGCGAGCGACAGCGGGTGGCCATCGCCCGTGCCGTGGCCGGCGACCCGGCGCTGCTGCTCGCCGACGAACCGACCGGCAACCTCGACTCCGCCGCGGGGGCGGGTGTGATGGCGCTGCTGCGGGAGCTGAACGCGGCCGGCACGACCGTCCTGGTCATCACCCATGACCAGGAGATCGCCGCCGCCCTGCCCCGGCGGGTGGTCATGCGCGACGGGGAGGTGACGAGGTGATCGGACCGGCACCCGGTGATCCGCGCCGGTCGCTCTCCCCCGCGGCACTGCGACCCGCCGACGTGCTCCGGGTCGGCAGCGCGGGACTGCGGACGAGGCCGCTGCGGGCGTTCCTCTCCGCGCTGGGCATCGCGATCGGCATCGCCGCCATGGTGGCCGTGGTCGGCATCTCGTCGTCGAGCCGTGTCGAACTGGACCGCCAGCTCGACGCGCTCGGCACGAACCTGCTCACGGTGGCGCCGGGACACTCGCTCAGCGGCGACACCGCCACGCTGCCGGCCGAGTCGGTCGCGATGATCGCCCGCATCGAACCGGTACGCCAGGTCGCCGCGACCGGAACCGTCCCCGACGCCGGCGTCTACCGCAACGACCGGATCCCACGGATGCAGACCGGCGGCCTGGCGGTGCTGGCCGCGCAGCTGAACCTGCTGGAGACGGTGGGCGCCACGCTGGCCGACGGCGCCTGGCTCAACGCGGCGACCGAGCGGTACCCGGTGGTGGTGCTGGGGTCCGCGGCCGCCCGCCAGCTCGGTGTCCCGGAGGTGAACCCGGACGTCCAGGTCCACCTCGACGGGCAGTGGTTCACGGTGGTCGGCATCCTCGACCCGGTGCCGCTCGCCCCGGAGCTGGACTCGGCCGCCCTGGTCGGCTGGCCCGCCGCGCAGCGGCAGCTCGGCTTCGACGGTCACCCGACCACCGTCTACACCCGGTCCCGTGACGCGGACGTCGAGGCGGTACGTGGCGTCCTGGCGGCGACGGCCAACCCGGAGTCACCGAACGAGGTGACGGTGTCCCGGCCCTCGGACGCGTTGGCCGCCCGGCGGGCGGCCGACCAGGCGTTCACCGGTCTGCTGCTCGGCCTCGGCGCGGTGGCTCTGCTGGTGGGCGGGGTCGGGGTGGCCAACACCATGGTCATCTCGGTGCTGGAGCGCCGCGCCGAGATCGGACTGCGCCGTTCCCTCGGCGCGACCCGGGGGCAGGTCCGGCTCCAGTTCCTCGCCGAGTCCCTGCTGCTCAGCGCCATCGGCGGTGCCGGTGGGGTGCTGATCGGCGTCGCGGTGACCGCCGGATACGCCAGCTCCCGGTCCTGGCCGGCGGTGGTGCCGGCCTGGGCGTCCGTGGGCGGGGTGGGGGCGACGCTGCTCATCGGAGGCATCGCCGGCCTGTACCCGGCTGTCCGTGCCGCCCGGCTGGCACCCACCGAGGCGCTCGCCGCGTCCTAGCGGCCGGGGCAGGTGACCCGCGAATGCGCCAGACGTGAGTCCTCCCGACGCGGCGCCCTCCGGGCGGGGGCGGGGCGGCGGGCCCCGTCTCCGCCCGGGGCGGCACCTGGGCCGCTCCGGGCGGCACCGCGGCCCGATCCGGGCGGCACCGCGGCCCCGGTCCGGGCGGCCGATCCGGGCGGCAGCCGGGCCGGTCAGTGTCCGCCGACGGCGTACGGTCAGCCCGCCCGCTGCAGCCCGAGGGCCTGGGCGAGACCCGCCCGCCCCCGCAGCCCGAGCTTCACGTACGCCCGCTGGAGGTGGTTCTCCACGGTCCGCACCGACAGCACCAGCTCGGCGGCGATCGCCGCGTTGTCGTGCCCCGTCGCCGCCAGCTCGCAGATCTGCCGCTCCCGCGGGGTGAGATCGTCCCGGCCGACCGGGCGCGGCCTCAGCGGCGGCCAGTAGCCCCCGCACCGCTTGTGCAGCAGGTCGGCCCTGCGGGCCAGCAGGTTCGCCCGCCGGTGGTCGCCGCGACGGCCGTACGCCGCCTCCCCGGCGACCATCGCCTCCAACGCGAGAGCCAGGTATCCGCTGGCCTCCAACTCGATGCCGATCCGTTCGAGCGCGGAAGGGTCGTCGGCGGCGAGCGCGTGGGCGTAGTCGGCCCAGAGCGTGAACAGCGGGCTGTCGCATCCGGCCGCGACCTGCGCCAACCGCTCGGCGGTGCCGGTGGTGGGCTCCAGGCGGGAGAGCAGGTGCAGGCACTCCACCGTGATCGTCGTGGCCTGGTCGGCCCGGCCGGGCAGCTCGCGCAGCGTGCCGACGGCCGTGGCGAGTTGGCCGTCGGCGGCCGCCAGCCAGGCGGCCGTCAGCTCGGCGTCGGCGGCTACCAGGCCCCTGAGCTGCCCGTCGCCGGCGCCGGCGTGGTCGTCGAGCAGCTGTTGCAGCAGCCGCCGGCTCTCGGCGAGTTCACCGAGCTGCGCCGCCACGTACGCGTTGGCGGACAGCACGTAGGCCCGGACGGGGAACAGGGTGCGGTCGCCGGCGAGCGTGCGGGCCTCGTGCAGCCAGCGCATCGACCGGTGCATCTGACCGGCGTGGTAGGCGCACTTGCCACGGGCGAAGGCGAGCAGCCCCACCGCGTCGGCGGCGCCCCGCTCCACCGCATCCCGGTAGTAGCGTTCCGCCAGCTGTTCGGCCTCGGGCAGCCGGCCCGACATGAGCAGGGACTGCACGTGGCAGGCCTGCGTGGCGGCCCGCATCGTCGCCCAGGTGTCGGGGATCTCGACCTCGCCGCTGTCGAACATCCGGGCCGCCCGGCCCGGCTGCCCGTCGAACAGCAGCAGGTAGGGGTGCAGGGCCGTGACGGCGGTCGCCAGCAGCGGATCGCGCGGCGGATCCACCGCCAGGCGCGCCAGGGACTCACGGGCACCGCCGCTGGCGCCGCTGAACGCGCCGATCCCCGCCTGCGCGGCCAGCAACCCGGGGTGCGCCTCCGCGGGCAGGTCGCGGTGGCTGGCGTCGATCACCTCGCGGGCCTGGTCCGGCCGGCGACCGCCCCAGAAGAGGTTCAGCGCCCGCAGCGCCGCCGCCTCCGCGCGGTCCCTCGGATCGGTCAGGTCCGCGGCCGCCCGGGCCAGGTGCGCGTCCGCGTCGTCGCTGCGGCCCTGCGCGACCAGCGCCCGCGCCACCTGCCAGTCACCGCGCGCGGAGTCGACGCGGCGGCCCAGCCGCTCGGCGAGGACCGAGTCGTGCCGGCGCAGCGCGTACTCGGAGGCGGTGAGCAGGTCGTCCGCGGCGACCGGGAGATCCGCCTCGCAGCGCCAGGCCACGACCCGGGCCAGGTCGCCCTCGCCGCCGCCGTCGACCGCCGCCAGCGCCTCGGCCAGGTTCCGGCGCAGGCGGCGGGCACGCAACGCGCCGGTGCGGTTGCGCACCACCTCCGCGTACAGCGGGTGGCCGGTCTGCACCAGCACGTCCGCGCCGTGCTGCACCAGCCGGATCAGGCCCCGCTCCTCCAACTGCTCGGCGGTGCGCGGTGGGACCATCCGCTCGATCAGGGCCAGCGGTGCCGGCTCGGCGTGGGCGACGTACTGCAACGCCTCGGCCTCGTCGGGGTCGAGGGTGCCGAGGGTCTGCTCGATCAGCTCGGCGAGGTGGGTGGGGCACAGCGACTCGGCGGGCCACGTCCACATGCCGTCGCGGCGGACCAGCCCGCCCTCGCGCAGCCCGCACCGCAGCGCCTCCCGCAGGAACAGCGGGTTTCCCTGGCTGATCCGCCACAGCGCGCCGAGGGTGAGGCCGTCGACCGGGCCACCCAGCGCCTCCCGTACGACGAGCGCGGTCTCGTCGGGATCCAGCGGCGGCACGTGCACCCGGTCCACCGAGCGGGACCGCCGCAGCGCGGCCACCGGCGCGGCGTCCAGGGCGTCGGTGCGTACGGTGGCGACCACCTGGACGGTGCCGCCGACGACGAGCCGTTCGAGCAGGGCTCCGGAGGCGTCGTCGAGCCAGTTGAGGTCGTCGACGCCGATGACCACGCCGCGGCCCGCCGCGACGTCGCGCAGCCGCCGCTCGACGTCCCGGAACACGTCGGCCACGTTCGCGTCGGACGGCTGGGGCAGGCGGCTCGCGAGCACCCCGAACGGCACGTCCCGCCAGCCGGGTGTGGCGGTGACCCGCAGGACGACACGCTGCCGCCGCAGGGCGTGGTCGAGCACCTCGTCGAGCAGTGAGCTCTTGCCGACCCCGGGATCCCCGGTGAGCAGGACGCCCGAACCGGACGCCGTGTCGAGCGCGGCGACCGTCTGCTCCCGCTCACGCGCGCGGCCGACGAACGGCCACCCGCCGTTGCCGTCCACGAGACATCCCGGCGCAGCCACTGGACCCCCTCAACCCCGGGCCGGACCACCCCGGGGCCCGGTCGCCAATCTCGTCCTCGATCCGCTCGGCCGACCGGATCAGGACGTGCGGCGGCCTGAGTGTGACTCTGGCCCACCTTCACACATCGCACGCGGTGGGGCCGTCGCCTTCCGGACACGCCCGCACACGGAACGCTCCGGCCCGCCGGATTGGTTGTCACCGGCGCGACAGGACCGGGCCGGACTGAGGTAGCGGCTACTCATGTGCCGGCGGCCCGCGGCGCGGAGGCTGGTCCTGCAAGCGACCGCCGGGCAGGCCGGACGGTCGTCGTGAAAGGAGAACCGCATGTCCATCACCGACATCGTCAACGGCTGGAAGGACGAGTACCGGCGCGCCGCCGCCCCGGAGGCCGCCGAGGCCCACCCGGTGGGCGTGGTGGAGCTGGACCGCGACCAGCTGGAGACGGTCGCCGGCGGCGCCGCCGCCACCACCGGTCACACCACGGCCTGCTGCCACTGCGTCTGCTGAGTCCGCACGGGCCGACCCGACCACGGGTCCCAGGGGGGTCCGGGCCACGGCCCGGGCCCCACCCTCCGTCCGATCCACCGCCGCTGGAGCGCCGCATGTCCACTGTCCCGCATCCCGCCGACGACGACCCGACCACCCCGATCGAACAGCGACTCCTGGCCGCCCTGACCGTCACCGAACGGCTGGCCGCTCCCCCGCCCGCGGACGCCGAGCCCGGTGAGCGGTCCCGGTGGCGGCTGTCCCGTTGGCGCACCGGCGGCGCCTTCGCCGACGACGAGGAGTGGCGGCGCCGGCTGGCGGCGGAGGGACTGGACGAGGGAACCCTGCTCGCGCTGCTGGACGAGTCGCCGGCGCGGCTCGCCGCCCGCCTCGGCGGGACCCCGGAATGGATCCGCGACCTCGTGGCGTGCTACCGCGCGGCGTCGACCTCCGACATCGACCCGGAGCTGTTGCCCGGCCGCCCGCTCGACGCGTCCCTCGCCCTGGTGGCGCCGCTGGTCGCGCGGGCCCGGGCCCGGGTGGCGCGACACGTCCGGCACCTCGCCGACGACGCTCCCGACCTGCTGCCCCCCGACGCCGACCGGCTGGGTGTGACCGGGCTGCTCGACGAGCTGGTGGTGGTCCTCAGCCGCGCCGTCGTCCTCGAACTCAACATCGACCGGTTGCGCGGGGCGTCGGCCGGCGACACGCCGCAGGAACGGTACGCGGCCTTCTTCCGCCGCCACCGCGCGCCCGAGGCGGCCCTGGCCCTGCTGGCCGAGTACCCGGTCCTGGCCCGTCAGGCGTACGACCTGACGCGCGGCTGGGCCGACCGCACCATCGAGTTCCTGCGGCGGCTCGCCGACGACGCCCCGGCGCTGGCCACGACCTTCCACGGCGGCGCCCGGCCGGGCCGCCTGGTCGACATCCAGGAGACCGGTGACCCGCACCGCGACGGCCGGCGGGTGCTGGTGGCCACCTTCGACAGTGGCCTGCGGCTGGTCTACAAGCCCCGACCGGTCGCCGTCGAGGCCCGCTTCCAGCACCTGCTGGAATGGCTCAACGAGCGGGGCACCGACCTGCACACGTTCACGGTCCTGCCCCGCGGGGATCACGGCTGGGCCGAGTACGTCGAGTCCGCCGCCCCCACGACACCCGGCGGGCGGCGGCGGTTCGCCCGCCGCTACGGGTCACTGCTGGCCCTGCTGCAGGCCGTCGGCGCCACCGACTGCCACCGGGAGAACGTGGTCGTCCACGGCGAGCATCCCGTCCTGGTCGACCTCGAGACCGCGTTCACCCCCGCGGTCGCCCGGGCCGCGGGGGCCCGCGGCGGTGGCGACGCGATCGCCGACTCCGTGCTCGCCGTGGGTCTGCTGCCCCGCGCCGACGAGGCGGCGGGCCCGGCCGCCAACCGTTGCAACTGCTCGGCCTGGCAGGCCGAGGGGACCGACGAGATGCGGCTGTGCGCGCCGGGCCACCACCACGACGAGCACGGCCCGCTCGACCCCGGCGCCGACCCGGCCGACCTCGCCGCGCACCTGCCGCAGGTGCTGGACGGCTTCACGGCCACGTACCGGCTGCTCGCCGCCGTACGCGACGAACTGCTCGCCCCGGACGGACCGGTCACCGCGTTCGCGGCCGACGAGATCCGCGTGGTGCTGCGCCCGACCCGGACGTACCTCCGGCTGCGCGACGCCGCCCTGCACACCGACGCGCTGCAGGACGGCCTGGACACCGAGCGGTTGCACGACTGGCTCTGGTCGGGCGTGGCCGAACTGCCGCTGCTGGCCGCCACCGTCGCGGCGGAACGGGCCGACCTGGCGCGCCGCGACGTGCCGATGTTCACCACCACGGTGGACTCCCGCGACCTGTGGACGAGCCGGGGCCGCCGGCTGCCCGGTCTGCTCGCCCGGTCCGGCCTCGCCGAGGCGCGGCGCCGGCTCGGACGGCTGGGAGAGGCGGACCTGGAGCGGCAGCGATGGCTCGTCCGGGCCGCCTTCACCCCACAGGTGGACGGGGCGGACGCCCCGCACGCCCGGGTGCGCTGGCACCTCGCGGAGGTGCCGCCGGCTCCGGTGCCGCCGGCGGCGGCGTACCTGGCCGCGGCGACCTCGGTGGCCGACGCGGTGGCCGCCCTGGCCTTCCCGGGCACGGAACCCACCTGGTTCGGCCTCACCCCCGACACCGCCACCCCGGGCCGCTGGGCGCCGGCGCCGCTCGGCCCGCACCTCTACGACGGGATCGCCGGGGTGACGCTCTTCCTGGCCCACGCCGGTCGGCTCACCGGCGAGCAGCGGTTCACCGACCTCGCCGACCGCGCCGCCGCCGGGCTCACGGCCCGGATCCTCGACCGCCGGGTCCCCGGTGACCGGATCGGCGCGTTCACCGGCTGGGGCGGCCTGGTCTACACCCTCGGCCACCTCGGGGAGCTGTGGCAGACCCGCCGGTTCGCCCCGGCCGTCGACGTGGCGCTCGCGCGGGTCACCGCGCTCGCCGCCACCGACCAGGCCCCGGATCTGGTCGACGGGTTCGCCGGCGCCGTCCTCGCCGTGTCCCGCGCCGGTCTCGACCCCGAGCGGGTCGCCCCGGTCGTGCGCGGTGCGGCCCGCCGGCTGCTCGCCGCCGCCGACACCGCGTACGCCGACCCGCCGGGCGGGACGGCCGGCGCCCCCCTGGGTGGACTCGCCCACGGCGCGGCCGGGATCGCCGCCGCGCTGGCGCACGCCTGGGCGGTGACCGGCGACCCCGCGTACGCCGACGCCGCCACCCGCGCGCTCGCGTACGACCGCAGCCTGTTCCGCCCCGCCGAGGCGAACTGGGCCGACCTGCGCCGGCCGGGACGCTGCGGGGTGACCTGGTGCCACGGCGCCCCCGGGATCGGCCTGTCACGGCTGCTGATCCGGGACGCCCTCGGGCCGGACGACACGCTCGACACCGAGATCACCACCGCGGTCGCCACCACGCTCGCGACCGGGTTCGGGCGCAACCACTCGCTGTGCCACGGCGACCTCGGCAACCTCGACCTGCTGCTGGCCGCCGACCCGCGGCAGGCGACCGCGCCGGCCGCGGCGGTGCTCCGCGACGGGCTGGGCGGCGGCTGGCGCTGCGCGAACCCGACGGCGCTCGCGTCCCCCGAACTCATGACCGGCCTGTCCGGCGTCGGACTCGCCCTGCTGCGGCTCGCCGCACCCGAGCGGGTGCCGTCCGTGCTCCTGCTCGCACCACCCGCGAGCGCCGGGCCGGCCCGCTCCGGCGCCAGCGCCCCGGCCCGCCGGGAGCGACAGTGGGCCGCCTGACCGGGAGCGGGGCGCGCCGGTTCTGGCCGGGCCGGCGCCGGGTCCCGCTGGTGCTCCAGATGGCCGACGCCGACTGCGGCGCCGCCTGCCTGGCGATGATCGCCCGCCGGCACGGCGTACGGGCCTCGCTGGCCGCCGTACGCGACGTGCTCGACATCGGCCGCGACGGGATCACGGCGCGGGCGCTGCTGGCCGCGGGGCCCCGGTTCGGGCTGCGCGGCCGGGCCTTCCGGGCCGACGCGGCGCACGTCGGCGCGCTGCCCCTCCCCGCCATCGCGCACTGGGAGAACGCCCACTTCGTCGTCGTGGAGCACGTCAGCGAGCGCGGGGTCCGCCTGGTCGACCCGGCGCTCGGGCGGCGGCTGCTCACCCCGGCCGAGTTCGCGGCCGGGTTCAGCGGGACCGTGCTCACCTACACCCGCGACCCGCAGTCCCCGCCCGCGCCGCCGACCGTCGGACCGGGACCGATCGCCCGGCTGCGACGCGCCCGGCCGCTGCTGCGGCCGTTCCTGCCGCAGCTCGGCGCCGCGTTCACCGTGTCCCTCGTCCTGCAGGCGCTGGGCCTCGCGCTGCCGATGGCCACCACCGTCGCGTTCGACCGGATCATGCCGGCCCGCGAGACGGCCCTCATGCCGTACCTGGCGCTGGCCATCGCGGCGCTCGTGCTGACCCAGTTCGGGGTGGCCTACCTGCGGTCCCGGCTCCTGGTCACCCTCCAGGCCCGGGTGGACGCCGCGCTCATGACGAGGCTGTTCGGGCACCTGCTGCGGCTGCCGTACGCCTTCTTCCAGCAACGCTCCAGCGGCGACCTGATGCAGCGGCTGTCCAGCAGCATCCTGCTGCGCGAACTGGTCACCACCCAGGTGCTGACCGCGGTCATCGACGGCGTGCTGGTGATCGCGTACTTCGGCGTGCTGCTCGCCAGCGACCTCGCCTTCGCGGGGATGGCCGCCGCGATCGGCGTCACCCAGGTGGTGGCCGTGGCGGTGGTCAACGGCCGGTTGCTGCGGCTGAGCCAACGGCACCTCACCGTGCAGGCCGACGCGGAGAGCGCACTGATCGAAGCGCTGAACGGCATCGCGACCGTCAAGTCCATGGGTGCCGAGCGGCAGGTCTTCGACGGCTGGCTGCGCCGCTACACCACGGCGCTCGACGCCGACGTGGCCCAGAACCGGCTCTCCGCCACGGTCGCCAACATCACCGCCAGCGTCCAGCTCGCCGGCCCGCTCGCGCTGCTCTGGCTCGGCACCGGGCGGCTCTTCGACGGCGCCAACCTCGGCCAGACCCTCGGCCTGCAGGCGCTGGCCATGTC
The DNA here is from genome assembly GCF_003610785.1 of Micromonospora globbae. Classification (GTDB taxonomy): domain Bacteria; phylum Actinomycetota; class Actinomycetes; order Mycobacteriales; family Micromonosporaceae; genus Micromonospora; species Micromonospora globbae. The sequence continues at coordinate 419,180 of NZ_RAQQ01000001.1, forward strand.
CGCCCTCACCCCGCTGGCCTCCCTGGTGGCCAGCGCCCAGGTCCTCCAGTCCGTGGTGTCGCACCTGCAACGGCTGCGGGACGTCTTCGCCGCCCGCCCGGAACCGGCCGGCGACCCGGACCTGCCCGCGCCCCACCTCACCGGCCGGATCAGCGTCCGCGACGTCAGCTTCCGCTACGACGGCGCCACACCGCCCGTCCTGCACGGGATCTCGTTCGACGTCGCACCCGGGGAGAAGGTCGCCATCGTCGGCCCCTCCGGCAGCGGCAAGAGCACCCTCGCCATGCTGCTGACCGGTCTCTACCGGCCGACCACCGGGGAGATCCTGTTCGACGGGGTGCCGCTGTCGCACATCGATCCGACCGCGCTGCGCCGCCAGTTCGGCGTCGTGCTCCAGGAGAGCTACCTGTTCCGCGACTCCATCCGGCGCAACGTCAGCCTCGTGCACCCCGGCATCGGAATGCCGGCGATCCGGGCGGCCGCCGAGGTGGCCGCGATCGACCAGGACATCGCGGCGATGCCGATGGGCTACGACACGCAGGTCGCCGAGCGGGGCCAGGCCCTCTCCGGCGGGCAGCGGCAGCGGCTGGCCATCGCACGCGCGGTGGCCGGACAACCCGCGGTGCTCCTGCTCGACGAGGCGACCAGCCACCTCGACGTGGCCACCGAACGACGTGTCGACCAGGCGATCTCGGCCCTGCGCTGCACCCGGATCGTCGTGGCGCACCGGCTGAGCACCGTCCGCAACGCCGACCAGATCCTCGTGGTCGCCGACGGACGCATCGTCGAGCGCGGCCGGCACGAGGACCTGCTGCGCGCCGACGGCGTCTACGCCGACCTGGTCCGCTGCCAACTGACCGACGACAACTCTCCCCTGCCAGGAGGCGATCCGTGGCTACCCGTACCGTGACGACCACCGAGCAGCCGCGGCGGCCGGACGGGCCGCCCGCGGCGGGCGCCGGTCCGTTCCCGGCGCGCCGGGTCCTGCTGGCCGCCTGCGGCTCCGCGGACGTGCTGACCCTCCCCCAGTCCATCATGGTGATGCGGCACGCGCTGGGGCTCGACGTGCGGGTGGTGCTCACCCCGGCCGCGGCGCGTTTCGTGCCCGCCCGCTCGTTCACCCTCCTGACCGGACATCCCGCCCTCGTCGACGAGGAGGCGACCACCGAGGTGCCGCACCTGGCCCTCACGACCTGGGCGGACCTGGTGCTCGTCCTGCCGGCCACCGCCAACACCCTGGCCAAGGCGGCCCTCGGCATCGCCGACAACCTCGTCGGCACCTGCCTGCTCGCCGCGTCGGCGCCCGTCGTCCTGGTGCCCTCGATGAACCAGGCGATGTGGGAACGCCCCGCGGTGCAGCGGAACGTGGCGCAGCTGCGCGACGACGGGTACGCCGTGGTGCCCCCGGTGCCGGTGCTCGCCCTGAGCACGGGCACCCTCTCCGGCCGCGGAACGCCGCCCATCGAGGTGGTGCTGGAGTTCGCCGCCGACCACCTGCGACGCGTGGACGGGCGCCGTGGCTGAGCCGCGTCGGGCGGCCGGGCCGAGGATCGCCGCCGTCACGGTCACGCTCGGCACCCTGCTGCTCGCGGTGGCGGTGGTCCCGTTCGTCCGCGCGTACGCCGACTCGGCGGCCCACCGGCCCGCCGCCGAGATCGGTGTCGACCTCGCCCGGTCCGGCTGCGACCCGGAGCTGACCGACCCGGTCCGGGGCGTCGGTGTCCACGTCGGACCCGGCACCGCCGAGCCGTACGCCACCCGGATCCAGTACGACCTGGTCCCCCCGTCGTCCGGGCCCCACTTCGTGGTGCCGGCGCCCGCCGTGCGACGGTTCTACACCACCCGCGACCGGCCGGCGATCGAGATCCTGGTGCACAACCTGGAGCACGGCTACACCATCCTCTGGTACGTCGAGCCGCTGGTCCGGGACCAGATCGAGGCGCTGCGCGCGTTGGCGCAGAAGTTCGGCGACGACCGGTACGGGGGGCGGTTCGTGGTGGCGCCGTGGGATCCCGGGTACGGGGAGTTCCCCGCCGGCCGCCCGCTCGCCCTGTCACACTGGGGCGCCACGGCCGGGTACCGGCAGTTCTGCGCCGCGGTCAGTGGCGCCGCCGTGGAGCGGTTCGTGCTGGCCCACCCGCCGGTCGACTCGCCCGAGCCGACCGGCATGTGACCCGCCGGGGTCGCGGATCGGCCCTCGGCGGTGCGGCGTCCGGCGGTCGGCGGGACCGATCGCGGGCCGATCAGACGGTACGCTCGTCGACCGGGCACGCCGCGGTGCCACATCGACCTTTGTCCACCCGCACCACCGGATCGGAGACTGGCGACATGTCCTTCCAGGCGTACCTCGACGCCATCGAGGAGAAGACCGGCAAGACGCCGCGGGTCCTCGTCGACGAGGCCAAGCAGCGCGGCTACGACAAGGCCGACGTGAAGGCCGGCGTGATCGTGGACTGGCTGAAGAACGAGTACGGCCTCGGCCGCGGGCACGCCATGGCCCTGGTGCACGTCATCAAGAAGGGCCCGAAGATCAGCACCAAGCACGTCGGCTCGGACGGCTCGCACCGCGACGCCACGGACACCCTCTGGCTCGACGGCAGGGCCACCCGGCCGGCCTGACCGAGCCGGGACCCGACCCGGGGTCCGGGGCCGGCCGGCAGGTGGCCACCGCCCCTACGGCCGGCCTCGATACAGGCCCTTCCGCAGCCCGACGGCGCCCGCCGTGGCCGCCGCCACGGCGAGGCCGACGCAGGCCGCGACGATCGCGATCAGCGGGGCCCAGGGGACGGTCATCGGAACGTCCACACCGGTGCCGGCGAGGTCCGCGGTGACCGCGCGCCGCACGAGCCAGCCGAGGTACCCGGTGGTGAGCCCCCCGAGGACCAGGCCCGCACCGGTGACGAGGGTGGCCTGCCACAGCGCCGTACGGCGCAACTGGTCGCGCGTCGCGCCGAGCAGGCCGAGCGCCCGGTGCTGTCGGCGTCGTTGGCTCGCGCCGATGAGGGTGGCGTTCACGACGGCGATGGCGGCGTAGAACCCGGCAGGGCCCAGCAGGATGGTGAGCCCCACGTTGTTGCTGCGCCGGACCTGGTCGGTCACCTCCGCGATCCACTCCTCCCCGGTCAGGACGCGGCTGCCGGTGCCGGCGAGGGCTTCGCCGAGAGCCGTCCTCGCCGCGCCGGTCCCGGTGCCGGGTTCGGGGACGACGAACAGCTCGTCGGCCGGCGCGTCGTCGAGTTCCCCGGCGACGAGGTCGACGGGCAGGAGGATGTCGCCGTACAGGTCGGGCGCGGCGGGCACGACGGCGACGACCGTCAGGTCGACCGTGCGGCCGTCGATCCTGGCCCTGAGATGGCCGCCGAGTCCGGTGCCGCTGTCGACCACCTGCGTCTCGGAGACCGCGACGGTGGCCCCGCGAAGGTCGCGCAGGCTGCCCTTCGTGGCGTGCAGGCCCCGCGCCACGCTCGCGGTCGTCACGTCGACGGCGTCGACCTCCAGGCGTCCCTCGTCGCCGAACGCAACGGTGAGCCGGCGGCGGGCGTCGACGAGCTTCACGGCGGGGTGCCCGGCCACCGTGGCGGCGACCTCGGTGGCGTGTCCGGCGCCGGGGCGGACCACCAGGGGCGCGCGGAGTTGGGCGCGGTCCTGGGCCGACGTCCAGTCGGCGGTGAAGCTCAGCGCGAGCAGCATCGAGCCGGCCACGGCCGAGATCGCGAGGACGGGCGCGGCCACCGACGTGGTGGTGCGTACGGCCGCGCGCAGTTCGTCGCGGGCCAGCCGGGCGGCGACGTCGCGGCTGACGAACGGGAGGGCCAGCAGCGCGGCGAGTCGTGGGACGAGCAGGGTGCCGAAGCACATGAGTGCGATGACCACGACCTCGGGCAGCAGGACGGAGGCCACCAGCGCGAAGAGCGGCTCCGCGTGCCGGGCCAGAACGGTCGCGGTGAGCACGGCGGCGAGGCAGAGGGTGCCGACGACCAGTTGCGCGACGCTGGGGCGGCGGCGCTCGACGGCTGCCTCACGCAGCGCCGCGGACGGTGGGACGCGGGCGGCCCGGCGGGAGGACCGCCAGGTTCCGAGCAGCGCCACGGCCATGCCGGCGGGTGCGGCGACCGCCCAGGCCAGCCACGCGGGAGGGGCCACCAGGTGGAGGTCGGTGAGGCCCAGGCGGCGGATCAGGCCGAGTACGGGCGCCGCCAGCGGTGTCGCCGTGAGGCACCCGGCGACGACCGCGGCCGCGGCGACGACGACCGACTCGCCGAGGACGAGGCGGCGCACCTGACGCCCGGTGGCGCCGACGAGCCGCAGGAGTCCCAGTTCGCGGCGGCGGGTCGCGACGACGAACCCGAACGTGCTGCCGACGACGAAGACCGCCATGAACAGCGAGATCGCCGACATGATGCCGAACATCGAGGTCAGGTCGTCGAGTTGCTGGCGCTGCTCCCGGGTCGCCGCGCCACCGAGGTCGGTGAGGGTGGCCTCCACCGAGCCGACCAGGTTGACGGTGGTGGCCATCAGTACGACGCCGCTCGAGAGGGCGACGAAGGCGCCGAGGTAGGCGGGCCAGGACGTACGGACGGTCTGGCGGGAGAGCCCGCTCGTCGCCGGGCTCATCGACGCTCCAGATCGTTCATGCGCGACGCGATGGCGGCGGCGTCGGCGCGGTGCAGTCTGCCGACGATCTGCCCGTCGGCGAGGAACAGGGTCTCGTCGGCGTACGAGGCGGCGAGCGGGTCGTGGGTCACCATCACGATGGTCTGTCCGCCGTCGGCCAGGGCACGGAGCAGCGCGAGGACCTCGCGGCCGGTGTTGCGGTCGAGGGCGCCGGTCGGCTCGTCGGCGAAGATCACGTCGGGCCTGCCGTGGAGGGCGCGCGCGATCGCCACCCGTTGCTGCTGGCCGCCGGAGAGCTCCGGTGGCCGGCGCCTCGCGAGGTCCCGCAACCCGACCCGGTCCAGCGCGTCGGTCACCGCCGCACGGTCGACCCGCAGTCCCGCGAGCCGGGCCGGCAGGGCGACGTTGTCGAAGGCCGTCAGGGCATCGAGCAGGTTGTAGGACTGGAAGACGAACGCCATCGAGGTGCGCCGGAACTTCGTCAACGCGGTCTCGTTGAGGCTGTCCAGCGCCGTGCCGCCGATCGTCACCCGCCCGTGGCTCGGCCGGTCGAGCCCGGCCGCGATCTGGAGGAGGGTCGACTTGCCGGATCCGGAGGGGCCCATGATCGCGGTGAAGCTGCCGCGGGCGAAGGCGTGGGTGAGGCCGCGCAGGGCGTGGACGCTGCCCGCGCGGGAACGGTACGTGCGGGTCACGCTCTCGAGCGCGACAGCGGGCGCCGTCGGTGTCTGCGTCATGCGTCCAGTCCAGCGAGTCGGCTGGTCCGGCGCACTGGCCCGTACGCGAGATCGGGGGTAGCGCTGGCGCTACCGTCGAGGAGCCGGGCACGCCCTACGCTGGGTGGAGTGAGCCCCCACGCCGACGCCTGGTCCGCCGTACGCGGCAGGCCGTGGCGTTTCCTGGTCTCGGCCTGGCCGTGGCGGTCCCTCGCCTACCTCGCCTCGACGGTGCCGATCGGGATCGGCGTACTGCTGGTGCTCGCGACGGTCGTCGGCCTCGGGCTCCTGACCGCCGTGATCGTCGTCGGGCTCCTGTTGCTGGCCGGCGTCCCCCTGGTGGCGACCGTCATCGCGGAGATCGAGCGCGCCCGGCTCCGGCTGGTGCTTCCGCAGCCGTCCGGCGGCGAGCACCCGACGCTGCGCGAGCGGCTGCGCACCTGGCGCACCGTCCCGGTCTCGTGGTCGGAGATCGGCTACGCCACCCTCCTCGCGACGGTCGGTTGGGTCGTCGACGCCGTCGTCCTGACCCTGGCCGTCACCACCCCGGTCGTGCTGATCCTCGCGCCGGCCCTGGTCCGGTACGACGCGGTGGACATCTTCGGGTGGCGGATCGACACGGTCGCCGAGGCCTGGCCCGCCGTGGCGGTCGGCGTCCTGGTCCTCGCCGTCGTCGCCTATCTGCTGACCGCTCTCGCCAGCGCCCAGGCCGCGCTCACCCGGCTCCTGCTCGATCCGCCGGAGGCACGGCTGGTCGCCGCGGTCACCGAGCTGCGCCGCTCCCGCGTCGGGCTCGTCGACGCCTTCGAGGCGGAGCGCCGCCGCATCGAGCGCGACCTGCACGACGGCGCGCAGCAACGCCTCGTCGCCCTCACCATGACACTCGGGCAGGCCGAGCTCGAACTGGACGACGGCCCCGCGCTCGACCTGGTCACCAGGGCCCACGCCCTCGCCGAGGAGGCGCTGGAGGACCTGCGGGCCACGGTGCGCGGCATCCATCCCCAGGTGCTCACCGACCACGGCCTGGCCGCCGCGATCCACGAACTGGCCGACCGCTCCCCGGTCCCGGTCGACACCGACCTCCACCTGGCCGGAAGACTCCCCGCACGGGTGGAGACCGCCGCGTACTTCCTCGTCAGCGAGGCCCTGACCAACGTCGCCCGCCACTCGGGCGCCCGTGACGCCCAGGTGCACGCCTGGATGGCCGACGGCACCCTGACCGTGACCGTCGTCGACGACGGCCGCGGCGGCGCCGACCCCGCCCGAGGGTCCGGGCTCGCCGGACTCGCGGCGCGCATCGACGCCATCGACGGCACCCTCGACATCACCAGCCCGCCCGGGGGCCCGACCCACGTGAGAATGACATGCCCGATCGGCCCGACGTGACCAAGCCGTTGAGAATCGTGATCGCCGAGGACGCGGCCCTGCTGCGGGAGGGGCTCGTCGGGATCCTGGAGCGGGCCGGCCACCAGGTCGTGGCCGCGGTCGCGGACGCCGACGCACTGCTCGTCTACACCGCGAACCAGCGGCCCGACGTCGTCGTCACCGACATCCGCATGCCGCCGACCCACACCGACGAGGGGCTGCGCGCCGCCGTCGCCATCCGCGCCCGGTACCCCGACATCGCCATCGTCCTGCTGTCCGCGTACGTCGCCGAGGCGTACGTCACCGACCTGCTCGCCTCCACCACGGGCGGCGGCATCGGCTACCTCCTCAAGGACCGGGTCAGTCACGTCCGGGAGTTCCTCGACAACCTCGACCGCGTGACCGCGGGTGGCACGGTCGTCGATCCCGACGTCGTACGCCACCTCGTCACCCGACGCCGCAACGACGGCCCGTTGGCCACGCTCACCCCACGCGAGCGCGAGGTCCTCGCGTTGATGGCCGAGGGGTACACCAACCCCACCATCGCCGAGCACCTCGTGGTCAGCGAGGCGGCCGTACGCAAACACGTCGGCAACATCTTCGCCAAGCTCGATCTCGACCCCGACTCCGACCGCCGCGTCTCGGCCGTGCTCACCTACCTGCGGGGCGCGTCGTGATCAGCGAGGTCGCCGCCGCCGCTTGTGCGTGAGCGGGCAGGCCACCACCAGCAGCGCGTGCGCCGCCAGCACGGTGAAGTAACCGGCGGCCGACCGCAGCGCGACGGTGCCGTTGCCGGGCGAGGCGACCATCGCCCCGAACAGCGCCGCGACCGCCAGCACGAAGACCGGCACCGTCCACCACGGCTCACGGGACCGGTAGCGGGGCACCAGCGCCACCAGCAGCGCCGTGCCGACGACGGCGGCCCACACCACGAGCGCGATCAGCGCGCCGAGGCCCTTCGAGTACGCCCGTCCCCAGCCGCCCATCTTCGTGTCGTACGCGGCGAGCCAGACGCCCAGATCGGGATAGCGCACCGGCGCGTAGGTGAAGTCCCGGGGGAAGCCGTCGACCCCCGCGTACGGCAGCACGAGGAAGCCGAGCACCAGGAGCACCGCCACGCCGCCGAGCGCCAGACACCGTACGACCAGCGACCCGACCGGAACCCTCGCCGGCGGCTGCCCCGGCGCGGGAGCCGGCGCGACGGACACCTGCGGCGGCGGGCCCGGCGGAACGGGCGGCGTGACGGGGTGATCGGGCAGCGGGTCGACCTGCGGCTGCTGCCGGACGTCGATCACGTGCGCCGTCCACCGGCCGCCGTCGAACCAGCGCAACGGCTGCCGCCCCGAGGGATCCGGATACCAGCCGGGCCCCGGCCCACCCGTCGTACCAACCCCGCCACCGCGCACCGGGAAACCGTGCCACGAGAGCCTCCTGGTGCGGAAGGGGGCTTTACCGCCCAGATCGTGGATCGCGGGGCCGGCCGGTGGGACAGGGTGCGACGATGAGGGCGTGGGACCTGCCAAGACTGCCATGCCTGCCATCTCGCCGCTCGCCGGCGAGCCGATCAAGAGTGCGGACGCCCAGCGGCTCGCGGGAGTGCTGAAGGCGTTCGCCGACCCGGCCCGGCTGCGACTGCTCAGCCTGATCCAGTCCGCTCCGGAGGGCGAGGCGACCGTGAGTGACCTCACGGCGCCGCTGGGCCTCTCCCAGCCGACCGTGAGCCACCACCTTCGGATCCTCACCGAGGCCGGTCTGCTCGAACGCGAGAAGCGTGGCGTGTGGGCGTACTACCGTCTGGTGCCGTCCGCGATCGCGGCGATCGCGGACCTGTTGACGCCGCCCCGCAAGCGGGCGACCAAGAAGGCCCGCTGAGGCGGCGCTGGTCCCGTCGCCACACGCTGGTCCCGTCGCCGCAGGTGGGGCGGCACCGGGGATCAGCCTTCGCGGGGCTGGGTCACGCCGAGGATGTTGCCTTCGCTGTCCTTGAACCAGGCGCCGCGCATCGTCGGGAACTCCGCGACGCCGTCGACCGTCCGGAGACCGGGGAGGTCGTACTCCTCGAACGTCACACCGCGCCCCCGAAGGTCCGCCATCTCGGCGTCGAGGTCGGCGACCAGCCAGGCCGCCAACGTGTGGGGCGCCTGCCCGGCGTTGGAGGTGGGGTAGATGAAGAACCGCGTTCCACCGGACTCGAAGTGGACGGCGTCCTCGGCCTCCCCGGAGACGGTCAGGCCCAGGGTGTCGCGGTAGAAGCGCTTGGCCCGTTCCATGTCGCTCGCGGGAAGGGCGGCCTGCACCGGGGCATCTCTCAACATGACGGTTCACCTCCTGCCACAGCGTAGGCGGCAGCAGGCCGACAATCTTTCGCTTTGCCCCACTTTGCCCCCGTCGGTGGCCGCCCTCCGGCCTCCCGCCGACGGTTGTCAAGATCGTTAACATTCCCTCCCCCGGTCCCGGTGCTATACGGTCGGGAGGTGAAGACCGAGAGTCACTGGTGGAACGGCAACCGCACCCCACGAGGGCGTCGCGACGTGTACATCCGCACCGACGGCGAGTCGTGGGAGGTCGAGGCCCGGGCCGGCGGCGAGGCCGGCCGGTCGAAGATCTACCAGTGCCCGGGCCGGCAGTCGGCGGAGATCCTGGCCCAGGCATGGATGGACGGACAGAGCCGGTGGCAGGTCGTGGCGCCCTGATCGGCCGACGCTCGTCTCCGCGCAGGTGACCTGGCAGGCACCGGGCAGCGGGTGCGGGTAGACTGGCAGCACGGCCCGCGCAGCATGCCGGCCGGTTCCGATGCCCCACGCCACGCGCCGCGGCCGAAACGGTCAGCGCCGGGCGGGACATCCCATCGACGTTCGGAGCCTTCATGGCGGTAAGCCGCCCACGCCAGACCACCTCGTCCCACTCCCTCACCTTCGCCGACCTCGGCGTGCCCGACGCGCTCACCCGCGTGCTGGCCGCGACCGGGGTGGAGCGGCCGTTCCCGATCCAGGCCGCGACACTGCCCGACGCCCTCGCCGGGCGGGACGTGCTCGGCCGAGGCCGCACCGGTTCGGGCAAGACGTACGCCTTCGCGCTGGCGGTGCTGACCCGCCTGGCCGCCACGGCCACGCCACGGCGGGCCGGACGCCCCCGGGCGCTGATCCTCGCGCCCACCCGTGAACTGGCCACGCAGATCGACAGCGTGATGGCGCCGCTGGCGCAGGCGCTGTCGCTCCGCACCATGACCGTCTTCGGCGGCGTCGCCGCCCGACCCCAGATCGCCGGGCTGCGCGCCGGGGTCGACGTCCTGGTGGCCTGCCCGGGCCGGCTCGCCGACCACGTCGACGCCGGCCACGCGCACCTGGACGCCGTCGAGATCACCGTGCTCGACGAGGCCGACCACATGGCCGACCTCGGCTTCCTGCCCACCGTGCGGCGGCTGCTGGAACGGACCCCGCGCGGTGGGCAGCGTCTGCTGTTCTCCGCCACCCTGGACGCCGGTGTCGACGTCCTCGTGCGGCGGTTCCTCACCGATCCGGTCGTGCACAGCGTCGACTCGACGCTGTCGCCGGTCGCCGCGATGACGCACCACGTCCTGCACGTCCACGCCGACGACCGGTTCGCCGTGCTGGTCGAGCTGACCGCCGCGCCGGGCCGCACCGTGGTCTTCACGCGTACGAAGCGGGGCGCGAAGACGCTCACCCGCCGGCTGGTCACGGCCGGCGTGACCGCCGTCGAGCTGCACGGCAACCTGGCCCAGGGCGCACGCACCCGGAACCTGCAGGCGTTCTCCGATGGCACGGCGCACACGCTGGTCGCCACCGACATCGCCGCCCGGGGCATCCACATCGACGACGTGACCCTCGTCGTGCACGCCGACCCGCCCGAGGAGCACAAGGCCTACCTGCACCGCTCCGGCCGTACCGCCCGGGCCGGCGCGGCCGGGACCGTCGTCACGCTCATGACCGACCGGCAGGTGCCCGAGGTGCGGGAACTCACCCGCAAGGCCGGCATCACGGCGACCACGACGCGGCTGCGCCCGGGTGACGCGCTGCTGCGCGAACTCGCCCCGGGTGAACGGACGCTGGTCCCCCAGCCCGTACCGCCGGCCGCCCGGCCGCGGCACGAGGCGCAAACCGCCCACGACGGCCGGAGCCGGCGCGGCGGCAAACCGGCGCCGACCACCTCGACGCGATCCGCGCCGACGCGATCCGGTGCGGCGGCCTTCTCCGCCCGGGCCCGGCCGGCCGCGCGCCGCGGTGGGCGCTGACCCCGGCCCGCCCGTCGATCACCGCGGTCGGGCCCGCCGCCTCAGCGGCTCATGAGGTACGCCACCACGAGGGCCGCGACCAGCGCGAGCCCGGCCAGCGGCCGCGACGGCCCATCGGAACCGGGTGGCTGATCCTCAGGACGCCTGCCGGACGGGCATGTCGGCCAGCCAGACGTTCGCCAGGTCGCTGAGGGGGACGTCGAGGGCCTGGCTGAGGCAGACCACGGTGCCGAACGCCGGCGCGGGAAGGCGACCCGCCTCGATCTTGCGTAGCGTCTCCGGGGAGATGCCGGCCGCCAGCGCCACCTCGACGAGGCTGCGCCCGGCGCGCGCGGCCCGGAGGGCGGCTCCGAGGCGCTGGCCCGCTGCGATCTGTTCGGCGGTCAGTGGTTGGCGAACCATGCCAGCAGGATATCCCTCGAAGCCTCCCGACCGGGGCGTGGTATAAAAATACCGGTTCCGGAGAGGGAGGCTGTCGTGATCGAGCTGAAGTCCGCCGAGGAGATCGGCCGGATGGCGGTGACCGGCCAGTTCGTCGGCGAACTGCTCGCCGAGCTGAGCGACGTCGCCGCGGTCGGCGTCAACCTGATGGACCTCGAACACCACGCCCGCCGCCGGATCGCCGAACGCGGCGCCGAATCCTGCTACTGGGACTACGCCCCGTCGTTCGGGCGCGGCCCGTTCCGCAACGTGCTGTGCCTGTCGGTGAACGACGCGGTGCTGCACGGCCTGCCGCACGACTACGTTCTGCGCGACGGTGACCTGCTCAGCATCGACATGGCGGTCGGCATCGACGGCTGGGTGGCCGACTCCGCGGTCTCCGTCGTCGTCGGCACCCCCGACCCGGCCGACCTGAGGCTGATCGAGGCCACCGAGGTCGCACTGGAGGCCGCCATCACCGCCGCCCAGCCCGGCGGCCGCCTCGGCGACATCTCCGCCGCGATCAGCGAGGTCGCCCACTCCTACGGCTACGGCGTCAACGCCGAGTTCGGCGGCCACGGCATCGGCCGGACCATGCACGAGGCCCCGCACGTCTCCAACAAGGGCCGCGCCCGCCGCGGCATGAAGCTCGAACCCGGCCTCACCATCGCCATCGAGCCCTGGTTCTGCCGCACCACCGACAGGATCACGTTCGACGCCGACGGCTGGACGATCCGCTCCGCCGACGGCTCCCGCACCGCCCACTCGGAACACACCGTCGCCATCACGGCTTCCGGCCCCCAGGTGCTGACCCGCCGTCCCACCCCCGGCGCCACCTCGACCCGCCCCACCGGGCGGCCCGCCGCAGCCTCCTGATCCACCGCCCGCTCCCGAGGCGAGGGCATTGCGGGGACGCTCCGACGCCTGTCGCGGCGATCCCGCGGTGGGTAGGGTCGTCCGCGTGGATCTGGACGACATCGCCGCCCGGCTCGGCGTACCCGTCGAGGAGGTCGACCGCGTACACCGGCTCGCCGGCGACCGGCCCGCGGCACCGCTGCCCGCCAAGGCCGACGCGCCCGCTCTCCTCGACCGGCTCGCGGTACGGCCGGACGACGCCGCCGAGATCATGGCGGGCTGGCCCGACGCCGACTCTCCGCTGTGGACTCCGGAGCTGCGCTGGCTGCTCGACCGCTCGACCGCCCTGGTCCGCGCCGACCTCGGCGGCTACGCCTGGCTGCCGCCGGGTCCGGCGCTTCCGCGCGACCGGGGCCCCGCCTGGCGGCACCTCTACGTGTACGCGTACCTGGCCCTGGTCGACGTCGTCAGGGAGTACCACCGTGACCACGGCATCCCCGATGCCGTGTCGTGGGCGACCCTCGCGGACCTTGGCCGCAACCTCGCCATCGACCGGCGGATGCACCGCGAGGGCTGGCCGGTCATGCAGAGCTGGCTGACCCTGCACGCGCGCGGCGGCGTCTACGAACTGGGCCGGCTGCAGCACCAGCGCGGCGACACCACCATCGACCTGCACGTCCCGGAGTCGGGGCCGCTGACCCCGGAGGCGATCGCGGCGTCGCTCGACGAGGCCCGCGCGTTCTTCCCGCGCCACTTCCCCGACGAGCAGTACACGGCGTTCGCCTGCGGCTCGTGGCTGCTCGACCCGCAGCTTCAGGAGTACCTGCCGGAGGACTCCAACATCGTCCGGTTCCAGCGCATGTTCGAGCTGGAGCCCTACGAGGAGCCGGAAGGGCTGGACGCCGACATCGAGGTGCTGCGGTTCGTGTTCCGCACCCTGAGCACGCCGCTCGACCAGTTGCCGCGCCGCACCGTGCTCCAACGCGCGGTCGTCGACCACCTGAAGTCCGGCCGTCACTGGCGCTGGCGCCGCGGCCGATTCCCGATCTAGCCAGGTCCGGCCCGCGGGCAGGCACATGTTTCGCGGCCCGCGGGCGCTCCTACGGCTTCCGGGCCGGCAGGCGCAGCTCCTCGTGGTCCAGCTCGCGCTCCAGGACGCGCAGCCCCTCGTCCGGCAGTCGACCGGCGTCCCGCCACCGCAGCAACTCCTCGCGCTGGGCGTCGATCACGGCCCGGCGGATGCGCAACGCCGCCTCGTACCGCGGTGAGTCCGGCAGCCGCGACGAGTCGGTCGCCTGGAGTTGGTCGAGGCGGCCACGGTAGCGGGTCAGCCGGCTGTGCAGTTGCGTACGCATCGCCTCGACGGCGTCGATGTGCTCCGGTTCCTCGGCGGCGACCTCCGCGAGCCGGGCCAGGGCGGCCTCGACGGATGCCGACCGCGCTTCGTTGCGGACACGCGCCTGGTCCGCCTCGTCGGCCCGCAGACCCAACGCCCGCACCAACGGCGCGAAGGTGAGCCCCTGACCGACCAGCGTCACGAGCACGACGACGAACGCGCAGAACAACAGCAGATCCCGGTCCGGGAAGGGTTCTCCGCTGTCGGTCACCAGCGGCAGGGTGAAGATCGCGGCGAGGCTGATGACGCCGCGGGTGCCAGACCAGCTGAGCGCGACGACCTCGCGACCGGTCAGCCGGCGGGCGTTGCGAGCCTCCCGCGCGGCCCGGCGGGCGGAGCCGGGGGTGTCGTCGTCGTAGTCGGAGGCGCCGCCGAGTCGGGTGTGCATCCAGCGCGGCAGCGACTGGTTCAGGATCAGCCACAACGGGCGCAGGAGCAGCACCACGCCGACCGAGACCGCCACCGCGACGACGATCGTGGAGGTGTCGTACTGCCGCAGCCCGCGCACGACGTTGGGGAACTGCTGGCCGATCAGGAGGAACACGAACCCTTCGAGAAGGAAGTCGACCAGCCGCCACACGGCGCTGGTCTGGAGCCGGCTCGCTCCGGAGGCGAGGCGGGGCGTGTGGTGCCCGACGATCAGCCCCGCGACCACCACCGCGAGGACCCCGGAGACGTGCAGCTCCTCGCCGAGCAGGAAGGCCACGAACGGGGTGGCCAGCGAGATCGCGTTGGACAGCAGCGGATCCCTGGTCAACGGCCGCGCCAGACGCACGGCCCACGCGACCGCGGCCCCCACCACGAGGCCGCCGGCCGCCGCGAGGACGAACTGCCCGGCGGCCGCGGCGAAGGAGAACGTGCCGCTGACGGCCGCGGTCACCGCCACGCTGAGAATCGTCAACGCGGTGGCGTCGTTGAGCAGCCCCTCGCCCTGGATGATGGTGACCAGCTTCGGTGGGAGGTTCACCCGCCGGCCCACCGCGAGCGCCGCCACCGGGTCGGGAGGCGCGACGGCCGCGCCGACCGCCACACCCGCGGCCAGGGTCGCCCCGGCGACGAACAGGTGGAACCCCCACCCGATGGCCAACGCGGTGACGAGCACCAGGACCACGGAGAGACTGACGACGATTCGCATGTTCTTGCGGATCGCGAGCAGTGACGAGTCGAGCGCCGCGCTGTAGAGCAGCGGTGGCAGGACGACGGTCAGCACGATGTGCGGGTCCAGCGTGATGTTCGGTCCCGGCAGGAGCGCGTAGAGGATGCCGATCAGCGTCAGGAGCGCCGCCGAGGGCAGGCCGGTGCGCGAGGCCAGCCACCGCGCGGCGACGACGACCGCGACGGCCGCCAGGACGAACCACAGCAGGGCCTCGGGACTCACGTACGCACTCCCCCTCACGCCCACCAGCCCCGCGACCGGCGACCGTCCGTCACTGGTGAGGCTCAGGGCGGACACCTCCGGCCGCCTCGGCAGAGGGCGCCATCACCACCGCCCTCGACCTGCGAGCCCGAACCCACGCTAGAGGACGGCCGTCGACCCCGGACCGAATGGTCCCGGCAATCGTGACGAGATCGGCGGGCACGTCGTTTCCGCACCTCGACCGGGGCTTGCATCCGGTACCGGGGTACGGGCTTACCGTCGGAGCATGAGCGACCGCCATCTCGACGACTCCTGGGTGCCGGATGCGTGCACCCTTCCGACGGCCGAACGGCCACTGCGACTCGCCGAGTTCGACCAGCTCTTCCGGGACGCGGTCCGGGGTGTCGACCGCCCGACGCCGCAGCACCTGCGGCTGCGGCTCGCCGCGGACGCGCAGGTCGAGGAGACGACGCGGGACCTCATCGCCCGGGAGTCGTCGTGCTGCTCGTTCTTCGCCTTCGAGATCTCCCGCTCCGGCCCGGACGCGCTGGTGCTGGACGTCCGGGTACCGGCGGCCCACGTCGACGTGCTCGACGGCCTCGCCGGTCGCGCCGCCTGCGCGGCAGGCTCCCGGTGAGCGGATCGGGGCTGCGCAGCGGCCAGCTCGCCGACGCGGCCGGGGTCAACCTCCAGACGGTGCGCTACTACGAGCGCCGGGGGCTGCTCCCGTCCCCGCAGCGGTCGCCGGGCGGGCACCGGCTCTACCCGGCCGACACGGGCACCTGCTCCCGCGGGCACAGTGACCAAGAGGGCCGCGAGGTGGTGACGCTACGGTCTGACGCATGACGGTTGTCCGCTCGATCCTGCTGTTCGTGCTCGCCGCGCTCGCCGAGATCGGCGGGGCCTGGCTGGTGTGGCAGGGCTGGCGGGAACACCGGGGGCTGCTGTGGATCGCGGCCGGCGTCATCGCGCTCGGGTTCTACGGCTTCGTCGCCACCTTCCAACCCGATCCGAACTTCGGCCGCGTCCTCGCCGCCTACGGCGGCATCTTCGTCGCCGGCTCCCTCGCCTGGGGCATGGTCGTCGACAGGTTCCGCCCCGACCGCTACGACGTCATCGGCGCCGCCATCTGCCTCGTGGGCGTCGCCGTCATCATGTACGCCCCGCGAGCCGACTGATCACCGGCTCCCGCCGACGGCCCGGGACGGAGCCCACGGGGGCACCGACGGCGGTGCGACCGTCGAACCCTTTGATACAGCGTCTGGTGTACTATCAGCGCGTGGAGACGTCGACCTACGGGCAGGTGCTGGCCCGCTTCGGTCATGCCCTCTCGGATCCGACCCGCGCACGGCTGCTGCTGGCCCTGCGCGACGCCCCGGGATACCCGGCGGAACTGGCCGACCTGCTCGGCACCACCCGGCAGAACCTGTCGAACCACCTGTCGTGCCTGCGCGGCTGCGGTCTCGTGGTCGCCGTGCCGCAGGGCCGCCGCACCCGCTACGAGCTGGCCGACCCCCGCCTGGCCCACGCCCTGGCGGACCTGCTCGGCCTCGTGCTGGCGGTCGACCCGGCAGCCTGCCCGGATTCCGGCGAGAAGGGCTGCTGCTGATGAACCTGCCCCTGGTCGACCTGGCACCGGCGGGGCCGACGCCGGCGCGCCGTCGGGTGCTCGCCCGCCGGGTGCGGCTCCTGGTCGCCGCCACGATCACCTACAACGTCGTCGAGGCCGTCGTGGCGATCACCGCCGGATCGATCGCGTCGTCGACCGCGCTGATCGGCTTCGGGCTGGACTCGGTGATCGAAGTGTCCTCGGCCGCCGCGGTGGCGTGGCAGTTCGCCGGCCGCGACCCGGAGGCGCGGGAGAAGGTGGCGCTGCGGATCATCGCGGTCTCGTTCTTCGCCCTCGCCGCCTACGTGACCGTCGAGTCGGTGCGGGCGCTGGTCGGCGGCGCCGAGGCCGAGCACTCCAGCATCGGCCTGGTGCTGGCCGCGCTGTCGCTGGCGATCATGCCGGTGCTGTCGTACGCCCAGCGCCGCGCCGGCCGCGAACTCGGCTCGCGCTCGGCGGTCGCGGACTCCAAGCAGACCCTGCTGTGCACGTACCTGTCGGCGGTCCTGCTCGTGGGCCTGGGCCTGAACAGCCTGTTCGGGTGGTCCTGGGCAGACCCGGTCGCCGCGCTGGTCATCGCGGCGGTGGCGGTCAAGGAGGGCCGCGAGGCGTGGCGCGGCGACGCCTGCTGCGCGGTGGCCGCTCCCCTCGCCGGCACCGGCGCGGGTGGCGACGGCTGCGGATGCCAACCGGGCTGCTCCTGCTGCGCCGGTGCGGGCCGGGGCCCGGCGGCAGGCGCAGGACGCGGGGCGCGGGAGGGTGGCTGACCGCGAATCGAGCGAAACTCGACATTCCCTCCCTTAGGTTACTGCCCAGGGGCAGTCGAGACCGGGAGGCGACGTGGAGAGCTATCCGGCGATCGAGGATCACGGGCTCATCGGTGACCTGCAGACCGCCGCGCTGGTGACGTGCGACGGGACGATCGACTGGTTCTGCGCGCCGCGCTTCGACTCTCCGAGCATCTTCGCCGCCCTGCTGGACCGCGAGCGCGGCGGCTACTTCCGCATCGCCCCGCACGACGTCCGGTACGTCACCAAGCAGCTCTACCTGCCCGGCACCCCGATCCTGATCACCCGGTTCATCAGCGCGGACGGCGTCGCCGAGGTGATGGACTTCATGCCGGTCACCGGCGAGCGCGCCACCGACTCGCACCGCCTCGTCCGCGTGGTCAACATGGTGCGGGGCACCATGCGCTTCCGCGTGGAGTGCCGACCCCGGTTCGACTACGCCCGGGAGAACCACGCACTGGAGCGCCACCGCAACGGTTACCTGTTCCGCAGCCCGTCGGCGACGCTCACCTTCAACCCCGTCGACCCCGTGCGGCAGTTGTGGGCCCAAACCGGAGAGGTCCGCATGGAGGACGGCGACCTCATCGCGTACGGCACGCTCAACGAGGGTGACACCGGCGGGGTGGTCCTGGAGACGGGCGGCACCGAACCGCGGTTCATCCCGGCGGAAGAGGTCCAGGGCATGTTCGAGTGGACCCGGGACTACTGGCGGCGCTGGGTCGAACGCTCCCGCTACACCGGGCGGTGGCGGGAGATGGTCGAGCGCTCGGCGATCACGCTGAAGCTCATGACGTACGCGCCGACCGGCGCCATGATCGCGGCCCCGACCACCGCGCTGCCCGAACTGGTGGGCGGCACCCGCAACTGGGACTACCGCTACACCTGGGTCCGCGACACCTCGTTCTCGGTGCACGCGCTGCTCGGTCTCGGCTTCACCGAGGAGGTCAGCCGGTACATGAACTGGCTCGACGAGCGGATCCGCGAGGCTGGCGACCACCAGGACCCGCTGAGGATCATGTACCGGGTGGACGGCTCCTCGGAGCTGCACGAGGAGGTGCTCGACCACCTCGAGGGCTACCGCGGCTCCCGCCCGGTGCGGATCGGCAACGGCGCGGCCGACCAGCTCCAGCTCGACATCCACGGCGAGGCGCTGTACGCCATGCATCTGGCCGACGAGCAGGGCATCCGCGTCTCGCACCAGGTGTGGAAGAGCACCGTCCGCCTCGTCGACTGGCTCTGTCACCACTGGGACCAGGCGGACGCCGGCATCTGGGAGAGCCGCCACCACCCCCGCAACTACACCTTCGGCCGGGTGATGTCGTGGGTCGCGCTGGACCGGGCCATCCGCCTCGCCACCCGCACCGGCCGCCCCGGTGACGTCGCCTGCTGGACCGAGCAACGCAACCGGATCTACAACCAGGTCATGGCCCGCGGATACCACCGGGGACGCGGCTGCTTCGTGCAGGCGTACGACGAGAACATGCTGGACGCGGCGCTGCTCACCATGCCGGCGGTCGGTTTCGTGACGCCGAGCGACCCCCTCTGGCAGTCCACCTTGAACGCGATCGAGCGCGAGCTGGTGTCCGACAGCCTGGTCCACCGGTACGACCCGGTCCACTCCCCCGACGGCCTCCCCGGGCACGAAGGCACCTTCAACATGTGCACGTTCTGGTACGTCGAGGCGCTGGCCCGCTCCGGTCGCCTGGACGACGCCCGGCTCACCCTGGAGAAGATGTTCACCTTCAGCAACCACCTCGGCCTGTACGCCGAGGAGATCGCCGCGACCGGTGAGCAGATCGGCAACTACCCGCAGGCGTTCAGCCACCTCTCCCTGATCAACTCGGCGCTGGCGCTGAACGACCTGCTCGACGTCGAGGCCAACGCCCGGCGCCGCCAGTAGGGCGACCCCAGCCCAGGTGGACCACCTGTGGCTGGGGCCGCCCGCCGGTCGCCGCGGGTGGGGTCGCCGGGGTGGGGTCGCCGGCTGCCGTCGACGAGCGGGATCCGGACCGACGGCTCCTACCGCCTGCCGCCCGGGCCCGGCCTCACCTCAGGTGCCGGGCGAAGAACCGGCTCCCGTCGTCCCCCTCGAACCCGGGTACGCCGGTGTGCCCGCCCATGTTGGCGTGCAGCGTCTTCTCCCGGGACCCGAAGGCGTCGAACAGGTCCAGGGCCATCTGCCGGTCGTTCCCTTCGTCGTCCCACTGGAGCAGGACCAGCAGCGGGATGGTGACCTGCCGGGCCTCCTCGAACATGCTGCGGGGCACGTAACTCCCGGCGAACAGCACGGCGGCCGAGATGCGCGGCTCGACCACGGCCAGCCGCACGCCGATGGCGATCACCCCTCCCGCGTACCCGACCGGGCCGCCGATCCCGGGCAGCGCGAGGAGGGCGTCCAGGGCGGCCCGCCACTCCGGGACCGCCTTCTCGACCAGCGGGAGGACGAGCCGGTCGACGATCTCCCCGTCGACCGGCGCACCGGCCGCGAGCGCCCGCTGCAGGTCGGCGCGGGCCTCGTCGACGGCGGCGAGACGGGGCCGGTCGCCGCTCCCGGGAAGCTCGATGGTGGCGGCGGCGAAGCCCTCCGCCACGGTGTGCCGGGCCCGGGCCACCAGTCGTGGGTACATCCTGTGCAGTCCGCCGGGGTGGCCGAGCAGGATCAGCGGGGCCGGCGCGGACGCGGATCCGGGCGTCCACAGGATGCCGGGGACCTCGCCGAGGGTGAATCCGCGCTCGACGACACCGTCGTCGAGGCGCTGTTCGGACGTGAATCGCATGGTCGTGCCTTTCGGAAGCGCGGAAAACGGCGCTCCCGGACGACCTATCGCCCGACCGTGACCCCCGAGGGGAGCACCCACGTCGATACTGCGTTCACGGGTACCACCTCCTCGTTCTCCGGCACGGCCTACCGGAAGCTAGCAGTGGTGGCCGTGGCCGCCAACGGGTTTACGGAGGCATGTGCCTGAAGCGCTCGATACCCGGCACAGGGCAGGTGGGGTGGCGGCGGCCGGGCCGCGAAGTGGCCCACGACGCCAGGGGGCTGAGCTGCTGGAGGACCGCAGACGACCCCGGGCCGTGCCCGAGACGGAGCGGGAGAACATCCGCTCGGGCGACCCCAAGCGGATCATGTATCAGATGGTGTCCGAGGGGGGACTTGAACCCCCACGCCCTATACGGGCACTAGCACCTCAAGCTAGCGCGTCTGCCATTCCGCCACCCGGACTTGCCTGTCCAGCCTACCGCGCCAGCCCAGGTGTTCTCGACACCCGAGGACCGGCCCGGCGGGCCGCACGGGGAGTTACTGTACACGGCCCGGATGGATCATGCACATCGCCGTCCCCCGGGGTCGCTGGAGGCGATCTTCACCCTGGTCAGGCGCCTCCCAGAGGCAGCCGCGGCGGGTCCGGGTAGCGTCCGGGGGCGATCTACCGGCAGCATGACCATGTGTCCCATCCCTCCCCACTGGCCGCCGTTCAGCACGCGGCGCTCTCCCTGCGTACCGCGGGTGATCTGACCGCCGCCCGTCAGCTGCTGACCGAGGCCGTCGAATCCGTCCACCCGCCGTACGGGAGAGATCACCCGGAGGTGCTCAACACCGCGCACCTGCTGGCCCGGCTGCACCGGGAGGCCGACGACCCGCTCGCCGCCCGGCGGGTGCTCGAGGAGGCGTACGCCGCCGCGGAGCGGAGCTGGGATCCCAGCGACCCGCTGATGCTGGCCCTCAGCTACGAGCTCGCGGGGGTCGCCGAGGAGCTGGGCAACCGGCACGAGGCCCGCCGCAACTACAGCCGCATCGCCACCGCCGGGCCCGCCGTGCTCGGCGAGGACCACCCGGCGGTACGCGCCGCGCGCCGCTACCTGGGCCAGCCGGCCGACTCCACGCCGCCCGCCCCGCACGCCGCCGCACCGGCGGACGCCGGCACGATGGCCGCCCTGGCCGGGCCGACGATGGCGTTCTCGGCGCTGCCGCCGGCCCGACCCGCCCCGGCGTCCGCCGGCGGACAGCCGCCCGTCGCGCACCCGCCCGGGGCCGTGCCGCCCCCGCCACCGGCCCCCGCCGCGTCCGGCGCTCCCGTGCCGCCTCCGCCCGCGTCGCCCTGGGCTCCGCAGCCGACCGCGGCTCCCGCCACGCCGCCGTCGGGTGGCGTCCCGGCGCCGCCGCCAGCTCCCCCGGTCGCCCCGACTCCCCCGGGCACGCCGGCCGCGAACCCCGTGCCACCGCCCCCGTCGCCCTGGGCGCCACGGCCGGGCGGCTCCCCCGCCGCTCCGGCGGCACGACCCGGTTCCACCGCCGCCCCGGTGCCGCCACCGCCGCAGTCGCCCTGGGCACCACCCACCGCGCCGGCGGGGTCACCGCCGCGGGTTCCACCTCCTCCCCCGGGCGCGCCCGCGATGTCGCAGGTCGCGCCACCCGTACCGCCGGCGCCGCCCGCGCCTCCCCACCAGGGCCCGGTCGCCCCGCAGGCCACCCCGGCCGTCCAGCCCACGGCCCCGGGGGTACGTGTCGCGCCGCCACCGCCGGCTCCCGCAGCACTGGTCTCCGGCCCGACGGCACCCGTGCCGCCGCCGGTACCTCCCGCCGTGGCGCCACCGCCTCCGGCCTCCGGGCCACCGGCGCGCTCCGTACCCGCGCCGCCGGCGCCATCCGGCACGCCACTGGCGGCTCCACCGGCTCCGGCCTCCGGACCGCCGGTCCCGCCCGTGCCGACGCCACCGGCCGGTAACCTGCCGCCGCCGGTGGCGCCCTCGCCGGCTCCCGCCCCGGGCATGGTTCCGCAGCAGGCACCCACCCGGGCGCCGGGAGGCGACGATCGTCCGCCGTCCACGCCGCCGGAGATGGCGACGCAGCCGACTCCGGTCAGCCCGGCCACCCCACCGGTCAGCCACGCCACCCCACCGGCCGCGCCGGGGTGGGACCGGCCGACGATCCAGGTTCGGCAGATCGAGCCGCTGCTGGCGGACGAGATCGCACGCGCCCGGACCGGCCAGCGCCAACGGGACCAGGAGCCCGGGCCGGGCGGTCCCGGCACGTCCGGCCCGGCCGCCGGCCCGCAGGTCAATCCGACCCCGCAGGTCGGCCCGGCCCCGCAGGTCGGCCCGGCGCCGGTGTCGGCTCCGGCCACCGCGCCCACGGCCGACCACGCCGCCGGCGGCATCCTCCGGCGCCCTGCGGAGGCGGCTCCGCCGGTCCAGCCCGTGAGCCCACCAGCCGCGCCGAGCGGCCCAGCCTCGTCGATGCCGGCACCACCGCCCGGACACGCGAGCGCACCACCCCCGCCGAACGCCCCGATGCCGGCACCTCCCGGACACGCGAGCGCACCGACCGCGAAGACCGCCGCGATGCCGACGCCTCCTGGACACGTGAGCGCACCACCCCCGCCGAACGCCCCGATGCCCGCACCCTCCGGGCACCCGAGCCCACCGGCACCGGGTGTCCCGGCGGCGGCACCGGCCCGGCCGGCACCGCAGCACGGGCACGTGAGTCCGCCGCCCGCGCCGAACGCCCCGGCGTCCGCCCAGCCGGCACCGCACCAGCAGGCAGCCGGCCTCCGTCCGGCCGGCGCCTCCGGCCACCCGCAGCCGGTGCCGCCGCCGATCCCCCCGCAGGTGCCGCCGCCGGTCGCCGCACCACCGGTCAGCGGACCACCGGTCGGCGGACCACAGGGCTACGCGCCGCCGGTGAGCCCACCGCCCGTCAGCGCACCACCGGGCTACGCACCGCCGGGCTACGCACCGCCGGTCAGCGCACCGCCCGTCAGCGCACCGCCCGGCTACGCGCCGCCGGTCAGCGCGCCACCCACGAGCGCGCCGCCCGGACTCACACCGCCGGTCAGCGGACCGCCCGGCTACACGTCACCCGTCAGCGCGCCGCCCGGGTTCATGCCGCCGGTCAGCGGCGCGCCGGTGAGCGCCCCGCCGGTGCCACCGTGGGGTCTGACGGCACCACCGTGGAGCACCACGGCGCCACCCCAGCCCCTGCCCACCACCGGGGAGTCCGACCCTGAATCCGCGGGGCCGGCGGACATGGCCGAACCGCCGGCCCCGGGAACGACGCCCCACCCGGAGGACAGCCCGGAGCACGGGGATCCCGCCACGCGGGCGCCGGACGGACCGGCGTACCCGGGGCCGGCCGACCCCGCCGACTCCGCCGACCACCGGCCGGAGGCGCCGGGCGCCGTGCCAGGCGCGGCCGACCCGCAGCCCGGGTACGGTCCGACGGCGCAGCCGGCAGCGTCGCAGGCACCGACCGGAACGGGAGGCGTGGCGTACGATGCGGCCCGTGTCCCGGGTCACCCGGCGTACCAGGTGTCGGTGCCGCCCGCGTACCCCGTCGACGAGCCGGAGCCGCGCGGCCGCGGGCGGGGCGCGGTGGCCGTCGCGGTGACCGCCGCCATCGTCGCGGTCGCCGCGGCGGCCGGGGTGGGCGCGCTGGTGCTGGGACGGGACGCCGAACCGCCGCAGGGCGCGCCGTCACCGACGCCGGCGGCCCCCACCGCGAGCGGGCCGCCCCCCGGTGACCTGCGGCTGCGCGACGACCTGACCACGATCACGCTGACGTGGACGGACCCGTCCGGCGGGGTGGTGCCGTTCATGGTGGCCGGTGGCCGGGCCGGGCAGTCCCTGGGCGTGATGGCCAGTGTGGACCCGGGCAGCACCAGTTACACGGTCAACGGGTTGAACTCCCGGGTGGACTACTGCTTCACCGTGCTCGCCGTCTGGTCGACGGACACGTTCGCCACGTCGGGGCAGGTGTGCACGGAACGCGAGGGGCGTACGCCGTCGAGCTGACCTGGGACGATCCACCCGCACGCTGAGTGTCCACAGGGAGACGGTGCGGGTTCCCGCCGTCGTGACCGGGCCCATATGATGGCACCCGGCTCAGGGGAGGGGTCGCCGGCAGGGGGCGCCACCTGGCACGACGACACGGGAGGCAGCCGGTAGTGGCCACCATCGACGACGCCGTGGACACCGGGTCCGGTCCCGTCCGCCGCCGGTCCCGGCTGCGGGGTGGGATCGTCACCATCGCCACCGTGGCCGCGTTGCTCGCCGCGATGGGGTTGACCGTCCTGGGGCTCGGCGCCGCCGACAACGCGGTCGCGAACTACGACGCGAGTTCCTGGCTGTGGAGCGCGGCGCGCAGCGAGCTGGCCCGGGTCAACGGGGTCACGGCGCGGGTCGACACGCGCACCGAGGTGCCCGCGGCCCGCCGGCACCCGATGCAGGTCACCCAGACCGACCGGCTGCTGCTCCTGCGCGACCTGAACACCGGGCAGGTCAGCTCACTGGACCTGGCCACCCTCCAGATCACGGCCACCACCCGGACGACGCCCGGGCTGGGGGTCAACGTCGCGTTGCACGAGGACGCGGCCTTCGTCGTGGACGCCGTGCAGGGCGTCGTCCGGCAGCTCGACCCGCGGTCGCTCGCACCGGTGGGCGAGCCGATCCGCTACCCCCCGGGCATCACGGGCGGCTCGTTCGACGGTGAGGGTCGCCTGTGGATCGCGGTGCCCAGCGAGGGCACCGTCTCGGCGATCACCGCCGCGCCGCTGCCGGAGACGCCGGCGTCGGCACCCGCCGGGGGCGGGCTCAGCCCGAAGCAGGTCGAGACGTACGACGTGGCCGAACCCGCTCACGAGCTGGTCGTCTCCACCCTGGACGACGGCGTCGCGGTGCTCGACCGCACCGCCGCCGCCCTGGTCACGGTGCAGCGGGGCACGGTGACGCCGACGAAGCTCGCCATGGCCGCGCGGGGCGCGCTGCCGACGCGGACGACCGGGCCGAGGGTGCCGGTGACCGTGCCCGGCGAGCGGCGGGTGCACGTGGTCGGCGCGAAGGGCGGTGAGGTCAGCACGTTCACCGTGCCGGGCAGCGGCGACCAGCTCAGCCCGGCGGTCGCCTGGGCGGACCGGTTCTACTGCGCCGACGAGGCGACCGGCACGATCTACGCGTTCGACGCCACCGGTCAGCTGGTCGACACCATCCGCGGCCGGGCGACCGGCCCGCTGGAGCTGGAGGTGCGGGAGAACCACCTGTTCATCAACGCTCCCGACACGTCGACCGCACGTGTGGTCGACGACAAGCACCAGGTCCGCGAGGTCGACAAGTACGCCAACGACGTCCTCGGCGGCGACCCGCCGCCCGCTCCCCCGCCGCCGCCCCCGCCGAAGAAGCCGAAGGTGGGCAAGCCGGGCGCGCCGCGCGGTGTCACCGCGGCGGCGGGCGACGCGCTGGCCCGGGTGAGCTGGCGCCCGGCGCCGGCCAACGGCGCGGAGATCATCCGGTACGTGGTGGAGGGCGCCGGCCAGCGGCACGAGGTGGGCGCCAACCAGCGGTCCGTGGAGATCAAGGGCCTGACCAACGGCGAGACGTACCGGTTCGAGGTGCACGCCGTCAACGCCAAGGGCGCCGGCCCGTCCCGGACCAGCAACCCGGTCACGCCGACGGCCGCGGTCCCGGACCCGCCGGCGAGCGTGACCGCCGAGGAGCGGCCGGACGGCACCGTCCTGGTCCGCTGGCCGGAGGCGAACGGGCAGGGCAACACGATCGCGAGGTACGCGGTCACGGCGTCCTCCGCGGGCGCCAACGCCCCGGTCGGCGAGTCGACGAAGACGGAGCTGGTGGTGCCGGCGGGCGAGTTGGAGTACGGCACGCAGTACGCGTTCACCGTGGTCTCGGTCAACGACAAGGGCGCGGCCTCGGCGGCGTCGCCGGTCAGCAACACCGTGGTGCCGTACGCGGCGCCGGGGCGTCCGGCGGACCTGCGGGCGAGCACGGTGCCCGACCAGCCCGGCACCGTCTCGGTGCAGTGGGCGCCGGCCGAGCCCAACGGCCGTCCCGTGACGAGGTACGTGGTGGACGTGGCCGGGCGCACCAGCGAGGTGACCGACACCCGGGCGACGGTGAGCGGGCTGGGCAACGGCCAGAACGTCACCGTGAAGGTGAAGGCGGTCAACGAGGCCGGGCCGGGTGCCGAGGCGACCGCCACCGCGCGGACGGTCGCCGAGCCGCGGGTCACGGTGACCGGCTCGTCGGCGACGGCCACCTCGGCGACGGTGTCGTTCACCGTGGACGCCGGCGGCGGCAAGGCCACCTGCACGCTGAGCACGCCCGGTGAGCCGGCGAAGTCGGGCGGCTGCTCCAGCATCACGATGAGCGGCCTGACGCCCGGCACGAAGTACACGTTCACCGTGACGGCCAGCAACGCGGCCGGCTCGGGCACGGCCACCCGGGCGCAGAGCACCGACGCGATGTACGGGATCGCCACCTGCAACAACGGCCCCGACGGCGACCAACGCACCTACTGCGACAAGGACCGGGACGGCCGCAACGGCAACGAGATCTTCAAGGTCACCCGGCAGGACAACGACCAGCAGGTCGGGTGGGCGGAGCCGGGCACCCGGCTGAAGGCGTACTGCAAGAAGCGGGGCGACAACGTCGACGCGTGGATCTACAACAACCAGAAGCAGAGCACCTGGTGGGTGCAGGTCGAGTACGAGGGGAAGAACTACATCCCCTGGGCCTGGCTCAACCTGGAGGGCGGCGACGACATCAACGTCCTGCCCACCTGCTGACCCGCCCAGGCAAGGAGCACCACGCACGTGAACACCCGTGAGCCGCTCACCCAGCCGGAGGTGCAGGGCTTCGCCGCCCTCGCCGCCCGGCTCGCCGAGAACGTCAACGCGGTCGTGCTGGGCAAACCGCAGGTGGTCCGGCTGGCGCTCACCGCCCTGTTCGCCCAGGGGCACGTGCTGCTGGAGGACGTGCCGGGGGTGGGTAAGACCACGCTGGCCCGGGCGATCGCCGCCACGGTGAAGGGCCAGTGGCGGCGGATCCAGTTCACGCCGGACCTGCTCCCCTCGGACGTGTCCGGGGTGACCATCTTCAACCAGGCCACGCGCGGCTTCGAGTTCCACCCCGGCCCGGTGTTCGCCAACATCGTCATCGCCGACGAGATCAACCGCGCCTCGCCGAAGACGCAGTCGGCGCTGCTGGAGGTCATGGAGGAGCGCACGGTCACCGTGGACGGTGTGCGGCACCCGGTGCCGCAGCCGTTCCTCGTGGTGGCCACCCAGAACCCGGTGGAGATGGACGGCACCTACCGGCTGCCGGAGGCGCAGCTCGACCGGTTCCTGGTGAAGCTCTCCGTCGGCTACCCGGACGAGGCGGTCGAGGTGGAGGTGCTGCGCGGGGCGACCGTC
This sequence comes from Micromonospora globbae, assembly GCF_003610785.1. Taxonomy (GTDB): domain Bacteria; phylum Actinomycetota; class Actinomycetes; order Mycobacteriales; family Micromonosporaceae; genus Micromonospora; species Micromonospora globbae. The sequence continues at coordinate 446,751 of NZ_RAQQ01000001.1, forward strand.
CGCTCGCCGGAGGCGCTGTCGGCGGTGACCGACACGGCCACCGTCGGGGAGATGGTCCGCATGGCCCGCCGGGTCCACATCGCCGAGCCGCTCTACGCGTACGCGGTGCGGCTCGCCGCGGCCACCCGCAACCACCCGCAGGTCCGCGTCGGTGTGAGCCCGCGTGGCGTGATCGCGCTGACCCGCGCGGCGTGCGCGTACGCGCTGATCGACGGCCGGGGCTGGATCATGCCGGAGGATCTGAAGGCCCTCGCCGAGCCGGTGTTCGCCCACCGGCTGCTGCTCACCCCGGACGCCCAGGTGCGGGGCGTGACCGCGGCCGAGGTGCTGCGGGAGGCGGTCGCCTCGGTGCCGGTGCCGCTCCCCTCGGGCCAGCCGGCCCCGGTGCAGGGGTGACCGGCCGCACCGGAATGGGGATCACCGCCCGGGGCGTCGGGCTGCTCGTCGCCGCCGTCGTGCTGGTCGGCACCGGCGTCCGCTTCGCGTACCCGGAGCTGACGCTGCTGGGCGTGGCGGCCGGCACGGCGGTCGGCTACGCCGCCCTGGTCGCGGCGTGGCGGCCCCGCCTCACGGTCACCCGCCTCGCCGACCCGGACCGGGTGGCGCGCGGTGAGCCGGCCAGCATGACGCTGACCGTCCGCAACACCGGGCGGCTGCGGGCGGCGAACCTGCTCGCCGAGGACCGCTGCGGCGATCAGGCCGTGCCCGTGCCGCTGCTGCGGCTGCGACCGGGCCGGGACACCACCGTCCGGTACGACGTGCCGACCGTCCGCCGCGGCGTGGTGCGGGTCGGTCCGCTGCGGGTGACCCGCCGCGACCCGCTGGGGCTGGTGGCGTTGGCCCGCGCGTACGGGCCGACGGTGCCGGTCTGGGTGCACCCGCGCGTGCATCCGCTCGCCGCGGTGCCGACCGGGGCCGGGCGCAGCCTCGACGGCCGGGTCGACGCCGTGCCGCACGGGTCGATCACGTTCGACTCGTTGCGGGAGTACGTCGTGGGCGACGAGCTGCGCCGGGTGCACTGGCGCACCAGCGCCCGCGTGGGCGAACTCATGGTGCGGGAGAACGTGGACACCAGCCTGCCCCGGATCGTGGTGCTGCTGGACAACCGGGCCGCCGCCCACCCCGACGGCAGCGGCGGGACGTCCCCGTCGTTCGAGGCCGCGTGCGAGGCTGCCGCCAGCGTCGTGACCGCGGCCCACCGGGCGGACCTGCCCGTCACCCTCCTGCTCGTGGCGCCCTCGGCCGGGGCGACCGACCGGCCGCCGCCCGAGGTCACCGGTCCCGAGGTCGGCGAGGAAGTTCGCGCGGGCCGGCTCGCCCGCCGGTGGTCGGGGTGGCGTGCCGGCCGCCGCCGGGAGACGGGCGGCGCGTCCGCCGATGACTCCCCCGCCGGGCCGCTGGACCGGCTCGCGGAGGCCCAACTCGTCGCGGCCCGCTCGGCCGCCGACCCGGGCGACCCGCTGCGCGCGACCGCGACCCGGCTGCGCCGGGACCGGTTCGGCGACACGCTGGTCTTCCTCACCGGTCCGGGCGGCCGGGGCGACCTCGGGCACGTCGGGGCGCTGCGCGGCACGTACCCCTCGGTGGTGGTCGCGGTGTTCGGCGCGGCCGAGCCGACGCCGCCCGGCGCGGCCGGCCTGGTGGTCATCGACGCGGCCGACGGGGCCGGGTTCGCCGCCGAGTGGGACGGGGTCAGGCGGTGGTGACCGTGCGCGAGGGACGACCGCCGGCCGAGCCGGACGGCGCGGCGGCCGGGCGCGGGCGTGTCGCCGGCGTGCTGCGGGCGGCGGCCGTGCCGCTGGCGCTGGTGGTGATGACGGCGCTGGCCGGGGTGGTGCTCGGTCGGGTGTACGCCGGTCCGCTGCTGCCCCGGCTCGTGGCGGGCGCCGCGGTCGGCTCGGTGCTGGTGAGCCTGGCCGCCCGGCGGCTGCCGTCCTGGCTGGTCGCCCCGGTCTCGGTGCTGGCGCTGGCGGGTTGGACGGCGTGGTCGCTGCGGCTGGCCGCCGCGCACGCCGACGTGCCGGGCACGCTGGCCGGGGTGGCCGCGGACGCCGCGCGCAACGGCATCCCCCGGCTGCTCACCGCGATGATCCCGGTGGAGCCCGCCCCGGACACCGTGCTGGTGCCGGTGGTCGCCGCCTGGCTGGCCGGGTTGACGGCCGCCGAGGTGGCGCTGCGGGCCGGCCGGGTGCTGGCCGGCTACCTGCCACCGGTGCTGCTGTACGCGGGCGCGCTCTACGTGGTGGGCCCGAACGCGGAGCCGGCGCTCTGGCCCACGGTGGTCTTCGTGGCCGTCGCGGTCGCCGGGCTGGCGGCCACCGCCCGCCCCGCCCGGGATCCGGCCGACCCGGTCGCCGGGCTCGCGCCGGGCGTGCGCGCGGCCGTCCGGGTGCGGCTGGCCGCCGGCGCGGCGTTCGGGATGGCCGTCGTGGTCGGCCTGGTCGCCGTCGTCGGGCCGGCCGTCGTGGCACGCGTGGACGGCCGGCCCGTCGACCCGCGCCGGTACGTCGAGCCGCCGCAGGTGGAGACGCTGGACGAGAACCCGCTGATCCGGATCTCGGGATGGGCCCTGCACCCCGAGCAGAAGCTGCTGGAGGTGCGCACCGACCGGCCCGGCGCCGGCCCGTCAACGGGCGACGTACCGGCGCGGGGACCCGTCGACGGCGACGGACCGGTCGACGGCGCGGCGACCGGCGGCCCACCGGCCCGCGAACCGCTGCGGATCCGGCTGGCGGTGCTCAGCGACTACGACGGGGTCACCTGGCGGGTCGGCGCCACGTACCGCAACGCGGGGCGGATCCTGCCGGCCGCCGTCCCGTCGCCGGGCAGCACCGTCGAGACCGTGCACCAGGAGATCACCGTCGCCGAGCTGACCGGGCGGCTGCTGCCCGCCGTGGCCACGCCGCGCGAGGTCAGCGGTGCCCGGGTGGCGTACGACCGGGAGACCGGGACGCTGATCCGGCCCGAGGGGTTGGCGCCGGGGCTGCGGTACACGGTCACCTCGGAGCGGGAGCACGTCGACTCGAACCTGCTCACCACGGCGAACGTGCCGGCCGGGGACTCGGTGGCCCGCGTGCTGCGGGTGGCCGACGGTGCGCCCGAGCCCCTCCAGCGGCTGGCCGCCCAACTCGCCGAGGAGAACGGCGCCCCGTACGCCCGGGCCGCGGCCATCGAGCAGTTCCTCGCCGAGCACTACCGGCTGGTGGCGGACGCGCCGAGCGGGCACGCGTACCCGAACCTGGCGTTCTTCCTCTTCGGTCCCCGCAACGGCGGCGGGCAGCGCGGCACGTCGGAGCAGTTCGCCGCCGCGTTCGCCGTCCTCGGCCGGCTGACCGGCCTGCCGACCCGCGTGGTGGTCGGCTTCGAGTCCACGGGGGACGGTCCGGTGACCGCCGGGGACGCGTTCGCCTGGCCGGAGGTGCTCTTCGACGGGCTGGGTTGGGTGCCCTTCCACCCGCTGCCCCGGCCCGACCAGGAGCCCCGGCCGGTGGAGGAGGACTTCCGCCCGGCGCCGGACGACCCGCCGCCGTCGGAGGCGCCCGAGCCCACCCTCGAACCGACCGCGTCGCCCGAGCCGGAGGCGGCGGCGGGCGGGCCGGCCGACGCGGGCGGGCTGTCCACCCCGGTGCTGGTGGGCGGCGGCACCGGTGGACTGCTGCTGCTGGTCGGTGCGGTGCTGCTCACCCTGCTGTCGATGCGCCGCGCGCTGACCCGCGCCCGACTCGATCGGGGCGACCCCGCCCAGCGCATCGCCGGCGCCTGGCGGGAGGTCACCGACGCGCTCCGGCTGGCCGGCCATCCCGTCGGCCCCGACCTGGCCGCCACCGAGGTGGCCGCGCGCGCCCGCCGCGCCGTCCTGTCCACCGGCCGCGACGCGGCCACCACCGGCCGGGCCGCCCGCGCCCGCCGCGCCGTGCCGTCCACCGGCCACGACCTGGCCACCACCGACCCGGCCGCCGGCGCCGTCGGGCAGGGCGCACCGGGAACGGCCACCGCCGCCGTCCCGCACCCGGACGACGCACCCAGCCCCGCCGACGCCGGCGCGGGCGTCGGCGTGGAGGAGCTGGCCGACCTGCTCAACCAGGTCGCGTTCGCCCCCGGCACCGCCACCGGAAAGCAGGCCGCGCGGGCCACCGTCGTCGCCCGGTCCTACGTGGACGCCCTGCGCGCCACCCGTTCCCGGATCCGCCGCCTGCTGTGGCCGGTCCATCCCGGCCCGCTGCGGTGGCGCCGCTGACCGGCGCCGTCAGCCGGCCGGCGGGGCACGAGCACCGCCGTGGCCGCCGTGGCGGCGCCCGCGAGGGCGATCGCCGCGTGGACGGTCGTCGCCTGCGCCAGCCCCCCGAAGAGCGCCGGCCCGAGCCCCTGGAACGTCATGAGCCCGGTCGACAGCAGACCGAACGCCTGCCCGCGGACCCGCCCGGGCACCGCGTCGAGGAACGGGCGCTGCACCCCGAGCGAGTAGGCGAAGCCGACCCCGCTGGTGGCCATGGCCGCGGCACAGGCCAGCAGCGGCGGGTCGAGTGCGAGGAGGACCGGCGGCACGCCGAGCACGAGGATCAGCGGCGCCACGAGGCGCCGGCGTACGGCGGGCCGGACCAGCCGGCCGACGACGAACTGGCCGGCCAGCATGCCCAGCGGCGAGCACGCCAGCAGCGCGCCGAACGCCGCCGGCGGGAACCCGCGCTCCCCCGCGTACGCGACGAGCAGCGCCTCCGCCCCGACCACGAACGCGCACGGCAGCCACTGGACGAGAAGCAGCCGGCGTACCACCGGGTCGGACAGGAGGCCCGCGACGGTCGACCAGCTCTGGCGTACGGCCGAGACGCCGGCGGCCGGCGGTGCCGGCAGGTCCGGGAGGCCCCTGCGTACGAGCAGCGCCGCGCCGAGGTGGCAGGCGGCGCAGGCGAACAGCGCGTGCCGGGCGCCGAGCGTGGCGACCGCGACACCGCCGCAGGCGAGACCGAGCAGTTGGGCGCCGCCGGCCGCCATGCCGATCAGCGAGCGGCCGAGCACGAACGCGTCGCCGGTCAGCACGTCGGCGACGACCCGGTTGGCCGCGCCGCCGAACACGGGTGTGCCCGCCGCGACGATCGCGACCACCGTGAGGCACAGCCACGCGGGCAGCGGCAGCGCCGCCAGCGCGACGGCGGCCGCGCACTCGGCCAGGTAGCCCGCGACGATCAGCGGCCGGGGCCGCATCCGGTCGGCGAGCGACCCGAGCAGCAGCCCGCCCACCACCTGGGGCAGGAACCCGACGCCGTACGTGAGCGCGGCCAGCCACGCCGACCCGCTGGCGGTGAACACGAGGACCGACAGCGCCACGATCCGCAGCATGTCCGCCGCGACCGCGACCACGCGGCTGACGAACACCACCCGGAACGCGGGCACCGCCCACACGTCGCGGTAGGCCGCGGGAGCTTCCACCGTCGCCATGTCGGAAGCCTGCGGCGGGAGGGAGCGGGCACGCCAACGTTACGGGTACGGCCGTAACATCGGGCTGTGCTCCGCTACCTCGTCGGCGCGGACGACCTGCTGCACAGCCGGTTCGCGCTGTCGCCGGGCTTCGAACTCGCCAGCCTGCTGCGCGTCCTCGACCGGATCGACCGCGGACGACCGGAGCAGCTCGTCGCCCGGCTGCGGCCGGCCTTCGAGCGGCTGCGCCGGGCCGATCCGGCCGTACGCGCGCTGCTGGCGCTGCACCACTCGCGCGGCGGCGCCGGCTTCGTGGCGCCACCCCCGACCCGCGGCGCCCTCCAGACCATCGACGACGACCTCGCCGCCGTCCGCGCGGCGCCGCTGGACGTGGCACGGTCGGAGATCACGGCGAGCCTCGCCGCCCGGCCGCCCGCCGACCCGTCGGTGCGGGAGATCCTCGACGCGCCCGACGTGACCGCCCGCCTCGCCGAGGCACTGCGGCGCGCGTGGGACGCCCTGCTCGCTCCCGACTGGCCGCACCTCCGGGCGATCTGCGAACGCGACATCGTCTACCGCTCCGGCCTGCTGGCCCGGCACGGCTGGGCGGCGGCGCTCGACGGCCTCCACCGGAGGGTCCGCTGGCACGACGGCGCCATCGAGGTGACCCGGATGCGCGACACCACCGTGACGGCCGGCGGCACCGGAATGACCTTCATCCCGTCGGTCTTCGTCTGGCCCGGCCTCGCCGCGCACACCGACGACCCGTGGCCGCGCTGCATCATCTACCCGGCCCGGGGCATCGCCGAATGGTGGACGGGGAATCCCGCCCGGCCGTCGGCCGCGCTGGAGGAGCTCATCGGCCGGTCCCGGGCCCGCGTCCTGGTCGCCCTCCGCGAACCGGCGAGCACCACCCAGCTCGCCCGGTCGATCGGCGTGCCGACCGGCTCGGTCGGCGACCACCTGCGCGCGCTGCGGCGCGCCGGCCTCCTGGACGCCGCCCGCGCCGGCCGTTCCGTCCTCTACCGGCGTACGCCGCTCGGCGATCTCCTGGTCGGCAACTGACTCTGCGCTCAGGAGGTGGTGCCGCCGACGGTGGTCTCACCCCTCCCCCGCGGCGGCGTCCTCCGCGTCGGGTGTGGCCCGTAGCCGGCGTCGCTGCGGCCGGCTGACCATGAGCTCGACGGGTCGTGAAGGCCTTCAACCGCATGGGGTACCACGACATCGAGGACGGGACGCGGCCGCCCGCGCCCGAGCCGGGACGGGCGGGGACGTGGCCCAGCCGGCGGGCGCGACCGCGAGCGTCCGTTCAGGAGGCGGCAGGTCGCGGGCCGGCGCTCGCCGCGTAGGCCGCTTTCGCGGCCTTCACCAGGTCGCGCACCTCGCCCGGCCGCGCGCCGTCGACGTTCAGCGGTGGTCGGAGGCTCGTGATCAGTGCGGTCTCGTGCTGCCGGGGCTGCTCGCACGCGAACCAGGTCAGCCGCAGGTTGGCCCGCATCCAGGCGGTGAGACGATCCTCGTCCTCGGGCACGAGGACAACCCGGTCGGTCCAGGTCGTCCGGTAGCGTTCGGTCGGCAGGAGCAGGCCGGCGAGCGTCCGGCGCAGGGTGGAACTCCCCGAGCGCGCCAGGTGGTTGCGCACGACCCTGGTGCGGAGGCTGGTCGCGATCCCCAGGTACAGGAGGCGGACATCCGGGTCGGCGTCGTTGGGTGGGCCGGGCAGGTCGGGAAGCACGCCGGGTTCCGCCCACCACGCGTAGAGGCCGGCCGTACGCGGTAGGAGCGGCACGGCGTCGACGAGGGGTACGGGCGTGTCGTTCAGACCGTCGCGGACGGCCCGGGTGTGGGCGGTGACCGGCGTCGTCATGTGTGGACAGCCTCCCGGTGAGGGGCCGCGTGAGTCCCCGGGGCGGGGCGTCGGTGCGTACGGCAGCGTAGCGGCGCCGCGCCCGCCGCGGTCGACACGGCCGTGACCACGGTCCCGGCCGCCGTCACGCGGTGGCCGGGACCGTGGCCGGCTGTCCGCGGCGCGGACCGGCCCTCGGCGCTACAGGTTGTACCCGCCGGAGACCTCGATGTCCTGCGCGGTGATCCAGCGGCCCTCCTCGCCGAGCAGGGCGGCGATGGCCAGCCCGATGTCGTCCGGCTCGCCGAGCCGTCCGAGGGCGGTCCTCGCGGCGAGGCCGGGGATCACCTCGGGGAAGCGCGCGAAGGCGTCGTCGGCGATCCGGGTGCGGGTGGAGCCCGGGGACACCGAGTTGACCCGGATGCCGCGGACGCTGAACTCCTTGGCCATGTAGCGGGTCAGCACCACCAGCCCGCCCTTCATGGTGCCGTAGGCCGAGTATCCGGGTTCCATGCCGGCGAACAGTGCCGAGTTGCTGGCGACGTTCACGATGGCGCCGCCGTCGGCCAGGAGCGGCAGCAGCGTCTGGGTCAGGAAGTACGGGCCCTTGAGCAGGACCCGCAGCAGCCCGTCGAACATCTCCTCGGTGGTGTCCTCGAACATGGCCATCTGGCCGTAGCCGGCGTTGTTGACGAGGTGGTCGAACGTGTCGCGCTGCCAGGTGTGGCGCAGGGCGGCGGTCACCGAGTCGCGGAAGGCCGGGAAGGTCTCCGATCGGCCGACGTCCAGCCGGAGCGCGACGGCCGTGCCGCCGTCCTTCTCGATCGCCGCGACCGTGTCCAGCGCCCCCGACTCGTTGCCGTTGTAGGTGAGGATCACCCCGGTTCCGCGCTTGGCGACCTGGATGGCGGCGCTCTGTCCGATGCCGGAGCTGGCGCCGGTGACGATGGCGACCCGCATGGTCAGCCCTTCCTTCCGTTCGTGTGTGGCTGGGCAGTCGTGTGGAGCACCCGGGCGAGCCAGTCGTTGCGCGTGCGTCGGGCCGCGGCCGAGACCGGCACCCGCGGGTAGAGGGCGTCGAATCCGTGGAAGCCGCCGGCCCAGACGTGGAGTTCGGCCTGGCCGCCGGCCGCCCAGATCCGGCTGGCGAAGTCGACGTCCTCGTCGCGGAAGACCTCGGCCGAGCCCGCGTCGACGTACGTGGTGGGCAGGCCGGAGAGGTCGTCGGCGAGCGCGGGAGACACGTACGCGGGCACGTCCTCCCCGGCGAGATCGCCGAGCACCGAGCGCCAGCCGAACTCGTTCATCTCCCGGGTCCAGACGCCGGGTTCGCCGGAGTACTGGCGGCTGGAGACGGTGCGGTTGCGGTGGTCGAGCATGGGGCCGATGAGCACCTGGGCGGCGATCGCCGGGGTGCCGCGGTCGCGCGCCATCAGGGTGACCCCGGCGGCGAGGCCCCCGCCGGCGCTCGCGCCCGCCACGACGAGGCGGGCCGGGTCGATGCCCAGGTCGGCGGCGTGCTCGGCGGTCCAGAGCAGACCGTGGTAGCAGTCGTCCACGAGGGTCGTCCCGGTGACCTCCGGCGCCAGCCGGTAGTCCACCGAGACCACCACGGCGCCGAACAGGTCCAGCCACTCCAACGGGATGTCGAGCTGCGAGTAGCGGTCCCCCATGACCATTCCCCCGCCGTGGATCCAGTAGACGCACGGCGCGGTGGCGGTGGTGGCCGCGGCGGGGCGGAGGATCGACAGTGGGATCTGCCCGCCGTCGGGGGCGGTGATGGTGACCTCGCGCCGTTCGACGGCACGGCCGTCGAGCAGTGCGTCGACGGGCCCCGACGCGAGCGGGCGGATCTGCGCGAACACCTCCATGTCGAGCCGGGGCACGAACGGCATGTCGGCCAGCAGCGCGCGCAGCTCGGGGTCGAGGTCGGGTCGTGCCAACGTCACGGTGGGTCCTTCCTTGCTGCGGGGCGGTCTCAGAAATCGGCCTTGCCACCGGCGGGCACCTCGTCGGTGTACTGCGACTCGCCGACCAGCAGCGGCTGGAGCCGGGCGACGAACGCCTGCGCCGCCTCGGTGGCGAAGAACGCCTGGTGGGCTTCCTGGCTGGTCCAGCCCTCGGTCACGTGGACGACGTCCGGGTCGCTGGCCGAGCGGCCGACCAGGAACACGACGCAGTCCGGGTGCGGCAGGGAGGGCGCGTCGAGCAGAAGCGCGACCGCCTCGTCGCCCCGGCCCGGCCGGGCGGTCACGGTGGCGTGGAAGCCATGGTTGACGACCATGATTGGCTGTCTCCCTCTCGATGAGTTGCCGTGGGATATCGACCACCCAATCGAAACAGGGCCACCAGGGAAAACGTTAGAAAGATCGTCTCGAACTCTTGCCTGATCCTCTCATTGTCGGGACCATCGGATGGTGCTTCAATCGGGTCGTGAGTCTCGACGAACTGCGTGACCTGGTCATCCGCCATGCCCGGCCCGACGCGACCACGGCCATCGACGACGTTCTCGTCTCCCGGGTCGAGGAGTCGACTCCCCCGTCGTCGTCGATGTCCGGCACGGTGCTCGCGGTCATCGCGCAGGGCGCGAAGCGGCTCGCGCTGGGCGACCGCGTCTACGAGTACCGCGCCGGGCAGTACCTCATCGCGTCGGTGGACCTGCCGGTCACCGGCCACTTCACCGAGGCCACCCCCGAGCGGCCGGCGCTGGGCTTCGGCATGATCCTGCGCCCCGCCGCCGTGGCCGAGCTCCTGCTCCAGGCGGCCCCCGGAGACCTGCCGCCCGTCGGCGGCGGCACCCCGTCCAGCATGGCCGTGAGCGACGCGCCGGACGAGCTGCTCGACGCGGTCGTCCGCCTGCTACGCCTGCTCGACCACCCGCGCGACGCCACGGTGCTGGCGCCCCTGGTCAAACGGGAGATCCTGTGGCGGCTCATCACCGGTGAGCAGGGCGCCGTCGTCCGCCAGCTCGGCCTCGCCGACAGCAGCCTCTCGCACGTCGCGCGAGCCGTGCAGTGGATCCGCGACCACTACACGCAGTCCTTCCGGGTCGAGGACGTGGCCCGCCGGTCCGGCATGAGCGTGTCCGCCTTCTACCGCAACTTCCAGGCGGTCACCGCGATGAGCCCGATCCAGTTCCAGAAGCAGATCCGGTTGCAGGAGGCCCGGCTGCTGCTCGCCACGAATCCCAGCGACGTCACCGGGGTCAGCCGTCGCGTCGGCTACGAGAGCCCCTCACAGTTCAGCCGCGAGTACCGCCGGCAGTTCGGCGCGCCGCCCAGCCAGGACACCGCCCGCCTGCGCGCACCGGCCGCCGCCGCGCCCGCCGCGCTGTGACGGTGGCCCGTCCCCGACCGCTCCGGCCGGACGCGACCCGGCGGTCGCCGCCGGTGCCGGTTCGACGCGTAGCCGGCACCGGCGTGATCGGTTGCTGACACACTGCCGATGTGAGGACGAAGCTGCCGTCGCGCGCACTGAATCTCGGCGCACCCGGTTCCCGCGTGACCCGGCTGGAGCTGTTCTACGACCTGGTGTTCGTGTTCGCGTTCCTGAACGTCAGCTCGTTGACGGAGGCTGATTTCAGCGTGCAGGGACTGGTGGAGGCCCTGCTCGTCCTGTCCCTGCTGTGGTGGTGCTGGAGCGGCTTCGCCGCGCTCGGCAACATCCTCCGCGCCGACCAGGGCGTCATGCCGCTGCTGGGGTTCGGCGTCATGGCGGCCGTGTTCGTCCTCGCCCTGTCGACCGACACGGCGTTCCGGAAGAATCCCGGGAGCTTCGACGGCCTCTTCGTCTTCGCCTGCGCCTACACGCTGATGTGGGTGATCCTGATCGCCGCGCTGTGGAGCACCGTGCCGGCGCAGCGGGGACCGAGGCTGCGCTCGCTGGTCCTCGCGGTGCCGATGGTGCTCGGCGTCGCCCTGATCGTCGTCGGCGCGATCGTGCCGCAGCGGCTGTTCACCAGCGACGTCGCCGACAACGTACGCATCGGGTGCTGGGCACTGGCGCTGCTGGTCGAGTACGCGGTCGGTCTGCTGCTCGGCCGCACCGGCTGGCGGCTGCGGTCGATGGGGCACTGGGCGGAGCGGCACGCCCTGATCGTGCTGATCGCCCTGGGCGAGTCGGTCCTCGCCCTCGGCGTGGGAGCGACGAACCGCAACGGGCGGCCGATCAGCGCCTCCGTCGTCGTGGCGGCCATGCTCGGCATCGCGGTGATCGCCGCCCTGTGGTGGCTCTACTTCGACGTCCTCGCGTCGCGGGTGGAGCAGATCCTGCACGGGGTGCGGGGGCCGGAGCGCATCCCCGCCGCCCGGGACGTCTACACCTACCTGCACCTTCCGCTGGTCATCGGCGTCATCCTGTTCGCGCTCGGCCTGGAGCGACTGCTCGGCGGGATCATCAACCGGCCGGAGGCCACCGCGCACAGCGCCGTCGGCGGGCTGGACGTCGTCATCCTCCTGGGCGGGGTCGTCCTGTACCTGCTGGCGCTCGTCGCCGTCGAGCTGCGGGTGTCCGGTCGAGTCGACGTCGTCCTCGCCACGTCCGGCGCGCTGCTGGTGGTGTTGATACCGGTCGCCGGCCAGTTTCCCGCGCTGATCGGGTTGGCCATGCTCGCCGTGGTCACCGTGGCGACGGCCGTCGTCCAGTTGGCGGCCAAGCGGGGTGTCCGCCGCCGGGTACGCGACCTCATCCAGCAGGAACAGGACGCGTTGGAGGCGGCCGCGAGCCAGTGGCGGCAGCGGTACCTGTGACCGCGGCCCCGGCCCGCTCACACGACGCGGCACGACGCGGCATCCCGGCCGGGCCACCTCCGCGGCGGCGGGACGGTCAGGTCGTGAGGCGGCGGACGAGCTTGCGCAGCCCGGCCTGCCAGCCGTCGGGGTCCTCGGCCCGGCGCCTCGCGTACGCGGCGACCTCCGGGTGCGGCAGGATCAGGAAGCGCTCCTCGGCCAGCCCGGCCACGGCGGCCTCGGCCACCTGGTCGGCGGTGAGGATCGCCCCGGAGGCGGCGATCACCCGCGCCCCCAGGTGCCCGGCGGCCAGCCCGTCGGCGAGCATCGGCGTGTCCACGCCCTGGGGGCAGAGCGCGCTCACCCGGATGCCCCGGTCCCGGTAGGTGATCGACAGCCACTCGGCGAAACCCACCGCCGCGTGCTTCGTGGCCGTGTACGCCGCGTCGCCGACGGCGGTGAGCACGCCCGCCGCCGAGCACGTGTGCAGCAGGTGGCCGCCGCCGCGGGCGAGCATCCCCGGCAGCACCGCCCGCGCGGCGTAGACGTGGGCGAGCACGTTCACCCGCCAGGCGCGGTCCCAGGCCGCGTCGTCGACCTCGATGCCGCCGCCCGTGGTGACGCCCGCGTTGGCGCAGAACAGATCGATCCGCCCGTACCGCCGCTCGGTGTCGGCGACGAGGGACCGGACCTGGTCCTCGTCGGTGACGTCCACGGTCGCGGGATGCGCGACCGGGCCGATGCCGTCGGCGACGGCGTGGGCCGCGTCGGCCTCCAGGTCGGCCACCACGACGGCGGCGGCGCCCTCGGCGGCGAACCGGCGGGCCAGCGCCGATCCGATGCCGCCGGCCCCGCCGGTGACCACCACGATCCGGTCGGTGAGGTTCACGTCAGTGCTCCTGCCCGGTCGGTCCGAGCCGGGCGATGAGCGCCGCGAGCGCCTCCGGGCCGGCCGCGCTCAGCTCGGGTGTGGGCAGCAGCGCCAGCACCGGCACGTCGACGCCGGCGTCGGCGTACCGGCGCACCTGTTCCCGGACCTGCTCGGGCGAGCCGTGCAGCACCAGCGCGTCGACCACCTCGTCCGGCACGGCCGCGAGCGCGCCGCGGCGGTCCCCGTCCGCCCACGCCTTCCACATCGGCGCGAGCGCGTCCCCGCGCCCGAGCCAGCGGTGGAACGCGGCGTACGCCGGAACGGTGAGGTAGCTGGTGATGAGTCGGCGGCCCAGGGCCCGGGCGTGCGCGGCGTCCTCGGTGGGGCAGACGAAGATCCGGGCGACGACGTCGAACCCGGCGCGACGCTCGCCCACCTCGGCCAGGGCCCGGGGCACGTCGCCGGCCGCCAGCCAGTTGAGGATGACCCCGTCGGCCTCGGCGCCGGCCAGCCGCAGCATGCCGGGGCGCAGCGCGGCGAGCATGACCGGCGGCGGCGCGGCGGGCGGGCGTTCCAGGGCGAACCGGCGCACGGCGAAGGTGTCGAAGGCGCCGTCGACCGTCTCCCCGGCCAGCGCGGCGCGCAGGAACCGCAGCACGTCGCGGGTACGGCGGAACGGCTCGTCGTACGGCACGGCGTTCCAGTCGCCCACCACGACCGGCGACGAGGCGCCGATGCCCAGTGCGAACCGGTTGGGCGCCACCTCGGCCAGCGCCGCGGCGCTCATGGCGAGCAGACCCGGACCGCGCGTGTAGACCGGCACCACGGCGGTGCCGAGGCGCATCCGGGGTTGCCAGGTCGCGGCGAGCGTCAGCGGGGTGAACGCGTCGGCCCCGGCCACCTCGGAGGACCAGAGGTCGGTGAAGCCGGCCCGCTCCAGGGCCGCGTAGACCGCGGCGTGGTCGGCGAGGGAGACCCCGCCCAGCGGCACCGTCATGCCCCATCGCGTCGTCATCGGTCGATACTGCCCGGTAACTACGCTCCTGGGCAAGATCCGGGTCCGGTGCGGAGACGGCCCGGGTTTTCCGGTTGCCGACGGACGGGCGCACCGGCGGTGCTACGACTGCGGAATGGAGCGAATCGTGGACGGACCTGGCTGACCATGGCCACCGGCGGGAGGATCCGCCCGGCGATGGCCACCGACAACCCGGGACAGGCCACCTTCCTGGAGCTCTTCTTCGACCTGGTCTACGTCTTCGCGCTGACCCGGATCTCGGCCCGCGCATTCGAGGATCTCGCCGTCGACGAGGGCACCGCGCACGGGTGGAGCGCCGTGACCGGCGGGGGCAAGACGCTGCTGCTCCTCCTCGGGCTCTGGTCGGTCTGGCAGGGCACCGCCTGGGTCACCAGCCGGTACGACCCGCGCCACGCCGGCGTGCAGAGCATCATCATCACCGCGCTGGTCGCGAGCATGGTGATGGGTGTGGCCATCCCTCGGGCGTTCACGGCGACCGGGCTGATGTTCGCCTCGGCGTACGTGATCGCCCAGGTGTCCCGGCCGCTGATCCTGCTCGTCGCCCTCGGCCCGCACCGGTACCGCCGCCTCAAACTGCGGATGACGATCGTCTTCGCCGCGACCGGGGTGCTCTGGATCACCGGCGCGCTGCTGCCCACCAACCCGAAGGTGGTGCTCTGGACGGCCGCCCTGTCGGTCGAGTACCTCGCCGCCCGCTTCGGCTGGCCGGTGCCCGGGCTCGGCCGTTCCACCATCTCCCGCTGGGACATCGCGGGTGAGCACCTGGCGGACCGCTACCAGCAGTTCTTCCTCGTGGCGCTCGGCGAGACGATCCTGGTCGCCGGCCTCGCCTACAGCACGGGGCCGTACGCGGAGGGCCATCCCGCCGCGTTCGCGCTCGCGCTCGCGACGTCGATCCTGCTGTGGCGGATCTACATCCAGCGAGCCGGGCAGATCCTCGGCGAGGCCGTCGGCAAGGCACGGCATCCGGCGAACATCGGCCGGTCGGCGGCGGACACCCACCTCGTGATGGTGGTCGGGCTGACCGCCGTGGCGATCGGCTACGAACTGGTCATCAGCCACCCGATGGAGCACCCGCCGGTGGCGTGGCTGGCCATGGTCATCGGCGGGCCGGTCCTCTTCCTGGCCGGGCGGGCCAGGTTCGAGTTCGAGGTGTTCGGCCGGGTGTCGCCGTCGCGGTGGATCGCCGTCCTCGTGCTGCTGGCGGCGACACCGCTGCTGGTGCACGCCGCGGCGCTCGTGGCGAGTACCACGGCGGTCGTGGTGCTGGCGGCCGTGGCGGTGGCGGACGCCCGCCGCGCACACGGCCGCCCACCGGAGGCGGCCGCGCCGCCGTTCTGACCCGCCTTCGCGGGGGTACGACACCCGGGCCGCTCCCCGGCTACTCTCTGCCGGTGACCTTCTCGATCGTGGCCCGCTCGGACGACGGCCGACTGCACGGCGTGGCCGTCGCGAGCAAGTTCCTCGCCGCCGGCGCCCTCGTGCCGGCCGCCGAGGCCGACGTCGGGGCGCTGGCCACCCAGGCCAGCGCCAACCTCGCCTACCGGCCGCAGGGGCTGACCATGCTGCGCACCGGCGTGCCGGCCGCCGACGTGGTGGCGGGTCTCGTGGCCGCCGACGGCGAGCGGGACCACCGCCAGCTGGGCGTGGTCGCCGCCACCGGGCCCGGGGCCACGTTCACCGGCGCGAAGTGCCACGACTGGGCCGGCGGCCAGGCCGGGGAGGGCTGGGCCGCGCAGGGCAACATCCTGGTCGGCCCGCAGGTGATCGACGCGATGCGGGACGCCTGGCTGGCCGGCCCGGCGCTGCCGTTCCCGCGGCGTCTGCTCGCCGCGCTGCGTGCCGGCGACGAGGCCGGCGGGGACCGGCGCGGCCGGCAGAGCGCCGGGCTGCTGGTGGTGCAGCGCGGCGGAGGGTACGGCGGCAACAGCGACGTCGTGGTGGACCTCCGCGTCGACGACCACCCGAACCCGGTCACCGAGCTCGACCGGCTGCTCGCGGTCCACACACTGCTGTTCACCCGGCCCGACCCGGCCACGCTGCTCGACCTCACCGGCGCGGTCGCCGCCGAGGTCGGCACGCTGCTGGCCGCGCTCGGCCACCCGGTGGGGCCGGCCGGCCCGGAGGAGGCGCTGGTCTCCTGGGCAGGGATGGAGAACCTGGAGGAGCGACTCGTGCCGGGGCGCATCGACCCGGTGGTGCTGGAGCACCTGCGCCGCGCGGCCCCGCACATCCCCACCCCCCGCACCGCCTCCTGATCGTCCGTCAGGCGGCGAAGGAGAGCCAGCGGAAGCCGGACGCCTCGGCGACCGACCGCTCCCGGTCGGTGAGCGGCGACCGGCCGGTGGTCTTGCGGATGAGCGTGAGCCGGTCCCAGCCCAGCTCGGGCGGGACCGGCCGCCCACCGGTCAGCAGCTCGGCCACCACCCGCGCCGCGGTCGGGGTGAGCCACGGTTCGCGGTCCAGCGCCGCGGCGAGGTCCAGCCCGTGCACGCCGACCTCCACGACCCGCGTACGCAGGAACTCGGTGAGACTCATCGCGTCGCCGTGCCGGGTGCGGACCACCCGGTCGGGTGGCGCCGCGGCGACCGCCGCGTCGGTGGCCCGCCACGCCCGGTCGAAGTCCGCGACCAGGGCCGGGCCGTCGAGCTCCCGGGCCTCCCGCCGGCCGCTGTCGACACGTGCCGCGTCGACCTCCGGGGTGAACTTCGCCGCGCCGAAGTAGCCGGCCGCGTCCACCTCGGCCCGCGGCGGAGCGGGCGCGGCCAGCATGCCGGCGAGCCGGCCGACGCCGGTGCGGACGTGGGCGAGCAGCTCCCGTACGCGCCACGGCCGGCAGTCGGTCGGGCGGTCCAGGTCCGCCTCGGACAGGCCGCGCAGCACGTCGCCCAGGCGGGCGCACTCGTCCCGGAACGCCTCCCGCACCGTGTCCATGCCTTCTCCCCTCCGTCGCCGTCGCCCGTACCCTCTCACGGGCGGCCCGGCCGTTTCGGCACCGGCCCGACGGGTACGCGGTGGCGCACGCGAGTGAGGGGGACGCCACCATGGCCGGGATCATGATGCGCAGCAGCGCGTTCAACGACCACGACCTGCTGCCGGCTCGCTTCTCCCGGGAGGGCGGCAACATCTCCCCGCCGCTGGAGTGGTCCCAGGTGCCCGACGGGGCCACCGAACTGCTGCTCCTGGTCGAGGACCCGGACGCGGGGCGTACGCCGTTCCTGCACTGGCTGGTCACCGGCATCCGGCCGGTCTCCGGCGGGCTGGCCGAGGGCGCGGTGCCCGAGGGCGCCCGGGAGTGGCCCAACGGGTTCGGCGACGTCGGCTGGGGCGGTCCCCAGCCACCGCGCGGCGACGACCCGCACCGGTACTTCTTCCGCCTGTACGCGCTCGACGGGCCGCTGGAGCTTCCCGCCGCGCCGCAGGCCGACGACGTGCACCGGGCGGTGGCCGGTCACGAGGTCGCCAGCGGCACCATGGTCGGCAGGTTCTCCCGCTGAACGGTCAGCCCGGGTGCCGGGGCACGAGCCGGTGCACCACGGCGAGGACCAGCGCCATGACCACGGCCATCGTGCCGGCGATGCCCGCGGCGCTGCCCGCGTAGCCGACGAACAGCGCCCGGCGTCCCAGCTCCTCCGGGTCGACGCCGCGCAGGTCGACCAACCAGCCCAGCGCGAGCCCGCAGATCGCCAGGCCGATCAGGCCGGCGACGCCGAGGACCGTGGCGGCGACCCGGTGGGCGTCGGAGGCGCGCGCCCGCTCCCGCTGGCTGATCAGCAGCACCATCCCGGCCAGCGCCGCCCAGATCCCCACCACGAGGAAGGCCGCCGCCGCGTCGCTGGGCCGGTGCCAGCCGGCGGACAGGGTGGCCACACCGGCGACGGCCGCGTAGCCGGCGCCCAGGAACGCGCCGAACGCGCGCACCTTCGCCGGCAGCACGAGCACGAGCGCCACGGCCACCGACGCCGCCACCGTGGCGTGGCCGCTCGGCAGGCTGTTGCCGGCGTAGACGCGCGTCAGGTCGATGCCGAGGTCGGGGCGGGACAGGCCGTGCTTGAGCAGCTGGGTGCTCACGTTGGCGCCGGCGATGAGCAGCGTCGCGGTGATCGCCAGGGCGATCCGCCCGCGCATGAGCGCGATGAAGCCGATCACGGCGGTGGCGGCGAGCAGGGAGACCACCGACATGGCGTTGAGGATGCGGTCGACCGGCTCGTCGATCCGGTCCCGCCCGATCCGGTTGCCCGTCAACGCCACCGTGTCGATCCACTGGCCGAGCCCGGTGTGGACCGCCACCCGCCACAGGACGACGAACGCGGCCACCTGGACGAGCGTGAACACGACCAGCCAGACCACCGTCCAACCCCTCGCCGTCGCGCGCACGCGCCCACGTTAGCGAGCGGTCCGCGGCGACCGGCGGGAGGCCTCCCCGGGCCCGCGGACCCGCCCGGGGGCGGGTCCGCGGGCCCGGGGACGGATAGGTTGGGACGGACGTGAGGAGGGACGGTGACTGGCACACCGGAGCACGACGCGCGTACCTCGGCGGCTCCCGCCGGGGACGATCGGCGGGCCGACGCGGCCGGACCGGCCGCGCCCCCGGCGGAGTCGCTCGCCGACCTGCTCGGCGGCCGGCGCGGCGCGATCGACGCCACCCTGCCGCCGGTGGCGTTCGCCGCCGGCTGGCTGCTCGGCGACGAGTCGCTCTGGGCCGGGGTCCTCGCCGCCGTGGTGACCGCCAGCGGGGTGGCGCTGTGGCGCCTGCGCCGGGGCGACCGGCCGCGCTCGGTGCTGATCGGTC
Source organism: Micromonospora globbae (assembly GCF_003610785.1). Classification (GTDB taxonomy): domain Bacteria; phylum Actinomycetota; class Actinomycetes; order Mycobacteriales; family Micromonosporaceae; genus Micromonospora; species Micromonospora globbae. The sequence goes on from NZ_RAQQ01000001.1 coordinate 465,438, forward strand.
TGCTGGCGGTCTGCGTGGCCGCGCTGATCGCGCTGCGCACCGGCCGGGCCACCGACTTCTTCCTGCTCCAACTGCTGTCCAACGCGGCGAGCGCGCTCGCCTGGGCGGTCAGCGTGGTGCTGCGTTGGCCGCTGCTCGGGGTCGTGGTCGGCGCGGCGCTCGGGCAACGGGGCCGGTGGCGGCGGGATCCGGCGCTGCTGCGGGCGTACGGGCGGGGCAGCTGGATCTGGACGGCCACGTACGTGCTGCGTCTGGCGGTGTTCGTGCCCCTCTACCTCGGCGGTCAGGTGGTCGCGCTGGTGGTGGCCCGGGTGGCGCTGACCTGGCCGTTGGTGGCCGCCGCGCTGGCGGTGAGCTGGGTCGTGGTGCGCCGGTCGCTGCCGGCCGGTCACCCGGGGCTGCGGCACCCGGTCGCGCCGGTGGCCCCGCAGCCGGGGCCGACATAAAGGAGAGAGGCCACCACGGGGGGAGCGGCCTCTCTCGGTCAGGTACGTTACTCCGTCCCGGCCCGCCACGTGATCCCGCGACGGCCCTTTTTTCAGCCCGTTTTCACGCCGGATCCGCCCCCGCGGAGTGGATGGGCCGGCCGATCCGCCGCGTCGGCCGGATGGCCGGCCCACCCCGGCCCGGCCGTGGGGTGCCGGGCCGTCCGTCGCCCGGCCCGGCGTGCCCTCCGGGCCCGGCGACTCCGGGGTGGGCGCGACGCCCACCCCGGGGACAGGGTCAGCCGTTGGGGAAGAGGTTGCCGTAGTCGGCGTACGCCATCGCCACGTCCGCCTGCGCCCAGAACCGGTGGTACGTGAACTCCGGCTCCGGTCCGCCGTCGAGGTACGCCTGCACCTTCGGCCAGTCCGGGTCGCGCTTGTAGAACGAGCGGATGTCGACGAAGCTCTTGCCCGCCGCGATGGCGTCACCGTTGGGCATCGTCCCGGTCCAGCCCGGCGGGACGTACAGACCCTGCCCGGTGGCGGCGTCGTAGACGTCGTCGAAGCGCCGGTAGTCGCCCCGCTTCTCCGGCGTCGCCACGCCCTTGGCGTCGCTGGCGGCGTGCAGCGCGTCGAGCAGCCCCTTGGCGGTGTCCTTCGCCGCCGCGTTGCCGGACTTGGCCGCGTACGCGATGAGGGTCCGCGCGTACGCCGCGGCGATGCCGACGTCGCGGCCGGTGCTGATCACCTCGACGTGCAGGTTGGTGTTCGGCTGGGGGCTGGTCGGGTTCCAGGTGGCCGGCTGGCCGGTCCAGCGCAGGTCCGACGGGATCGACCAGTTCGTGCCGAGCGTGGTGTTGGCGATGGCCCACGGCACCCACTTGTCCAGCAGCGCCTTGGCGCGGGCGTTGCCGGTCTGCAGGTACAGCTCGGCGACCCGCTGCATCGACCAGGCCTGCATGCCGAACCACTGGTTGGACGGCGGGTCGTTGTAGACCGGGTCGACATCGTAGTACATGCCGTAGAACGTGGACGTGCCGGCCGGCGGCTGGCCGTAGTGGCCGCCCCAGCTGTTGGTGGCCCCGCCGGCGATGCCGCCCTCGGCCGACTGCAACCAGGTGTAGAACTCGAGCTGCCGTTCGAGGCTCTTCGTCCAGTCGGACACCGCCGTCGGCGACTGCGGCCGCAGTTCGGGAGTGTTGGTGAGCGCCCAGGCCGCGAACGGGTTCTGGTAGCCGAAGTGGTTGTGGCTGGAACCGATCCGCCAGGACCAGTTCTGGCTGGTGTCGTAGGCGCCACCCCAGGCGTAGTACCAGGACAGCAGGTAGTGCGCGGAGTCCCGGCCGGTGCCCGCCGGGCAGGTGCTGGCCCCCACGCAGTTGCCGATCTTCTTGAAGTACTTGTCGAACATCGCGTACCGCAGGTAGTCGCCCATCCGGGCGGCCTTGGCGACGGTGGCCGCCACGTCGGCCTGCCGGCCCTGCGCCTTGGCCCAGGTCAGCGCCCAGTACGCGGCCTGCACGGCCCGGGCGTCGGCGTCCGGCGCGTTGGTGTACTTCCACTGCTTGGCCGGGGCGTTCGACTCGGAGACGAACAGGTCCAGGTAGCCGTACCGTCCACCGTGGGCGAAGGTGTCGCAGGACGGCTGGGGCACCGTCTCCCACACCGACTCCTGGGTGCCGCGCTGGAAGGTGTTGATGTACGCCGGCCGGCTGGTGCCGTCGCCGCACCGGCCGTAGCCGTACACGTTGTCCACGTCGAGCAGCCAGTGCATGCCGTAGATGTCGCCGGTGCCGTAGGTGGACTGCAGCTCGGCGCGCAGCGGGTCCTGACCCACGGGCACCGACGGCTCCAGCCGGGACGGGTACTGGTTCGGCTGGTCGTGCTCGGCGGCGTACTGCGGCGTGCCGGGCGCGCCGGCCGTGGGCTGGTCGGCGTGCGACGGGATGATGTACTTCTCCATGACCGTCCAGGCGTTGTTGAACGGCGCCCAGTTCTGGGTCACCCGCCCGTACTGGGCCTCCAGCCACAGCCAGAAGCTGAACGCCTCGGAGGTCGTCTCGTGCCCGTGGTCGGGCGCCTCGACGATGAGCGTCTCGATCGAGTGGTACGGCACGCCCTCGGGGCTGAAGTAACCCGAATTCTTGATCTTGCCGTACTGGTCGAGGAACCGCTTCACGTACGCGTTGTCGCCGCCCGGGCTGTCGTTGTCGACCTCGGTCGCCGTGATCGCGAGCGGGGCGTACCCGGTGGCGGACGCCGTGATGGTGGCCGTCCCGCCGACGGTGTCCGCGTCCTCGGCCGCGGCGACGGTCACCGTGACGCCGGTGTTCCAGTTGGTGGGGGTCAGCGTCACGGTGCCCGGCGAGACGGTGATGTCGGTGTCCCCCGACCGGGTCAGGGTGACCGGCACGTTGCCGCTCGGCGCGGCGCTGAGCTTCAGGTTGACCGTGGCGCTGCCGCCCTCGGAGACGCTGACCGCGGACGGCGTGGCGACCAGGACCGGCCCGGTCGCCGGGGTCACCGTGAAGGAGCGCTCGGCGGTGGCCGTGAGGTTGGCGTTGTCGTACGCCTTGGCCTGCACGGTGTACGAGCCGGCCGGCAGATCCTCCAGCGTGTAGGCGTACGGCGCCGTGGTGTCGGTGTTGACGAGCAGGCCGTTGCGGTAGAACTCGACCTTGCTGATGGTGCCGTCCGGGTCGCTGGCCGTCGCGGTGAGCGGCACGTCGGCGGGGGCCTCGAACGGCCCGGCCGGCACGTCCAGCGCGACCGTCGGCGGCTGCTGCGCGGCCCCGCCGCAGGTCACGCCGTTGACCGAGAACGAGGTCGGCGCGGGGTTGCTGCCGGTGTGGGAGCCGTTGAAGCCGATGGTCGTGCTCGCCCCGGTGCCGAGGCTGCCGTTCCAGGCCTCGTTGGTGGCGGTGACCTGGTTGCCGCTCTGGCTCCACCGCGCCGACCAGCCCTGGGTGACCCGCTGGTCGCCCGGGAAGGCGAACCGCAGCGTCCAACCGTTGATCGGGTCGCCGAGGTTGCGGATGGTCACGTTGGCGGTGAAGCCGGTGTTCCAGTCGTTGGTCGCGTAGACCACGTCGCAGGCGGGCGCGGCCTGGGCGGCGCCGGCGGGCACGGTGGCCCCGCCCACGGCCAGCACGGCGGCGACGATCATCGCGAGCCGGCGGCGTTGTGCCGGGTGTCTCATGCGCGGTGTCTCCTCGGACCAGGCCGGGGCGTTCGCCCCGGCGAGGCGCCGTGCCGCGGTGGGTGGTGGCGTGCGGCGTTCCACGGCGCCCGGGAGTGGGTGGTCGCCCCGGGCCCGGGCCGGGGTAGCGGAGGGACTTGCCCTGCGGGCGCCCTCCGGGTGCGTGCGTTCGACCGAGCCGGTCGTGCCGGCTGCCCTTCGGCGACCCGCGTGCGCGCGAGCTGGCTCCTCGTTCGCGCTGGGACGACAGTCTGTCATGGAAGCGCTCCCACGACAAGCATGCGATCGGGATGTTTCGATCTCGTTCGGGGTCTTTTGCAAACGGGTGACGGGCGTTACAGTCGCAAGCATCGTCGATGGGAGCGCTTCCATCGACAGCGGTGCAACAACAAGATCGCCGGACCGTCCTGACCCGACGGCCGGGGACCAGCCCGAAGGCTGACGGTGCGCCAGCCCGGACGCCGCCGCCAGCCTCGCCCGCCACAACGGAGGGAGGTGGATCCGAAAGCCACTCGCGTGGCCCGGCTCCCGCGCGACACGCACGGCAGGACGCCCATTCCGCCCGTGCGTGTGCAGCAACGGTGGGGACGGGGGTTGCCCTCCCCCGTCCCCACACTAAACCCCGTCACACGATGGGAAAAGAGGCCGACGGGACAGGCGCGAACGCCGCCCGGCCGGCCCCGACCACCCCGCCCACCCCACCCCCGGCCGGCCCGGCCGCTGCCCCGGGCCAGCTCCCGCCCGGCCCGGCCAGGCCCCGGCCCAGCCAGGCCCCCGCCCAGCCAGGCCCCGCCGGCCTCGCCCGACTCGGCCCGGTCGGCCCCGGCCCAGCTCGCCCCGCTCACCCCGCTCACCCCGCTCGGCCCGCCTCGGCCCGCCTCGGCCCGGTGATCATGAGGTTACCGGGCCCTTCTGTCCCCTTCGTCCCCGCTAACGTCATGATCACCGCGTGTCGGGCGGGCGCCGTCGCGCGTGCGGTGCCGGCTCCCGCCGGCACGGTGCGGGCGGCTCGACGGGCTGCCCTATGCTTGGGAGCGCTCCCGTCCTCGGCGGGAGCTTCGCGTCCACGAGGAGAACCGATGTCGATGTCCACTCCGCAGCGCCCGCCGCTGCGCTTCCCACCCGACTTCGGCTGGGGCGCGGCCACCTCGGCGTACCAGATCGAGGGGGCGGTCAAGGAGGACGGCCGGGGCGAGTCGGTCTGGGACACGTTCAGCCGGACGCCGGGGCGTATCCGCAACGGCGACACCGGTGAGGTCGCCGCCGACCACTACCACCGGTACCGCGAGGACCTGGACCTCATGCGCGACCTCGGCCTGCGCAGCTACCGGTTCTCCATCGCCTGGCCCCGGATCCAGCCCGACGGCACCGGTACGCCCAACCAGCGCGGCCTGGACTTCTACCGGCGGCTCGTCGACGGCCTGCACGAGCGGGGCATCGCCCCGATGGCCACCCTGTTCCACTGGGACCTGCCCCAGGCGCTGCAGGACGCCGGCGGCTGGGAGGCACGCGACACGGCGTACCGCTTCGCCGACTACGCCGAGGCGGTGTTCCGCGCCCTCGGCGACCGCGTTCCCGTCTGGCTCACCATCAACGAGCCGAAGACGGTGGTGCAGAACGGCTACCTCTCCGGCCACCACGCGCCCGGCCGGCAGGACCCCGACGCCGCCTACCTCGTGGCCCACCACCTCCAGCTCGCCCACGGCCTGGCGGTACGGGCGCTGCGCGCCAACGGCACGGGACGGATCGGGCCGGCCTTCAACCTGCACCCCTGCTACCCGGCCGACGACTCACCGGAGGCGACGGCGGCCACCCGCCTCTACGACGGCTACGAGAACCGCCTCTACCTCGACCCCGTCCTCACCGGCCGCTACCCCGACGACGTCCTGGCGGACCTCGGGCCGGACAGCCGGATGGTGCGCGGCATCGCGGACGGCGACCTGGAGATCATCTCCTCCCCGGTCGACCTGCTGGCCGTGCAGTACTACACGCCGATCTACGTGACGGCCGCCGGCGACACGGTGCGGCGGTGGCCGACCTCCGAGGCGGAGTGGCAGCAGATCTACCCGGAGGGCCTGTACGACATCCTCACCCGGGTCACCCGCGACTACGGGCCGATCCCGATCACCGTCACGGAGAACGGCCTGCCCACCCCGGACACCCTGGACGCGCACGGCACCGTGGACGACGCCGGCCGCGTCGCGTTCCTCCGCGACCATCTGGCCGCCGCCCACCGGGCGCTGGCGGCCGGGGTGCCCCTGGAGAGCTTCCACGTCTGGTCGCTGCTGGACAACTTCGAGTGGGCCGAGGGGTACGACCAGCGGTGGGGCCTCGTCTACGTGGACTACGCCACCCAGCGCCGCGTCCTGAAGCGCAGCGCGCACTGGTACCGCACGGTCATCGCCGACAACGGCTTCTGACCCGCGGCCCGGTCAGGGCGGGCCCGCGTCGCATCCCGCCTCGGGCCGGCCAGGTGACGCCGGCCCGCCGCGGCCGCGAACGCCGCACGCCGCTCCGGGCCGGCCACGAACGTCGCCCGCATCCCGGACCGGCCGCGAACGCCGCACCCCGCTCCGGGCCGGCCACGACGCCGGCCCGGGGCCCGGGCCGGCCGGGGCTGGTCAGCGGGGCAGCGCCTGCTGCAACTCGGCGCGGAGCGCCGGCGTGAGCATCTCCCCCGCCTGCTTGGCCAGCCGGGCCATCTCGTAGCCCACGACGCCGATGTCGGCGTCGGCCGCCGCGAGGGTGGCGAGGATCGACCCGTCGCGGACCTGCATCACCAGGAAGTAGCCGCGGCCCATCTCGACCACCGTCTGCTTGACCACGTCCCCGTCGAACATCTGGGCGGCGCCCGAGGTGATGCTCATCAGCCCCGAAGTCACCGCGGCCAGCTTGTCGGCGTGGTCGCGGGGCAGGTGGTCGGAGACCGCCACGAGCAGACCGTCCGAGGAGACCACCGCCGCGTGGGCGACCCCGGGCACCCGCTGGGCGAAGGCGCTGACGAGCCAGCTCAGGTCCCGCGCCTCCTGACTCAACGTCGTCACTGTCGTCGTCCTCCCTCCCCGGCGCCGCCGGTGGGCGGCACGGGTATCTCGGTGGTGTCCTCCGCCTCGGCCCGCCGTACTCCGTTGTAGAGGCGGGAGAGCATTCCGCCGACGGCCTCCGGGTCCGGCTCGTACGCCGCCGGGGCCGGTGGGTGCGGCGCCGACCCGGTGACCGCGGCGAGCTGGGCCATCGGTACGCGCACCGGCAGGCCCCGGGCGTTGACGCCCCCGGTCACCGGCGTCGGCGGCGGGACGACCGGGCCGGTGACGGCCGGCGCCGGTGATCCGTGCCGCGACCACCAGCCGCCTCCGGACGGGGCGGCGGCCGGGGCGAGGACGTCCTCGGCGCGTACCGGCGTCCGGCGGGTCTGCCGGGGGACCCCGGCGGGACGGCGTCCCGCCACGGGCCGGTCGACCGCGCCGGCCGTCCCGGCGATCCCGGCGGTGAGCATCCGTGCCGTCGCGGCCGGCTCGATCTGCCCGGTCGGCGCCGGCGCGAGCAGCGCGCCCGGCAGCCGGATCACCGCGACCAGGCCGTCCTGCCCGCCGTGCAGCCGTACGCGGACGCCGAGCCGGGACGCCAGGTGGCTGACCACGAACAGACCCATCCGCTCGACCGTCGCCACGTCGGCGGCCGGCGGCGTGGCGAGCACGCCGTTCGCCTCGGCGAGAGCACCGGGGCTCATGCCCAGGCCCCGGTCGGTGATCTCGACGACCGCGCCGGCCCCCTCGGCCCGGGCGGTGACGGAGACGGTGGTGTCCGGCCGGGAGAACGCGGTGGCGTTCTCCAGCAGCTCGGCGAGGAGGTGCACCAGCTCCCCCACCGCGTGCCCCACGACGTGCAGCTCGGCCACCGACTCGTGGCGGACCCGCTGGTACTGCTCGATCTCGGCGGCGGCGGCGAGCAGGACGGCGCCCAGCCCGACCGGCCGGGGCCACCGCCGGGTGGACTCGGTGCCGGCGAGCACCAGCAGGCTCTCGTCGTTGCGGCGCATCCGGGCGGCCAGGTGGTCCAGCTTGAACAGGTTCTCGAGCTGGATCGGATCGCCCTCCTCGCGTTCCAGCTCGTCGAGCAGCTCCAGCTGCCGTTCCACCAGCACCTGGCTGCGCCGGGCGAGGTTCACGAACATGGCGTTGACGTTGCGCCGCATCATGGCCTGCTCGACGGCCACGCTCACGGCGCTGCGGTGCACGGCCACGAAGGCCTCCGCGAGTTCCCCGATCTCGTCGAGCGACCGGACGACGGCGGGCGCGACCTCGATGTGCGGCACGCCGCCGGTGACCGTGCGCAGCCGGTCCAGCGCGTCGGGCAGCTCGACCTGCGCGATCCGCAGCGCCTGGCCGCGCAGCACCCGGATGGACCGGGCGACGGACCGGCCGACGAGGAGGGAGATGAGCACGGCGACCAGCAGCACCGCCACGATCCCGCCGACCACCAGCAGGGTGGTGCGCAGCTGGCCGGCGGCGGCGCCGTCGGCCTGCCGGACCGCGTCGTCCAGCACACCCGCCTCGGCCTGCCGCAGCAGCTCCTGCCGTTCCTCGCTGGCGGCCCACCACTGCGCGGCGGGCAGCACCGCGGGCGCCGCCCCGCCCGTGGGGAGGCTCTGCTCCTCGAGCCGGGCGGCGGCCGTGAACGCCGCGTCGACCGACATCTCGTCGTACCGGCGGATCTGGTCGGTGGTGGCGGCCACCCGGAACGCGCCGAGGGCGGTGAGCTGCTGGGCCCGCAGGTCGGAGAGGACGATCTGGTCCTCCGGCCCGTACCGGCCGGCGCGGGCGGCGGCGTACAGCTCGGCGCGGATGCGCGAGGTCAGCTCCTTGACCCGGGCCAGCTGCACGTAGCGCAGCACCGCGTCGCTGAGGGCCGGGCGGTCCTGGCCGGGGGTGGGTTCGGCGAGCAGGTCGAGCAGGGCGCCGACGGCCCGGTGGTAGGTGCCCAGGATGGTGTCGCTGCTCAACACCGCGGGCGGCACGGCCGGTCTGATGTAGACGATCTGGTCGTACGCCTCCAGCACCTCGGAGTACGCGACCCGCCAGGACGCGTCCGCGTCGGCCAGCGGCTGCGCCGCGCGGCGCAGGTCGGCGACGGCCTGGTCGGTGGCGGCCTGCAACGGCTCCAGCGCCGTGATCGCGGCGTCCCGGTCGGCCGCGCCCGCCGCCCGGCGCAGTTCGGCCAGCTCGCCGGCCGACCGGTCCCGCTCCTGCTGGATGCGGTGCACGGCCGCCGTGATCTGCCGGCCGATGCCGACCTGCTCGGCGAAGTCGCTGAGCACCGTGGTCTGCCCGACGAGGGAGCGGGTCTGCACGCCGGCCAGGACGAGGAACGCCACCGACGGGACGACGAGCACCGTGGCGAGCTTCGTCCGCATGCGCCAGTCGCGCGGCCGGAGCGGGGAGCGGCGCCGGTGCGGCACGACCCGGACGTCGAAGCGACGCCGGCGGTGGCTGGACACCGCGCCGCGCGTCGGGTCCGCACCTGCGCCCACGCTGCCTCCTCCTCCCCGCGCGTCCGCCGCGACCGGGGAGCGCAGTCCATCCAACCAGGCCCGGGAGTGGTGTCAACGGCCCGAACGCCGGGCGGTCAGGATCGATCCTGCGGGCGAGACGGACCTGCCGTGGTCGGTGAGATCAACTCATCCGTCCGGCCGATGTCGGCCAACCCGGCGGCCTCCTCGAACCGTCCCAACGCGACCAACGCCGCGCCCGTCGCCCCGATCTCCGGGTTGCGTTGGTGCGACACGTCCCGCGGCGCGAGCGCCGCGGCGAACGCCTGCCGCCACCACACCGAGGCGGCCATCGCTCCCCCGCCGAGCACCACGGACACCTGCCGGTCGACCGTGGACTCCAGCACGCCGAGGTCCTCCGCGACCATCTCGCACAGGCCCTGCATGAGCCCCGCGAGGATGTCGACGGCCGTGGTCCCGAAGCTCAACCCGCGCAGCTCACCCGAGCCGGCCGGGGCGAGGCCGGGCGGGCGGTCCCCGCCGAAGCGGACGTCGGCCGGCCGGCCGCCACCGGGGGGCACCAGCGCGAGCGCCGCGTCCAGCTCGGCGCCGACCGGCAGCCTCAGCTCGCGGTTGGCCCAGGCGAACAGGTTGCCCCCGGAGGAGTACGCGGCGCCGGTCACCACGTGGTCGTGGTCGACCCGGTAGCGCCACAGCCGCTCCGGCAGGCGGGGCAGCTCCTGCCCGGCGGGCACCCGCTGGAGCAGCCGTACGGCCGCGGAGGTGCCGACCGTCACGGCGGCCCGGCTCGGGTCGACGCACCCCGAGCCGACGTTCGACGCCGCGCCGTCACCCACCGGCGCCGACCACGGCACGCCGGCCAGCGCGGCCCACCGCTTCGCGTGCTCCGGCCGCAGCCGCCCGTGCCAGCCCATCGGCGCGAGCCCGGGCAACTGGTCGACCCGGGCGCCGGCCAGCGACAGCGCCTCGGCGTCCCAGGTGAGCGTCCGCAGGTCGAGCAGGCCGGTCCCGGAGGCCTGGGAGATCGACATCGGCGCCTCGTCGAGCAGCTCACCGAGCAGGTACTCGACGAGGCCCGTGAAGCGGGCGACCCGGCTGCCCGCCCGTTCCCGCAGCCAGGGCAGCCGCACCGACCAGTAGCCCCGGTGCCACCAGGTGCCGGTGCGCTGGTGGTAGTCGTCCGCGTCGACGGGCCCCCGCGACGAGGCCGGGGGTGTCGGCCGGGTGTCCAGCCAGGTGACCGCCGGCCCGAGCGGTTCGCCGCCCCGGGCGAGCGGGATCACCGAGTGCCACTGCCCGGAGACCGCGACCAGCTCGACGTCGCGCAGGTGACCGGCGTCGGAGAGTTCGTCCAGGCACTCGACCAGGCACGCGAGGTACGAGGGCCCGTCGAGCGTGCCGGTGCCGTCGTCGCCGATGGCCAGGCTGACCTTCCGCCGCGCCAGGGCGCCCGGCACCGGCTGGGTCTCCTCGTCGAGCACCAGCCCGCGTACCGACGAGGTGCCCAGGTCGAGCGCGAGAATGTTCATCGCCGGTCAAGGTACCCGCTACGGGTGCCGGTCGAGCGCCGGTCGCAGGGCGTACGCGAGATCGGCTTCCGCCGGGGTCCGGCACCGCGTAGGGTGGGCCCATGCTCGCGCGTCTGACCTGCTGGTGGCCCGCCGACCCGGCGGCCATCTTCCGCGCGTAGCTTCCCACGCGGCCGCCCGTCGAGGCGGTCGCCGGTCCTCCCGGCCCCGGGCCGCCCCGCCGGCGGCACCCGGCCCCAGGAGAACCCGATGACCCACCTGCACGACCTGCTCGCCGCCGTCGACGCCGGCGTCGACCCCGGCCCGTTCGCGCTGGTCCGCCGCGCCGAGGCCGACGGGTTGGACCTCTTCACCGGTTCCGTCCGCACGGTCGACCGGCTCGCCGACATCCCACTGCCCGCCGGTGCTCCCGGCCCACGGACGCTGGCGCTCGTGCCGCACCGGCAGATCACCGAGCGGGGCTTCGCCTGCGTCGACGACGGCGCGCCGCTGGAGTGCCTGCTGGTGGGCCGGCACGAGCGGGTCGCCCTGGCCGAGGCGCTGGCCGCCCTGCCCGAGGGCCCGGTACGCGCCACCGGCGCGGCGTTCGACGTCGGCGACGAGGAGTACGCGGCCACGGTGGGTCGGGTGCTGGCCGAGGAGATCGGGCGCGGCGAGGGCGCGAACTTCGTCATCCACCGCACACTGACCGCGACCGTGCAGGGTCCGCCCCTGGTGGCCGCGCTCGCGGCGCTGCGCCGACTGCTGCTCGCCGAGCGGGGCGCGTACTGGACGTTCGTCGTGCACACCGGCACCCGGATCCTCGTGGGCGCGAGCCCGGAGCGGCACGTGAGCGTCGACGACGGCCTCGTGATGATGAACCCGATCAGCGGCACGTTCCGCCACCCCGGTGCGGCGGCCGACCGGGCCGCGCTGCTGCGGTTCCTCGCCGACCCGAAGGAGGTCGAGGAGCTGTACATGGTGCTCGACGAGGAACTGAAGATGATGGCCTCGGTGGCCGAGCACGGCGGGCAGGTCGTCGGGCCGTACCTGAAGGAGATGTCCCACCTGGCGCACACCGAGTACCTGCTCGCCGGGCGCAGCACCCGGGACGTCCGGGAGGTGCTGCGGGAGACGATGTTCGCCCCCACGGTCACCGGCAGCCCCATGGAGAACGCCTGCCGCGTGATCGCCCGGCACGAGCACACCGGCCGGCGCTACTACTCCGGGGTGCTGGCGCTGCTCGGTCACGACGACGCCGGCCGGCAGACCCTCGACGCGCCGATCCTGATCCGCACCGCGGAGATCTCCCCGGCCGGCGCCCTGCGGCTGTCGGTCGGCGCCACGCTCGTGCGGCACTCGACGGCGGCCGGAGAGGTGGCGGAGACGCACGCCAAGGCCGCCGGGGTGCTAACCGCGTTGGGCCTCGGGCCGGAGGCGGACCCGGGCCGGGAGGGTGCGCCGCGCCTGGCCGACGATCCGGAGGTACGCGCCGCGCTGGCCGCCCGCAACGCGCCCCTGGCCCGGTTCTGGCTGGACCAGCGGGCGCCGGACGCCCCCGGGCTGCCCGGGCTGGCCGGCCGCACGGCGCTGATCGTCGACGGCGAGGACACCTTCACCGGCATGCTGGCCCACCAGTTGCGGGCGCTCGGCCTCGCGGTGACCGTTCGGCCGTGGCACGCGCCGGGTCCGGTCGACGCGTACGACCTCGTGGTGGTCGGCCCCGGGCCCGGTGACCCGGGCAGTGCGACCGACCCGAAGATGCGCGCCCTGCGCGGCCTGCTCACCGGGCTGCTGGACGCCGGTCGCCCGACCCTCGCGGTCTGCCTGGGACACCAGTTGCTGGCCGGGCTGCTCGGGTTGCCGCCGCACCGGCGCGACGCCCCCTACCAGGGGCTCCAGCGGGAGGTCGACATCTTCGGCACGCGCCGGCGGGTGGGCTTCTACGCCACGTTCACCGCCCGGGCCGACACCGACGGGCTGGACACCGCGTACGGCCGGGTCGAGCTGGCCCGCGACGGCGCGGACGGCGCGGTGCACGCGCTGCGCGGGCGGTCCTTCGCCGGCGTGCAGTTCCACCCGGAGTCGGTGCTGAGCCCGGACGGGATGGCCGTGCTGGCCGAGCTGCTGCCGCCGCTGCTGCCCGGTCGTCCGGCGGCCAGCGGCGCGGGACACTCCGCGGCGGGGGCCGCGTAGCGGGCCGGCAACGCGGGTACTGCCGTGGGCACCGGTGGTCGGGCGGCCGAGAGCCACCGCCCGGCCACCGGCCGTCCGCTCAGCCGGCGAGCCCCTTCTTCACGGCGGCGCCGATCTGCACGGCGCGCCGGGCGGTCAGTGCGGTGGCCGTCAACGCGATGTCGTCCGGTGCGATCTCGCCGTTGTTGCTGGTGTGCGACGCGCCGTACGGGTTGCCCGCGATGAACTGGCTGGTGTCGGTGTAACCGGGGGTCACGACGATGCCGCCCCAGTGGTAGAAGACGTTGAACAGCGAGAGCAGCGTGGCCTCCTGGCCACCGTGGGCCGTGCCGGTCGTGCAGAACGCGGAGTAGACCTTGTTGACCAGCACGCCCTGCGACCAGAGTGGGCCGGTGGTGTCGATGAACTGCTTGAGCTGGGCGGCCATCACGCCGTACCGGGTGGGCGTCCCGAAGATCACCACGTCGGCCCAGGAGAGGTCGTCCAGCTGCGCCTCGGGGACGTCCTGGGTCTCCAGGCGGTGCGCCTCCCAGCCGGAGTTCGAGCGGATCGCCTCGTCCGGCGCCAGCTCGCGCACCTTGCGCAGGCGTACCTCGGCCCCGGCGTCGCCGGCCGCCTCGCACGCCGCCTGCGCCATCTGGTACGTGATGCCGGTGGCGCTGTAGTAGATCACCGCGACCTTGACCCGGTCAGCCATCGGAACGTCCCCTTCCGCACGTGTGTCGGCTCCGGCGACTACCCCCGCACTCCCCCGGCAAACGCTCCGTCCGGGCGACCCCGCCGACCGCGGGCGCCGCGGCACCGCGATGCTGGAGGCATGCTGATCCGACCCGCCACCACCGACGACTGGCCACGGATCTGGCCCTTCCTGCGCCGGATCGTCGCCGCCGGGGACACGTACACCTGGCCACGGGACGTCGAGGAGGACACCGCGCGGCGGCTGTGGCTCGTGCCGCCACCCGGGCGCACCGTCGTGGCCGTCACGCCCGACGGCGCGGTCCTCGGCTCGGCGAAGCTCGTGCCCAACCAGCTCGGGCCGGGTGGGCACGTCGCCAACGCGAGCTTCATGGTGGCGCCGGAGGCCGGCGGCCGGGGCGTCGGGCGGGCACTCGCCGAGCACGTGCTGGAGCGGGCCCGCGCCGACGGCTACCGGGCGATGCAGTTCAACGCCGTGGTGGCGACGAACACCAGGGCGGTGGCGCTGTGGCGCTCGCTGGGCTTCGAGGTCGTCGGGCGGATCCCGGACGGCTTCCACCACCCGACGCGGGGCTACGTCGACCTGCTCGTCATGTACCGCCGGCTCTGACACCGCGGTGGCCCCACACGGGGGATCGCGCCGCGTCGGCACGAGCCGCCGTGGCGCGATCGGGAGCACGGGCGGGCGTGCCCGTGCCCGTCCGGGAGGTCCCCGTCCCGGTCAGCTGATCCGGCTCCGCAGGTCGTCGACCTGATCCTGGAGCCGGTTCACCGCGCCCTCGTTGTTGAGGACCGTGGTGACGCCGGCGATGAACACGAGCCCGAGTATCAGGGCGATGATGCTGAGCACGAGACCACCGATGGTGACCCCGCGTCCGGTCACACCGGGTCGCGCGGCCATCCGGAGCCCGACGACGCCGAGGATGATCCCGATGATGCCGAGGATGATCCCGGCCCACGAGAGGATGGCGGTCAGGACGCACACCATGGCGGAGACGCCGAACACCAGGCTGAAGGTCGCGGCAGCGCTGGTCTTGGCCGCGGTGCCCCGGTCCCGACGCGCCGGTGCGCCGGCGCCCCGCATCGGTTCGCTGGACGCAGTCATGACTCTCCCTTCCGTACGCGCGGCGCGCGCACTTGGCGCGTCGCATCCCCGCTGCCGCGACTGTTATGCCTTCCCACCGCTCGCCCCGTCCGCGCCCGGGGCGTCCCGCCCGCGTCGAGGCGGCTCCCGCCGCCCCGGATCTGTCGTGGGGCGGGCCTAGGCTGAACGCCCGGATCCGGCGAAGGGAGTTCCATGCGACTGACCGGGAGCGAGGCGCTCGCCCTGCGGATGACGAGCCTGCTGCTGCGTCCGCACCCGGCCGTGGTCCCGGGGACGGTGGCCGAGGTGGTCGAGTGGTTCGGCGCCATGCAGGCGCAGGACCTGGCCAGCGGCCTCTGGTCGCTCGGCGCCCGGCTGCCCGCCCTCACCCAGGCGGACGTGCAGGCCGCCCTGGAGCGGCGGGAGGCGCTGCGCACCTGGCCGATGCGGGGCACGGTCCACCTCGTCCCGCCCCGCGACGCCCGCTGGATGCTGGAGCTCACCGGCGTCCGGTCGCTGGCGAGCGCGGCGACCCGCCGGGCCGCGCTGGGCCTCTCCGCCGCGGACGCGGACCGGGCCGTGGAGGTGCTGGGCGCGGCGCTGTCCGGCGGCGGGCGGCTCACCCGGGCGCGGTGCCTGGCGGCGCTCAACGACGCCGGTATCGGCACCGACGGCCAGCGCGGTTACCACCTGCTGTGGTACGCGAGCGTCCTCGGCGTGACCTGCCTCGCGCCGAACGTCGGCACCGAGCAGACCTTCGTGCTGCTCGACGAGTGGGTGCCGGCGCCGCGCCGGCTGGACCGCGACGAGGCGCTCGCCACCCTCGCGCTCCGCTACGTCCGCTCCCACGGCCCGGTGACCGCCCGCGAGTTCGCCGGCTGGACGGGGCTGACCCTGACCGACGCGCGCCGGGGCGTGGCCGCCGCGGGTGACGCGCTCGCGACCGTCGAGGTCGACGGGGAGGCGATGCTGGTCGACGCCGCGCTGCTGGACGCGTCCCGGGCACCGGTCGACGACCTGCTCGTGCTGCCCGGCTTCGACGAGTACCTGCTCGGCTACAAGGACCGCTCGCTGATGCTCGACGCGGCCCACCGCGACGCGATCATCCCGGGCAACAACGGGGTCTTCCAGCCCACGGTGGTGCAGGCGGGCCGGGTGGTGGGCACCTGGAAACGCGCCGTCGGCCGGCGCGAGGTGAAGGTCGTCGTCCGTCCGCTGGCCGCGCTCGACCGCCCCCGCGTGGAGAAGGCCCTCGACCGCTACGCCGGCTTCCTCGGCCTGCCGTTGCGGGTCGACTGGCCGGCCTGAGCGCCGGTGGGGCGGGTCGGGGTGGTCATCGCCGACGCGCCGCGACGGGACCGGCGGGGCGACCCCGCGCGGCCCCGTCGCCGTACGCGTCAGTCGGCGAGCGCCCCGGCGGCCCGGCCCTCGTGCAGGGTCAGGTTCCGGCCGTTGGTGGGGTCGAACAGGTGGATCTTCTCCAGGTTGAACCACACGCGACGGGTCCCGCCCTCGGTCACCGGCGACTCGGCCGACAGCCGGGTGACGAGGTTGGCCCCACCGCCGGTGAAGTCGGCCCCCGCGTCGGCCGCCAGCTCCTCCAGCTCGGCGGCGCTGGCCCGCTCCCCCTCGACCGTGAAGTAGACGTACTTGTCCGAGCCCATCGACTCGACGATCTCGACGGGCGCCTCGAACTCCATCCCGCGCCGGCGGGTCTCCTCGTCGACCAGCTCCGCGTCCTCGAAGTGCTCGGGACGGATGCCGAGGATGAGTTCGCGGGGCGCGTCGGCGGACTCCAGCTCGCGCCGGATCCGGTCCCCGACGGGCACGTCGCCCAGGGCGGTGCGCAGCGTCCCGTCCTGCACGGCGGCGTGCAGGAAGTTCATCGACGGCGAGCCGATGAACCCGGCCACGAACAGGTTGCGCGGGTGGTCGTACAGCTCCTGCGGCGGGCCGACCTGCTGCACCTCGCCGCCGCGCATGATCACGACCCGGTCGCCGAGGGTCATGGCCTCCGTCTGGTCGTGGGTGACGTAGACGGTGGTGGTGCCGAGCTGCTTCTGCAGCCGGGACACGACCGTGCGCATCTGCACCCGCAGCTTCGCGTCGAGGTTGGACAGCGGCTCGTCCATGAGGAATGCCTTGGGCTGCCGGACGATGGCCCGCCCCATCGCCACGCGCTGCCGCTGCCCACCGGAGAGGTTGGCCGGCTTGCGGTCCAGCAACGGGGTCAGTTCGAGGACCTTCGCCGCCTCCTCGACCTTCTGGTTGATCGTCTCCCGGTCCAGCTTCTGCAACTTCAGCGGGAACGCCATGTTCTCCCGCACGCTCATGTTCGGGTAGAGCGCGTACGACTGGAACACCATGGCGATGTCGCGGTCCCGGGGCGCCTTGTCGTTGACCCGCTCGCCGCCGATGCGCAGCTCACCGGAGCTGATGTCCTCCAGACCGGCGATCATGTTGAGGGTGGTGGACTTGCCGCAGCCCGAGGGGCCGACCAGGATCACGAACTCGCCGTCGGCGATCTCCAGGTCGACGTCCCGCACCGCGACGGTTCCGTCGGGGAACCGCTTGCTCACCTTGTCGAGCACGATGTCAGCCACTGTTACCACCTATCCCTTGACCGCGCCGGAGGTCAGGCCGGAGACGATGCGGCGCTGGAAGAAGAGCACGAAGAGGATGATCGGAATGGTGATCACCACGGCGGCGGCGCAGATGGCCCCGGTCGGGTCCTCGAACTGCGACTCACCGGTGAAGAACGACAACGCCACCGGCACCGTACGGGCCCGTTCGGTCGAGGTGAGCGTGATGGCGAAGAGGAAGTCGTTCCAGCAGAAGATGAAGACCAGGATCGCCGTGGTGAACAGGCCGGGCGCCGCGAGCGGCGCGATCACCCGGCGGAACGCCTGGCCCTGGGTGGCGCCGTCCATCTTGGCCGCCTTCTCCAGATCCCAGGGGATCTGCTTGAAGAACGCCGACAGCGTGTAGATCGCCAGCGGCAGGGCGAACGTGATGTACGGCAGGATCAGCCCCGGCCAGGTGTCGAACAGGTGGAGCTGCCGTTCGATCTCGAACAGCGGGGACACGAGCGACACCTGCGGGAACATCGCGATCAGCAGGGAGACCCCGACGAGCAGCCGCTTGCCGGGGAAGTCCAGCCGGGCGATCGCGTACGCGGCCATGGCGCCGAGCACCACGGCGACCGCCGTGGCGATCAGGGCGATGCCGATCGAGTTCACCAGGGCCCGGACGAACTGGTCGGTGTCGAAGATCGTCCGGTAGTTGTCCAGCGTCCACTCCCGGGGGATGAAGCGCCCGTCGGTGAGCGTGGCCGGGGTCTTGAACGACAGCGACGCGATCCAGAGCACCGGGATCAGCGCGAACACGACCACGACGGCGTCCAGCAGACCCCACCGCAGCTTCGCCCGCGTGGTGGTTTCGGTAGCCATCTCAACGCCTCTCGTCGTCCGAGCTGCCGGGGGCAGCGGTGCCGAAGAGCTTCACGAAGATGAACGCGATGATCGCCACGGTGATGAAGATCAGCACGGACATCGTCGACCCGATGCCGAGGTTGAGGCCCCGGATCAGGTTGTTGTAGGCCAGCATCGACACCGACGAGGTCTCGTTGCCGCCGGCGGTGAGCACGAAGATGTTGTCGAAGACCCGGAACGCGTCGAGCGTGCGGAACAGCAGCGCGACCAGGATGGCCGGCTTCATCACCGGCAGCATCACCCTGGTGAACCGCTGCCACGCCGTCGCGCCGTCGGTGCTGGCCGCCTTCAGGAGGTCCTCGGGCACCAGCGCCAGCCCGGCCATCAGCAGCAGCGCCATGAACGGGGTGGTCTTCCAGATCTCGGCGAGCATGATGATCGCCAGGGAACTGGCCCGCTCGGTGAGCGGGGCGCCGTCGCTGAACAGGTTGGCCAGGTACCCGGTGCCGGGCGTCCACGCGTACCGCCAGGAGAAGGCGGCCACCACCGTCACGATCCCGTACGGGATCAGGGCGGCCGTCCGCACGATCCCCCGGCCGACCAGCGTGCGGTGCATGACGAGCGCCAGGCCCATGCCGAGCACCAGTTCGACGGCGACCGTGACCACCGTGATGAGGGCCGTCACCCCGAAGGCCGTCCACCAGAACTCGTTGGTCAGCACGGTGAGGTAGTTCTCCAGCCCGACGAACTCGCGCTCGTCGGGGAAGCGCAGGTCGAAGCGCTGCAACGACAGCCAGACCGAGTAGATGATCGGGTACGCGGTGACCGCGAGCATGACCAGCGCGGCGGGCGCGCAGAGCAGCCAGCCGAGCCGGCGCTCGGCCTTCTTGTTCTCGCTCAGCGGCGGCCGGCGCCGGCCGGCGCGCTGCGTCGGCACCGCGGCGTGGCGTCCGCCGGCGCGTTCCGCCTGGGCGGCGACATCCGCCCCGGTCGGGGTGGCGTTGACACTCATGACGCCGCCTCCCTCCGGCCGGTGAGCCGCTCGGATCGCTCTCTCACGGCAGCACCCCCTTCGACTCGAGCGCGTCGGCGATCGCCCCGCGCAGTTCGTCGGCGGTCTGCTCCGGCCGGATCTGCGAGGGCGGCGACAGGACCGCGGACATCACGGTGGAGATGGACTGGTACGCCGGGGTCAGCGGGCGCACCGCCGGCTCCTTGAGCTCGGCGAGGATGGTCTCCTTCATCGGGTACGCCTCGTCCATCTCCGGGTCGTCGTAGACCTTCTCGATCGTCGGCGGCACGCCGTCGTTGATCGCGGAGAACTTCTGGTTCTCCTCGTCGCGCAGGCACTTGGCCGCCTCGAAGGACAGCTCGGGGTGCTTCGAGTACGCGCTGACGGCGAGGTTCACCCCGCCGATGGTGACCTTGCTCGGGTTGTCCTCGTCGATGCCGGGCACCCGCGCCCAGGCGACCTGCTTGGCCAGGTCCGGGTTCGCCTCCTGCATGGCCGGATAGACGAAGGGCCAGTTCACCTGGAACGCGCCGCCGCCGGCCTGGAACTCCAGCCGGACCGGGTCCTCGGTCGCGTTGCTGAACGACGGCGACGTCACGCCGGAGGTGGCGAGGTTCCGCAGCTGCTCCAGCGCCCGCACGGTGCCCTCGTCCATGACCGCCTTGCCGCCGTCGTCGCTGAGGATCCGGCCGCCGGCGCTCTCCGCCAGGGTGTTGTAGAGGACGACCAGCCCCTCGTACTGGGCGCCCATGGTGAGCACCTGGTACGGCTTGCCCTGCCGCTTCAGGTCCTGCGCCATGGAGATCATCTGGTCCCACGTCTTCGGCGGCTCCGGCACCAGGTCCTTGCGGTACCAGAGCAGTTGGACGTTCGTGTTCTTCGGCGCGCCGTAGAGCTTGCCGTCGTAGCGGGCGGTCTCCAGCGGGCCGGCGAGCGTCCCCTGTTCCACCTCGGCCTTGTCCTGCCCGGTCCACTCGAGGATCCAGTCGGCGCTCGCGAACTCCTGCGTCCAGGTCACGTCGAGGCCGAGCACGTCCATGCCGCTGTCCTCGGCGGCGAGCCGGCGGACCATCTGCACCCGCTGGTCGTCGGCCTGCCGCGGCAGCACCCGGTAGACGATGCGGTAACGCCCGGCCGCCTGCGTGTTGCAGGTGTCGACCACCTTCTGGAGGTTCTGCTCCGGCGGGTAGTACAGGTTGATCGTCGGCGTGCCGCCGTCCCCGCCGGCACCGCAGCCCGCCACGGACGCCGCCAGCACCACCGCGGCGGCCGCCGCCCCCACGCGCACCCGTGGTCGGCGTCGACGTACGGCCTCGTCAGGGTCGTTCATCACCCCTCCCCTCTGCTCGGCCCGTACCGGGGAAGGTCACCGTGCCCCGGCGCACGGCGAGACGGCCAGGGGCCCTGACCAGCGAGTGATCGGCTCCGGACGTTTCGTGGCCCCAACACTGCCCGACCTGCGAAGCCGCGAAACCTGGCCGCGCCTGAGACGCGATCAACAGTGGCCTGTGTGTCCCGGGTCACCCGGCGGGCCCGTGCGGCGCGGGCCAGCTCCGGCGCGACACGTGGGCAGAGGCGAGCCGCGTGGCCGGGGGTCGCCGGCATGATGTCCGCATGAGCGCACGCTTCAAGGACCTCTGTCTCGACGCGTCCGACGCCCACCGGCTCGGCGCCTTCTGGGCCGGCATCCTCGACGGAACGCTGGTCGACCTGGGCGACGGCGACACCCGCGTCGACCCGCCCGCCGGGCGCACGAAGGCCGAGTCGATCTGGGTGAACACGGTGCCCGAGCCGCGTACGGTCAAGACCCGCGTCCACCTGGACCTGCGGCTGCCCGGGGAGGACCCGGCGCCGCTGGTGGCGGCCGGGGCGCGGCTGGTCCGGGAGCCGGACGCCGAGATCAGCTGGTGGGTGCTGGCCGACCCGGAGGGGAACCTGTTCTGCGCGTTCCCCGCCCGGGAGGGGTCGCGACCCGGCCCCATCGCGCTCATCGTCGACTCCGCCGACCCGGCCGCGCAGGCCACCTGGTGGGCCGGGGTGGTGGGCGGCACGCTGGAGCCCGGCGAGGAGGGACACGTCAGCCTGCGCGGCGCCGGAGGGTTCCCGTGGGAGTACTGGATCTTCAACCCGGTGCCGGAGCGCAAGACGGTCAAGAACCGGATGCACTGGGACGTCGACCTCGCCGGCCCCGATCCGACCGCCCTGGTCGCGGCCGGCGCCACCCTGCTGCGCGAGCCGGACGACGACATCGACTGGTGGATCCTCGCCGACCCGGAGGGCAACGAGTTCTGCGCCTTCCCGGCGCGTCCCACGCAGTGAGCGGCGACGCTACCCAGGTCCGGCGTCGTGCATTAGCGTCTCGGTAGCTCCACCGCCAGCGCGTACGCCGCCGACGTCGATACGCCTCCGGCCGACCCCACCTTGCCCGATCGGTTGGTTCTCGCGGGAACGCCCACCACCGGTCGACCGGTTGGGCAGGATCGTCCGCAACGAGGAGGTGCCGTCGTGCGGGACACCCGCGCTCTCACCCTGACGTTCGAGGTGAGCGGCCTGCCACCGGTGAAGACCGAGGCGCTGTCCATCTTCGCCGCCGGGCACCGGCAGGCGACGAGGGTCCGCGCCCTGCTCGAGGCGGCCTGCGCGGCGGCCCAGCGTACGGGCTGGACCCCGCTCACCGGCCCGATCGAGGTGGGCCTCGTGCTGCGCTGCCCGCCGGGGCACCGCACCTCCGACGCGAGCACGCTGCTCGGCGGGGTGTGCGCGGTGCTCCAGGAGAAGAAGCGGGTGGCCAACATCGGGCTGGCGCACCTCGGCGTCCTCGTGGACGTCGCCCTCTACGACGACGACCGGCAGATCCGCCGCCTGTCGTACGTGGAGGAGCCGGCCGAGGACTTCTCGTACCAGGTGCGGGTGGCGGCCGTACCACAGGTGGTTTGACCGACGACCGCGGTCGGGTACCGCGGACGCCGACGAAGGGAGCGCCGATGTCGGAGCCACATGTCACGCTCGACCCGCGCGGGCTCGATCCGGTGCAGCGGAAGCTGCGCGGCCCGCTCGAGGACCAGCTGACCTCGGCGCTCCAGGCCGCCACCGAACGGGTCCGCGCCGGCTACGCGGGCGAACCCGTCGAGCAGGTCTGCCAACGGCTGCTCGACGAGACCCGGGCGGGCCTGCACCCCGACATCGCGGCCGGTTTCAACCCGGACATGGACGAGTTCTGCCGGGTCGCCGTGGCGATCGTCCGCGGCACCGCCGTCTGACACCGCCGACCTCCACCGCCGGTTGCCGGCGACGGGCGCGCTGCGAGCTCGAACCTATTGACTTTCGATAGGTTCCGAGTGATAGTCGATACATGCTTGCAGAGCATCGCGCGGTAGCGCCTCTTCGTGTGTTCCTCGTGCTGCTGTTCGGGATCCTGGTCGTGTTCGAGACCATGTCGCTGCCCGGACAGTTCGCGCACATGGCCAAGGAGTCCCCGGATCTGGCCTACCTGAGGTGGCCGGCCACGGCGGTGACGGTGTTCTGGGTGATCTGCGTCCAGGTGGTGATCGTCGCCACCTGGAAGCTGCTCACCATGGTCAAGCACGACCGCATCTTCAGCCAGGGTGCCCTGGCCTGGGTCGACGCGATCGTGTGGGCCATCGCCGCCGCCTGGGTGGTCCTCGTGGGCGTGTTCCTCTACGTCGGATTCCGGGCCGACGACCCCGGGCTGCCCCTGTTGCTGTTCCTGCTGGTCGTCGGCGTCGCCGTGCTCGGGCTGCTGATGGTGGTGATGCGCGCCCTGCTGCGGCAGGCCACCACCCTGCGCACCGACATGGAAGCGGTGATCTGATGCCCATCGTCGTGCGCATCGACGTCGAGCTGGCCAAACGCAAGATGAGCGTCGCGGAGTTCGCCGAGCGCGTGGGCATCACACCGGCCAACGTCGCGGTGCTCAAGAACGGCCGCGCCAAGGCCGTGCGCTTCAGCACCCTCGAGGCCATGTGCCGGGTGCTCGACTGCCAACCCGGCGACCTGCTCGAGTGGGTCGACGACTGAACCCGCCCGGACGGGCCGGCGCGCCGACGCGGCGCCCGTCCGGCCGAGGAAAAGGAGACGACATGAAGTACGTCCTCGCCATCGCCGCCGTTCTCGTCGTCGCGCTCGGCGTGGCCGGCATCGTGCACGGGGAGGCCGACGACTCGCCGGGCCTCCAACTGCTGGGCGGCCTGCTCGTCATCGGGGCCGTGGCGATCGGGGTGCGGATCGTCCGGCGCAGCAGGTGACGAGGCCGCCCACCCGGGCCGCGCCGCCGCCCGTGCGGCGCACCCGTGGCGGTGTCCTGGTGGAGTCCCGGGCCGCCGAGCTCGGCAGCGGGGCGGCCACAGCGCGCGGGTCAGGGCCGGGTCCGCAACTCCCCGGCCCTGACCCCACCGTCCGGCGTGGTAGCGGACATCACCGTGCTGACACGGCGTGAACGTGGCACGTCGTCCACGCCGGACCCACCACGGCGAGCCGGCCCGCCTGCACTCAGCTCCACGTGCCCACGACCGGACATCGTGCGCTCCCGTCTCACCCCGAAGAGCCGTGAGCGCCGGCTCAGGTTAGGCGCGTTCCGAGAGACCGGACAAGGCGCGTCGGCGCTCTTCGCGGCGTGATTGATGTCAAGGTCGAAAAGCGGCAAGTCGACGTAACGCAACAGCTCCCATCGTCGCTGTTACGGTTCGAGGCGGCCTTCCCGCCGCAGGTCAGAAGTGCCGCAGCAGGTCCGGGAACGCGGCCAGCCGCAGGACGCCGTGGTCGGTCGGATCCAGTTCCTCGTCCTCCAGCACCCAGGTGTTCTCGTTCGGGATGAAGACGGCGTTCATCCCGGCGGCCCGGGCCGGCAGGATGTCGGACCGCGGCGAGTTGCCGATCATCCACGCCGCCGCCGGGTCGAAGCCGTGCTCGCGGGCGAGCCACCGGTACGTGTCGACGTCCTTCTCCCGCACGATGTGGGCGGCCTGGAAGTGGTGCAGCAGCCCGGACGCGTCGAGCTTGCGCTGCTGCTCCTCCCGGTCGCCCTTGGTCAGCAGCAGCAGCTCGTGCCGGCCGGCCAGCTCGTCGAGCGCCTCGGCGACCCCGGGCATCAGCTCGACCCGGTGCTCGACCAGCGCCACGGCCAGCCGGTCGATCTCCCGCCGCTCGGCGTCCGTGGCCGGCCGTTCGCGCAGCCGTTCCAGGCACTCCCCCAGGCTGCGCAGGAACACCTTGCTCCCGTAGCCGTGCGCCACCGCGTTGGCCCGCTCGATGTCGTCGAGGATGGCCCGGATCTCGGCCCGGTCCAGGGTGGGGTGGTCGAGCCAGGCCAGGAAGTCGTCGATCACCCGCTCGAAGACGACGTTGTTCTCCCACAGCGTGTCGTCCGCGTCGAACACGAGCACGTGCCCTCGGCGACCGTTCCCGTTCCACGTCATCGGTGCCCCCTCCGCTCCCGTCCCGGGCCGGGACTGTAGTTCACGCGACCGGCGACGCCCACCGGATAAGTCCGGCGGCCCCTCACGAGACATCGAACAACCGCCGCGCGACGAGCACCTCCCGCTCCTCCTGCGCGCCCGGCCGCAGCCGCCCTCCGCGCGTCAACATCACCAGGCCGTGCAGCACGCCCCAGCCGACCTCGGCGAGGGTGTCCGGGTCCCGCCCGGCGGCCAGCGGCGCGAGCGCCGCCCGCAGTTCGGCGAACGCGGTACGCGGGGACGCCGGAACCGCCACGGCGCCGAGCGTCAGGTCGGGGGTGTGCGTGAGCATGGCGTCGTACACCTCGGGGTTGGCGTACGCGAAGTCGAGGTAGGCGGTCACCACGGCCGGCCAGCCGTCGCCGGCCCGGGCGGCGGCCAGCGCCTCGGCGAGGTCGGCGAAACCGCGGACGGCGACGGCCGCGACGATCGCCTCGCGGTCGGGGAAGTGCCGGTAGAGGTCGGCGAGCGCCAGGCCGGCGCGTGCGGCCAGCCGGCGTACGCTCACCGCCGCCCAGCCCTCGGCCTCGGCGAGCCGGCGGGCGACCGCGACGACGTGGTCGCGTTCGCCCTGCTCAGCGCCCATGTCACGCGTTCCCGACACCCGCCCGACGATAGGCGTCGATGACGAGCCGTGGCGTCCCGGTGACGGATTGTCGACTGGCGGTCAGCGGCGCAGGGTGAGGATCAGGTCGGCGACCAGCGCCGTCCACCCGGTCTGGTGCCAGGCGCCCAGGCCCGCGCCGTTGTCACCGTGGAAGTACTCCGGGAAGGCGATCAGATCCCGCCAGTCGGGGTGCGTCTGGAAGAGCTGGCAGGCCCCGTAGATCGGCCGCCGGCCCCAGCCGTCCCGGGTGAACAGGGCGATCAGCCGGGCGGAGAGGTCGTCGGCGATCTCGGCGAGGGTCCGCTTCACGCCGGACCGGGTCGGGTACTCGATCTGGAGGTCGTCGCCGAAGAACTCCGCGTAGTCACGCAGCGCGCTGACCAGCAGGAAGTTCGTCGGCATCCAGATCGGGCCGCGCCAGTTCGAGTTGCCGCCGAACAGGCCACTGGTCGACTCGGCCGGCTCGTAGCCGACGCGGAACTCCTGCCCGCCGAGGGTGACCGAGAACGGCTCGTCGAGGTGCGCCCGGGAGAGCGTCCGCAGGCCGTACTCGGAGAGGAACTCGTCGGTGTCGAGCATCCGCGCCAGCAGGCGGACCATCTGCTCGGGGCCGACCATGGACAGCAGGCGCTGCTGCCGCCCGTCCGGACCGAGCCGGCGGGCGCCGATCACGCCCGCGTACTCGGGCCGGTTGGTGAGGAACCAGCGCAGCCGCGCGCCCAGCTCGGGCAGATGGTGCAGGGTGCGGGCGGTCAGCCGGGTGACGGCGGCGAGCGGCAGCAGCCCCACCACCGAGCGGACCTTCAGCGGCACCTTCGTGCCGTCGGGAAGCCGCAGCACGTCGTAGAAGAACGCGTCCTCGTCGTCCCACAGCCCCTGCTCGTAGGCGGCCGCCGCGATGTACGCGAAGTGCTCGAAGAACTTCGTGGCCGTGTCGACCCACGTACGGTCGTGCTCGGCCAGCACGATCGCGATGTCGAGCAGGTTCAGCGCGTACATCGCCATCCAGCCGGTGCCGTCGGACTGCTCCAGCACGCCCGCCACCGGCAGCGCCGCGGAGCGGTCGAACGGCCCGACGTTGTCCAGCCCGAGGAAGCCGCCCTCGAAGACGTTGTTGCCGCCGGTGTCCTTGCGGTTGACCCACCACGTGAAGTTGAGCAGCAGCTTGTGCATGACCCGGGCCAGGAACTCGTGGTCACGACCGCCGTCGATCTCGAACACCTTCAACGCCGCCCAGGCGTGCACCGGCGGGTTCACGTCCCCGAACGCCCACTCGTACGCGGGGATCTGCCCGTTGGGGTGCAGGTACCACTCGCGGAGCAGGAGCAGCACCTGCGACTTGGCGAAACCGGGGTCGACCCGGGCGATGCTCACGCAGTGGAAGGCCAGGTCCCAGGCCGCGTACCAGGGGTACTCCCACGGGTCCGGCATGGAGATCACGTCGAAGCTGGTCATGTGCCACCACTGGCTGTTGCGCCCGTGCCGGCGACCCGCCGGCGGCGGCGCCGACGCCGGGTCGCCCTCCAGCCACCGCCTGACGTCGAAGTGGTAGAACTGCTTGCCCCACATCAGCCCGGCGATCGCCTGCCGCGCCACGAGTGCCTCGTCCGGTGTCGCCGCCGGCGGGATCACCCCGGCGAAGAAGCGGTTCGCCTCGGCCCGCCGCGCCCACACCACCGCGTCGAACCCGTCCCCGAGGTCCGCGGGCGGCGGCGGGGCATCGGCCGGCGGCGGGGCGGTACGCGTCAGCCGCAACCGGATCTGCCGCTGCCCGCCCGCCGGCACCTCCAGCACGTAGTGCAGCGCCCCCTTGGTGCCCTCCCGCGCCGGGTTGACCGTGTCCGCCCCGTTGACGACGTGGTCGTTGATGCCGTCCTTCGGGTAGCGGGAGCGGCCCGGCAGCCCCCAGAGCCGCTCGGCGTTGGTCTCGTTGTCGCACAGCAGCGGGGTCGGCTCCCCGTCGCCCTCCAGCAGCAGTTGGCCGAGCACCCAGTGCTCGCCGACGAGCCGCGACCCCTCACCCACGAGCCGGGGCACCCGGTCGGCGCCCGGCAGCCCCCAGGCCCACGTGTTGCGGAACCAGAGCGTCGGCAGCACGTGCAGGGTGGCCGACCGGTCGCCCCGGTTCGCGGCGGTCACCACGATGCACAGGTCGGTGGGGGACGCCTTCGCGTAGTCGACGGTCACCGCCCAGTACCGGTCGTCGTCGAAGATGCCGGTGTCGACCAGCTCGTACTCGGTGTCGTCCCGGCCGCGCAGCGCGTTCACGGCGACCAGCTCGTCGTACGGGAAGGCGGCCTGGGGGTAGTGGTAGCGCCAGCGCATCCACGAGTGGGTGGGCGTGGAGTCCTCGTACCACCAGTACTCCTTCACGTCCTCGCCGTGGTTGCCGCCGTCGCCGCCGAGGCCGAACATCCGCTCCTTGAGGATCGGGTCCACGCCGTTCCACAGGGCGAGCGCGAAACAGAACGTCTGCCGGTCGTCGCACACGCCGGCCATGCCGTCCTCGTTCCACCGGTACGCGCGGGACCGGGCGTGGTCGTGCGGGAAGTAGTCCCAGGCCGTACCGTGCTCGCTGTAGTCCTCCCGCACCGTCCCCCACGCCCGCTCGGACAGGTAGGGGCCCCACGCGCGCCAGTCCTGCTCCCCGGCGTCGGCCTGGGCGAGCCGGATCCGCTCGGCGTCGGGGGCCGGCGCGTCGGAGGGCGAAGGGTCAGTGATCACCTGCACATCTTCGACGCCGACCGGGTAGTTGACCACAGCGGTCATTCTCTCGGTGGTGTGCGGCACGCCGCCGACGGTGGAGGAAAGTTGATCGACATTCGCTTCGGCCCCCAGGTCTGCACCGACCTGACCAGCGGGGCGACCCGGGAGTGGCTGGTGACCGACGGCGTCGGCGGGTACGCCATGGGCACGGTGAGCGGGCTGCGCACCCGCCGCTACCACGGGCTGCTCGTGGTGGCCGGCGAGCGGCCGGCGGTCCGCCGGGTGGGCCTCGTGAGCCTCGACCCGGCGGTGCTGCTCCCCTCCGGCGCGCGGGTGCGCCTCGGCGCGCACGAGTGGGCCTCCGGCGCGGTGGACCCGCGCGGGTTCGAGCTGCTCGAGCGGTTCGCGCTCGTCGACGGGCTGCCCCGGTGGCGGTGGCGCGCCGGTGACATGGTGATCGAGCGGGAGCTCGCGATGCTGCCCGGCCGCTCGTGCGTGGCCGTGGTGCACCGGCTCGTCTCCGGCGGCCCGGTGCGGCTGGAGCTGGCCGCCGCCTGCACCTGGCGGGACGCGCACGGCGAGCGGCGCTCCGACGGCCCCGGCCTGCGCGTCGAGCCGGTGGCCGGCGGCGCGGTGGTGGAGGACGCGTTCCGGCTCGCCGGCCCGAACTGGGAACCCGAGGGGCAGTGGTGGCTCGGCGTGCACCACCGCGAGGAGGCGGCGCGCGGGCTGCCGCCCACGGAGGACCTCTGGTACGCGGGCCGCTTCTCCGGCACGCTGGACCGCCCCGGCGACACCGTGTCGGTGCTGGCCTGGAAGCACGACCCGGCCCCGGAGCCGCCACCGGCGGCCGAGGTGGTCGAGATCGCCCGCCGGCGCAACCGGCAGGTGGTGGCGCAGGCGGCGCCCCGCGACGACGTCGAGGCCACGCTGGCGCTGGCCGCCGACGCCTTCGTGGTGCGCACCGGCGACGCCCCGGTCGACGTGGTCGCCGGCTACCCGTGGTTCGGCACGTGGTCCCGCGACACGATGATCGCCTACGAGGGGCTGTTCCTCCGGACCGGCCGCGCCGACCTCGGCCGGGAGCTGCTGCGCGCGTACGCGGCGACGCTGTCGGAGGGGATGCTCGCGAACACGGCCGACACGGGCCGGGTGGAGTACAACACGGTCGACGCGACGCTGTGGTTCCTGCACGCGGTGGAGCGGCACGTGGCGCTCACCGGCGACACCGACCTCGGCGCCGAGGTGCTGCCGGCGCTGCTCGCGGTGGTCGACGCGCACCGGGCCGGCACCCGGTACGGCATCGCCGTCGACCCGGCCGACGGCCTGCTCACCCAGGGCGCTCCGGGGGCCGCGCTGACCTGGATGGACGCCCGCGTCCACGGGGTGCCGGTCACGCCGCGGGCCGGCAAGCCGGTCGAGGTCAACGCGCTCTGGGTCAACGGGCTGGCGGGGCTCGCCGAGCTGGCGGAGGCGTCCGGCCGGGACGCCGACGAGCTGCGCCGGATGCACGCCCGGGCCACCACGGCGTTCCGGGAGCGCTACCCGGCCCCGCCGGGATGGCTGTACGACGTGGTGGACGCGCCCGCGCCCGCGTACCCTCTGGGTGGGGGCGCGTTCCACGACGACGACTCGCTGCGGCCCAACCAGCTGCTGGCCTGGTCCCTGCCGTACGCCCCGCTGGAGCCCGACGAGCCGGCCCTGCGCCGAATCGCGGCCGCCCTGCTCACCCCGCTCGGCCCGCGCAGCCTCACCCCCGACGCGCCGGAGTTCGTGGGCCGCCACCGGGGCGGCCCGGCCGAGCGCGACGGCGCCTACCACCAGGGCACCGTGTGGCCGTGGCTCGTCGGCCCGTACGCGGACGCCTGCCGGCGGGCGAAGGTGCCCGTCGACGAGCTGTTCGTGGGTCTGGAGGCCCACCTGACCGAGTACGGTCTCGGCTCGGTGAGCGAGACCGCCGACGGGCTGGCGCCGCACGCGGCGACGGGCTGCCCGTTCCAGGCCTGGTCGGTCGCCGAGCTGCTGCGGGTGCGCCGGTCGGGTCGCTAGCGCTTTACACGAGCGCAACGAGTGTGTCTCCGCTGGTTAGCCCGTTGCCGGCAGGATGGGTGTCGATCCCAGACGCGACGACGGGCACCGGCAGGGGTGCCGGTCGGCGCGCGCCCGGAGACAACTCAGAGGGGGCCGCATGTCCGCTGACGCCGACGTGATCGACATCCACCCCGCCCGGCACCAGAGGGTGCTCATGCTGTCCTGGGAGTACCCGCCGGTGCTCGTCGGCGGACTCGGCCGACACGTCCACGCCCTCTCCACCGCCCTCGCCGCCGCCGGCCACCACGTCACCGTCGTCACCCGCCACACCGACGGCGCACCCACCGAGGAATACACCGACGGCGTCCGCATCATCCGCGCCACCGAAGACCCCGTCACCTTCCCCCTGGCCACCCCCAGCCTCCTCGCCTGGACCATGGCCTTCAACCACACCCTCACCCGCGCCGCCCTCCACGCCACCACCAGCGACACCTACGACGTCATCCACGCCCACGACTGGCTCGTCGCCCACACCGCCATCACCCTCCGCGAACACCTCGACCT
Organism: Micromonospora globbae; assembly: GCF_003610785.1. Lineage (GTDB taxonomy): Bacteria > Actinomycetota > Actinomycetes > Mycobacteriales > Micromonosporaceae > Micromonospora > Micromonospora globbae. The sequence goes on from NZ_RAQQ01000001.1 coordinate 495,880, forward strand.
CCCCCTCGTCACCACCATCCACGCCACCGAAGCCGGCCGACACCAAGGCTGGCTCCCCGACGAGATGAACCGCACCATCCACGCCGTCGAACACTGGCTCACCACCGAATCCGGCCGCGTCATCGCCTGCTCCGGCTACATGCGCGACCAGGTCACCACGCTCTTCGACCTGCCTACGGGGCAGGTGGACGTGGTGCCCAACGGGGTCGACGACCGCGCCTGGCGGGCCCGGCCGCCGGCGGTCGCCTCGGCCCGGGCGCGGTTCGCGGCGAACGGCCCGCTGGTCGGGTACGCGGGCCGTCTCGTCTACGAGAAGGGCGTGCAGCACCTGGTCCACGCCGTGCCCCACCTGCGGCGGCGGCACGCGGGACTGCGGGTGGTGATCGCCGGCGACGGCCCGTACCGGGGCGAACTTGAGGAGGAGGCCCGGCGGCTCGCGCTCGGGGACACCGTACGGTTCACCGGCTTCCTCGACACCACGCAGCTGCCCGCGATGCTGGGGGCCACCGACGCGACCGTGGTGCCCAGCCTCTACGAACCGTTCGGCATGGTGGCCCTCGAGGCGGCCGCCGCCGGCGCGCCGCTCGCCGTGGCGGCCACCGGCGGCCTCGCCGAGATCGTCGAGCCCGGCGTCACCGGGGTGACCTTCCCGCACAGCGACCCGGACGCCCTCGCCGGGGCGGTCGACCAGCTCCTCGCCGACGAGGTCTTCGCGCGGCGGGTCGCCCGGCAGGCCCGGGCCATGGTCGGCGAGCGCTACGGGTGGGCCACCATCGCGGCGCGGACGGCGGCCACCTACGCCCGCGCGGCCCGCGAGCACGGGCCGTCGCAGGCCCGCCGCGCGGCCGCCCGGGTGGCCGGCGCGCCACCGCGCATCGCGATCCCCGAGGGGAACCTGCTCGGCGGCGGGGGCGCGGCCAGCTGAGACGTCACCGCCGGGGTGGTGGGCGGCACCCGCCACCCCGGCGGCCGGTCGGGGGTGGCAGGCGGCACCGCCACCCCGGCGGCCCGTCGCGGGTCAGCGCGCCGACGCCGTGATCTTCGGGAAGAGCGGTCGCGGGTCGGGGAGCCGCCCCGCCGACGGGGTGCACTGGGCGGCGATCCGTCCGGCCGTGTCGGGGAGGAAGGGTCCGATCAGCTCGGCGAGGGCCCGGCAGGCCCGGACGAGGACGTCCAGAGCGGCGTCGAGGTTCGCGGCGGCGTCGAGATCGCCGTCGCCCTCGGCCCTGGACAGCTGCCAGGGCCGCACGTGCTCGACGAAGCGGTTCGCCTCCTCGACCACGCTCCAGATCGCGGCGGTGGCGGCCCGGAAGTCGAAGGCGTCCAGAGCCGCCGCGACCAGGCGCGGCGCCTGCCGGGAGGCGGTCGTCAGCCGCTGCGCGTCAGCCGGCTCCCCGGTGCCGGTCGGGGGTCGACCGGCACGGTAGCGGTGCACCATCGTGACGACGCGGTTCACGAGGTTGCCCAGGTCGTCGGCGAGGTCGCCGTTGGCGCGGTCGACGAGCTTCTCGACGGTGAAGTCCGCGTCGCCCACCCGCGGCACCTCACGCAGCAGCCACCACCGCACCGGGTCGGTCCCGAACCGGGCGACGAGGTCGACGGGATCGACGGCGACGCCCGTCGACTTGCTGATCTTCCTGCCGTCGGCGGTCAGGTAGTCGTGGACGAGGATGTCGGTGGGCAGGGGTTCGCCCGCCGACAGCAGCATCGCCGGCCAGTACACGGCGTGGAAGCGCACGACGCCCTTGCCGAGCAGGTGCACCCGACGGGGGCTGTCCGCCCACCAGCGCCGGTAGTCGGGGCCGTGGTGGGCGTAGTCGAGCGCGGTGACGTAGTTGCCCAGGGCGTCCCACCACACGTAGACGACCTGGTCGGGGTCACCGGGCACCGGGATGCCCCAGCCACGGGCGCGGGTCTGCGAACGGGAGACGCTGAAGTCGTCGAGGCCGGCCGCGATGAAGCTGAGCACCTCGTTGCGGCGCGCCGCCGGTTCGATCCTCAACCGCCCACTCTCGATCAGGTCGTGGAGCCGGTCCTGGTAGCGGGACAGGCGGAAGAACCAGTTCTGCTCGGTGACGCGCTGGGGCGCGGTGTCGTGCTCCGGGCAGCGCCCGTCGCGAAGCTCGGCCTCCGTGTAGAACTGTTCGCACCCCACGCAGTACAGCCCCTCGTAGTGCTTCCGGTAGAGATCCCCGGACGCCGCGCAGGCGCGCCAGAGGCGTTCCACCCCGGAGCGGTGCCGAGGGTCCCGGCTCGTGCGGATGAAGTCGTCGAAGGACAGCGCCAACGGTTCGCGCAGGGCCTCGAACGCGGCGGCGTTGCGGTCGACGAGATCCTGGGTCGGCAGGCCCTCGGCCTCGGCCGCCAGCACGTTCTTGAGCGAGTTGTCGTCGGTTCCGGTCAGGAACCGCACCTCGTCGCCGCGTTGGCGCCGGTGCCGGGCCAGCACGTCGGCCTGCACGAGTTCCAGCGCGAACCCGAGGTGCGGGCGGGCGTTGACGTAGGGGATCGTGGTGGTCACATAGAACCTGTCGGGCATCGGAACCTCCTGGAAAAGCGCCGGGGCTCCGACCCGCACGTGAATCGAGGCCCCGTGACCGGGGCCTCGTGACGTCATCCGTCCCGCGTCAACAGCCCCGCTGGCGGGGCATCATGACCGGGACGGAGGACGTACGCATGGCAGCACCGTAACAGCCACCGGCGCTCACGTTCACCGGGTTTGTGCCCGCCTCCGTGGCCCCCACTCCGCCCGCCTCCGTGGCCCCCACTCCGCCCGCCCCCGGCGGCGCGACGAACCGCCGAACGCGCACTGATGAGGAAACGAGGGTCGGTAGCTATGGTGTAACCGGGGGTGACCGAGGGGGAACGCGAGCGTGCACCAGCTGCTGATCGCGGGCCGGTACCGGCTGGTCGACCTGGTCGGCACCGGTGGCATGGGCAGAGTCTGGCGGGCCCGCGACGAGCTGCTGCACCGCGACGTCGCGGTCAAGGAGGTCGTGCCGCCGGTCTGGCTGGGCGAGGCCGAGCGCGACGACCTGCGGCGCCGTACGCTGCGCGAGGCGCGCACCGCCGCCCGGCTGAGCCACCCCAACGTGGTGCGGATCTACGACGTGGTGCACGACCGGGACAGCCCGTGGATCGTGATGGAGTACGTCGAGTCCCGCTCGCTGCAGCAGATCCTCGCCGTCGACGGCCCGCTGAGCCCGGCCCGGACCGCCCGGATCGGGCTGGCCGTGCTCGCCGCGCTGCGCGCCGCCCACACCGCGGGAGTGCTCCACCGCGACGTGAAGCCGCACAACGTGCTGGTGGCCACGGACGGGCGGGTGGTGCTCACCGACTTCGGCCTGGCCACGTTCACCGGTGGGGACGCCGCGATGACCGGCCCCGGGATGATCCTCGGCTCGCCGCACTTCGTGGCACCCGAACGGGCGCGCGACGGGATCTCCGACCCGCGTACCGACCTGTGGTCGCTCGGCGCGACGCTCTACGCGGCCGTCGAGGGCCAGCCCCCGTACGCCCGGGACAGCGCCATGGCGACGCTCTCCGCCCTGGCCACCGACCCTCCGGACCCGATGCGCCGGGCCGGGCCGCTGCGCCCGGTCCTCACCGGTCTGTTGCAGCGCGACCCGTGGCGGCGGCTGACCGCCGTCGAGGCGGAACCGCTGCTGCGCAGGGCCGCCACGGCGACACCGGAACCGACCCGGCGGGCGGCTCCGGACCCGACCCGACCGCCAGCTCCCGGCCCGACCCGGCGGGCGGCTCCGGACCCGGCCGGGCCGGCGGCGGAACGGGCCGCGCCGGCGCGGTCCGGACCGCGAGCGCGGCGCGGCCAGCGCGTCGCGGTCGGCGTCGCGGCCGCCGCGACCGCGCTGCTGGCCGCCGTCGGCACGGGACTGGCGATGGCCGCCCGCGACCGGTCCGAGAGGGAACCGTCGGGGACGGGTGCCGGCGTCGGCCCCACCCGCCCGGCGGCCGCCTTCGCCTGTGTGGCCGCCCCGCCCGCGGCGGCCAGCCCCGTGCCGTCGGTGCCGCCGCCACCCGGTGCCCGCTTCCGGCTGGTGCCGGGCTGGACGTGGTACACGGATCCGACCGGCTTCCAGATCGCCGCGCCGATCGCCTGGCTGCACTGGACCGAGGACGCGGTCACCTGCTTCCGGGAACCGGGCGGCACCCGGGTGCTCAGCGTCGAGGCGAGCGTCGCCCGCGCCGACCCGGTGGCGTGGTGGCGGGCCGAGGAGCGGCGGCTGACCGGTGACGGGGCGCTGCCGGGCTACCGCCGGGTCGACATCTCCCCCATGGACATCTTCGACGGTGGGGCGGTCTGGGAGTGCGCCTGGCTCAACCCGGCCGGCGAGCGGGTCCACACCGCACGGCTGCTCGCGAACACCTCGGCCGACCGCGCGTACACCGTCTCATGGTTGACAAAAGAGTTCGACTGGCAGGTCAACGCGACATACTTCCCCATGATCCGGCAGAGCTTCACACCGGCGCTCTGAGTCCCTCCTCAGTGGATGTCCGGGGGTTTCCGCACCGGCGCGGGATGTGACTAGAGTGATCTCGCTCGGGCGCTCAAGATCCCTGAGGAGGGTGAGCCGACATGATGGGTCCCTCGCACGCGCTCTCCGGCGCGGCGGTGTGGCTGACCGGGTCCTGGGCGCTGGACCAGTTCGCCGACTACCATCAGTCGCCGCTCGCGCTGGCCGTGGGCACGGCGGTCTGCGCCGGCGGGGCGCTCTTCCCCGACCTCGACCTGTCCGGCAAGGTGACCCGCAACCAGGGCGGCGCCACGGTGGCGCGCACCTTCGGCGTGGTCAGCCTCTTCTTCGCCGAGGTCATGGAGAAGGTGTCGCTCGGCGTCTACTACGCCACGAAGCTGAGCCGGGATCCGAAACGGAACAACGGCCACCGCACCCTGACCCACACGATCCCCTTCACCGTGCTGGTCGGCTGGGGCACCACGGCCCTCTGCACCGCGTACGGCAAGTGGGCCGTCATCGGGATCCTCTTCTTCATGATCGGGCTCGCGCTGCGCGGCCTGTTCGACGAGTGGGCCGAGCGCGCCGGCTGGGTGGTCGTCACCCTGCTGTCGCTGGCCGCGGCCTGGTTCACCTACGCGAACCTGCCGGGCGGGCGCGGCTATCCGATGATCGGCCTGGCCGTCGGAGTGGGCTGTTTCGTGCACATCCTCGGCGACATGATCACCAGGGCCGGCGTACCGATCCTCTGGCCGATCCCCATCAAACGTCGGATGTGGACGATGGTCGGCCTGCCCAACAAGATCGCGCTGCGCACCGGCAGCAAGGCCGAGGTGGTCGTGCTCCGGGCGGTGATGACCGTCGTGGCGGTGCTCGCCGCGGCCGGGCTCGTGGCGCGTCCGGTGCTGAACCGGTTCGACATCGAGATATGACCGCCGCGCCGGCTCCGGACTCGGCCGGAGACGCGCGCGACGGGTCCCCGGGCGACGCCGCCGACGCGGGGGTGCCCGCGTTCTGGCGTGGACTCGGGCTGCCCGGGCTGGCCGACGTGCACACCCACTTCCTGCCGCCACGGTTGCTGCGCCGGGTATGGGCGTACTTCGACGCGGCCGGGCCGCTGGTCGGCACCGAGTGGCCGATCCGCTACCGGTGGAGCGACGCCGACCGGGTCGCCCACCTGCGCCGGCTCGGGGTGCGGGCGTTCACCGCGCTGGCGTACGCCCACCGGCCGGGGATGGCCGCCGACCTCAACCGGTGGACGCTGGACTTCGCGCGGACCACGCCGGAGTGCCTCCCCTCGGCCACGTTCTTCCCCGAGCCGGAGGCTCCCCGGTACGTCGCCGAGGCGCTGGACGCCGGCGCCCGCGTGTTCAAGGTGCACATCCAGGTCGGCGGGTTCGCCCCCACCGACCCGGCGCTCGATCCCGTGTGGGGGCTGCTCGCCGAGGCCGGCGTACCGGTGGTGGTGCACGCCGGGCACGCTCCCGTCGGCACGGCGCACACCGGGCCGGAACCGTTCGCGGCGCTCCTCGCCCGCCACCCGTCGCTGGCCGCGGTGGTGGCCCACCTCGGCGCCCCGGACTACCGCGCGTTCCTCGACCTCGCCGCCTCCCACCCGCACGTCCGGCTGGACACCACGATGGCGTTCACGTCGTTCTTCGACCGGTTCGTGCCGTTCCCTGCCGACGAGCTGCCCCGGTTGCGTGACCTGGGCCTCGCCGGCAAGGTGCTGCTCGGCAGCGACTTCCCGAACATCCCCTACCCGTACGCGGAGCAGCTGGCCGGGCTGGCCCGGCTCGACCTCGGCGACGACTGGCTGCGGGCGGTGTGCTGGGCCAACACCGCCACCCTGTTCGACCTGCCCTGACCCCCGGCGCCGCCTGGGCCGCGGTGCCCGCTCCGACCCGGCCGGGACACGGGTGGGTCAGGTGGTCTGGAGGTGGCGGGCGGCTCGGGCGCTCCACCTGCCGTTCTCCCGTTCGACGATGATCGGGTGCGCGAACGCCCGGGTGACGGTCTCGGTCGTCAGGGCGGCGTCGACCGGCCCGGCCGCGACGGTCCGGCCCTCCGAGACGAGGAGGGCGTGCGTCGTCGTCTCCGGAAGCTCCTCCAGGTGGTGTGTGACGAGGACGGAGGCCAACTCCGGCGCGGAGTGCGCGAGCACGTCGATCGTCTCGAGGAGCTGTTCCCGGGCGGCGACGTCGAGGCCGGTGGTGGGTTCGTCGAGGAGCAGCAGTCGCGGGTCGGCGGCGAGCGCCCGCGCGATCAGGGCGCGCCCGCGCTCGCCCTGGGACAGCGTGGGCCACGGGGCGGAGCGGCGCGCGGACAGCCCGACCTCGGCGACGAGCGCCTCCACCCGGTCCGCCTGCTCCCTGGTGGGCGCCCACCGCAGGGGCACCTCGATGGTGCCGGTGATCCCGGTGAGCACGACCTCCGTGACCGTGAGCGGTGAGCGCAGGGGGTGGCGCGGGTCGACGTGCCCGATGTGGCGTCGCAACTCCTGGAGTTCGACCCGTCCCAGCCTGCGTCCGAGCACGTCGACGGTGCCGGACGTGGGGTGGGTCCGCGCTCCGCAGAAGCCGAGGATCGTGCTCTTGCCCGCGCCGTTCGGTCCCAGGAGCGCCCAGTGCTCGCCGACCCGGACGGTCAGGTCGATGCCGTGGAGGATCTGGTTGCCGTCGCGGCGGAACGTCACGCCACGGAGGTCGAGGACCGGGTCACTCATGTCGGGCTCTCCTTCGACGTCGGCGGCCACGTGCATCCTGATCCACCGGGTCACCGCCCCGCCGACGGGTCGGCCAACTGGTCACCCAGTGGACTGCGCCGGTACAGCACGTGCCGCCCGTCGCGGGCCCGGGTGACCAGGCCCGTCGCGTGGAGGACCCGCAGGTGCTGCGAGACGGCGCTGGGCGTCACGGCGAGCCGGCGAGCGATCTCCACCGTGGGGAGCGGCTCGGCGAGGAGGTGGAGCAGCCGCGCCCGGGGCGCCCCGAGGAGCGAGGTGAGGGCGGTCGCGTCGGCGGCCGGCGCCGACGCCCAGAGCGTCGCGACCCCGCGGCAGGGGTACGCGAGCAGCGGCGGCTCGTCGCGGCCGACGGGCGGCGCCGGCTTGTGGGAGAAGATCGACGGCACCAGGAGCAGTCCCCGGCCGGCCGCTGCCACGTGGTGCCGGCCGACCATCTTGTCGATGTACAGGACCCCGTCGCGCCACCACAGGTTCGGGTGCATGTCGGCGAAGAGCAGGCGGGCGCCTCCGACGGCCAGTTGCCGGGCGCGGTAGGTCATGTCCGCCTCCAGGACGAGCCGCATGCGCGGCCAGGCCGGCTTGATCGCGGCCTCCCAGTAGCGCTGGAGGTGGTCGCAGATGGCGTCGCGGAGCGCGCACACCGCCTCGTCGTCGGCGCCGGTCACCGCACGGAGGGCGGCCGGCAGCCGCCCGCGCGGGTACGCGGCCCGCACGTCGCGGCGGACGATGTCGGGGGCGGTCCGCCGCACGACGGCCAACTCGTCCTCGAACGGCGCGGCGAACTCGGTCGGCCGGGGTGTGAGGAAGTCCGGGAGCGCACGGTCCGGCCCGACGAGGGACAGCAGCGTGTCGGCCGTCGACGCGTCGATCCGGTCGACCACCGACCGGCGCCACGGCAGGTGCAGCGCGTACAGGCCCGGCTCGCGCAACACCCGGAGACTGAGCACGGCCTCGTGGATCGGTGAGATCGCGAAGCGGGTGTCCGCGAGGTCCTCGACGCCGAGCAGGAAGCTGATCATTTAGGCACAGGCTACATCGGTTGGGGATCGCCGGCCCGTCCCGTGGACTTCGGGGCATGACCGATCACATCGACACGACCACCCGCAACGCGGGCGGGCCCCCGACGGCGATCGTCACGGGTGCGGCGCGCGGCACCGGGTTCACCACGTCGCTTCCAGGCCGGTGGACCGCCGTGGGCGTTCCTCCCGGACCGGGGGCGCACCGGTGAGCCGCCGGCTGCTGGCGCTGCTCACCCTCACCTGCGGGGTCGCCGTCGGCAACATCTACTTCCCCCAGACGATCAGCCCGCTGGTCGGCGCCGGTCTGCACGTCGACGCCGACTCGGCCGCCCTGGTGGTGACCGCTGTGCAGTTCGGCTACGCCGCCGGGATCTTCCTGCTGGTGCCGCTCGGTGACCGGCTACCGCACCGCCGGCTGGTCGTCGTCCTGCTCGGTCTCAGCGGGTTCGGCCTGCTCGCCGCGAGTGGCGCGCCCGCGCTGCCGCCACTCGTCGGGGCGAGCGCTCTCGTCGGGGTCACGACCGTGGTCGCGCCGATCATCGGCCCGATGGCGGCGGGCCTCGTCGCCGACGACCGGCGTGGCGCGGTCAGCGGCACGCTGCTGAGCGGCTCGATCGGCGGCATGCTGCTGTCCCGCACCGTGGCCGGCGCAGTCGGCGACTGGTTCGGGTGGCGGGCCCCGTACCTGATGGCAGCGGTGTCCGTGCTGCTCATCGCGGTGGTCATGGCCCGCGTCCTGCCCCGTACGCGACCGCCGTCGGGGCACCGGTACCCGGCGCTGCTCGCCGAGTCGCTGCGCGTGCTGCGTACCGAACCGGACCTGCGCCGCTCCTGCTTCTACCAGGCGATGGTGTTCGCGGGGTTCTCCGCGGTCTGGACCGCCGTCGCACTGCTCATGACCGGTCCGGCGTACGGCCTGGGCGCGCCGGCCGTGGGGACGCTCGCCCTGGTCAACGCGGGGACCATGCTGTGCACCCCGCTCGCGGGGCGCGTCGTGGACCGTCGCGGGAGCGACGCGGTGAACCTCGTGTGCCTGCTCGGGGTCGTCGCCGCGGCCGTCGTGCTGGCGCTCGCCGGTCTCGGCGGTGCGGTGGGCCTCGCGGCGCTGGTGCTGGGCACGTTGCTGCTCGACGTCGGGATGCAGTCCGGCATGGTCGCCAACCAGGTACGGAACTACGCCCTGCGCCCCGATGCGCGCAGCCGCGTCAACACCGCCTACATGACCTGCGCCTACCTCGGCGGCAGCGCGGGCTCCTGGCTCGGCGCGCGAGCGTACGACCACGTCGGGTGGCTGGGGGTGTGCGGGCTCCTGGCGCTCCTCGCGGCCCTGGCCCTCGCCCGCCACCTGACGTCGACTCCCGCCACCGGCCGCCCCCGCCCCGCGGTCGCCGCCGGGAACGGCTGATCCGAGGGTGACTGCCGATCCGGAGACGCGGCCCGACCCGGCGACGCGGACCCGTCACGCCCCGGACGTCATCACCTCGACAACACCTATTGACGTCGTCGTAACACGTGCCCTACCGTTCGTCGAAACGGTTAGTCGAAACGTTTCGACAGCCGCCTGGGAGCGGTTCCACTGCCGGCCGAGGGAGGTGTGCGGTGGCCACCATGCACGACGTCGCCCGCCTCGCCCGCGTCTCGGTCAGCACCGTCTCGTACGTGCTCACCGGCGCCCGGCCCATCTCCCAGGCCACCCGCGACAAGGTCCTCGCCGCCATGGCCGAGCTGGACTACCAGCCCAACGCGATGGCCCGGGGGCTCGCGAGCCGGCGGAGCCGAATCGTCGGTCTGCTCATGCCGATGGACGAGCGGGGCCTCGGGGCCACCGAGACCGCCTTCGTGACCGGGGCCGCCGCCGCGGCCAGCGCCGCCGGATACCACCTCGTGCTCTCTCCCGTCGGCGCCGGTGACGTCGACGACCTGCGCCGGCTCGCAAGCCAGCGCATGCTCGACGGCGCCGTGCTCATGGAGGTCCAGGTGGAGGACGGGCGGGTCGCCGCCCTCCAGGAGGCCGGCGTCCCGCTCGTGCTCATCGGGCGTACGGGCGACACCACCGGCCTGTCGTACGTCGACATCGACTTCGAGCAGACCGTCCGGGAGGCCGTCGACCACCTCGTCGGCCTCGGGCACCGCCGGATCGTCTACGTGAACCACTCGGCCGCCACCATCGCCGCCGGCTACGGGCCCGCCGTCCGCACCCGGGACGCGTTCGTGGCGGCCATGGCCGACCACGGCCTCGCACCGATCATGATCCCCGCCGAGGACAGCGCCGCCGGCGGGCGGGCGGCGCTCACCGCGGCCCTCGCGCAGGCGCCCGACCTGACGGCCGTGCTCGCCATGAACGAGAACGCCATCTTCGGCATCCTCGGCGAGCTGGCCACCCGCGGCCACGCGGTGCCCCGCGACGTCTCGGTGGTCTCGATGGTCACCTCGCCGCAGGTGGCCGAGCTGGCCCACCCGGCCCTGACCGCCATGACGTCCCCCGGCTCGGCGCTCGGCCGCATCGCCGTGGAGGCGCTGCTCCGCCACCTGGAGGGGGCCGGCGACACCCACCAGCAACTGCTCCCGTGCGCGCTGGAGGTCCGGGGCTCGACCGGCCCGGCCGCCGGGGCGCGCGACCGCACCGACCCGGCCGGCTCCGGCCCGCCGGTCACGTGAACGCAACGGCCCGCCGCCGCGCTGCCACGCGACGACGGGCCAGGTAAGTACCGGCTCGATACTCACCAGGAGGATAGCAATGGGGCGAATCCGCAGGCTGGTCGCCGCTGTCGCGCTGGCCGCGACCGCGACGACCACGATCGCCGCGTGCGGCGGCGACGAGGGCGGCGACGGTAGCGACGCCAAGACCCTCAAGCTCTGGCACTACGAGAGCGCGAACAGCGCCATGGGTGTCGCCTGGGACCGGGCGATCCAGATCTTCAAGGACGAGCACCCGGGCGTCGAGGTGCAGTTCGAGCGCAAGGCGTTCGAGCAGATCCAGCAGAACGCCGGCATGATCATCAACTCGTCCGAGGGCCCGGACATCATGGAGTACAACAAGGGCAACGCCACCGCCGGCCTGCTCTCCTCCCAGGGCCTGCTCACCGACCTCACCGACGAGGCCGAGAAGCGCGGCTGGGGCGACAAGCTCAGCCCCAGCCTCCAGACCACCGCCCGGTACGACGACAAGGGCGTCATGGGCTCGGGCAACTGGTACGGCGTGCCGAACTACGGCGAGTTCGTGATGGTCTACTACAACAAGGACCTCTTCGACAAGTACGGCGTCACCGTCCCGACGACGCTCGACGAGATGACCCGGGCCATGGACACCTTCGTCAGCAAGGGCGTCACCCCGCTGGCGGAGGCGGGCGCCGAGTACCCGGCCGGGCAGCTCTTCTACCAGCTCGCGCTGTCGAAGGCCGACCGCGCGTTCGTCGACGACTACCAGCTCTACAAGAACCCGGTGGACTTCAAGGCCGACCCGCTGAAGTACGGCGCGGAGACCTTCGCCGACTGGGTGCGCAAGGGCTACGTCGCCAAGGACGCCGCCAGCCTGAAGGCCGAGGACATGGGCACCGCCTTCATCTCCGGCAAGGCCCCGATGATCGTCTCCGGCAGCTGGTGGTACGGCCGCTTCAAGGACGAGATCAGGTTCAACTGGGACTCGTTCCTGTTCCCGGGCAACAAGCTCCACGCCGGCTCGTCGGGCAACCTCTGGGTGGTCCCCGCCAACAGCAAGGCCAAGAGCCTCGCGTACGACTTCATCGACATCACCCTGCGCCCGGAGGTCCAGGCGCTGATCGGCAACAACGGCGGCGTCCCGGTGGCCGCGGACGCGTCGCAGATCAGCGACCCGAAGGACAAGAAGCTCATCGAGAACTTCAACACCGTCAGCCAGCAGGACGGCCTGGCCTTCTACCCGGACTGGCCGGTGCCCGGCTACTACGACGTGCTGGTCTCCGGGTTCCAGGGCCTGATCAACGGGTCCAGGACGCCCGACCAGGTGCTCGACGCGATCGCCAAGCCGTACGCCGACGGCGTCAAGGAGATCACCGGCAAGTGACACGGCCCAGGGTGGACGCGTCCGGTCCCCGCCGGCGCGTCCACCCCGCCGGGAAGGATCTCCCATGGCACTCCCCGAGACCGTGGCCGGCCCGCGACGGCCCGCCACGCCACCCGAGACAGCCGTCACCCGCCGTCCGCGCCGCCGCGGCGGCCGGGCCGGGTACTGGCTCTACCTGCTGCCCGGCGCCGTGCTGTTCGTGCTCGTCATCGGCGCACCGCTCATGGGCACCGTCTACTTCTCACTGACGAAGTGGTCCGGCGTCGGCGACCCCACCTTCATCGGGCTGGACAACTACCGGCACCTCCTCGAGGACGAGGTGTTCTGGACGTCGTTCCGGAACACGCTCGCCATGATCGTCGCGATGGTCGTGGTGCCGACCCTCGTGGGCCTGGTGCTCGCCGCCGTGCTCTTCGACGTCATCGGGCGGAGGTTCCGGCCGCGGACCGCCGCCGCACTGCGCGCGGCGTTCTACCTGCCGCAGGTGCTGCCGGTCGTGGTGGCCGGCATCGTCTGGGGCTGGATCCTGCGGCCGGACGGCGCGTTCAACGGCCTGCTGGACGCGGTCGGCCTCGGCGCGCTGCGCCACGACTGGCTGGGCGACCCGAAGACCGCCCTGCCCAGCGTCATGGCGGTGATGATCTGGGTCCAGATCGGTTACCCGGTGGTCGTCTTCATGGCGGCCCTGCAACGCGTCGACCCGGAACTGTACGAGGCGGCCGAGGTCGACGGGGCCGGCTGGTTCCACCGGTTCCGGGCCATCACCCTGGCCCAGATCCGGCCGGAGACCTTCGTGGTGGCCCTGACCTGCACGATCGCCGCGTTGAAGGTGTTCGGCCCGGTGTTCGCGCTCACCCGCGGCGGGCCCGAGAACGCCACCAACGTGCCGTCGTACTTCGCCTACTACACGTTCTTCAAGAAGCTCCAGGTCGGCTACGGCTCCGCGATCTCCACGGTGCTCACCCTGATCATCATCGTGGTGGCCGTGGTCTTCATCTGGATGCAGAACCGCAGCGAGCGCCAGGACCGGGGGGTCTGACATGGCCGTCACGCTCACTCCGGCCGGCAGCACGGCGCGCCGGCCACGGCCGGCCCGCGACCGCCACCACCGCGGCGTGAGCCGCTGGGTCGTCCTCGCCCTGGTCACCCTCGGCGCGCTCGTCATGCTCGTGCCGTTCGCGTTCATGCTGCTCAACGCGTTCAAGTCACCCGGGGACTACTCGACGGGCGGGCCGCTGAGCTGGCCGTCGGAGTTCTACACGAAGGGCCTGCGGACGTACTGGAGCGAGGTCGACTTCCCGCTGAAGCTCTGGAACTCGACGCTCATCGCCGGCTCCGTCGCCGTGCTCGGCGTCGTCGTGTCGCTGCTCAACGCGTACGCCCTGGGCATCGGCCGGGTCCGCGGCCGGCTCTGGATCGTCGGGCTCTTCCTGCTGGCGAACATGCTGCCGCAGGAGGCGCTCATCTACCCGCTCTACGACGCCGCCAAGCAGGTCGGCCTCTACAACACGCGCCTCGCGGTGATCATCATCTTCACCGTCATCCAGAGCGCGTTCGGCACCTACCTGCTCGCGTCGGTGCTCAGCACGTTCCCGCGTTCGCTGCTGGAGGCGGCGGCGCTGGACGGCGCGAGCCGGTGGACGGTCCTGTGGCGGGTCGTCTTCCCGAACCTGCGGCCCACCCTCGCGGTGCTGCTCATCTTCTTCTTCATCTGGACCTGGAACGAGTTCCTCATCCCGCTGGTCATGCTGATCGACAACAGCACGCAGACCATTCCGGTCGCGCTGGCGTCGCTGCAGGGCGACCGGCTGATGGACGCCCCCACCACGAACGCGGGCTCGCTCATCAGCCTCGTCCCGGCCATCCTCTTCTTCCTCATCTTCCAGCGCACCCTCGCGCGCGGCATCACGGCAGGAGCCGAGAAGTGAAGTTCACCGACGGGTACTGGCAACTGCGACCGGGGGTCACCGTGCTGCGCCCCGGCACGGTCGAGTCGGTCGAGCCGGACGAGCGCGGTCTCACCGTCCACGCCCCCACGGGCCGGCTCACCGGTCGGGGCGACACCCTCAACCGCCCGGTCGTCACGGTGCGCTTCTTCTCCCCCGCCGACGGCGTCGTCGGCGTCACGATCGCCCACCACCTCGGCGGGGTGCGCAAGGGCCCCACGTTCGACCTGGCCACCTCCGACGACCACCCCGTCACCGTCGACGTCACCGGCCTCAGCGCCTCACTGACCACCGGCGAACTGACCGCCCGGGTCTCGCTGATCGACGGGTGGCGGGTGGACTTCCTGCACGGCGACCGCGTCCTCACCTCGTCCACCGAACGCAGCATCGGAGTCGTCACCGACGCCGACGGCCGGGCGTACGTGCACGAACGGCTGGCGCTCGGCGTCGGCGAGACGGTCTACGGCCTGGGCGAGCGGTTCGGCGCGTTCGTGAAGAACGGCCAGACCGTCGACATCTGGAACGCCGACGGCGGCACCGCCAGCGAGCAGGCCTACAAGAACGTGCCGTTCTACCTGAGCAACCGGGGCTACGGCGTGTTCGTCGACCACCCGGAGCACGTCTCGTTCGAGGTGGGCTCCGAGGTGGTGTCGCAGACCCAGTTCAGCGTCGAGGGGCAGACGCTCACCTACTACCTCGTCGACGGGCCCACCCCGAAGGACGTGCTGCGCCGCTACACGGCGCTGACCGGCCGGCCCGCCCGCGTGCCGGCCTGGTCGTACGGGCTCTGGCTGTCGACGTCGTTCACCACCTCGTACGACGAGAAGACGGTCACCGAGTTCATCGACGGGATGGCCGAGCGGGACCTGCCGCTGTCGGTGTTCCACTTCGACTGCTTCTGGATGCGGCAGTTCCACTGGGTCGACTTCGTGTGGGACCCGGCGACCTTCCCCGACCCGGAGGGGATGCTGCGACGCCTGCACGAGCGCGGCCTCAAGGTGTGCGTCTGGATCAACCCGTACGTCGCCCAGCGGTCGTACCTGTTCGAGGAGGGCCGCCGCCACGGCTACCTGGTGCGCAGGCCCGACGGGTCGGTCTGGCAGTGGGACAAGTGGCAGGCCGGCATGGCGCTCGTGGACTTCACCAACCCGGACGCCGTCGCCTGGTACACGGGCAAGCTCAAGGCGCTGCTGGACATGGGCGTCGACTGCTTCAAGACCGACTTCGGCGAGCGCATCCCCACCGACGTGGTCTGGCACGACGGCTCGGACCCGCAGCGGATGCACAACTACTACGCCCACCTCTACAACCGGGCCGTCTTCGAACTGCTGGAGGCCGAACGCGGCACGGGCGAGGCCGTGGTCTTCGCGCGGTCGGCCACCGCCGGCGGCCAGCAGTTCCCCGTGCACTGGGGCGGCGACTGCGAGTCGACGTTCAGCGCGATGGCGGAGTCGCTGCGCGGCGGACTGTCGCTGGCCGCCTCCGGCTTCGGCTACTGGAGCCACGACATCGGCGGCTTCGAGGGCACCCCGGACCCGGCCGTGTTCAAGCGGTGGATCGCCTTCGGGCTGCTCTCGTCGCACTCCCGGCTGCACGGCTCCGGCTCCTACCGGGTGCCGTGGGCGTTCGACGACGAAGCGGTCGACGTGCTGCGCCACTTCACCCGGCTCAAGCTGCGCCTCATGCCGTACCTCGCCGCGGTCGCCGAGGAGGCGCACCGCGACGGCGTGCCGATGATGCGTCCCATGCTGCTGGAGTTCCCGGACGACCCGGCCACGGCGTACCTGGACCGGCAGTACATGCTCGGCCCCGACGTGCTGGTGGCGCCCGTGATGAGCGCCGACGGCGAGGTGACCTTCTACGTGCCGGCCGGCACCTGGACCCACCTGGTGACCGGCGCGCAGCTCACCGGACCGGGCTGGGTGACCGAGAAGCACGAGTTCGACAGCCTGCCGGTGCTGGCCCGCCCCGGCGCGGTCATCCCGTTCGGCGACCGCGACGACCGGCCCGACTACGAGTGGGCCGACGGTGTGCGGCTGCGGCTGTACGCGCCGGCGGAGGGCCAGCGCACCCGGGTCCGCGTACCGTCGCCGGGGGGCGGGCCGGGCGCCGAGTTCGAGGTGCGGTTCGACGGTGGCACGGCCACCGCCGAGCTGGTGTCGGGAGTGTCGGCGGGACACCGCTGCGAGGTCCAGGGGGTACGACAGTGACCGAACACGTCTTTCCGGAGAGCTTCGTCTGGGGGTCGGCCACGGCCGCCTACCAGATCGAGGGCGCGGCCACCGAGGACGGCCGGGGGCCGTCCATCTGGGACACCTACAGCCACACACCCGGCCGGACGCTCAACGGCGACACCGGTGACGTGGCCGCCGACCACTACCACCGCTGGCAGGAGGACCTCGGGCACGTCGCGGCCCTGGGCCTCGGCGCGTACCGGTTCTCGATCTCCTGGCCGCGGGTGCAGCCGGGCGGCTCCGGGCCGTTCAACCGGGCCGGCCTCGACTTCTACTCCCGTCTCGTGGACGGCCTGCTGGAACGCGGCGTACGACCGGTGGCCACCCTGTACCACTGGGACCTGCCGCAGGAGCGGGAGGACGCCGGCGGCTGGCCGTCGCGGGACACGGCGCTGCGCTTCCAGGAGTACGCCGCCGGCGTCGTCGAGGCGCTCGGCGACCGCGTGCACACGTGGACCACGCTCAACGAGCCGTGGTGCTCGGCGTACCTCGGCTACGCCTCCGGCGTGCACGCGCCGGGGCGTACCGAACCGGCCGCCGCGCTGGCCGCCGTCCACCACCTGAACCTCGCCCACGGCCTGGCCGGCCGCGTGGTGCGGGAGCTGGCGCCGGCCGCCGAGCTGTCGGTGACGCTGAACCTGCACGTCGTCCGGGCCGCGTCCGACTCGGCCGCCGACCGGGACGCGGTGCGGCGGATCGACGCGCTGGCGAACCGCGCGTTCCTGGGCCCGATGCTCGACGGCGCCTACCCCGCCGACCTGCTCGCCGACACCGCGGCCGTCACCGACTGGTCGTTCGTCCGCGACGGGGACGAGAAGCTCATCGCGGTGCCGCTGGACGTGCTCGGCGTCAACTACTACTCCAGCACCCTGGTCCGCGCCTGGGACGGGGTGTCCCCCCGCTCGGACGCGGACGGGCACGGGAAGTCCGACGCCAGCCCCTGGGTCGCGGCCGAGGACGTCGACTTCCTGCCGCAGCCCGGCCCGCACACCGCCATGGGCTGGAACATCGACCCCGAGGCGTTCACCGAGCTGCTGCTGCGCCTGCACCGCGAGTACCCGGCCCAGCCGCTGATGATCACCGAGAACGGCGCCGCCTTCGACGACGTGGTCTCGGCCGACGGGACGATCCAGGACGACCGCCGCGTCGACTACCTGCGCCGGCACATCGCCGCGGTGGCCGAGGCCCGGGCGCGGGGGGCCGACGTGCGCGGCTACTTCGTCTGGTCGCTGCTGGACAACTTCGAGTGGGGCTACGGCTACGACCGCCGGTTCGGCATCATCCGGGTCGACTACGACACGCAGGTGCGCACGTGGAAGCAGAGCGCGCACTGGTACAGGCGGCTCGCCGCCACCGGCCGCCTCGACGCCTGACCGCCGGCGCCGGCGCTCGGTCTTCGCCGAGCGCCGGCGCCGGAGGCCGTCCGCCGAGCTTCGAAGCCCGTTCGATGTGGGTGCGGAGGTCCCCTGTCCCGCCCTCGCCGTCGTGGATCTGCGCCCGGTCGTGTGCCGTGCCCTGTGCGCCGTCACCTGTGTGCCGTGCTGGGCGTGCGTCGTGTGTCGGGGAGTCGAACTCCTGCGCCTGCCCCCGGCGCGCCAGGAGTGAGCCGGACTTCACCCGCCGGCTCTCGGGTTCGCGCACGCCTCCACGTCGGTTACCTGCTCCGCACCCTGCCCTCAGTCCAGCAGGTCGACCTCCCAGTTCGTCCGCTGGATGAGAGTGTCCACCTCTCGGAGCTGCCGGGCGAGGTCGTCGGCCTGCCGGCGCAGCTCGGCCACCGGCAGCGCCGGGATCATCTTCAACTCGGAACGCAGCTGTCGGAAGCCGCGCTGACCCTCACCCGCGGCGGCGTCCGCGGCGGACGTGACCAGGGCGTGCCGCAGGCGCAGGACGTCGCGCCGGGCGAGCGCGTCGGTGAGGCTCCCACCGTCGACCGAGGTGGCGGCGTTGGTCCGGTTGATCCGCCGGATCAGCTCCTCCAACTCACCGAACACCTCCCCCGCCTCGGCGAGCAGGGATGCCGGGTCCTCGGCCGGGGCCTCACCTTCCTGGTAACGCGCGCTGGCGACGACGCGGGTACGGAGTTGCGCGACACGACGCGCCGCATCCGCGCGCAGCGCAAGAGCCTCAGCAAGCTTCACGCCGACCAGTATGCGTACGAAAATGAGCGACCGCCTCCCGTTTGTCGGGCCGTCGTCGACCGACAGCGCCGTCAGGCGGCGGCCGCCCGCAACGGACGCCACGCGAGGACGGTGACCGCCGCCATCACCACGGCGGCGCCCCAGAACGGAGTGGTGATCGCCCAGGCGCCGGCGACCAGACCGCCGAGCAGCGCGCCCAGCGCCGCACCGCCGAGGTCCAGCAGCCCGAAGACGCTGCCGACCCGGCCGCGCAGACCTTCGGGCACCACCCGCTGCCGCACGGACGCGACGGTGACGCCCCAGACCATGCCGTGGACGCTGAACACGACCAGCACGGCGGCGGCCACCCAGGGCGTGGTGGTGATCGCGAGCGCCACGTGCGTCACGGCCTCGATGGCCAGGCCGGCACGGAGGACGGCGACGGCACCGAGCGCTCGGGTGAGCCGGGCGGCGACCGTCGTACCGACCAGGCCACCGACCGCGAACGCCGTCAGCAGGAAGCCGTAGCCGACGTCGGACAGCCCCAGGCGCTGCCGGCAGTACAGGACGAACACCGCGAACGCGGCGCCGAACGCCACGTTCCCGGCGCCCATGCTGACGGCGAGGGTCCGCAGTAACCGGTGGCGCCACAGCCACCGCACACCGGCGACGATCTCGGCGCGCAGCGAGGCCCGCGGCTGAGGCGCCCGGGCAGAGCCGGTCGGCCCCAGGCCCGGTTGCTCCCCGGCGACCGGCCGGATGCCCGCCACCAGGGCCGCCGCCACGGCGAAGGTGAACGCGTCGAACCCGAACGGCGCGGCGGCGGAGACGACGAACAGCCAGGCGCCGAGCGGCTTGGCCACGAACTGGTTGCCGATGGTGAAGGCCGCGTAGAGCCGGGCGTTGGCGTGGGGCAGGTGCTCGGGGGCGACCACCGACGGGAGAAGGGCGCCGGTGGCGGTGTCCGCGAGGGTCTCGCCGACACCGAGGACGAACAGCACCGCGTAGATGACGACGAGGCCGACGGTCCCGGTCGCGACGCCGGCGGCCAGTCCGGCCAGGGCGACGGCGCGTACCAGGTTGACCGTCACGACCAGCCGGCGCCGGTCGAGCCGGTCGACGTACGCACCGCTGACCAGGGCGAACAGCAGCCAGGGCAGCTGCTGGGCGACGACCGCGCCGGCGATGTGCGCGGGGTCGTCGCTGACGGAGGCGACCAGCAGCGGTGCGGCGGCCAGCGTGACGCCGTCGCCGACGTTCGACACCGCCGCGGCGGTCCAGAGTCTGGTGAAGTCCGCGCCCAGACGCGCGGATGCAAGGGCACGCAAGAGAGCTCCTCGAGCCGGGAAGAGGGGGAACGGTCGTCGTGGGACCGCTCCGCGCGGCGAGGAGCACCACTGGGCCGGCGGTCGGCGCCGGCGGACGATCAGTGGGCGGTGCGCACTCGCGGCGGAGCGGGGACCGTGACCATGTCGAGGCGCATCTCAGCTCCCAACTGTCGATCAACGTTGCGGGCAGGATAGCCGGGCCGCCCCCGGACCTCGACCGATTACGGCCGGGCGCGTGCGACCCGGTACGCATCGGCCGCCGTCACCGGCCGAGACTGGGGGCGTGGAGTTCCTGTGCTACCACCGCGACCGTCCCGGCTCGGCGGCGTTGCGGGACGAGTTGGTCGAGGAGCACTGGTCCTACATGGACCGGTACGCGGCGGGGATGATCGCCCGCGGGCCGACCCTGGCCGACGACGGCACGGCCACCGGCAGTCTGCACATCCTCGACCTGCCCGATCCGGCCGCCGCCCGCGCGTTCGCCTTCGATGAGCCCAACCACCAGGCCGGCGTGTACCGCGACGTGCTGCTGCGCCGGTGGCGCAACGCACTCGGACGCACGATGTGGGACTTCCCCGGTGGCCGGGACGGCGGCAACCGGTACCTGGTGCTGGGCCTCGGCGCCGGGCCGGCCGCCGACCTCGCCGTCCCGCCCCACCGGGACGAGCTGATCGCGTACGGGCCGCTGCTGTCCGACGACGGCGCCACCTGGCTCGGTACGGCGGCGCTGGTCCGGGCCGCGGACCCGGAGGCGGCCCGCGCCGTCCTGACCGCCGACCGGTACGCCGACGTCGAGGTGCACACCTGGCGGTTCGGCGGGCGACCGTCCTGACCCGCGGCGTCACCGGTCACGAGTCCGGCGGTCGCGTGTCGCGCCGGTCGATGCCGTCGGCGACCGCCCGGACGGCGGTGACCGCGTCGGCGGCGTCGTGCGCCCGCCATCGTGGGGCCTCCACCGACCTGAGGGTCGACCCGCGCCGGTCGGCTCAGGCGAGCGCCTCGGCGGCCCAGTCCACGAGCAGCTCCAGCACCGGGCGGCGGCCCGCCATGATCTCGGCCTCGTCGCGCCGGTCGTACGTCTGCCCGGTCGGCCCGCCGAGCCGGGTGAGCATCAGCGGGGCCAGCCACACGTACTTGGCGGCGCCGGTGAGCCGCACCGCCCGGACGACCGTGGCCGCGTCGACCGACCCGCGCAGCCCGGCCCGGTAGCCGTCGAGCACGACCTGCGCGACCTCGTCGAGCAGCGCCACGTCGACGAGCCCGTCGAGGAACGTGTCCAGCACCAGGTTGGCCGCGTCCTCGCCGACCGGGCCGGGACCGACGCCGGACCAGTCGAGCAGCACGGGCCCGGCAGCGGTGAACACGAGGTTCATCGGCCAGCAGTCGTGGTGGCACAGGGTCCGGGGCAGCGCGTCGGTGGCGGCCACGACCTCGTGCCGGCGTTCCCACAGCTCGCGCAGCCCGGCCCGCAGCGAATGCGGCCAGGCGGCCACCGCGACCGGATGGTCCCACGGCACCGGGCCGGGCACCGGCCGGCTGAGCGTGTAGTCGCGCAACCAGTCGCGGGCCAGCCACTCCGGCGTCCGCGATCCGGCCGGCCAGTTCCAGGTCGACGGGCCGCCGAGCCACCGGGCGTGGCCGGCGCCGAGGTGGTGCGCCACGTCGCCGAGGTCGGCGGGTGTGCAGGCGATGCCGGGCCGGCCGGTCACCTCGGCCAACCAGAGCGCCACCGTGCCGTCCGGCCGGTCGTCGACGGCCAGGGGTTCCGGGCCGGGCAGTCCGGCGTACGCCGTGGCGGCCAGGCCGCTGGCGTACGCCTCGACCTCCCGCCGCCAGTAGTTCCAGTGCCCCGGGTCCTCGCTGGCCGCCCAGTGGATCGGCCCGGGGCGACCGGGCGGGGCGAGCAGCTTGAGCACGGCGGGACGGCCGTCGCGGCGGGTACGCCAGATGCCGCCGGTCACCCCGTTGAGCGTGTTGTGGGTCAGCGTCTCGGCGGGCACACCGGCGGGCACCAGGTCGACCGGGGGGCGGGGCACCGGCCGAGCCTACTGGGTCGCCGCGGCGGGCGCGCCGACCTCGCCGGCGCCCGCCATGGCGGCGAGGCGGCGGGCGATCCGGGCGGCGGCCTCCCGCAGCTCCGGAGGCTCCAGCACCTGCGTCTCGAAGCCCAGCCGGGCCACGTGCATGGCGAGCCAGTCCAGGTCCTCCCCGCCGGTCACGAGCACGCACCACCCGTCGCGGTCGTCCTCGACGCGCCCCACCTGGGGCGGCACCAGCTCCCGCACCCGCTCGGGGCGGGCGTGCAGCCGCACCCGCGCGAGGTGCCGGTACGGCGCCTCGGTCACCGAACGCTGCACGTGGGCGACCGGGTCCGGATGCTCCCTCGGCCGGAAGCGCCACGTCGTCGCCGCCACCTCCCGCATCCGGTCCAGGCGGAAGGTGCGCCAGTCCCCACGGTCGACGTCCCAGGCCATCAGGTACCAGCGGCGGCCGGTGGTGACCATCCGCACCGGCTCGACCGTGCGCTCGCCCTCCCCGCCGTGGCGCCCCGCGTACCGGAACCGGACGCGCACGGCGTCGCGGCAGGCCCGTGCCAGCGTCACGAGCAGCTCCGCGTCGATCTCGACGGCGGGCCCGACGAGGGTGTCGGTGGCGCCGTGCACCGCCCGCACCTCGGCCCGCAGCCGGGTCGGCATCACCTGGTCGAGCTTTGCGAGCGCCCGCAGCGCCGCCTCGCCAGCGCCCGCCACCGTGCCACCCGTCGCCAGCCGCAGCGAGACCGCCGTGGCGATCGCCTCCTCGTCGTCGAGGAGCAGCGGCGGCAGTCGGGTGCCCGCGCCGAGCTGGTAACCGCCGCCGACGCCCGCCGTCGCGTGCACGGGGTAGCCGAGTGCGCGCAGCCGCTCCACGTCGCGGCGCACCGAACGGTCGGTGACCCCCAGCTCGGCGGCCAGCTCGGCGGCGGTCCAGGACGGCCGACGCTGCAGCAGCGCCAGCATCCGCAGCACCCGCTCGGTGGTCGCCTCGACGGTCACGACCCCATCGTTCCACAGAACGCGGAACGATCCTGTCCGCGATAGGGGGCAGGCTGGACCCATGACCGACCAGGACTGGAACCGGCTGCTTCGGGAGCAGGTCGCGTGGCACTGGACCCACCAGCTGCGCGACCGTCTCGACGGCCTCACCGACGACGAGTACTTCTGGGAGCCCGTGCCCGGGTGCTGGAGCGTACGCCCGCGCGGCGCCGGCACCGCCCCGGTGCGGGCCGGATCCGGGGCCATGACCATCGACTTCGCGATGCCGGAGCCCGAACCGCGACCGTTCACGACGATCGCCTGGCGGCTCGGGCACGTGATCGTCGGCGTGCTGGCCGTACGCAACGCCGCACACTTCGGCCGCGCGCCCACCGACTACGAGTCGTTCGCGTACGCCCCCACGGCGGCCGCGGCCCTCGCGCAACTCGACGCGGAGTACGCCACCTGGCAGGCCGGGGTCGAGTCCCTCGGTGAGTCCGACCTCGCCCGCCCGTGCGGGGCGGCGGAGGGCCCGTACGCCGAGTGGCCTCTCGCGGCGCTGGTGCTGCACATCAACCGGGAGCTGATCCACCATCTGGCCGAGGTGTGTCTGCTCCGCGACCTCTACCTGCACACCCGACAGGAGGCGAGCTGACATGGCCCGCGACGTCCAGATCACGTTCGACTGCGCCGACCCCGCCCGTCTCGCGGCCTTCTGGGCCGAGGCCCTCGGCTACCGGCTCCAGGACCCGCCCCCGGGTTTCGAGTCGTGGGACCAGGCGCTGGAGGCGATGGGTGTGCCGCCGGAGAGGCGCAACGACGCCTCGGCGCTGATCGACCCCGAGGGCTCGCGGCCCCGGCTGTTCTTCCAGCGCGTACCCGAGCGCAAGCAGACCAAGAACCGTGTGCACCTCGACGTACGCGCCGCTCCCGGGCTCCGGGGCGACGCGCGGATGGCGGCCCTGGAGGCGGAGGCCGAGCGCCTCGTGTCCCACGGCGCCACCCGGCTGCGGCGGCACGAGCCCGCTCCCCCGCTCGACGCCGGGCACATCGTCCTCGCCGACCCGGAGGGCAACGAGTTCTGCCTCGACTGAGGGGCCGTCCGCGGCCGGGGTCCGTGCCACCTCTAGGCGGTGGCCGAGACCCCGGCCGGCGGGACGGCGAGGCCCGCGCCGAAGAGGTTCTCCGGGTCGTGGGCCGCCTTGATCCGACGCAGCGCCGCCCAGTTCTCCGCGGTGAACGCCGACGCGGTCCGGGACGGGTCGTGCAGGAAGTTGAGGAACGTGCTGCCGATGCCGCTGCGACCGAGCGCCGCCGCGGTCCGCGCCGACGCGACCGTGTCGAGGATGATCGACAGCGGGGCGTCCCGGTGGGCGGCGACGCCGGTGTCGCGGGCGATGCGACCACCCCAGTGGCGGATCTCGACGGTGGCGTCCGGCTCGGCCACGAGGGCCGCCACGAGGTCGTCGTCGAGCGTGCGGACCTGGTCGAACGTACGGGCGAAGGTGCCGCCCATCGCGGCCTGCGCGTAGTCGACGACCCGCATGCCGTCCTCGACGACCGGGCCCGCCACCGTCCACAGCGGCTCCAGCAGGGCGCGGCCGCGGTCGGCGTCGCCGGCGTACATGGCCTTGACCACGAGCGAGCCGTCGCGGGTCAGCAGCACCGCGGTGCTGAGCGAGTCGGGCACCTGCTCGACCCACCGCCGGTAGAAGGAGATCGTCTCGGCGGCCCGCTCGCGGCCGAAGGTGACGGCGCCCGCGTACACCCGCGCCACCGGGTAGAGGCGGAACTCCAGCGCCGTGACCACGCCGAACGATCCGCCGCCCCCGCACAGCGCCCAGAACAGGTCGGGGTTCCGGTCGGCGCTCGCCGTCACGAGCCCGCCGTCGGCGGTGACGACCTGGGCGCGCAGCACACTGTCGGCGGCGAGGCCGTGCCGGCGGGCCAGCCAGCCCAGGCCGCCACCGAGCGTGTAGCCGGTGACGCCGACGTCCGGTGAGGAGCCGGACAGCGCGGCGAGCCCGAAGGGCGCGGCGGCCCGGAGCACGTCACCCCACCGGGCGCCGGGGCCGACCCGGGCGATCCGGCGGTCCGGGTCGACGAGCACCGACGACATCGCGCCGGTGTGCACCAGCAGCGCGCCGTCGTGCGCCACGTGGGTGCCGTGGCCGGTGGCCTGGACGGCGAACGGCAGCGCGTGACGGCGGGCGGCCCGCACCGCCCGGCGTACGTCGGCCGCGCCGGCGGCCCGGACCACGGCGGCGGGACGCGGGTCGAGGGCAAGGTTGAGTGGCTTGCGGTGGTCGTCGTAGCCGGTGTCTCCGGGCAGGAAGACGGGGCCGTCGGTACGCAGGGTCTGTCGAATCGTCATGCCCGTCAGACCCGCGGCCCGTGCCGAACTCATCGGTGCCGGGTGCGATGAGTTTCCCGGGGGCGGACGGTCCTACGGGAATGGTGACCTCCCCGATCCCCTTCGCCGTGGGCGCGACGGTGACCCGCGCGGACATTCCCGTCCTGTGCGCCGATCTCGCCGAGCTGCTGCGGGGCCGCGCCCCGGGCGTCGTCGCCTGCGAGGTGGGCGCCGTCGACCGGCCCGACGTGGTAACGGTCGAGGCGCTCGCCCGGCTGCGCCTCACCGCGCGACGACACGGCTGGCGGCTGGTCGTCCGCGACGCGGGGCCCGGTCTGCTGCGGCTCGTCGAGCTGCTCGGGCTGACCGACGCGTTAGGCCAGTCGGGCCGGCAGCCCGAACAGCGGGAACAGGCGCTCGGTGTCGAGGAAGTTGGTGACCTCGGCGATCCGCCCGGCTGACACCTGCAGGACGATCAGCGCCCACGGGTCGTGGCCCGAGCCGGTGAGGCTGGGCCGGTACTGGCCGAACGCCGGCAGGCCGTTGGCCACCACCGGCACCAGCCGGGACCCTCGGCACCCGCTGCCCGTGCCGGACATCCACGCGCGGATGTCGTCGTGCCCGCGCAGCCACAGCGGCACCGGCGGCATGGACAGGACGACGTCCTCGTGCAGGAGCGTCGCGAGCGCGTCGAGGTCGTACGCCTCGAAGGCCCGCACGTACCGGGCGAGCAGCGCCTTCTGCTCCTCGTCCATCGGCTTGTACACGTCGGCGGCGGTGTCGACGGCCGCGAGCGTGGTGCGGGCCCGCTGCAGGGCGCTGTTGACGCTCGCCACCGACGTGTCGAGCAGGTCGGCGACCTCCTGCGCCGACCAGGCCAGCACCTCACGCAGGATCAGCACGGCCCGCTGCCGCGGCGGCAGGTGCTGCAGCGCCGCGACGAACGCCAGGCGGACCGACTCCCGGGCGGCGATCACGTCGGCCGGGTCGCTGCTCTCGGGCAGCACCCGGCTGTCCGGTGCCGGACCCACCCAGATCTCGTCGGGACGCGGCTCGCCCGGATCCGCGGCCCGGCCGGACCCGGCCGGGCCGAGATCCATCGGCATGACCCGCCGCTGGGCGCTGGAGAGCATGGTGAGGCACACGTTCGTCGCGATCCGGTAGAGCCACGACCGCAGGGCCGACCGGCCCTCGAACCGGTCGAAGCCGCGCCAGGCCCGCACGAACGTGTCCTGTACGGCGTCCTCGGCCTCGAAGACCGACCCGAGCATGCGGTAGCAGTAGCCGGTCAGCTCGGACCGGTACGCCTCGAGCTGCTCCTCGATGGGAGCGCTGGTCGCCACGTCACTCACGCCGACCACCGTAGTCGAGGGGGCGGACAAAAATTCGTCGACGACAGCGATGAGTTTGCGAGGTCCGGTTGGTCAGTACCGGTGTCACCACGGACGACGACATGAGGAGCACACCATGACCGCCACGGACATCGTCTTCGGCTCGGGCCAGTACGCCGACGTCAACGGCATCAACCTGTACTACGAGACGCACGGCACGGGACACCCGCTGGTCCTGCTGCACGGCGGCCTCGCCTCGGGCGAGATGTTCGCGCCGATCCTGCCCACCCTGGCCGACCACCACCAGGTCATCCTCGTCGACCTGCAGGGGCACGGCCGCACCGCCGACATCGACCGGCCGCTCGACGTCACGCTGATGGCCGAGGACATCGCCGCCCTCATCGACCACCTGGGGCTGGAGAAGCCGGATCTCGTCGGTTACTCCCTCGGCGGCGGCGTGGCCCTCCAGGTGGCGCTGAAGTACCCGCACAAGGTGCGTCGCCTCGTCACCGCGTCCGCGCACATCCGCCGCGACGCCATCCACGCCGAGATCCTGGCGCAGCAGGGCCAGGTCGGCGCGGCGGCGGCGGAGTTCATGAAGGACACCCCGATGTACGAGCTGTACCAGCGGGTGGCGCCGCGTCCCGAGGACTTCCCCCGCCTGCTCGACAAGATCGGCGCGGCGATGGCGAAGGACTACGACTACACCGAGGAGGTGCGCGGGCTGCAGGTGCCGACGCTGGTCGTCGCGGCCGACGCCGACATGGCCCCGCCGCGCCACTACGTCGAGGTCTTCGCGCTGCTCGACGGCGGGCTGCGCGACGGCGGCTGGGGCGGCGAGAACCGGCCGAAGGGCGGCCACGCGCTGGCCATCCTGCCGGGGCTCACGCACTACGACATCGCGGACTCCCCGCTGTTCGCGGCGACCACGCTCGCCTTCCTCGACAAGCAGGACTGACGTCCGCACGTACGCCCGGCGGCCCGGACCGGCCGCCGGGCGTACGCCTATTTGCGGGGGGACGGCCGCTCCGGCGGGACGGCCGCTCCGGCGCCGGCGGGGCGCGGGTCTTCGGCGCGTGCTCAGACGCCGACGCGCTGGGGCGGGACGGTCAGGCCGTACAGCGCCATGAGTTCGGGGGTGTCGACCCGGCTGCCGTCGGCGACCGAGTCGCAGGCGATGTCGACGATCTGGTCCTTGTGCGCCAGCAGGTAGGGCCGGGCACCGACGTCGGCCCTGGCCAGGGTGGCGATGCCGGCCCAGTGCCGCCGGCCGAAGAGCATCGGGTAGCCGCGCAGCCCGTCGTAGGTGGCGCAGACCAGCACGTCCGGGTACGGCAGGGCGGCGACCCGCCGGACAGCGGTGGCGGTGAGCCCCGGCATGTCCACGGGTACGACCACCACCGCCTCGATGGTCTCGTCGTCGATCGCCGCCAGGCCGGCGCGGATGGACGACCCCACGCCGGTCCCCCACGCCCGGTTGACCACCACGGTGGCCCCGGACAGGTCGGCCGTCTCGCGTACCTGGTCGGCCGCGGCACCCAGCACCACCACGATCTGCCCGCAGCCCGCCTCGGTCATCGTGTCGATCATCCGGTTGACCAGGGGCCGCTCCCCCTGGTGCAACAGCGCCTCGGGGCCGCCGATGCGACGTCCCCCGCCCGCGGCGATGATCATTCCTGCGATCCGCTTCAGCTGCGCCCCCTCCACCGTGGAGCGGGCCGCGGCCCGAGGGCGCGACCCGCTCCGTCGTACGGACATCGGGAGCAACGAGGACGAGTCGAGGCGGGTAGCGGGGCGAATGGGAAAAAGAGTGCAACTGTTATGCATCGCTTCATCCCCGGGAGCCCGCCCTCGTCGATCATGAGGTTGGCGACGGATTCGATCTCCGGCGGCCCCGCAGACCTCATGATCATCGGGGTAGCGGGGGCCAGCGCGGGAATACGCGCGCACCGGTCGGCACCGGCAGACCGTACGGGTCGGGAAGGAGCAACACCCGGGATGAGCACGATGCACGCCGTGAGGGCACACCGCAGGGGCGGCCCGGAACAGCTCGTGTACGAGGAGGCGCCGAGGCCCGAGCCCGGGCCGGGCGAGGTGCTGGTGGCCGTGAAGGCGGCGTCCATGACACCCCACGAGCTCACCTGGGGGGCGACCTGGACGGACAGCTTCGACGGGTCAGGGTCCGAGCGCACGCCGATCGTCCCGTCGCACGAGTTCTCCGGAGTCGTCGCCGCGACCGGCGAGGGGGTGCGCAGCCCCGCCGAGGGGGAGGCCGTCTACGGGTTGATCCCCTTCACCCGCGACGCCGCGGCCGCCGAGTACGTCACCGTGCCCGCGGCCGTCGTGGCGGCCAAACCGGTCACCGTCGACCACGACCACGCCGCGGCACTCCCCCTGTCCGCGCTGACCGCCTGGCAGGCCCTGGTGACCCACGCCGGCCTCCAGGCCGGCCAGCACGTGCTCGTGCAGGGCGGCGCCGGCGGCGTGGGGATGTACGCGGTGCAGCTCGCGACCGCCCTCGGCGCCCGGGTGAGCGCCACGGCCGCCGCCAGCGACCTGGACTTCGTCCGTGACCTGGGCGCCGAGCAGGTGATCGACTACGCGCACGACCGGTTCGAGGACCACGTCCGCGACGTGGACGTGGTCGTCGACACCGTCGGCGGGGACACGCAGTCGCGGTCCTGGTCGGTGCTGCGGCCGGGCGGCGTCCTCGTCACCACCGCCACTCCGCCGGACGAGCAGGAGGCGGCCCGGTACGGCGTACGCGGGGTGTTCTTCGTCGTCGAGCCCGACGGGGACGCGTTGCGGTCCATCGCCGAACTCGTCGACGACGGACGACTGCGGGCCGTGCTGGACCGCGTCCTGCCGCTGCGCGAGACCCGCGCCGGCTACGAGGCCCTGGAGACGGCCAAACGCCGCGGCAAGATCGTCGTGCACGTCGCCGACTGACGGGCCGCCCGTCGGTCGCGGGCCGGTCCGGCGGAACCAGGTGCCCCTCAGGCGTCGGCGTAGCAGTCGACGATCGACAGGTCCAGCGGGAAGCGCACCGGGGTGTCGCCGAACAGCAGGGCGGTCGCCCGCTCGCCGCAGCGGCTCACCGCCGCGGCCACCTCCGCCGCCTGCGCGGCCGGCGCGTGGACGATCACCTCGTCGTGCTGGAAGAAGACGAGTTCGGCGTCCGTGCCGGCCAGCTCGCCGCGCAACGTGGCGAGCAGCGTGGACGCCCACTCCGCGGCGGTGGCCTGGATGACGAAGTTGCGGGTGAAGCGGCCCCGGGCCGCGCGGGCCCGCGTGCTTCCCGGGTCGCCCGCCCCGTCCGGGTCCGGCGCCCCGTCGCCCGGATCCGCGAACCCGACCGAGCTCGGTGGGCAGGTGCGCCCCAACCAGGAGCGGACCAGCCCGCCGGCCTCGCCGGTGCGGGCCGCCGCCTCCACGTAGCCGAACGCCGTCGGGTAGCTGCGCTTGAGCACCGCCAGCGCCGGCACGGCGGCCCCGCCCGTCTGGCCGTACATGGCGCCGAGCAGCGCCACCTTGGCCCGGGCCCGGTCGCCGCCGAAGGCGTCCTGGGCCAGCGCCGCGTAGAGGTCGCCGGCACCGCCGGCCGCCGCGAGCCGGGCGTCGCCGGAGACCGCCGCGAGCACCCGGGGCTCCAGCTGGCCGGCGTCGGCGACGACGAGACGCCAGCCCGGGTCGGCCACGACGGCCCGCCGGATCACCTTGGGAATCTGCAACGCCCCGCCGCCCCGGGTCGCCCACCGCCCGGAGACCACCCCGCCGGGGACGTACTCGGGCTGGAAGCGGCCGTCACGCACCCACTGCTCGCGCCACGCCCAGCCGTGCGCCGTCCAGATGCGGTAGAGCTCCTTGTACTCCAGCACGAGCGGCACGGCCGGATGATCCACCCCGCGCAGCACCCAGGCCCGGGTGTTGGGCAGCTCCACCCCGGCCCGGGCGAACGCGCGCAGCAGCTCGGCCGGGGAGTCGGCGTGCAGCTGGCGTACGCCGAACGCGTCGGCGATCCGGGCGGCCAGCTCGGCCAGGCGGCGGGGCGGCCCGCCCACCGGAGACGGCTCGCCGAGCAGCTCGGCGAGGATCGCGTCGTGCACGTCGGCCCGCCAGGGCAGCCCGGCGGCGCCCATCTCGACGGCGATGAGCGCGCCGGCCGACTCGGCGGCGACCAGCAGCCGGAAGCGGCCGGGATGCGCGGTGGCGGTGATCCGGGCGAGCTGGTCGGCGTACACCCGGACCAGGGCGTCGATGCCGGGGCCCGGCGGCCCGGCCGGGGTGTCGAACAGCGCGCCCTGGCCCAGGCCCGGAGGCGCCGCCGGTCGCGGCGGCGGGTCGGGGGGCACCGGCGCTCCGGTCAGCCGAGCCCAGGCGGCGGCGAGCGACCGCGGCTCACCCCACCGCCCGGCGTGGCCGAGGAGCAGCGCCTCGGTCAGCTCCACGTCGTGGCAGCGGTCGACCCGGACGCCGGCGCGCAGCAGCGCCGGGTAGACGGCCGCCCCGGAGGCCCAGACCCAGCGGGGGCGCTCGGCGCTCTCACGCGCGGCCACGGCGGCGGCGAGGTCGGCCACGGGCTCCGGCGGGCCGACGACACGGCCGGACGCGTCGAGCGGCTGGAGCACCCCACCGCCGCCAACCTCGTCCGCCACCACCGCCACCAGCACGAACGCGATTCTGCCTCGCCCGACCGACACTCCTGGACGCGCGCCGCCCGCGCGCCGCGTCCGGCCGCCGGCGGCGCACGCCGTGTGCCTCTGTTCACCGCTGGTTCATCCGCAATCCAAAGCTGATCCATAGCCACGCCTGCTTGCATTCGCTGGTCCCTGTCCCCCACAGATTGGCCAGCACCTGATGCGCACGTGGCTCCACCGGGCCCTGTCCCGCGACCCCGATCAGGAGGTGTCACCGGACCCGGCGCCGCCCGCCGGACGGGAGCCGGACCCGGACCGCGCTCACGACCGGGCCGGGCACGCCTTGCGCGCGCCCAGCCGGTTGCACGCCTTCAACCGGTACGAGATCAAGTACCTGGTGCCGACCGGTGACGTGGCCGCGCTGCGGCAGCGGCTCGCCGCCCGCATGGACCGCGACAGCCACGGCGGCGGCACCGGGTACGGCGTGTGGAGCGTCTACTACGACACCGACCAGCTCCGCTTCTACTGGGAGAAGATCGAGGGCCTGCGGTTCCGCCGCAAGCTGCGCGTCCGCCACTACGGGGACCGGTCGACGGTCACCGACGACAGCACGGTCCACGTCGAGATCAAGCAGCGGGTCAACCGGGTCACCCAGAAACGCCGGGTCGCCCTGCCGTACCGGCTGGCCCGCGACCTGTGCGACGGGCGGCGGATGGTCGACCACGCCCCGGGCGAGCGGGCGTTCCTCGACGAGGTCCTCGAACTGGTCTGCGGTCTGGACCTGCGACCGGTCGCGATGACCGGCTACCAGCGCGAGGCGTTCGTCGGCCGGGACTCCGACGTCGGGTTGCGGGTGACGCTCGACCACCGGGTCCGTGGCCGCGACCGTGACTTCCACCTCGGCGCCGACGCCGAGAACCGGCTCATCGTCCCGGCGACGTTCTCGGTGCTGGAGATCAAGGCCAATGAGCGGGTGCCGTACTGGCTGACCGACCTGGCCGCGCGCGCGAACCTGTCCGTCGTCCGGATGTCCAAGTACTGCCAGAGCATCGAGGCGTTCGGCCGCGCGCCCCGCTCGATCTTCCACGTCACCGACGAACCGGCCGCCGACGCGGCCGTCCCCCCGTACGCGAGAAGTGAGGCCTGAGATCATGCCGTTCGAATTGCAGGACCTGTCCGGCACGTTCAGCGTCGGTGACATCGCCCTGGCCCTGGGGCTGTCCTTCGTGTTGAGCGCCGTGATCGGCTGGGTCTACCGGTTCACGCACCGCAACGTCTCGTACAGCCAGTCGTACGTGCAGACGCTGGTGATCCTCGGCATGCTCATCTCGCTGATCATGCTGGTGGTGGGCTCGAACATCGCGCGGGCGTTCGCCCTGGTCGGCGCGCTGTCGGTGGTGCGGTTCCGCAACGCCATCAAGGAGACCCGGGACGTCGGATTCATCTTCCTCGTGATGGGCGTCGGCATGGCCTGCGGCACCCGCTTCTACACGCTGGCCGTGGTCGCGGCGGTCGCGATCAGCCTGGTCGTCGTGCTCATGTACCGGTTCAACTGGTTCGCCTCACACGTCCAACGGCAGGTCGTCAAGGTGCAGGTGCCGCCGACCGGCAACCACACCGAGTCCATCCAGGACGTGCTGATCCGCCACACCAGCGAGTTCGAGCTGGTCAGCATGGAGACGATCCGGGGCGGGGCGCTCACCGAGATCATGTACACGGTGCGGTTGAAGAAGGGCACCGAGCCCGGCGAGTTGATCAACGCGTTGGCCGAGCGGACGGGCGGCCAGCGGGTGACCGTGCTGACCGGCTACGACCAGACGGACCTGTGATGCGGCTGAGGCACCGGATCCCGGTCCGGGTCCGGCACTACTGGAGGTTCCTGGCCGGCTGCCTCGCGTTCCTGCTCGTGCTCACCGTCGCCGTCAGCACGGTGCGGATCCGGCCCTACGTGACCAGCGGCAGCGGCACCGGGGGTGACCAGGTCACCCAGGACGTCGCCGGCACGGTGGACCTGTTCGACGAGACGGTGGCGCACCGCATCGAACTGGTCTTCCGCGAGGCCGACTACCAACGGATGCTGGACGCCTTCTACGACGAGGGCGAGAAGGAGTACATCGAGGCCGACCTGGTGATCGACGGGACCGCCGTCCCGAGCGTCGGGATCCGGCTCAAGGGGAACTCGACGCTGCGCAGCCTGACCCGCGACGGCCAGAGCCGGCCGGGTGCCGGCGGGCCGGGCGGCCAGGCTGGGCCGGGCGGCCGGCGTGCGCCGGAGGGCCGGGCGGAGCCGGGCGGCCAGGGCGCGCCGGACGCTCAGGATGGACCGGCTGGTCAGGGCGCACCGGCTGGCGGGGTCGGCGCACCGCCTGGCGGGGTCGGCGTCCCGGGCGGCTTCGGCCGGTCGTCGCTCAAGGCGGAGGAGCCCGAGACGCTGCCCTGGCTGATCCGCTTCGACGAGTACGTCGACGGCCGCCGCTACCAGGGGCACCGGGAGATCGCCGTGCGGGTGGCCGGCATGGGCGCCGGCTCCACCGTTCTCAACGAGGCGCTCGCCCTCGACCTGCTGGCCGGCGCCGGTGAGGTGGCGCAGGAGTACGCGTACACCAGCTTCACCGTCAACGACCGGCCGACCACCGCACGGCTGGTCGTGGAGCACCCCGACGCGCACTTCGCCGAGGACTTCGACGGTCCCGGGGTGCTGTACAAGTCGCTGGCCACCGGCCAGTTCACCGACCAGGGTGACGACCCGACCGCCTACGCCGACGACTTCGCGCAGGTCACCATGAAGGGCAGCCAGGACCTGCAACCGGTCATCGACCTGATCAGGTGGGTCGGCACCGCGAGCGACGCCGAGTTCGACGAACACCTCGCCGACCGGCTCGATGTGGCGTCCTTCGCCCGGTACGTGGCCTGGCAGAACCTCATGCTGAACTTCGACGACATGTCCGGTCCCGGCCGCAACTACTACCTCTGGTACGACCTCGGCACGAAGAGGTTCACGGTGATCGGCTGGGACTACAACCTCGCCTTCAGCGGCGACGCCGCCCAAGGCCCGCTCGATCAGGGCCGGCTCGGCGGCGGTGGCTTCCGGGGCGGCGGGACGCAGGGCCCCGCCGGCGCCGGCACGAACGGCGGCGAGCAGGCCGCCGAGCCGCCGGCCGACACCACGCCGCCCGGCGGGGACGCCGGTCGCGACGGCGGCCCGGGAGGTGCCGGGCCGGGAGGTGCCGGGCCGGGAGGTGCCGGGCCGGCCGGCGACCGTCCGCAGGGGGCCGGGCACGCGCTCAAGGAACGCTTCCTCGCCAGCGAGACGTTCCGGCAGGTGTACGAGGACGCCTACCGCGGCCTCTACCAGGAGGTCTACGGGAACGGCACGGCGCTGGCCACCGTGGACGCGATCGGCGCGGTCCTGGCCACCGTCGACGGCTACGACGCGGCGACGGCCACCAGCGACGCCGAGCGTCTGCGCACCCTGATCCGGCAGCGCACCGAGAGCCTCGCCTCCGACGAGGTGGTCACCCGGAGCTGACCGTGCGAGGCCCCCTCCCGCACACCGGGCGCGGAGAGGGGGCCTCGACTCACTTCACGGCGCCGGAGGTGAGTCCGGACTGGATCTGCCGCTGGAAGATCGCGTACACGATGATCATCGGCAGGATGGAGAGGGTCAGCGCGGCGAAGAGCGCCGCCCAGTCCGCCTCGTAGCCGGCCGAGGTGGAGATGCTGGCGATGCCCTGGGTGAGCACCCACTTGGCGTCCGCGCCCTGGCCCTGCATGAGCGCCACCGGCAGCAGGTACTGGTTCCACTGACCGATGATGTTGAAGATCGCGATGCTCACCAGGCCGGGCCGGGCCATCGGCACCATGATCTGGAAGAAGAGCCGGGTGTGCGAGGCACCGTCGATCATCGCGGCCTCCGCCACCGACTGCGGCAACGTCTTGAAGAAGGCGGCCAGGAAGAAGACGGTGAACGGCAGGGAGTACGCGATGTAGACCAGGATCAGCCCGGTGTACGTGTTGAGCAGCCCCAGGTTGTTGACGATCAGGAAGAGCGGCACCAGGGCGAGGAAGACCGGGAACGCCAGGCCCGAGACGAACAGGTAGTAGATCACCCGGTTGCCGGGGAACGGGTACCGGGCCAGCACGTACGCGGCCATCGCGCCGAAGAGCATGGTGCCGGCCGTGCTCAGCGACACCACGAGGACGCTGTTGAGGAAGTACCGCCCGACGTTCGCCTCGGTCCACGCCCGCGCGAAGCTGTCGAAGCTGAACTCCTTCGGCAGCGCGAAGGGGTTGCCGAGGAATATCTCGGTGTTGCTCTTGAACGAGGCCAGGATGGTCCAGAGCAGCGGCGCGATCACCAGGATCGCCCACACCGCCAGGGCGACGTGCCCGAGGCCGCTGAGCAGGCCGACCTCCCGGCGCCGCTGGACGGCGGGCGTGCCGGCCCTGGTGCCGGCCTTCCCGGTGCCGGCCGGGGCCACCGGTGCGCTCGGTGCCATTTCTGTGGTCATCTGCGGACCCCGCCTTACAGCTCGATCGTGTCACGCCGGCTGACGCGCAGGGTGAGCGCCGCGAACGTGATCGTCAGGAAGAACAGCGCCACGCCCATCGCCGACGCGTAGCCGAACTGGGAGTAGCTGAACGCGTTGCGGTAGATCTCCATGCCGAGCACGGTGGTCGCGCCGTCCGGCCCGCCCTGGTCCACGGAGAGCACCTGCACGATGGCGAACGCGTCGAACGCCGCGATGCC
This sequence comes from Micromonospora globbae, assembly GCF_003610785.1. Classification (GTDB taxonomy): domain Bacteria; phylum Actinomycetota; class Actinomycetes; order Mycobacteriales; family Micromonosporaceae; genus Micromonospora; species Micromonospora globbae. The sequence continues at coordinate 531,875 of NZ_RAQQ01000001.1, forward strand.
GAGGTACACCCAGGCCACCTGGAGGGTGTCCCAGAGCAGCGGCAGCGTGACCCGGAAGAACATGGCGGCCCGGCCCGCGCCGTCGATGGTGGCCGCCTCGTAGATGTCCTTCGGCACCGACGCCATGCCGGCGGAGAAGAGCACCACGTAGAAGCCGACCGCCTGCCACACGAGCACGCCGATGATCGACCAGAGTGCGATGTTCGGGTTGGCCATGAACAGCACCGGGTCGATGCCGAACAGACCCAGCGCGCCGTTGAGCAGGCCGCTGTCGTCCGGGGCGTACACCCGGCTGAAGATCACGCCGACGATGACCACGGCCAGGATCTGGGGGAAGAAGAACACCACCCGGTAGAACTTCGACCCCCAGACCCCGGTCATGACGCCGCCCCGGCTCCCCCCGCCCACGTTGAGCATGAAGGCGAAGAAGAGCGCGATGGCGATGGTGAGCAGCGGCATGGCGAGCAGCAGGAGCCCGTGGTGCCGGATCGCCTTCCAGAAGATGTCGTCGGACAGCAGCCGCTCGAAGTTCTCCAGTCCGATGAACTTCGGGTTGGCGCTCACTCCCCGCCAGTTGGTGGTGGCGAGATAGAACGCCTGGGCGTACGGCCCGATGACGAAGGTCACGTAGATCGCGACCGGGATCGCCAGGAAGCCGATGATGAACGGGTACCTGCCGTGCCGCATTGTTGCCGCCTCCGCTCGTGTCCTACCGGCGACTCAGCGCTTGAACTTCTCGATGGAGGAGTCCTTCTTCACCGCGTCGGCGGCCTTCTGCATGCGCTCGCAGAACTTGTCGGCGGTGCCACCGTTGAACATCAGCTCGTTGGTGGCGGCCCGGCACTCGTCGTCGAGCTTCTTGTACCAGGTGTCGAAGCGGTAGGCGAAGTAGTCGCTGCCCGCCGCCGAGAGCATCTGGTTGCCGCTGGTGAGACCGGGCGAGATCTCCATGCCGTCGACCGCGCCCTTGACCACCGTGAGCACCTTCGTGAGCTCGGTGAAGCCCCGGGCGCCGTCCTTCGAGAGCATGTGCCGCAGGTACTCCATGCCACCCCGGGGATTCTTCCCCTTCGAGGCGACGAAGTACATCTCGCCGGCCGCCGCGTAGATCGCGGTCTGCGGCAGCTTGTCGGCCGCGGTGACGCTCGGCGTCGGCATGACGGCGTACTTGAATCCGGGCGGGGTGTCCTTGGCCTGCTCGTTCTCCAGCCACGACCCGCTCGGGTAGAACGCCACCTTGCCCTGGTTCTGCTGGAGCTGGACCTCGGTGTGCTTGAGGCCCAGGTGCGCCTTGTTGCCGTACTTGGCGCCGATCTCGGCCCAGGCCGCCGCGGCCTGCTTGACCGGCTCCGCCTGCCAGGCGCCGTCCTCCAGGTTGTCGATGTTCTTCAGCACGTCCGGCCCGCCGATCTTGGCGGCGCTGGTCAGGATGACCAGGTACTGGTAGTACGAGGCGTTCGCCCCGGCGTACGAGTACGGGGTGATGCCGGCCGCCTTGATCTTGTCGCAGAGGGCGGTGAACTCGGCCCAGGTCTTGGGGGCCGTCCAGCCGTTCTTCTCGAACAGCGCCGCGTCGTACCAGAGGCCGAAGACGGTGAAGGCGTAGTTCAGCACGTACGGCTTGCCGTTGAACGTGCCCTGCTCGACGGTGCCCGGGATGAGGGTGTCCTTGACCTTGGTGTTCGGGTCGTGCAGCGACGGCGCGTCGAACAGCTCGGTGAGGTCCTGCACCTGGCCGGCCTGCACGAGCGCGCCCTGGTCCATCAGCTTCGAGCCGGCGTTGTTGACCATGTCCGGCGGGGTGTTGCTGGTGAACCGGGGCTGCAGGACGGTGGCGACCTCCTCCGTCTGGGAGAACTTCACCTCCGCCTTCGGGAACTTCTTCTTGTACGACGGGATGTGCACGTCGGTGGCGTACTTCGTGCCGAGGCCACCGTTGAAGATGACCACCTCCAGCGGCGCGTCCTCCTTGACGCCCAGCGGGTTGTCGGCGGACTTCTCGCCGGCCGCCTGCTCGGTCGGCTCGTCGTCGCCACCGGCCACGCACGCGCTCAGCAGCCCGGCGGCGGGGGTGGCGAGCAGGCCCGCCGCGGCGGCCCGGCGCAGCACGGTCCGGCGGCTCAGCTCGGCCGGGTTCTCGGGGGTAACGGACATCGTCGTCTCTCCTTGTGAGATTCGGGTCAGGCGGTCCGCCGGAGGCGCCCGGCGTACCGCGACTCGAGGGCGAGGTTGTGCTCGTCCCCGCCGGGGACGTTGGCGGAGAGGTAGATAGGGGGTACCTCCCCGGCCTGGTGGAACCGTCGTACGACCTCCGCGGTCAGCAACTGCGCCAGCAGCGCGGTGGTGACCGAGGAGACCGCACAGACCGCGCCGCCGCCCTCGAGCGGCAGCAGTGCGTCGCCGTACGGCGCGCCGTTGTCCAGCACGACGTCGGCGAGGTCGGCGAGCCGCCGGCCGGACGGGTGCCGCGGGGCGACCCGTGCGGTGTGCTCGACCGAGGTGACCGCGATCAACGGATGACCGCGCCCGGTGACCAGCGTCGCGAGCTCGACGACCGAGCCGTTGATGCCGGACTGGGACGCCACCACGAACACGTCCCGCGGCTGGGGTGCCGCGAGGGCGTAGATCTGGTGGGCGATGGAGGGGTCGCGCTCCAGCTTCGGGTCCGCGAGCACGTCGCGCGGCGCGTCCCCGTGGAGCACCAGGTCGTGGACCGAGAGCCGGTTGCTGGGGACCAGCCCACCGGCCCGCGCGACCAGTTCGGCGGCGAACGCCTCGGAGTGGCCGGCGCCGAAGGCCTGGAGCACCCCGCCGGCGCGCAGGCTCGCGGCGATCAGGTCGGCGGCCCGGGCGATCGCGTCGGCCTGGGTGTCGACCAGCCGGTCGAGCACCGGCCGGACGGCGTCCGCGTAGCGCTGAGCGCTGATCACGAGGCGGCTCCCTTCGCGGCCTTGTGCCCGTCCACGGCCTGCGCGGTACGCCGGAAGGCCGCGTGGGCGCGGTCGTGGGTCCGCTGGGCCACGGCGATGTAGAGCAGGTCGAGCACGACCAGCTGCGGGTGACGGGCGCTGAGGGCGTCCGGCCGGAAGGTGGTGGCCTGGCTGGCGGTGACGAGGACGATGTCGGCCAGTTCGGCCAGCGGCGAGCGGGGGAAGCCGGTGAGGGCGACCGTGGTGGCGCCGCGGCTGCCGGCCTCGGCCAGCATCTCGATGGTCTCCCGCGTCTGCCCGGTGTGCGAGATGCCGAGCGCCACGTCGCCGGGGCGCAGCAGCGCGGCGGCGGCCAGTCCCTCGTGGACGTCGTTCCACGCCCACGCGGCGACCCCGATGCGGTGGAGGCTGAACTGCATCTCCTCGCCCACCAGGGCGCTGCCGCTGGCGCCGAAGATGTTCACCCGGGAGGCGCCCGCGATGGCCACCGCGGCCCGCTCCACCTCGGCGAGGTCGAGCAGCGCGGCGGTGTCGTGCATGGCGCGGGTGTCCGCCGCCATGATCTGGTCGAGCACCCGGGCGAGGGGGTCGGTGGGCTGGATCTCGCGTCCGATGTCGACGGTCCAGCCGGCGGAGCGGGCGCGGCCGGTCTCCGCGGCGATGCCGAGTCGCAGGTCGGCGTACCCCTCGAAACCCATGGCCCGGCAGAACCGGGTGACGGTCGCCGGTGAGGTGCCGCTCCGCTCGGCAAGCTCGACGATCGTGGAGCGGGCGGCGCTCTCCGGGTCGCTCAGCACGTGCTCGGCGACCCGGCGCAGCGCCCCGGTCAGCTCGCCGAGGCCGGCGCGGACCCGGGCGAGCACGCCGCCGGAGGCGGCACCGAGAGCGGCCCGTCGGTCGGATCCGTCGGCGTCGACCACCGCGGTCCCCGCGGTGGTGTCCACCTCGTGATCAACCATGGGACGCCTTTCCGGTAAGACTGTTAACTGTTAGTGGTAAAAGTTCTTACTGAAGGCCCCTCCGTGTCAACGGGCGTGGTCGAAGTTTTCAAACTGTTACCTGGCGCACAGCCCGCCGCGCCGTGCCGACCTTGCCTCGCATCGGCGGGGCGACCAGCATGAATGCGACTTTGATCGAGGAGGTGGCGCCGGTGTCCGGCAGCGTCGTGGTCGGGCTCGACATCGGAGGTACGTCCACCCGCGCCACCGCCCTGACACTCGACGGGGAGCGGTTGGGCACCGGCCGGGGCGGGGGCGGGAACCCGACCAGCCACGGCGCCGAGCGGGCGGCGGCGGAACTGCTCACCGCGCTGCGCGGGGCGCTCGCCGGAGTCGACCCGGCGCGGGTGCGCGCGGGCGCCATCGGCCTGGCCGGTGCGGGGCGGCTGCTCGCCGACCCGGCCGGGCGCGCCGCCTTCGACCGGGCGTGGCACGACGCCGGGCTGCGCTGCCCGTACGCCGTGCACGGCGACGCCCTCGTCGCGTACGCCTCGGGCACGGCCGCCCCCGACGGCACGGTGCTCGTCGCCGGCACCGGGGCGATCGCCGCCGAGGTACGCGACCTGCGGCTGGACCGCGTGGCGGACGGGCACGGATGGCTGCTCGGCGACGCCGGCTCCGGCTTCTGGCTGGGCCGGGAGGCGGTCCGCGCCCTCCTGGCCGACCTGGACGCCGGCCGCGCGCCCACGCCCCTCGGCCGGCAGGTGCTCACCGACCTGCTCGGCGCCCCCGACGTGGCCCCCCGCCCCCGCGACACCGTCGACGCGCTGATCCAGGCGGTCACCCGGCGACCGCCCGTCGAGTTGGCCCGGCTCGCGCCGCACGTCGTGGCCGCCGCGGTGGCCGGGGAGCCCGCCGGCACCGAGCTGATCACCGCTGCGGCCGGTCATCTCGTGACGAGCGTGAGCAGGATCCGGCCGGCCGGCGCGACGAGCCCGCTCGTGCTCGGCGGCGGGTTGCTGACCGGCGACACCCCGCTCGCCGCCGCCGTCCGGGTCGAGGCAGCCCGGCGCTGGCCGGACGCGCCGCTGCGCTCGGCCGGGGACGGCGCCGCCGCCGCGGCCTGGTTGGCCGCCCGCGACCTGCCCGAGGTGGACGACCCGGTGGCCCTGCACACCCGCCTGGTGCCGACCGCCACCTGACCCCGCGCCGTCCCGGGCGCCACCTGAACCCCGTGCCATCCCGGGCGCCACCTGAACCCCGCGCCATCCCGGCGCCGTGCGCACGGCGCCGGGGACTCGCGGGCGATGCGGACGTGGGATCGCGCAGGATCCTGGATGCAGTGCCCTCCGACACCGCGCGAGAGGCCCGTTTCCAGGATCCAGCACGATCTTCCGGCACCCACCCCGACCGCCCTGGCGGTCGGAAGCGGTCACCCGCGCGCGGATGTGGCCCCGCCTACTTGAGCTGGCCCGCCGTGAGGCCCGCCTGCACCTGGCGCTGGAAGAGCACGTACACCGCGAGCACCGGCAGCGTGGCGATGGTCAGGCCGGCGAAGAGGCCGCTGTAGTCGCCCTGGTAGCCCTGGCTGACCGCGAGCGCGGTGAGTCCCTGCGCCAGCACCCACTTGGAGTCGTCACCCTGCATGAGCACCTGCGGCAGGATGAACTGGTTCCACTGGCTCAGGAAGTTGAAGATCGCGATGCTGATCAGTCCCGGTCGGGCCATCGGCAGCATCACCCGGAAGAAGAGCCGGAAGTGGCCGCAGCCGTCGATGAGCGCCGCCTCGGCGACCGCCGTCGGCAGCGTCCGGAAGAACGCCGTGAGGAAGAAGACCGTGAACGGCAGCGAGTACGCCGCGTACACCAGGATGAGCCCCGTCCACGTGCCGAAGAGGCCGGCGTTGCGCACCACGAAGAACAGCGGCACGAGCGCCAGGAAGACGGGGAACATCATCCCGCCGACGAACAGGTAGTAGACGACCTGCCGGCCGCGGAACTCGTACCGGGCGAAGACGTACGCGGCCGTGGCGCCCAGGAGCATGGTCAGGGTCAGCGACCCGGCCACCACGATGGCGCTGTTCAGGAAGTACCGGCCGATGTGCGCCTCGGTCCAGGCCCGCGCCCAGTTCTCGAACCGCAGCGCGCCGGGCAGCCCCCACGGGTCGGACAGGATCTCCCCGTCGCTCTTGAACGAGCTGAGGAACATCCACAGCAGCGGCAGGACGGTCAGGGCGCCCCACACCAGCAGGAACCCGTGCGAGAAGACGTTGGCGGCACCGGTCTCGCGGCGGGGCTTCCGGTCCCGCGACGCCCGGCGGTCACCCGCCGCGGTGCCCTCGGACGCGGGCTTGTCGAGAATGGTCACGAGTACTCGATCCGATCACGCCGGGCGGCCCGCAGCGCCAGCACCGCCACCGACAGGGTCAGGAAGAACAGCACCACGCCGATCGCGGAGGCGTACCCGAACTTGCTCTCGCTGCCGAACGCCGTCTCGTACATCCGCAGCCCGATGACGTCGGAGGAGAAGTTGGGCCCCCCGTTGGTCATCTGCTGGATGAGGATGAACCCGTCCAGTGCCGCGATCGCCAGGTAGATCCAGGCCACCTGCACGGTGTCCCACAGCAGCGGAATGGTGATCCGCCGCAGGGTGGTCCACCGGGACGCGCCGTCGAGCAGCACCGCCTCGTAGATGTCGCGGGGGATGGCCGACATGGCCGCGCCGAAGAGCACCACGTAGAAGCCGACGTTGGCCCAGACCATCACCGCGAGCACGCACCAGAAGGCCGTCCGGGGGTCGCCCAGCCAGGTCGGGGCGGGCAGGCCGACGGCGCGCAGAGCGCCGTTGAGCAGGCCGCTGTTGGGGTGGTAGACCTCCTTCCAGAGCAGGGCGATGATGACCACCGAGAGCACCTGCGGGAAGAAGTAGACCATCCGGTACACGGCCGTGCCGCGCACGCCGGTGACCCCCGCCCGGCCCTTGCGGCCACCCATGCTGAGCATCGTGGCGAAGAACAGGCCGAGCCCGATCGTCAGCACCGGCACGATGGCGAGCAGCAGCGCGTTGTTCTTGAGCGCGTTCCACACCCGCCCGTCGTGCAGCAGCGTCTCGAAGTTCGCCAGCCCCACCGGGTCGGCCTCCGCCGAGTAGCCGAGCCAGTCGGTGGTCGAGATCTGGAACGCCTGGAGGTACGGCGACACGACGAAGATGACGTAGAGCAGCACCGGCGGCACGAGGAACGTGACGATCAGCGGGTACTTGCCATGTCTCACGAGGACCTACTCCCGGAAGCGGTGGACCGGTGGGGACGGCGCCGGGCCCGCCCCCACCGGCCGGACGTCACGCGGTCCGCTTGTACTTCTTGATCGAGCTGTCCTGGGCGATCGAGTCGGCGCCCTTCTGGCACTGGTCGAGGAACTCGGCCGGGCCGATGCGGCCGCTGAAGAACTCGCCGCACGCCGCGTCGACGAGCTCGCGCTCCAGCTTCCGGTAGTAGTTGTTGTAGACCCAGTTGAAGCCGTTGCTGCCGGAGGCGTCCAGCGCCTTCACGACGGACGCGAGGCCGAACGGCAGGTCGACACCCTCGGTGGACCCGGCCACGATGGTGAGGCTGGAGACCTTGCGGGTGAAGTCCTGGGCGCCCTTCTTCGACAGCATGACCCGGAAGTACTCCAGGCCGCCGGCGAGGTTCTTGGCCTTGGCCGGCACCATGAACGGCTCGCCGGCGGTGCCGCGGATCGCCTCGAACGGCAGCTTGTCGCCGCTGCCGAGGCTCGGCGTCGGCTGGATCGTCATGTTGAAGCCCTCGGGGGTCACCTTCTTCTGCTCGCTCTCCAGCCAGGAGCCGCAGGAGATGAAGGCCGCCTTGCCCTGGCACCACGCGGTCTGCGACTGCACGTGGTCCAGGCCCGGCGAACCGTCGAGGATGTACTTGTCCTTGACGATCTGGTGCCACGCGTCGGCGGCCGCCTTCATGGCGTCGGACTTCCACGCGTTCGGCTCGAGGTTGTCGATCGCGGTGGCCACCGACGGCCCGCCGAACTTGATGGCGGTGGCGATGAGCGGCCAGCTCATGTAGCGGGGGTGCTTGCCCGCGTACGTCCAGGGGGCGATGCCCGCGGCCTTGATCTGCTTGCAGAGCGCGATGTGCTCGTCCCAGGTCTTCGCGTACGACCAGCCGCGGTCGGCGAAGAGCTTCGTGGAGTGCCAGATGCCGTACGCGGTGTAGGTGTAGTTGAGCACGAGGAACTTGCCGTCGTACGACCCGACCTCGACGGCGCCGGGCAGGAGGGTGTCCTTCACCGTCTTGCCGGGGATGTCGAGGCTCGGCGCGTTGAGCAGGTCGCCGAGGTCGGCGATGGCGTTCTGGGAGACCAGGCCGTTGAAGTCGATCTGCCCGGCGCCGGAGTTGTTGACCACGTCCGGCGGGGTGCCGTCCACGAACCGCGGCTGGAGCGTCTTGTTGATCTCCTGCGTCGCGGAGTGCTTGATCTCGGCCTTCGGGTACTTCTCCTTGTACATGGCCTCGTGGGCCTTGGCGTACTCCTCGCCGAACCCGCCGTTGAAGATCACCACCTCCAGCGGCGCGTCCTCCTTGACGCCCAGCGGGTTCTGGTCACTCTTCGTGCCCTTGTAGGTGTCGCCGGCGTCGTCGTCGCCACCTCCACCGGTGGCACAGCCGGCCAGCAGACCGGCGGCGGGAGTGGCCAGCAGACCCGCGGCGGCGGTCCGCCGCAGGATGTCACGCCTGTTCATGCTCTCTCCTCGGTTCGGGCCGGGCGGCCGTCGGTTTATGGGGGTGGCGGCCGCCGTACGAGGCGCAGGGGGAACTGTTGATTCTCTTCAGTTCACTCAGTGTTGCTGAAGAATTTCTACGGCAGTGGGGCGCGGACTTCAAGACCTGGGAACCGAACCGTTATCCACCGTCCGTCCACGACATCCTCCGCCGAAACGCGGCCGGGCCCGGTCAGGCGCACCTGACCGGGCCCCGCGCGTCGCGGATCGTTCAGCTCTGGGTGGGGAACCCGAGGTTGACCCCGCCGTGCCGGGGGTCGAGCCAGCGGCTGGTGACCACCTTGGCACGGGTGAAGAAGCGCACCCCGTCCTCACCGTGCGCGTGCAGGTCGCCGAAGAGCGAGGACTTCCAGCCGCCGAACGAGTGGTACGCCATCGGCACCGGGATCGGCACGTTGATGCCCACCATGCCGACCTCCACCTCGTGCTGGTACCGGCGGGCCGCGCCGCCGTCGTTGGTGAAGATCGCCGTGCCGTTGCCGTACGGGTTCGCGTTGACCAGCTCCAGCGCCTCGGCGTACGACCCGACCCGGAGCACGCTCAGCACCGGACCGAAGATCTCGTCCGTGTAGATCGACATCTCCGGCGTGACCCGGTCGAAGAGGGTCGGTCCCAGCCAGAACCCGCCCGGGTCGCCGTCCGGCTGGACGTCCCGGCCGTCCACCACGGCGACCGCGCCGGCCGCCACCCCCGCCTCCACGTAGGAGCGGACCCGGGCCGCGTGTGCCGCGGTCACCAGCGGTCCCATGTCGCAGCCGCGCCGCCCGTCCCCGGTACGCAGCCCCGCCATCCGCTCGGCGATCCGCGCGACCAGCGCGTCGCCGATCGGCTCCACGGCGACCAGCGCGGAGATCGCCATGCACCGCTCCCCCGCCGAGCCGAAGCCCGCGTTGACCGCCGCGTCGGCGGCGAGGTCGAGGTCCGCGTCCGGGAGCACCACCATGTGGTTCTTGGCGCCGCCCAGCGCCTGCACCCGCTTGCCGGCCGCCGTGCCGCGCTGGTAGACGTACCGGGCGATCGGGGTGGAGCCGACGAACGACACCGCCCGCACCTCCGGGTGGTCCAGCAGCGCGTCGACCGCCTCCTTGTCGCCGTTGACCACGTTCAGCACGCCGTCGGGCAGGCCGGCCTCGGCGAACCACTCGGCCAGCAGGAGCGCCGCGCTCGGGTCCTTCTCGCTCGGCTTGAGCACGACCGCGTTGCCGCAGGCCACAGCGATCGGCACGAACCACAGCGGCACCATGACGGGGAAGTTGAACGGCGAGACCACCGCGACCACCCCGAGCGGCTGCCGCAGGGTGTACGAGTCGACCTCGGTGGAGACGTTCTCGCTGAACGCGCCGCGCAGCGCCGAGGGGATGCCGCAGGCGTACTCGATCACCTCGAGCCCGCGCTGCACCTCCCCCGCGGCGTCGGCGAGCACCTTGCCGTGCTCGGCGGTGATCACCTCGGCGAGGCGGTCGCGCCGCGCGTGCACCAGCTCCCGGAACGCGAACAGCACGGCGCTCCGCTTCGCCAGCGACGCGTCCCGCCAGGACCGGGCCGCGCGCGCCGCGGCCTCGACGGCCACCGCCACGTCCGCGGTCGAGGCCAGCGCGACCTCACCGGTACGCCGCCCGGTGGCCGGGTCGAAGACGTCACCGCGCCGCTCCGACGTGCCGACGAACCGCTTGCCCTCCACGAAGTGCCCGATGAGGGTCATGCCGGCACCCCCGCCGCCGTCCGGATCGCCTCGACGAGGATGGCCAGCCCCTCGCGGGCCTCCTCCTCGGTGAGCGTGAGGGGTGGGCCCATCCGGAGCACGTTGCCGTAGAGGCCGCCCTTGCCGACCAGCAGCCCACCCTCCCGGCACGCCTCGAACACGCGGGCGGTCCGGGCCGGATCCGGCTCGGCGCTGCCCGGGTGGACGAACTCGACGGCGAGCATCAGCCCCTTGCCGCGTACCTCGGCCACGCAGTCCAGGTCGGCCACGGCGGCGCGCAGACCGTCGAGGAGGATCGCGCCGGTGCGGGCGGCGTTGGCCTGCAGGTCGTGGTCGAGCAGGTAGTCGAGCACCGCGTTGCCGGCGGCCGTGGACACCGGGTTGCCGCCGAAGGTGGAGAAGCTGATGGCCGGCACCGACTCCAGCACCTCGGCCCGGCCCACCACGCCGGCGAGCGCGAAGCCGTTGCCGATGCCCTTGGCGAACGTGAGCAGGTCCGGGGTGATCCCGTGCGCCTGGTAGCCCCAGAAGTGCTCGCCCGTACGCCCCCAGCCGGTCTGCACCTCGTCGGCGATGAACAGGATGCCCGTCTCGTCGAGCACCTTCTTCCACGCCGCGAAGAGCCCGTCCGGCGGGTGGACGAAGCCGCCGACGCCCTGGATCGGCTCGGCGATCAGCGCCGCCACGTCCCCAGCCGTCTGGGTGGCGAGCACCTCGCGCAGGTCCTCCACGGCGGCGTCGACCTGCTCGTCGGGGCCCAGCCGGGCGAGCAGGCCGCGCAGCCGCTCGCCGGAGTGCAACCAGGCCACCTGGAGGGGGTTGAGCGGGCTGGCCGACCAGCCGCGGTTGCCGGTGACGCCCATCGCCGCGTACGACCGGCCGTGATAGCTGTTGCGGACGGCCAGGATCTGGTGCGAGCGGCGGTGGTTGGTGGCGACCAGCAGCGCCGCCTCGTTGGCCTCGGTGCCCGAGTTGGTGAAGAAGACGCGGGCGTCCGGGATCCCCGACAGTCGGGCGATCTTCTCGGCCAGCTCGACCTGCTGGCGGATGAGGTAGAGCGTGGAGCTGTGCACCACGCCGGTACGCACCTGCCGCTCGACCGCCTCGCGGACCTCGGGGATGTCGTAGCCGAGCATGGTGGTCAGGACCCCGCCGAAGAAGTCCAGATAGGTGCGGCCCTGGGCGTCGGTCACCCGCCGGCCCGAGCCGGAGACCAGCTCGATCGGTTCGTCGTAGTAGAGCGGCATCCAGGAGGGGAGCACGGCCCGGTGCCGGGCCAACAGATCGCTGGTCATCGTCGCACCCTTCGGTTCGCGGTTATCGAACGCTTTCACCACGCCTGGTCGGGGGCAAGTGTCAGCCTGTAGCGCGAGAGTCCGCCGGGCCTGACAGACCGTCAAGCCGGGAGGGCCGTCGATTCCGCCGTCCGGGACCCGTTCCCGGTGGCGCCGGACCCGTCGTGACCAGCGTTTCCGCGCCACCGGCCGGCACCCTTTCGGTCCGGCCACCCGCTCCCGCGCCGGCCGGTACCATCCGAGCGTGCCCGAGCCTTCCGCCCCGCCGCCGGCCGGGCCCACCGTCGCGCCCGCGTCCATCGTGGTCACCGGCGCGTGCGAGGCGGTGCCGCTGCCGCTGCCGGGCGGGACGCCGCACCCTGACCCGGACGTGATCATTGCGGGCATCGCCGGGTGGGTCGGCTCGGCGCCGCTACGCGGCCTCGTGGCGCGCTTCGGCGGCCGGTGGCCCACCGGCGACCTCGCCGCGGTGCTCGCCGGCCTGGACGACTTCTCCGGCCGGCACTGGGACTTCCGGGGCGGGCGGGAGCGGCCCGAGGCGCGGGAACCGGACCTCCACCCGACCACCGCACGCCAGGTGCGGGACTCCGCGGCCGCGCTGGGCCTGGTCCGCGCCGTGCCGCCGGCCCTGGGCCGGTACGCCCACGTGGTCGTGCTCGGCGGGCTGGCACACGCCTGTCTGCGCCGGGTCGCGTACGCCGCCCACCTGCTGCGCCGGGGCGTGCGGGTGGCCGGTGAGGTGGCCGTGCTGGGCAGCTTCCGGCCGCTGTCCGACGCCGAGCGGCGGACACTGGCCGACGCCGGGGTCGACGGCGGCGACACCGAGGTGGACGCGCTCGACGCGGCCGTCCGGCTCGCGTTCGGGGTGACCCGGCCGGCCGAGGAGGACGGGCGGGACGCCGGGCACCCGCACCACTCCTGGTCCTCCCGCACCTACCGACCCGCCGGCGCGCCGCCGGTGCGGGTGCTGGCCGCGCCGTCCAGCGAACCGGAACGCCGTCGCGCCCACACCGCCGACACCCAGCGCTTCTGGGCCGGGCACGCGCGACTCGCACCGGCCGACGAGGTCCTGCTGGTCACGGCACCCATCTACGTGCCGTTCCAGCACGGCGACGCGCTGCGGACGCTGGCCGTGCCGTACCGCTGCGGGATCGACACGGTGGGCGTCGACCCGGCGCTGCCCGACCTGACGCGCCTGCCCGAGCCGGCGCTCACCCCCGGCCGCTACCTGCAGGAGATCCGCTCGGCGATCCGCTCCATGCGCGCCCTGCACGCCACCGTCGCGGCCGGCTGACGCGGCCGGCCGACGCGGCCGGCTGACGACGGTGGCCGAAGCGGTCGGCGGTCGCGGCTGGGTGGCGGTGTCGGCGGACGCGGCCGGCAGGCGGTTCCGGTCAGCGGAACCGGGCGCGGGCGACGGCCCGCGACACCTCGTCCGGATCCTCCACTTCGAGCACCAGCCGGTCGTACGGCTCTCCGTCCAGCTCGACCAGCAGCACCCGCTCGGCGCGATGCACGCACCAGAACGAGCGGCCGGTGGAACGGGAGACGAAGGTGCCCACGCGCAGCACGCCGGGCAGGTGGGCGCCCGGCAGCCGCCAGCCGCCGCCCCGCGCCACCGCCTCGGCGCGGGACACCGCTCGCACCCCGGTGACCGCGGCCGTGGGCACGACCACGCCGGCCGACAGGGCCCAGAGCCGGTCCATCCCGCTCAGCCGTACGACGAGCCGCTGGGGGTCGACCGCCAGGTGAACCGCCACGATCCGTCCCCGCTCAGCCGGCGGTGTCGCGGACGGCCTGGGCGAAGACCTCCGAGCGGTGCTCGAAGTTGCGGAACCGGCCGTAGCTCGGCGCCGCCGGCGAGAGCAGCACCACCCCGCCGGGCGGCGTCAGCTCCCGCGCCAGCCGCACCGCGTCCACCAGCTCGTCGACCACCTCGGTGCGGACCTTCGGCAGCCCAGCGAGCACCTCGACGATCCGGCGGCCGCTGTCGGGGATGCCGATGACGGTGATCTCGCGCTCGGCGAGGTGCTCCCGCAGCGGGGAGTAGTCCAACCCCCGGTCGGTGCCGCCGACGATCACCGTGAGCGGCCGCCCCTCGTACGCGTCGATGGCGTGCATGGCGGCGTACGGGCTGGTGGCGAGCGTGTCGTCGACGAACGTCAGCCCCGACGGGTCGACGATCTCGGTGAGCCGGTGGGCGAGCCCCTGGAAGCCCGCCACGGCCACGGCCAGGGTGTCGCGCCGGTCGACCACGTCCACGCCGAGCGCGTCGAGCACGGCCAGCGCCACGCAGAGGTTGCCCTCGTTGTGCCGGCCCACCAGCGGCAGCACGGCGCGCGGGAAGAGCGGCTCGTCGGCGAGGTGGAACCAGGGCGTCCCGTCCGGGCCGCTCGCGACGTGCACGCTGTCGGGCCGCCCGGCACGGACGGCCGCCCGGTCGCCCAGTTCGACGGCGAGGCGCGGGTCGTTGCCGTTGACCACCACGGTCCGCGGCCCGTACGCGATCAGGTTCAGCTTGTCCCGGTAGTACTCGGCCTCCCCGCCGTGCGCGTCGAGGTGCTCCGGGAAGAGGGCGGTGACCACCGCGACCCGCGGTGAGTCGGTCAGGTCGCTGCACTGGTAGCTGGACAGCTCCAGCACGTACAGGTCGGCCTCGGGCAGGTCCAGCGTGGGCACCCCGATGTTGCCGCCGAAGACGTTCGGCCGGTCCACGGCGTTCAGCAGGTGGCTGATGAGGCTGGACGTGGTGCTCTTGCCCTTGCTGCCGGTGACCCCGACGGTCCGGTCGGCGTGGTCGGCCATCCAGAGCGCCGTACCCTGCGTGATCGTGACGCCGCGGCGCCGCAGCTCGACCAGCCACGGGTGGGTCTGCGGCACCCCCGGCGAGCGGACCACCACGTCGGCGGCGGCCAGCCGCTCGAAGCCCTCCTCGCCGGTGACCAGCGGCGCCGCCTCGGCCAGCGGCCCGTCCCAGGGCAGCGAGAGGAAGTTGGCGCTGTCGTCGACGGCCACCAGCCGCGCCGGCCCGTGCGCGGCGATCGCGGTCACGGCCGCCCGGCCCTCCCGGCCGGTGCCCCAGACGGCGACGGAACGTCCGCGCAGGTCAGACAGGCGCACAGGTGATCTCCTCCGGAGCGGGACGGTACAGGACGGAGCGGGTGCCGCGGCGCGGTCCGGCACAGCCGGGCACGGCCGGACGAACCAGGGCCTAGTATGGCGTGTGCGCTACGAGCAACTGCGGCGGATGGACGCCTTCGCATTCCCGTCCTACTCGATCGACCTCTCGACCGGCGAGGCGTTGTTCGACTACGCGCTGACCGGTCCCGCCGGTGAACAGCGGTTCACCGAGGTGGTCACGTTCCCGCTGCCCGAGGCGCCGCCGTCGGATGAGACGGTCGCCGCGCTCGGCCGCGTCCTGGAACTGCTGCACGTCGTGGCCGGGGTCAGCTACTACAAGGTCGCCGCGCCGGGCCGGCTCGTGCTGCCGGCGCCGCTGGGGCCGGCCGCCACCGAACTGGTGACGGCCGTCTACACGAAGGGCCTCGGGGAGTACGCGTACCGTAACCAGCTGCCGCACGTGCTGGACCTCACGCCGGAGGTCCCGGACGGGTCGGTCAAGCCGCCGGCGCCGCTGGACAACTCCGACCGGCGGCCGCTGTCGGCCGTCGGGGGCGGAAAGGACTCGATCGTCACGCTGGAGGCGCTGCGGCGCGCCGGCTTCGACCCCGTGCCGTTCTCGGTCAACCCCAACCACGTGATCGTGTCCGTGAACGAGGCGTCCGGGCTCGCCCCGCTCGCGGCCCGCCGGCGGATCGACCCGGTCCTGTTCGAGCTGAACGCCGCCGGCGCCCGCAACGGGCACATCCCGGTCACCGCGATCAACTCCCTGATCGCCGTCGCCACCTCGGTGCTGCACGGGCTCGGGCCGGTGGTGATGTCCAACGAGCGCTCCGCGTCCGACCCGAACCTGATCTGGAACGGTCACGAGATCAACCACCAGTGGTCGAAGGGGGTCGAGGCGGAGGGTCTGCTCCGGGCGGCGCTCACCGAGCACGCGGGGCTCGCCGAGCCGTACTTCTCGCTGCTGCGACCGCTGTCGGAGCTGCACATCGCCCGGCTGTTCGCCGGCATCGACCGCTACGACGACGTGGTGACCAGCTGCAACGCGGCGTTCAAGCTGCGCGACGCGAGCGAGCGCTGGTGCCGGGACTGCCCGAAGTGCCGGTTCGTGTTCCTGGCCCTGGCGCCGTTCATGTCGCGGGAGCGGATCACCCACATCTTCGGCGGTGACCTGCTCGCCGACGAGGCCCAGATTCCCGGCTACCGGGAGCTGCTGGGCGTGGACGGGCACAAGCCGTTCGAGTGCGTCGGCGAGGTGGAGGAGTCGGTCGTGGCGTTGAGCCTGCTCGCCGAGCAGGACCAGTGGCGCGACGCCCCGGTGGTGCGCGCCCTCGTGGACGCCGTACCCGAGACGGCCTGGTCGACGGTGGCCACCTCGGACGTCTTCACCCCCGGCGGCGGCCCGAGCCACGTGCCGCCCGCGTACGCCAAGGCCCTGACAACCCTGACCTGACCGGATCCGCCGGCGCCCCGGCCGGGGCGGGTTCCGCCGCGTGCGGGGCGGGTTCCGCCGGCGTGCGCTGCGGGCTCCGCCGCGTGATCATGAAGTTATCGCCCTCGGGGACGGCGTGTCGCGGCAATAACTTCATGATCACCGGGGCGAGGGCCGGGCCCGGGCCCGGCCGGGTTCGGTGGGGTGGTCAGGGGGTGCGGATGGCGTCGAGGGCCAGCAGGGCCACGTGCAGGCTGAGGCAGGCGTCGACCGAGTCGAGGTCCACGTCGAGGATGCGGCCGATGCGCGCCAGCCGCTCGTAGAAGGCGGGCCGGGACAGGTGGGCGGCGGTGGCCGCCGCCGACTTGTTGCGGCCCTGTTCGAGGTACGCGCGCAGCGTGTCGAGCAGCTGCTCCCGGGGGTGCTGCGCGTCGTACGCGAGCAGCGCGCCGAGTTCGCGTTCCACGAACGTCTGCACCCGGGGCTCGTCGCGCAGGAGGTGCAGCAGCCCGGCGAGCCCCACGTGCGGCAGCCGGAAGATGGGCAGGTCCCGGCGGTCCCGCCGCGCGGCGTCGGCGATCTGCCGCGCCTCGACGAGCGAGCGGCGGGCCTCCCGCAGGCTGCTCACACCCGATCCGGCCGCGATGATCACCGGGCACGGCCGGCCGTGCTCGCGCGGGCCCCGGTGCCGGTCGCCGCGGTGGTCCGCGCCGCCCGGCCGGCCCAGGGCACGCCCGCCCTGCCGGGGCACCGGCTCGGGCCGGGCCGGCGCGTCGGGGTGTGGCGCCGTCTCCGGCCGGTGCTCGTCGACCCGCGACGCCCCGTCCGGACGACCCGCGGGGGCGTCGACGCGGCCCCGGCGCAGTGCGGCCGCGAACGCCGCGAGGGCCCGTTCCTCGGCGGCGGCGTCCGGCAGGGCGATCAGGGCACCGACCGCGTGGTCGTCGACCGCGCTGGTCAGCGCGACGAGCTTCGCCTCGCGGAGCGCCTGCTCGACGGCCTCGGCGAGGTCCCGCAACCGGGCCGCGCCGCTGGCCGGGACGGCCTCCCCGAGGTCACCGGTCGACACGGCGTCGCCGCCGGGGTCGTCGGCACGGAACCGCACCATGACCCCGACCAGGTGCCGCCGTTCCAGCGCCACGCCGAGCGCCTTGGCGCGGAGCGCCACCTCGTCGACGGGCCGCGCGTGGTCGAGCAGGGCGGTGAGCAGCGTCCGGTGGATCTGCCGTTCCAGCCCTTCGGCGTCCCGGCGGATCAGCCGGCCCAGTGCCAGCGTGGAGGCGGCCCGCTCGACCAGGATCGTGAGCCGGGTCGGCGGCACGAACGGCGACCGCGCCTCCTCGCGCCGGACGGGCCGGACACCGGGTGCGGTGAGAAACCGGCTCGGGCGGCCCGAGGTGAGGTCGCCGCCGGCCGGCCAGCGCAGCAGCAGCCGGCCCCAGTCCTGTCCCCGCGCACCGACCGCGGTGACGAGCCACCCGTTGTCCGGGTCGTACGCGGTCCGCCCGGTGGGCCGGATCCGCCGCGAGTGCTGCTCCCAGCCGTCCAGCAGCAGCTCGGCGCTCTCCCCCGCCGGGTCGTACGCGAGCACCTGCCGGGAGAGGTTCTCCAGCACCACCGGGCAGCCGGACAGCTCGGCGGCCTGCCGCACCACCTCACCCGGACCGGCGCCCTCCACCGACAGCTCGGTGAACCGCTGGTGGATCTCCTCGGTGGCGCGCAGCTCGGTGAGCTGGGCGTCGACGATCAGCGCGTGCACCGCCTCGGTGATCCGCACGAACGGGGTGGCCCGCCGCAGCTCGACCAGCGGCAGCCCGCGCCGTTCGGCGGCGGCGACCATGACCCGGGGAACGCCGTTGACGTACCGGCGGCCCAGCTCGACGACGAGGCCGGAGACGCCCACGTCCGCGAGGTCGCCGATGAACGCCCGCAGGCCCGCGTCGTCCGCGGGGAGGCCGATGCCGGTGGTGAGCACGAGTTCCCCGCCGCCGAGCAGGCTGGCGATGTCCGGTACCTCGGCCACGTGCACCCAGCGGACCAACCGGTCGATTCCGGCGTCTCCCGCCACGAGGCGCGGGGCGCCGCGGCGGACCGGGTCCAGGGCGAGGACCTCACGCACGGTAGGGAACACGGGCGTCACGCTACCCTCCGTGACGCCCGCGGCGGAAACCCCGGGTCGGTCAGAGCGGGTCGTCGCGCCCCAGTTCCCAGCAGGCCACGGCGGTGGCGGCGGCCACGTTGAGGGAGTCGACGCCGCGCCGCATGGGGATCACCACCCGTACGTCGGACGCGTCCATCGCGGCACGGGTCAGCCCGGCCCCCTCCGCGCCGAGCAGCAACGCCGCCCGGGCCCGTTGCGCCGGCTCCAGCCGCTGGATCGGCACGGCGTCCGGCGCCGGCGTCATGGCGAGCACGGTGAAGCCCGCCGCCCGGACCTCCGCCAGCCCGGCGGGCCAGGGTTCCAGCCGCGCGTACGGTACGGCGAACACCTCGCCCATGCTGACCCGGACGCTGCGCCGGTAGAGCGGGTCGGCGCACGACGGGGAGAGCAGGACCGCGTCCACCCCGAGCGCGGCCACCGCCCGGAAGATCGCGCCGAGGTTGGTGTGGTTGTTGACGTCCTCGAGGATCACCACCCGGCGGGCGGCTGCGAGCACCTCGGCCGCCGTGGGCAGCGGCCGGCGCCGGAAGGAGGCCAGCACGCCCCGGTGGACGTGGAAGCCGGTGGCCCGTTGCAGCACCTCCTGGCTGGCGGCGTAGACCGGCGCGTCCCCGGTGTCCAGGTCGGCGAGCTGGTCGATCCGCTTGGCATCGACGAGGTACGACCGGGGCGGGTAGCCGGCCCGCAGCGCCCGCCGCAGCACCAGCTCCCCCTCGGCGATGAACAGGCCGTGCGGGGGCTCCCAGCGGGTGCGCAGCTCGACGTCGGTCAGCGCGCGGTAGTCGGCGATCCGCTCGTCGTCCGGGTCGGTGATCTCGTGGACGGGCACCCGACGATTCTGCCGGACGCCGGCGGCGCGGCCCGATGGCCCCGAGTCACGGTCGGCTGCGCGTCGACGGCACCCGATTTCCGGAAAAGTTCCGGTCCACCGTCGCCCACCACGACGCCCGTCGATCCGTGAACTCCCTCGTCAGAGGCCCGATCAGGGCGGCGTGTCCGGCCGGGCGCCGGACACGCGTCCGCGTCAGGGGGTTGAGCCTTCCGGAAACCTGCGGCTAGCATCGACGCGCGCGGATGAGTTTGGAGCCGGCGTACGCGAGCAGCAGGGCGTGCTGCCAGCGCGGACCGGGGCACGGCGTGACGGGCAGCGCCGGGGCCGAGGCCGTGCTCAGTCATCTCCAAACCTCGAAAGGCACTCGCATGAGCAACCCTGCGGTCCGGACGGACCGACCGACCCGCGCCCGCGCGCGACGCCGCCTCGCACTCGTCCTCGTCACGACGGGCGCCCTCGTCGCCGGCGGGACGATCGCCCTGGCGCCGAGCGCCAGCGCCGGCACCACCCTCGCCGCGGCGGCCGCCGAGCGCGGCCGCTACTTCGGCACGGCGGTGGCGGCCAACAAGCTCTCCGACCCCGTCTACGTGGGCATCCTGAACCGCGAGTTCGACATGGTCACGCCGGAGAACGAGATGAAGTGGGACGCGACCGAGCCGTCGCAGAACACCTTCACCTTCGGCAACGCCGACCGGATCGTGGCCAGCGCCCAGGCCAACGGGCAACGGGTACGCGGCCACGCGCTGGCCTGGCACTCCCAGCAACCCGGCTGGGTGCAGAACCTGTCCGGCAGCGCCCTGCGCGCCGCCATGGTCAACCACATCACGCGGGTGGCCAGCTACTACCGGGGCAAGATCTACGCCTGGGACGTGGTGAACGAGGCGTTCGCCGACGGTGGCAGCGGCGCCCGCCGGGACTCGAACCTCCAGCGCACCGGCAACGACTGGATCGAGGTGGCCTTCCGTACGGCACGGGCGGCCGACCCCGGCGCGAAGCTCTGCTACAACGACTACAACACCGACGGCCAGAACGCGAAGAGCAACGCGGTGTACGCGATGGTGGCCGACTTCAAGGCCCGGGGCGTACCGATCGACTGCGTCGGCTTCCAGTCGCACTTCAACGCGCAGAGCCCGATCCCGGCCGACTACCAGGCCAACCTCCAGCGCTTCGCCGACCTCGGCGTCGAGGTGCAGATCACCGAACTCGACATCGAGGGCTCGGGCACCACGCAGGCCGAGAACTACGCCCGGGTGGTACGCGCGTGCCTCGCCGTCGCGCGCTGCACGGGCATCACCGTCTGGGGGATCCGGGACAGCGACTCGTGGCGCGCCGGCGGCACGCCGCTGCTGTTCGACGCGTCCGGCAACAAGAAGCCGGCCTACACGGCGACCCTCAACGCCCTCAACGGGGGCACCACGCCGCCGACCACCCCGCCGCCCACCACCACCCCGCCGCCCGGAACCGGCTGCTCCGCGTCGGCGACGGTCAACGCCTGGAACGGCGGCTTCGTGGCCACCATCCGGGTCACGGCGGGCGCGGCCGGCACGAACGGCTGGACGGTCGGGCTGACGCTCCAATCCGGGGCGACGCTCGTCAACACCTGGAACGCCAGTCCCAGCGCGTCGAGCGGGGCCGTCCAGTTCCGCAACGTGAGCTACAACGGCCGGCTCGGAGCCGGGCAGACGACGGAGTTCGGCTTCCAGGCCAACGGCAGCGCCGGCGCCCTCACCCCCACCTGCACGGCGAGCTGACCCGCGGCGGCGCCGGTGCGGTGGGTCGTACCCCCGCACCGGCGCGTCGCCGGGTCACCGTGCCGGCTCGTAGCGCAGCAGGACGGAGCAGGAGTCGAAGGGACGGCTCTCGACGAGGCGCAGCCCGAGCCGCTCCTTGTCGAGGAAGACCGGCTGGCCGCCGCCGAGCACCACCGGGTGCACGACGATCAGGTACTCGTCGACCAGACCCAGCCCGGTGAGCGCGGAGGCCAGGTTCGAGCCACCGGTGAGCAGCAGGTCGTCGCCCGGCTCCTCCTTCAGGGCGGTGATCTCGGCCGCGAGGTCCCGGTGGCCGACGACCCGGGCGCCCTCGGCGTCGGGCAGCGTCCGGGAGACGACGATCTTCGGCTTCGCCCGCCAGATCGGCGCGAACGCGAGGTCGTGCGGGTCCTTCGAGATCGACTCCGCCCGCGGCCAGTAGAACGACATCAGCTCCCAGACCCGCCGCCCGTAGAGGAAGGCGCCGGCCCGTTCGCTCAGCTCACGGGACCACGCCGACAGCTCCGGCCCCATCTGCGGCCAGTCGAACTCGCCGTTCGGACCCTGGATGTAGCCGTCGACGGACTGGTGCACGAAGTAGACGATCTTGCGCATGGTTGCTCCTCCGGTGCGGTACGCCCCCGGCGGGGACGTTCTCACCCGGTGGTCGGAGCCACCGCACGCGATCCGACAGGACGGCCGAACTTTCTCCGCGATTTTTTCCGGCGGCCGCCGGGCGGGATCAGCCGCGGCGGTCGAACCAGCGGTCGAGCAGCGACCTCGGGTCCTCGGTGCGCGCCCGGTCGTCCTGGCCGCGGTCCCGCTGCGCCGGCGGCCGCTCGCTCGGCCGGTGCGGGTCGCCGGCCAGTTCCCGGCTGGGCGCCACGAAGTCCTTCTCCGGCTTGCCCTCGACGGCCGTCGCGATCACCCGGGCCACCGCGTCGATCACCTCGGCCTGCACGGCGGAGCCCACCGAGTCGGTCGGGTCGTCCGGGTTGGCGGCGATGCCGGCCACGGCGACCTGCGGCGTGTAGCCCACGAACGTCTCGGTGGCGTTCTCCTCCGAGCTGCCGGTCTTGCCGGCGACCGGACGCCCGTCGAGGATGTCGTCCACGGCGGTGGCCGTGCCGCCGTTGCACTGCCCGTACGCCGACTGCTGGCCGACCGGGCACCGCGCCGCGTCGGTGGCCGCCCGGGCCACGTCGGCGTCGAGCACCCGCCGGCACGAGGGGTCGGCCACCGGCACCGCCTCGCCGTCCGCGGTCTTCACCGAGACCACCGGCAGCGGCGCGCAGTACATGCCCTCGGCGGCCACGGTGGCGTACGCGTTGGCCAGGTCCAGCGGAGTCGTGGCGGCCACGCCGAGGGTGAACGAACCCCAGTTGGCGGCGTTGTTCCTGGCGAACTCCGCGTCCGCGTCGGCCCGGAACGTGATGCCGAGCCGCTGCGCCATCTCGACCACCTTGTCCTGGCCCACCTGCTCGGCCAGCCAGACGAAGTAGGTGTTGACCGAGCGGCCGAAGCCGTCCCACATCATCCGGTAGCCGTCCATCCACTCCGGGTTGGCGTTGGCCGGGCACCAGTGGCCGTCGCAGCTGCCCTCCCCCTCCGCGGGGTAGCGGGTGGGCAGCCGGGCGGGCGCGTCGAAGCCGGTGGAGAGGGTACGGCCCGACTCCAGCGCGGCGAGCATCGTGAAGAGCTTGAAGGTCGAACCGGCCTGGTAGCCGTCCACGCCCCCGCCGCCGGAGATCAGCGGGTTCACCGTGTTCGGGTGGTTGGCCTGCCCGTCCGGGTTCGCCGCGAGGCTGTAGTGGCGGTTCACCGCCATGGCGAGCACCCGTCCGGTGCCCGGCTCGACCGCGGCGATCGGCAGCGCGCGCTTGTTGCCGTACCCGTACACCCCGGTGGCCTGCTTCTGCGCGGTGGCCTGGATCTCCGGGTCCAGCGACGTGACCACCGTGTAGCCGCCGCGGCGCAGCGCCTGCTCCCGCTCCTCCGCCGTCGAGCCGAACGCCGGCTGGGTGAGCCACCAGCGGCGCAGGTAGTCGCAGAAGAAGCCCCAGTCGTCGTGCCCCTGCGCGGTCGCCGTGCAGCCGTTGGGCTGCTCGGTCGGGTGCAGCGTCAGCTTCTCGGCCTTGGCCTGGGCCGCCTGCTCGGCGGTGATCGCCCCGGTCTCGACCATCGAGTCGAGCACGTACGCCCGCCGGGCCAGGGCCGCGTCCTTGTCACCGTCGATCGGGCTGTACGCGTCCGGCGACTGCACCAGGCCGGCGAGCAGGGCCGCCTCGGCGAGGGTCAGCTCGGCCGGCTCCTTGCCGAAGTACCGCTGGCTGGCCGCCGCGATCCCGTACGCGCCGGAGCCGAAGTAGGCGATGTTCAGGTAGCGGTTGAGGATCTCGTCCTTGCTGAGCGACTTCTCCAGCGCCGAGGCGTACCGGATCTCCTGGAGCTTGCGGCCCACGGTCGGGTCGGTGGCCGCCTTGCGCTCCTCGGCGGTGCGGCTCGGGTCGGTCTTGAGGACGTTGCGGACGTACTGCATGGTCAGCGTCGAGCCGCCCTGCTCCGTGCCGCCCCCGGTGACGTTGGCCACCACCGCGCGGAGCAGCCCGCGCAGGTCGGCGCCGCCGTGGTCGTAGAACCGCCGGTCCTCGGCCGCCACGATCGCCTGCCGCATCACGGGAGCGATCTCCGACAGCGGGACGTCGGTCCGGTTCACGTCGTAGAACGTGGTGATCAGCGTCTTGCCGTCGTTCGCGTAGATGTAGGAGCGCTGCGGCGTCGCCGGGGTGCGCAGCGCGTCCGGCAGCGCGGCGTACGCCCCGAGCGCCGACCGGGTGACGAGCCCGAACAGCAGGTTGCCGGGGAGCGCGGCCACCGCCAGCACGAGACCGGCGAGCACTCCGGCGAGCAGCACGGTGAGCAGCCGCGACAGCGGCGAGCGGGGACGGGCCATGGTCCCCAGGATTGCCACGAATGTCACCAACCGACCACCCCGCGCGCCGGTTTGTCAGCAACTTCACCGTCCCCACCCAGCAACCCCCCAGCCCCGCCCCTGCCCCCCTGCCGGTCCGCCCGCCTTCGCCCCGGTGATCATGAGGTTGGCGGGACCGTGGGAGGGGTGGCGTCAAGTGGTGAGTGCAATTGTTAGGGCGCGATGAGTTCGGCTAGTCGCTGGGCTGGGGTGGCCCAGCCCAGCGTTTGGCGGGGTCGGGTGTTCAGTTCGTGGGCGATCTCGTCCAGGCCGGTCTGGTCGATGGTGCGGAAGTCGTAGCTGCCTTTGGGGAAGTACTGGCGTAGCAGCCCGTTGGTGTTCTCGTTGGTGCCGCGTTGCCAGGGGCTGTGCGGGTCACAGAAGTAGACCGGGCAGCCGGTGGCGACGGTGAACACCGGGTGGGTGGCCATTTCCACGCCTTGGTCCCAGGCCAGCGAGCGGCGTAGGTGCGCCGGCATCCGGGTGGCCAGGGCGGTGAGGACGCCGATGACGGCTTCGCTGTCGCGGCCGTGGGGCAGGGCGCCGAGCATCACATACCGGGTGGCCCGTTCCACCAGGGTCACGATCGCCGAGCCGCCGGCTTTGCCGATGACCAGGTCACCTTCCCAGT
>NZ_RAQQ01000002.1 GCF_003610785.1 Micromonospora globbae
TCGACCCTCGCCGACCGGCACTCTGACCTGGTCAGCGGGGAGGTATCTGGCCATCCACGGGGAGATCCCTGGCCACCAGCGGGGCGACATATGGCCGCCTACGGGGAGTATTCACTGGCCGCCGACACAGCCGATCGCCGAGTTGCCGGTGCGTGATGTCTTCGCCTTCGGCCGGTCGTGGCACACGATCGCGGAATCGCTGCCGCTCGACGACGCAGGAGGTTTTGACGCGGGGAGTTCGATGTACCGCTCGACGGCTGCTGGTCGTAAGGTACGCGTCCACACCCTCCCCTCCGGCCAACGGCTCATCGTCGTGTGGCAGCCCGGGTACGCCGGGCCGCCGAGTGCCGAGGAGACGGCGTTGCTCCGCGATGCGCTCATCGGCGTGGAGCCCGGATCCGAACGCGAGACCCCGCCTCGTGCCCGAGCGGAAGCGCCCGGCGAGCGGTTGCTCACCCAGGTGCAGGCGGCGCCATGACCATCACGAGCGACACCACCGCCACGGCACGGCGGATCGGCGAACTCGATCAGTACATGGCTCAGCACGTCCTGTCGCCGTCGGGTGAGTTCGTCTGCCGGATGCTCGGCAGTTGCCAGCGAAGTGTCCTCAGCCGAAACCGGAGTTCTCAAGCGGGCGCCTCCTTCACCGCCGGACAGTTGTCGCATGTCGGCCACCACTACGACCTGCTGGTCAACGGCCGTCCGGCGCGCACCCTGGTCATCGCCATGGAGACCGGACGGGCGCGAGCGGGCGTGACGCTGAAGGAGCGCCACGCCGAGGTGATGAAGTCGGCGAGCCTGACCTTCGGAGCGCGAAACCCGCACATGCGCGGTGTCACGAACGCCTTGCGGCTGGCCGTTGGCCGTGATCCCGGAGCCGACCGAGAGGGCGAGCACCTTCGCCTCGACGGCACCCGTGCTCCGGTGCACCTCTTCGACGCCTACGCCATGGCCAACATGCGGTTGTGCTCCGCGGTCGTCACCGGGACCAGCAAATCGCTGGGCAACCCGACGATGAGCCGGAACTGCACGCCGCACATGGCTGCCACGATCCAGATCCTCGAGCCAACCCTCTGCATCGTGCAGGGCGTCGAGGTCTACAAGGCGCTCACCGCGCTCATGACCCGTCGCCGGCAGGTGGCACCGCACCTCGAGCGGGCGCGGATATCGGGCGTTGACACGCTCGTTGCCGCCTTCACCCATCCGTCCGCAATGAGGTTGACCGACCACTGGGGGCGGCTGACCAGCGCGCCGTACTTGTATGAAACCGTCGCGCCGACGATCAGGACCGCACACCAGTTGCTCAGCGGGGACGCCGAGCATCGGCGGCCCGCGCCGGGGCCGTGATCCCGGGCGCTGCCGTTGGCTACCAGCCCGGGTAGCGGTCCCACCAGTGCGGATCGGCCGCGTCACCGTAGCCGCTGCCGGAAGGGCCGTCGACGAACTCGGTGAGCAGGTCTTGCGCCAGGACGTCGGCGACCCACACCAGCTCCATCCTGGATACGAGGTCAACGGGGAGTGCATCTACGCCGTGCGCTGCGCCGAGGAACGCCCCGGCGGTAGCGGCGACGTGCATGCCGTGCGGAACGGACGCGGCAAACATCAGGGCATCGCGTAGCTGCGCGCGGTCGGGAAACGAGAGAGCCACGTAGACGGCTCCGGCCAGGGCCGATGCGGCGCGAGCATCCGGCGCGAGCTGCGCCAGGACCTTGGCCTGACGTGGGTGGTCCCGTCCGGCGTGTATGGCCGACGAGAGTGGTAACCCGGTCATGACCCGCACGAGCGACTGGCACTCCCGCTGCGCCAGCTCCGCCGACTTCAGCACGTCCTGGCGCTTGGCGAGGTTCGCGATCACGGTGACGCCCAGGGCCGCGGCATCAGCCGCCTCTTGGCCATGTGTCGTGGACGCCACCTCTGCCGCGAACCGTCCGGGTTGCGGGCCCCACCATTCCACGAGACCGGCAGGGAGGGTGCGAGTGAGCCCGTGCGCCCCGACGCTGGTCCACTCGCTGTCTTCGGCGCCCCAGTTCGGTTGGCTCTGCAACGCGGAGACCGTGGCGGGCGCGGACCCGCGTCGAACCGTCAGCACTGGCACCTGAGCGAGCCAGCCGTCCGGCCAGCCCTCCTCCTTCCAACGCTTGATCCCTGGGATGCCCTGCATCGCCGCCCACCTCGCGTAGGCGTGTCGCACCACGCTGGGCGGATGGCAGATGCCTTTGTGAGTCCCTCGGATGTTGGCGCGGATGATGCCCTCGATGGTGAAGCAGGCGAGCTGACCGGCGCTTGTGGCCCGAAGGGGTCCGCTGGCCGGCACCTTGCCGCCGGTCGCGCCGATTGCGTCACCGAGCATCAGCCCGAGCACGCAGCCCCGAGCGGTTGCGAGCTGCTCTGCCGTCACCCTGGTCATCCCGGGAAGCATAGAGGTGAGTGACACGAGGGCGGCTCGGCGCCGGGGCGCTGGCGGCCGGGCGGAGGCCGGCGAGCTGGACGTAGATCTCGCGCTTGGCGGTCGCCGCGCCGCGACGGTTGAGCACGTAGCCGGTCAGCCAGATCCATCCGGGGTACGTCTGCCGGTCCGACACCGAGACGACGCGGAAGGCCAGGGCGCGGTCGCCGGCGAACTGCACCGAGGCGCGACCGTCGATCCGCAGCAGGTCACCGGGCTGGGGCCGCACCGCTACCAGTACCCCTCGTTGGGCCGGCACTCCCGGGCGTGCATGGTCTGCCAGTCGCGCAGCGCCCGCTTGATCCGGTCGTTCTCCTCAGCGAGCAGCCGTACCGTCTCGTTGAGCGCCGCCAGCTCGTCGGCCACGCGCGCCTGGAACTCGCGTACCTCGATCGGGTCGACACCGCGCCGGCATGCGGCGAACTCGCGGGTGCGCACCTCGTGCGGCGTCAGCCGACCGGGATATCCGGCGGGGTAGGGCCGACCACCTCGATACACCTGAGCCACGACGATCCTCTCCACGGGCACGCGAGACCGCGACGGGTCCCGCTGGTGGGCGCTGGGCAGGGCGGGTCGTCCGCGCGGGGGCCGCGGACGACCCGCCCGCTCCGCCGCCGCAGCTCTCTTCAGCGGTACGACAGCTGAGCAGTCCGGTCGGTCGGGACGGGCACACACCCGCCCCGACCAGGGGGATGCCTCTGCTCCTTGTTGCCACGCAAGGGGAGAGGCGGTCTTCAACTTAGCTGTCCCAGCCATCTGAGTCAAACGAAGAGTTGTTGCGGGGTGTCGTTGCGTGATCGAATTGGCGTGCCACGCAGGGGGAGTCATGCCGATTACTGCCGACTACATCCGCATCGCCGACGAGATCGTCGCCGACATCCGGGCGAACAAGCTCAAGCCAGGGGACAAGCTGCCCTCGATTGCGCAACTCGCCGCGATGTACAAGGTCAGCCCGTCGACCGTGAAGCAGACCTATGTGCGGCTTGAGGCGCTGCGCGTGATCTGGCGTCACCAGGGCAAGGGCATCTTCGTGAATGACCCGAAGCTCTGGATGCGGGAACCGTAGGTAGCGACCCGGCGACGGAATCAGGCCTTACGGGTACCTGTGCCCGTTCGGCGGGGCGACTAGAGTCTTCGCGTGATCGACCGGAAGTTGCTGCTGTCCGACCTGCAGAAGCAGGTCAAGAACCTGGAGAAGGACCTGCGGGAGCAGGCCGAGTCGGTCGAGGAGGTGCGCCTCAAGCTGCGTGGCGAGTACGACCACGCCTTCAAGGTCGGGCGTACCGCCGCCACCTGGGCGGCCTGGCGCGACGAGCGGGTGACGCAGGTCGCCGTCGCGTGGGTGCTCGGCACCGTCTTCGTACGCTTCTGCGAGGACAACGGCCTGCTGCCCGACCCCTACCTCGCCGGGCCGGGGGATCGGCTGGTGCTGGCCGAGGAGGCCGAGGCGCAGTTCTTCCGGGAACACCCCGACAAGACCCTGCGGGATTGGCTGCACCAGGGCTTCGACGCCATCGCCAGCACCCAGGCAGGCAAGTCGCTCTTCGACAAGCGGCACAACCCGCTCTACCAGATCCCGCTGTCCCACGACGAGGCCAAGAATCTGATCGCCTTCTGGCGCCGGCGCACCGAGCAGGGCGACCTGGTGCACAAGTTCCGCGACGAACTGTGGGACACCCGCTTCCTCGGCGACCTCTACCAGGATCTCTCCGAGGCGGCCCGCAAGACCTATGCGCTGCTCCAGACGCCGGAGTTCGTCGAGGAGTTCATCCTCGACCTGACCCTCACCCCGGCCATTGATGAGTTCGGCCACGACGTCGTGAAGATGATCGATCCGACCTGCGGCTCGGGTCACTTCGTCCTCGGCGCCTTCGAGCGCTTGTTGAAGGAGTGGGAGCGGCACGCCCCGAACCGTGACCCCCACGAGCGGGTACGCCTCGCCCTCGACGCCGTCCACGGCGTCGACATCAACCCGTTCGCCGTAGCCATCGCCCGCTTCCGCCTCCTGGTCGCTGCCCTCCGCGCCAGCGGCGTCAAGACCCTCGCCGACTCGGCCGGCTACGTCTTCCCGATGCACCTGGCGGTCGGCGATTCACTCATCAAGGACCGACAGCTTCTGCTGTTCTTTGACGAGTTGGCCGACCTGCAGTACAGCACCGAGGACCTGCAGGAACACGTCGGCATCCTGGAGGGCGGCCGGTACCACGTCGTTGTCGGCAACCCGCCGTACATCACCGTCAAGGACAAGGCGCTCAACGAGCTATATCGTGGGATCTACAGCGCGTGCGCCGGCACCTATGCCTTGTCAGTGCCCTTTGCGCAGCGATTCTTCGAGTTGGCGCGGCGGTCAGGCTCAGATGGCAGGGGTGGCGGCTTCGTCGGCCAAATCACGGCTAACTCTTTCATGAAGCGTGGATTCGGAAAGAAGCTGATTGAAGAGTTCTTTATCGAAAACGTTGAGCTGAGCCACGTCGTGGACACCTCAGGAGCCTATATCCCAGGGCATGGCACTCCGACGGTAATCCTTGCGGGCCGTCCTAGCTCGGGGCCCCGTTCTGATGTCGTTCGCGTTGCTCTCAGCGTGCGCGGCGAGCCAGGCGCTCCTGACGAACCGGGCAGCGGTGTAGTCTGGCAGGCTATCGTTCGCCAAATCAACGACCCGGGCTCGCACTCGGAATGGCTTGATGTAGTCGATATGCCGAGAGAACGTCTTGCCCGCCACCCATGGAGTCTCTCCGGTGGCGGCGCGGACGGGGTCCGCACCGCCATCGAAGCAGCTCCTGAGCTGCTTGTGTCTAGGATCGACCCGCCTGTAGGACGCGCAGTGCGCGTCGGGTCTGATGACGCGTTCAACCGTCCGCGGCCCATTTCTCTGGCTCCCGGAACTGACCTCAGCCGTCTTCGTCCAATCGTGCAAGGCGAGGTGGTTCGGGACTGGTCGATGCACGAGATGCTCTTGACGTGGTATCCCTACGAAGATGGGCGGGTCAAGCCGGGGCTTGAAAACGAACTTTGGCTGCTGAGGACGCCGCTAGCTGCTCGTCGGACGTTCCAGGGAACTATGGCGGATGCCGGACGGCAGTGGTGGGAGTACATGCAGCACACTGCGTCTGCTTACACGACAAGGCTGTCGATCACCTTCCCCAACGTGGTCACTCACAACCACTTTGTGCTGGACAGGGGTGGGAAGGTCTTCGATGCGCACGCGCCGGTGATCAAGTTGCCGGAGGGGGCGTCGGAGGACGATCACCTGCGGCTGCTCGGGGTGCTTAACAGTTCGACCGCCTGCTTCTGGCTCAAGCAGGTCAGCCACGACAAGGGCATCCGTGGCGAGGGCGGAGGATTTACTCCTGATGACTGGGAACGGTTCTACGAGTTCACGGGTACCAAGCTGCAGGAGTTTCCGCTGCCGTCCGCGTACCCCCTTGAACTGAGCCGGGAGATCGACGGGCTGGCGCAGCAGCTCGCCACGGTGACCCCGGCGGCGGTCGCGGCCTCCGGCGTGCCCACCCGCGAACGGCTCTACGCCGCGGAGCGGGAGTGGCACTCGATCCGGGCGCGGATGATCGCGTTGCAGGAGGAGTTGGACTGGCAGGTCTACTCGCTCTACGGGCTGCTGGACGAGGAGTTGACCGCCCCGGCCGGCTCGGTGCCGGAGGTGAAGCTGGGTGAGCGGGCGTTCGAGATCGTGCTGGCCCGCAAGATGCGCGACGAGGGCCTGGAGACGCAGTGGTTCGCCCGGCACGGGTCGACGCCGATCACGGAGCTGCCGGCGCACTGGTCGGACGAGTACCGGGCGGTGGTGGAGCGGCGGATCGCGGTCATCGAGAGCAACCGCAACATCGGGCTGATCGAGCGGCCGGAGTGCAAGCGACGCTGGGCCAGCGAGGGCTGGGACGCGATGCAGGCGAAGGCGCTGCGCGACTGGCTGCTGGATCGGTGCGAGGCGCGGGAGCTGTGGTACCACCACGTCGACGGTCTCGAACAGCCGCGCCCGTTGACCACCGCCCAGCTCGCCGACGAGCTGCGCCGCGACGATGACGTGCTGACCGTCGCCGGCATCTACGCGCCCGGTAAGGATCTCGGCAAGGTGATCGCCGACCTGGTCGCCGACGAGCATGTGCCGCACCTGGCCGCGCTGCGCTACAAGGAATCCGGCCTGAGTAAGCGGGCCGACTGGGAGCACGTGTGGGACCTGCAGCGGCAGGAGGACGCACTGCCCGACGAGGCGGCGAAGCGGGAGTTCCGCAAGCAGATCCCGGTGCCGCCGAAGTACACGTCGGCGGACTTCCTCAAGGGCAGCTACTGGAAGCACCGCGGCAAGCTCGACGTGCCCAAGGAACGGTTCATCTCGTACCCGGGTGCCAGCCGCGACGGTGACCCGTCGCTGCTGGTCGGCTGGGCCGGCTGGGACCACCGCGAACAGGCCCAGGCCCTCGCCACCCTGATCGTCGCCCGCGAGCAGGAGGACGGCTGGGCCGCCGACCGGCTGCTGCCGCTCGTCGCGGGGCTGCGCGAGATCCTTCCCTGGGTACGCCAGTGGCACGGCGAGTTCGATCCGGAGTGGGGCGCATCGCCGGCGGACATCTACGACGGCTTCCTCGCCGAGACCACCAACCGGCTGCACCTCACCGACGAGGTGCTCACCTCCTGGCGCCCGCCGAAGGCCACCCGCGGCCGCAAGGCTAAGGCATAGCAACACGTTGGACCTCCTCACCCTGAGGCCGGTCTTCTGGCCGGCCGGGATGAAGGGAGCGGCAGCAGTGGGAGACATCCCGGCCGGCTGGCACATCAGGGAGATGCTTCCCGTCCGGGGGCGACTGCAGCAGTACCGGCTTCAGTCAGCGGTGACGTTCCGTTGTCGCCGCTGCGGCCGGGACACGACGACACAGACAGTCGCCACCCTTGAATGGGACTGGTCAGCCCCGATGTGCGAGGGCTGCCATGCCGAACTGTCAAAGACCCCGCACGCCGAACCCATCCGGCCGATCGTCCCCGAGCCGTGGAAGCCGTCCGTTGCAGAGCCGCGGGAACCCACGCCGATCAGTGCTAAGCCGGAGAAACGAGAGGGCTGGCGTAGCGCACCGGGCATCCTCCGCGGGAACTTCACACAGCTCGCCATCATCCTGCGGGACCGGGCCGCCGGGGCGAAGCTGAAGCCCGAGGAGCGACGGACGCTCAGAGTTCTTGAGGACGAGCCCATCTTTCCGGTGGCACTGCGCTATGCGGAACTGCTCGACGAGGGCGAAGCCATGGTGGCCCGGCACAGCGGACGCGGTGCGCCCAAAATTGTCAGGGCATTGACCCAGCAACGCATCGCCGCTGTTCGCTCGTTCGAAAACCGCTACCGGCAACGGGTCGCCCACGTCCGAAGAACGAGCAGCGTACCGGACCGGTTGAGCACGCTGATCGTGCGGGAGATCGCCAGAGAGAAGTACGACCGGGCACTCGCCTCCGTGCTGCGGCAACGAGGCCTGCGTCCCGATGCCATCAGCGTCCCCGCCGTTCGCCTCTGGTCCTGGCTCACCGCGGCGACCGGCGACCGGACGTCCGGCGATGAGGCTCTGCCCCCCGCGGTACGTCGGCTTCTGCGTATGCACGACACGGCCTTCATGCAGGCCGTCATAGCCGACGCGAAGGTAACTCAGCCTGACGCCGCCTTTGAACATCCCGCAGTTGTGGAGCGCTGGGCGGCGAGCACTGGCGAGGTCGAGTCTCAGCTCAGGTCTGCCCGCGACCGGTGTGACCGGGCGCTGCGTGGGAAGTTGTCGAAGGGACAGCGAGCCAAGGAGATCGGCAGACTGCGGGCTGCCGCCCGCGCATACGCAATGGCGTCGGCGCGCAACCTGATGGCTGACTTCGCGCTGAAGTCCCTCCGGCTGGAGGTGCTGCAACAGTACGGGCAGGAACGATTCCAGCAATTCCGTATCGCCATCCTGAAGGAGGCGACGGAGATGGTTTATCGGACCGAGCCGGCGTTGGCATCCGAGGTGGCGCGGGCCAGCGCGGAGCACCGGAGGTCCTGTCCGCGGTGGTCCGCGCGCAACCCCTGTTTGACGTGCGCGCCGCAGGTGGCGGCCGTCGTTCGGGAGCGTCTGTCCGCACGGGCGAGCGCGGGCGCGGGCGACACGCACAAGGAGGCCTCCAAGCCCCGAGAGGTCGAAGTCGGGGAGGTCACCGCGACCACCTGTAGCGGCGGACCGGATTCCTTCACCTGCCGCGACCTGGGCCGGCAACTGTCGGCGAACCTCGGAAGGATGGTCGGTGTCACCGAGCCGCGGTATGACAGTGAAACGGGACGCTTCGGTTATGGCTGGGTGACCGAGCACGGGGAGTGGGGCGCCGGCGAAGGTCAGGCCGCCAACGTGCATGACGCGTGGCTGCAGGCAGTATGTCGCACGGCTCTGGATCTCGGCGGTGAGGTGTCGCGCGTCCACGTCCTCTGTAGCGACCAGCGAGCAGCCTCCGTGGTGAACCACGTCGTGAAGGTCGAGTTCGTCGCCGAGGCACTGGGATTTCCGGTCACTGAGCAAACCCGCAAGCTGCTGACGCGGCTGCTTCAGAGTCGCGGCAAGGTGTCGGCCTCGGCTAGCGGCTGCCAGGAGCGCCATCGCGGTGCAGACGCGGCAGGGCAACTCGCTGACCTCGCGATCCGCGCTGGCGAGGCCGGCGGAACGGACGCGATCAAGGCTGCAGGGAAGAAGATCGCGGAGGAGTTCCGCAGGCTGGCAGAGACGACCAGCGCGCAGTCGCCGGAGGACGGCGGCGGGGCCTCTTGGATCCCGGGTGGGTTCGACAAGGGGGAGCTCCGATGGCGGGGCGCGTTGCGTCAGGTCCACCTCACGAACGGCTGGACCGAACTCCCCGACGGGCTGAAGGCCACCGTCGAGGACAGGCAACGCCTTCGCCTGGTCGTTGACCATCCCCGTCGAGGGTCATCCCCCGTTCAGACCGAGAGCGAGGTGCTGCTTCGACGTACCGGCCGACGGTGGGAACTGCACGGGGTGAGCTGGCCCCGCGGAATGCTCCCGGGAACCCTGGTCACCTACCGCTGGCGCCCGAGTGAGCGCCGGATCAGGGCGAGCACCGAACTGCTGCCCCAGCCGGAGCGGATTGATGAGCTGACCTACCGGCACCGTTACGACATACGGGTTGTCACCAGGGAAAACGCGCCCGGGGTGAAACCGGGCGTGCAAGACCACGATCTGTCAGATTCCGCCTGGGTGATGCGCACGCTGCGGATTCTGGGTCACCTCAGTGCGGACGGTAGCGCGATCCTGGCTGAGGAAGCGCTGGTGCGCAACTGCTTGGAGCTGGGCATGCCGCAGAAGCGGGTCCCACGCATCCATCCCGCCGTCGAGCGGCTGGTGAAAGAACAGCGCATCGGACGAATATCAGGCAGCCTTGACGGCAGCGGTCAGCCAAGTTATCCACCCCGGCGGGGAGAAACGCGCGTCCGACTTCTGCGCTACGCGCCGCGATTGGAGCGCATCGCTCCGCCCCCACCCAGGCATGCGCAATCGCAGTGCACCGGCCGCGAGCACGTGGTGAACGGCTTCGTGCGTCGCCTCCCGGCCGGACGGCAGGCGTCCGACGAACAGAAAGAACTGCATCAGGAGGCGATCCGCGCCAAGCAGGTGGTGAACCGCCCGCTGCCCGACGGCCACACGTTCGTGCGCTCGCATCGCCGCAAGGGGTGAGCCGGCAGTCACGGTGACATGGGGGTCCGGCCGACACACACGAGATCAGCGATGATGGCAGGGCGGGCGTGACTCACTTCGGACGATCAACAAGGCGTAGGACCGCAAATCGACCAAGACCCGATGCCCCGACCGGGAGCCTCGCCTGCGTTGTCCTACCTCTGCACGATCTCGTTGTCCAGCCGGACCGTGAACCACCTGGCCGATCGCATCAGCCACCACCGCAACGAGCGCCGATCCAGGTGGCGGCGCCTCGACGCGGGAAACACCAGCACCACGGCGTGAACGTGCAGGTCATTGCCGATGCCGCCGGCCGCCTCGTCTGGGCTTCGCCGATGAGGGCTACCAAGGAGCCCGCGGCAGCGTGTACGCACCGTTCAAGCGGCACCGCTTCCGGGCGAAGTTGTCACGCCGGCAGAAGGCCGTGAACCGTGCCCACGCGAAGATCCCGTGCCCGGTCGCAACCCCTTCGCGTGCGCCAAACTACGCATCCCGTTCACCCGTGATCACGTGTCGCAGCGGGTAGCCGGGCGGTGGCGTCCTGCAGCGGGAGGGCGCGCTGGCGAGGGTGATGACGGTCTGGATGCCGTCGGTGCTCAGGCAGCTTGAACCAGACCAGCTGCGGCGGGAGGCGAAAGATGGGTGGGCCCCCGCGGCACGCCCGGTCGCCGGGGCTGCCTGACCGACGCCCTGAAGGTCACCCCGGCGGTCGGGTTCACCCTCGCCGAGGACCTGACCAGTAGCCATCGCGCCCGGGTGGAGCCGGTGCGGCACTCCAGCACCGACAAGGGCGGCGTGCTCGACGTGTGTCCGAAACCGCCGCGATGCTCACCGTCGCCAGGGGAGCTGGACAAGCTACCCGGCCGCGAGCAGCGTGTCGCCTGGGGCCTGGCGCCGCTGGACGGCGACTACGACCAGGTGCTCATCGACTGTCCGCCTCACCCTGGACGTCGTCACCCTCGTCAGCCTGGCGAGAAGCTACCTCAGTGGACCTGGCCATAGTTGAAATGCCTCCCACTGAGCTGGCACCCACGTCGGTCACGGCTTTCACTGAATCGGTGAAGAATCACGCAGACGGCGAGCTACTTCGAGCCGCGCCGCTGCTGAGCCCGACCCCCGATGACAGCGTCACACTGATTTACGCGGATTCCGCGGAGTTTCAGTAACGGCCCGGGATGGTGCGTAGCGAAGATCGCCTACCCGCCAAGTGGAAGCAGCAGCGACGTCTGTGCGGAGGCCACCGCAGGCGTTTCGCCGACGCCGTGCCACTCCTCGGAGAGCTCATCCCGCGTACCCCGACGAACCAGGCAGACCGGACGGTGGACGGTCGGTTCGGCTGACCACCTTGGACCTTTTCTCGGATGGACGGTCACGGCATCGCTCGGTAACGTTGCGGCTCTGTCGCTGCGAGGAGGCTTCGGGCGCCGAAGCTCAAGGGCGTCAACGATTGAGTTTCGAGGTGCGCTGTGCCGTTCCCGGTAATTCTGGTGGCCGTCGCCGCAGGTACGACGGCGGTCAACTTAATCGGAAACAAGATCATCGAGAACCAGGCAAAGAAGAGGATCGAAGGCATAAAGGCCCAGCACGATGACGAGTACGCGAAGCACCGGGCCGCCGCTGAGTCCACCACTGAGAAGTTGAGAAGACTGGGCGAGTGTCAACAGTCAGCCCTCGACAGTGTGATGCCCCGAATGAAGGCCTTCGCAGACCGGAACGAGCGCCAGTTGCGGATGCGTGGACGCCAAATCATTGAGAACGGCGAGGCGCCCGAACAGCGCGAGATCGACGCATCTCCCGAGGTCTCGGGACCTGGCGAAATTTCGACCGCGATGGCGGGTATCGCATCGGCTGCCGCCGGAAATGGCCTTAGTGCTGCCGCCTACACGACCGTAGCGAAGGTGGCCACAGCATCTACCGGAACTGCGATCAACGCCTTGAGCGGCGCAGCGGCAAAAAACGCAACTCTTGCGGCGATTGGAGGTGGCGCTAAGGCTGCAGGGGGCGGGGGTATCGCAGCAGGCGCACTCCGGCTCAACATCATCACGGCGGTCCCGGCAGTCGCGCTCAGCGTCGGCTTGATGATCAAGTCGAAGTCTGACGCCGACAAGGCAGTCGCCAAGTACGAGGCGGACGTCAAGACGGCAATCGCCAAATACCACCACCAGAACGAACTACTTCGCGGCGTTGATCAGCGGGTCGACGAGATGCAAACCGTGTTGGCCGACCTCGTGAGGTGCGCAGGGGAAACGATTGACCGCCTGGAGCAGGCTGAGCGCGAGCCCGGCGGGTTCGACCTCGACAACGATGATCATGCCCACCGTCTCCAAGCGGCGCTCCTCGTCGTGAAGGGCGTCGGCGACGTCAGCGCCGCGCCCGTCGTGAATCCAGATCTGACGCTCGACCCCAGTGGTGAAT
The DNA here is from genome assembly GCF_003610785.1 of Micromonospora globbae. Classification (GTDB taxonomy): domain Bacteria; phylum Actinomycetota; class Actinomycetes; order Mycobacteriales; family Micromonosporaceae; genus Micromonospora; species Micromonospora globbae. Next base: position 12,562 of record NZ_RAQQ01000002.1, read on the forward strand.
TCCTCGTGATCAAGTACCGCAACTACGACCCGGAGCGCGACAATGCCTGACGCCCGTCGGAAGACCATCGTCGAAGGGGTCGGCTGGGCGGCCACGACAGCGGACGCCGCCCAGTACCTCATGGCAATTGTCGGCGTCGCCAAGGGCATCGACGCGAACATGACCGAGCGCGCCCGAATCGCAGCGGACCGCGACAAGGAGATCGCCCGAATCGGCGCCGCGAGTCAGGGCTTGCGGGACTATCTGGATCGCGTCTTTGCCGAGCGCCGCGAACTGCACCAGGGCTTCTTCACGAGGCTCGACAAGGCTATCGAGGACGGCGACCCAGAGACCATTCGTGCATGCGTCACCGGGATCGTCGAGGTCGCCAAGCACTCGCCCCTCAATGACATCGTGGAACTGCGCTCCGTCTGGGCGGACCCGAACGCAGTGATCGAGATCTAGCATCGATGATGCAGGAAATGCGACCATCTACGTCAGGCCGGATTATCCGCTGAAGCACCTGGTGGAGCAGGCCAACCGACGAGTCTGCGCGATCCCGATTTCGTCGCTGCGTTCTCCCAGGTCGTCCGCCGCGGTCGATGATGGATAAATCTATGAACCCACGGAGTTGGTCGCTCAGTGGTCAAAACTGGTTCCTCGTCCTGCACCACGTCGAAGCCAACCGCTACGCAGGATGAAAAGGGATCAATTGGGTAGATCTGTCAAGGGAGAAGGGCTGGCCTCGATGTCTCGCGCTTCACGCCGGCTCGTTCGACCCGACCCATCGTCGTCGATCGCCGCAGTCGCGCTTCCGAGTATGGTGAATGGCCGCCTCTCGCGGCGGCGGGGCGTGCTCTCCTGAGGGTTGTCGGGGCAACGGCGTATGGGCTAGACGGGGGCGAGATGGCCGTGATCCGTCGAATGCTGTGGTGCTAGCGCGCCGGTCGCATCGTGACTCCATCCGCGGGCCCTACTCGGCATCAGGCATTGGACAGTTGCCGCGATGGTGTGGCACCGAGGCTCCTCGATAAGGTGGCCCTCGATGACCGCGGGGGGATGGTGACGTGGCAACGCCGGGCAGCGTGTTCTGTGTAGAGGGCCAATGGGACGATAATCTTGCTGAGCGTGGGTCGGTGCTACCAACACTGGAGATGCTGGAGTGCCTGGGGCGGATCCGCTACATCCATCGCGACGTCGCCACACCCGACGAGCTGCGCTACTACCTCGACCAGTGGCTGTCCCGCAAGTACGCCGCCTACAACGTCGGCATCTTTGCGATAGACGGCTCACCCGGCGAGTTGCGTCTGTCCAACCGACACCAACTGAAACTGGCGGAGGTGGCGAGCTGGCTACAGGGCCGGTGCGACGGCAAGCGGCTCTACTTTGACTCCGGCTCGATCCTCCGGATCTCCGATGCCTCGCTTGCTGAGATCCTGGAGGAAACCGGCGCATCGATGGTCTGTGGCTTTACCAGGACCATCGACTGGGTCGAGTCCGCCGCCTTCGACACGGTTCTCATCGACCGGCTTGCCAACGGCCAGAAGGTCAACAGCGTCGGGCAGCTGGTGGGGTCCGCCCGATGGGCGGCCTTGACGGAGCATCTCGGCTTTCGCGTGAGGTGCCGGAGCGGCGCGGCTGCGCGGATTCCGGGAATGAGACGGCCGGAGTCCGGTGTGCCGGCATGAATGGCGGACGGGCGAGCAGCGAGTCGAGGGTGCCCACCTGAGGCTGCCGGGACGACGAGCCGTCGGCTGTCGTACCAATGCGTTTCGCTTGAGCACGGGTCGTCATCTCATGCGCCCATCAAGTGGGATCAGGATGAAGGCAGCGGACGGGAGGAGGCGGCGTGGACATGGAGGACTGTGCGGTGGCCGACGCAGGGCGGCTGGCGGCTTTCGTGGAGGAGGTGCTCGGACCTCCGCGGACATGGCCACCGCTACCGCCGGGCTACCCTGACGGCCTGGCGCTCGCTGTCATCGACGCCATATGGTCCGTGGGCGTCCGGTACAAGGCGGTCGAAAATGTCGTCTACCGCTATCGCAGATCCCGGCGCGAGGCGGGTGGTGATCCTAACCGGGATGGGGTCTCCGAGCTGCTCCAGCACTACGGGAAGGCTGGTGGGCCCGAGACGTTCGCGGAGCGTGTGAACAACCGGCAGAGGGTGTCGACGCATCCGGGCGCCGTACTGAAGGCGGAGGCGGTCTACCAGGCGGCCCTGGGCCTACAGGCGGCGGGGATCGAGACGTGCGAGGAGTTGCGCGCGGCGGCGACCGGCTCCGACGCAGCGCGGGTCAAGAGCCTATGGCTGGCGGTGCCGGGGCAGGGTTCGGCTATCTCCTGGCGCTATTTGCTGATGCTGGTCGGCCTGCCCGGTGTGAAGCCGGACCGCATGATCCGCCGATTCGTTGCCCGGGCGCTCGGTCACTCGGGCGTCGCTCCAGACACTGCCGTCTGCCTCGTGGAGAAGGCCGCGGAACTCCTCGACGTGTCGCCGACGTCGCTGGATCACGAAATTTGGCGACACGAGCGCAGGAGGCGGCCTCGTCGTCCTGATGTCGCTGAGTAATGCCGAACGAGGCGCCGCGACCCGCCACCAGCGGATAACGCGGGAGAGGAGCGATCGGTACGGTAAGGACCATGTCTTCGCCCAGCCCTGCCCCGCTGCTCCGGGAGTACATCGACATCCCGGAGCGCACGAGCGTGAGCGACTTCGTGCTCAAGCTCTCCGACAGTGTCGCCGACGCCGACGCCACCCTCCGCGACTATGTCGTCACGGACCGACTGCTGGCGAACTTCGACGAGGCGCTCGGGCTGATCCGCTCCGCGGTCGAGGGGCACGCCTCCAAGGCCGCGTACCTGCACGGCTCCTTCGGCTCCGGCAAGTCGCACTTCATGGCGGTGCTGCACGCGCTGCTGCGGGGCGAGCCGGCGGCCCGCGGGCGGGACGAACTGGCCCCGCTGGTCGCCAAGCACAGTGTCTGGCTGGACGGGCGGAAGTTCCTGCTCATCCCGTACCACCTGCTCGATGCCCGCTCGCTGGAGCAACGGGTGCTCGGCGGCTACGTCGACCGGGTACGGGCGCTGCACCCCGACGCGCCGATCCCCGCGGTGCACCGCACCGACGCGCTGCTGGAGCAGGCCGCCGCGCTGCGTGAGAAGATCGGCGACGCCCAGTTCATCGCCGGCCTGCCGGGCGGCGACGTCGAGGACGAATGGGGCGAGACCGAGGCATTCTGGACGCCGGAGCGGCTCGACGAGGCGTTCGCCGGGGCGTACTCCGACGAACTGCGTCGCAAGCTCGTCAACGACCTGCTGACCAGCTGGAACAAGGGCTTCTTCAGCAACGCGCGGGAGGACGCGGAGGCGTTCATCTCCCTGGACCGGGGCCTCACCGAGATCAGCCGGCACGCCAAGGAACTCGGCTACCACGGCCTGATCCTCTTCCTCGACGAGCTGATCCTCTGGCTTGCCAACTCGATCGGCGACCAGCAGTTCGTCTCCCGCGAGATCCAGAAGATCACCAACTTCGTCGAGGGCGGCGACACCCGCCGCCCTATCCCGATCGTCAGCTTCATCGCCCGGCAGCGTGACCTGCGCGAGCTGGTCGGGGAGGAGGTCGTCGGCGCGAACGAGCTGAGCTACCAGGACACCCTCAACCTGGCCAGCGGCCGGTTCGACGTGATCAAGTTGGAGGACCGCAACCTTCCGGAGATCGCCCGCCGTCGCCTGCTCAAGCCCCGCGACGCCGCGGCCGCCGAGGCGATCTCGCGCGCCTTCGACGCCACCACGAAGGTACGCCGGGAGGTCTTCGACACCCTGCTCGGGACGGACGCCGGTCGCGGTGCCGACATCGACGCCTTCCGGTCGACGTACCCGTTCAGCCCGGCCTTCATCTCGACCCTCGTGCACGTCTCCAGCGCGTTGCAGCGATCCCGCACCGCGCTCAAGCTCATGCGGCAGCTTCTCGTCGACCGCCGGGAAACTCTGCGGCTGGGGCAGCTCGTCCCGCTCGGTGACCTCTACGACGTCATCAGCAGCGGCGGCGACCAGCCCTTCACCGAGAAGCTCAAGGCCGAGTTCGAGATGGCCCAGAAGCTGTACGAGCTGAAGCTGCGCCCGTACCTGCTCGGCCAGTACGGCCTCACCGAGGACGACCTCGACGCGGCCCGACGTGGTGACCCCATACCCGCGGAGGCCGCCGGGCGGGTCCGCGCCTTCACCGGCGACGACCGGCTCATGAAGACCCTGCTGCTCGCCGCCCTGGCGCCCAGCGTGCCCGCCCTGCGGAACCTCACCGCGCGCCGGCTCTCGGCTCTCAACCACGGCAGCATCACCAGCCCGATCCCAGGAGGCGAGGTCGCGCAGGTCGCGCGGAAGCTCGCCGACTGGGCGGGCCAGTTCGCCGAGATCCGCATCGGGGAGGGCGACGACCCGGTGGTGTCGCTGGAGCTGGTCGGTGTCGACGTCGACAGCGTCCTCGCCACGGCGAAGCACTACGACAACGAGGGCGCCCGCAAGCACATCGTGCAACGGCTGCTCTGGCAGCAGCTCGGCGTGCCGTGGAGCGACTCGTTCTTTGCCGAGGCGGGGCTCACCTGGCGGGGCAGCCGACGCATGATCGAGTTGGTGTACGGCAACGTCCGCGACCGCAACGACATCCGCGACGAGGCGTTCCACCCCGACGCCCCCGACGGCTGGCGACTGATCATCGACTATCCGTTCGACGACGGCAGCCACGGGCCGGCCGACGACCGGCAGCGCGTGCAGGAGCTGCTGAGCAGAACCAACGCCCGGACGGTGTGTTGGATCCCGGCCGCCCTGACCGTCGAGCGCCGCAACGAGCTGGGCAAGCTCGTCATCATCGACAAGCTTCTCGAAGGGCAGCGCTTCGACAGCCACGCCGAGCACCTCAACCCGGACGACCGGCGGCGGGCGCACGGCGCGCTCACGAACCAGCGCAGCGCCCTCCTGGCCAAGATGCAGGGCGTCCTGCGCCAGGCGTACGGGTTGGCCGCGAAGCACGCGACCGACGTGCAACTCGGCTTCGACGATCACCTCCAGTCGCTGACCCGGGCACTGGAGCCGAAACTCCCGATGGGCGCCACCTTCAACGACGCGCTGCAGACCATCGGCGACCAGATGCTCACCCAGCAGTACCCGGCCCACCCCGACTTCGACCCGGACCGCAAGGGCGACCCCGTACGGCTGCAGGACGTCAAGGTCGTGCTCGACTACGTCCGGCGCGCCGTCGAGTCGCAGGAAGGGCGCGTCGAGGTCGACCGGGCGCACCGCCACACCATGCGACGGATCGCCAACCCGTTGCGGCTCGGGACGATGCACGAGGCGGCCTTCGTCATCGAGGGGGAGTGGGTCCAGCACTTCCACCAGAAGGCGGCGAGCGAGGGCATCACCGGCGAGCTGCGGGTGGCCGACCTGCTGCGCTGGATCGACGAGCCGAAGGCACGCGGCCTCGACCCGATCGTCGCGCACCTCGTCGTGACGACCTTCGCCGAGCAGACCGACCGCGCCTTCTACCTGCACGGCAGCCAGGTGACGCCGGCACCGGAACCCGGCAAGATCACCGCTGACCACACCCTGCGCGAGGAGAGCCTGCCCAGCGAGGAGGACTGGGACCGCGCGCGGGCACGGGCCGCCGCGATCTTCGGCTTCCAGCCGCTCGCCCTGCGCCGCGGCCGGCTGGTAGCGCTCTTCGGGCGGGACCTGAGCAGCCAGGCGAGCCGGCACCGGGACGCCGCCCACACTCTGGTGAGCCGGCTCGAACAGCACGCGGTTCGGCTGGGACTCGACCGGGAGAGCGGCCGGCTCGCCACCGCACGTGCCGCCGCGGACCTGCTCGACGCGCTGACGACCGCGCGGTCGGCCAAGGATGCGATCGAGCGGCTGGCGAGGGCAGAACTGTCCGGACCGGCCGACCGTACCGGCAGGAGCATCACCAGTGCCGCCGACGTGTCCGCGGCGCTCGTGGCCGCGCCCTGGGATACCTTCGAGATCGTCGCCGGCCTGCCAGAGCCGCACGCGAGTGAGGCCGAGACGGTGCTCGCGGATCTCCGCCGAACCGCGCAGGCCGACGAACTGACGGCACCGCTCGCCCCGGCCCTGCGACGTGCCCAGACCGACGCCACCACGTTGCTACGGCGAGCCACCCGCAAGCCCGAGTTCGTCGAGCCGCGGAAGCGCGACGATGACACGCCTCAGATCGTCGTTCCCTCCCGGACCGGCCCGGAAAACCGTGATGCGCGGGAGGGCGGCGAGCAGCCGCACGGCCGGGTTGCGGTCCGTGGTGAGAAGCTTGAGGCGGCGGTGGCGCGACTGCGCGCCTTCGCCAGCGACCATCCTGACGCCACCATCGAGGTGACCTGGAGAATCGTGCCGTGACACAGGCACCCGCGGTCTCGCAGGCGTTGCGGATTAGCCCCGCGGCGCTCGCCCAGAAGGTGGCGCAGCAGCTCGACCGGCATCGCAACGGTGACCCGTACCCCGTCATGGTGGTCGGCGCGGAGCCGGAGTGGCCGCACGACCCTGTACTGCTGCTGCCCGGCGGGCGGCAGGCCCGTGTCGTGCCGTGCGTGTCGCCGCTCGCCGTCTGGGAGCACCTCGTCGCGGAGCGTCGCGACGAGGTGCTCGTGCTGCTCACCGACATCCCCGAGTCCGCCCTCGGCCACGGGGTGCGTAGCCGGATCTTCCGGCAGCAGGTGATCGGCATCGAGCCGTGGGGACTGGTCGTCGACGCCTTCGGCGCTCAGGTGCCGGACACGGCGCTCGAGAGTGAGCGGTGGGCCGGACAGGCCCTGCTCGACGCGATGCCGCCCGGTGGTTGGCCCAGGCTCACCACGAGGGTGCTGACCCGCGACGTCGCCCTGCGCCATCTGGCCTCCGTCCGGCTCGGTCTGCATCGGTGGGGAGCCGGCGCCGACGATCTGGACGTGACCGCGCTGCTGCGGTGGAGCGTCGAACCGGGGGCGATCGAGGCGTTCGACCTGCTCCGGCAGGAGGAGCGGGACGGCCTGGTGCGCTGGCTCGTCGAGCAGTTCGGCCGGCCGGCCCGGGCGCTCTTCGCGCTCGTCGACGCCGGGCGGGGCGCGGACGCGTTGCCGTTGGGTCTGGTCTGTGACGCGCTGTGGACCAGCGACAATCCGGACGCCGTGCGCGCCCAGGGCCGCATCGACCAGTACTTCGGCAAGCTCGACGACGATGCCGCCGTCCGCGCGTTGGCTGAGGTGGCCGTGCAGGTCGTCGGCGCGTTGCTGGCCGACCGGGACGCAGATCTCCGGCGCCAGGGGCACGCCGTCCTCGATCGAGCCGAGCAGTTGCTCGTGCTGTTCAACGCGGTCGGCAGCGCGAGCCACAGCCGGATCCTGCGTACGGGATTCACCCGGCGGTTGAGCGACGCGGCGGCCGCGCTTGTCGCCGGCCTGGCCGATCCCGGCGATCCGGCGCTGGAGACGGCGGTCGACAACCTGGCGGGGCACCGGCTGGCCGAGGCGGAGAACGAACGGGTACGACGGGTGCGGATGGCCCAGCGGCTCGTCCGGTGGCTCGGCACTCCGGTCGAGCCCCCCGCGAGCGTGGCCGACGGTGTGCAGCGGCAGATCGCCGAGTGGGGCTGGGTCGACCTGGCGTTGAACCACGTCTGGGCCGGCGAGGATGTCCATCCCGAGTTGCAGCGGGCCTTCCGCTCCGTTCACGACCGTGCGCAGCAACGGCGTCGGGACCTCGACGCCGCCTTCGCCAACCGCCTGGTGGCCTGGGCCGCCGCCGGGCCGGGTAACGACGGCGAACTGCTGACCGTCGAGAACCTTCTCCCTCGCGTCATCGACCCGCTGGTCCGCGCGCACCGACCGGTGCTGCTGGTCGTGCTGGACGGCATGAGTGCGGCGGTGGCCGTCGAACTCGCCGACGAATTGTCCCAGCACTGGGTCGAGTACGACCCGCTGGCTCGGAAGGGAACCGGCCGCCGCCGGGGCATCGCGGCCGCCCTGCCCACCCTGACGGCAGTGTCCCGGACCTCGCTCTTCGCCGGCGCGCTGCGTGCCGGCACTCAGGCCACCGAGCAGCAGGTGTTCAAGCAGGGGCGGTGGGGCGACGACGCCCAGATCTTTCACAAGGGCCCCGCCCGGGGTGGGGCAGGAGAGGTGATCTCCGGTGACCTCACCGACGCACTGGCCGGTCCGGCGCGTCTGGTCGCCGTGGTGATCAACACGGTGGATGACTCACTGGCCCACGGCCGCGAGGGCCAAGAGGCCGGCTGGCAGCTCAACGATCTCGGCGCCCTGCGTAGCCTGCTGGACCTCGCCCGGAACGCAGGCCGGGCCGTCGTGATCACCAGCGACCACGGGCACGTGCTCGAGCGCGGCGGCGAGCACCTCAAGGCCGCCGACGCCGCCTCCGCCCGCCATCGCACCGGCCCGGGCCCTGCCGGGCCCGGGGAGGTCGAGCTGAGCGGCCCGCGCGTCGTTGCCGAGGAGAAGCGGATCATCGCGCTCTGGGACCCCCTGCGGCGCTACCGCCCCAGCAAGGCCGGCTACCACGGTGGAGCCTCGTTGGCCGAGGTGACCATCCCGCTCCTGGCGTACCTGCCGCCCTACGCCGACGATGTGCCACAGGACTGGGCGCCGGTCGAGAACCGCCCGCCCGAGTGGTGGGCGGCGAGCGCACCTGCCGTCACGGTCGCACCCGCCCCGGTGTCCCCCAGCAAGCCACGCCGGAAGGCGCCGGTCGTCGCGGGCGAGGCGCTGTTCGACATCCCCGACATGCCGCCGGCGCCGGGAGCGACATCCGCGGCAGGCGGCGGTGACCTGGTGAAGACCCTGCTCGACACCGATCTCTTCAAGGCGCAGCACAGCCTCACTCCGCGCAAGGTCGACGCCAGGAAGATCGAAGCGGCTCTGCGGGCGCTCCTCGAGGCGAAGGGCGTGCTGTCGGCGGCCGTGCTGGCGCAGCGGGCCGGGGAACTGCCGGCCCGCGCGGTCGGCTTCGTGAGCACACTGCAGAGGATCTTCAACGTCGACAACTATCCCGTGCTGTCGCTGATCGACGACGCCCGCACCGTCCGGCTGGACATCGCGCTGTTGCGGACCCAGTTCAACCTGCCGGACGGTCTGGCGTGAGCGGCGTCAGCCCAGCCCGGCGCCGTGAGGTCATCGACGCCTTGCGACGGGGCGCCGTGCCCTCGGCAGGGTTGGACCTGTTCGCCGTGGGCCTGGACCGGTTCGTGACCTCGGTGAGTGAGGATCTCGACGCCATCTCCGCCGGCGGTTCGGTGTTCAAGGCCGTTCGCGGCGAGTACGGGTCCGGCAAGACCTTCTTCACGCGGTGGCTGGCCGAGCGGGCGAAGCGGGCGAACCTCGCCACCGCCGAGGTGCAGATCTCCGAGAACGAGACGCCGCTGCACAAGCTGGAAACCGTCTACCGGCGGCTGACCGAGCGCCTGACCACCGCCACCTTCCCCCCGAGCGCCCTGCGGCCCGTCGTCGACGGCTGGTTCTACGCCTTGGAAGAGGACGTCCTCGCCGCGGGAGACGTCACACCGGACGACGCCGCGGCGCTGGATCGCGCCGTGGGGACGCTGCTGGACCAACGGCTCGCGGCGGTCAGTCGCAGTGCGCCGGCCTTCGCAGCAGCGCTGCGGGGCTACCGGACCGCCGGCCTCGACGGCGATTCGGCGACGGCGGAGGCGGTGCTCGCCTGGCTCGGCGGTCAACCGCACGTCGCCGCCTCGGCCCGCCGGGTGGCCGGCGTACGGGGCGATCTCGATCATTTCGCGGCGCTCAGCTTCCTGCAGGGGCTTCTCGTGGTGCTGCGCGACAGCGGTCACCCCGGCCTGCTGCTGGTCCTCGACGAGGTGGAGACGCTGCAGCGGGTCCGTTCCGATGCGCGGGACAAGGCGCTCAACGCCCTGCGCCAGCTCATCGACGAGGTGCACTCCGGCCGGTTCCCCGGGCTCTACCTCGTCATCACCGGCACCCCGGCCTTCTACGACGGCCCGCAGGGTGTCCAGCGACTCGCCCCGCTCGCGCAGCGGCTCGCGGTCGACTTCACCACCGACCCCCGGTTCGACAACCCCCGCGCCGTGCAGATCCGGCTCCCCGGCTTCACCGTCGATTCGCTTGTGGAACTGGGCGGCCGGGTCCGGGACCTCTACGCGGACGGTTCCGCGGCTGCAGACCGTGTGCGCGAGCTGGTCGATGACGCGTACCTCGGTGATCTGGCCCGGGCCGTTGCGGGCGGGCTCGGGGGCAAGGTCGGGGTGGCACCGCGGCTGTTCCTCAAGAAGCTCGTGGGGGAGGTGCTCGACCGCGTCGACCAGTTCCCCGAGTTCGACCCCCGCCAGCACTACGCGCTCACCCTCTCTGCGGCGGAGATGACGGACGTGGAACGCAACGCGAGCAGGGCTGACGAGATTTCGCTCGACCTGTAGGAAAGAATCAGATCATGAGCACCGACCTCGCCGACCTCCTCGGGACGCAGGAGACGGCCGCCCTCGAGTTCAAGCGGGAGGCGACCGATCGCAACGCCATCCGCAAGGCGATCTGCGCGCTTGCCAACGACCTGGCCGGACAGGGTGGCGGTGACCTGTTGATCGGTGTCGACGACAGAGGACGAGCCGTTGGCGGTGTCGACACCTCCGATGCCGCGCTGCTCAAGATCACCGAATATCGCGATCAAGGCCTGATTCTCGACAGACCCTCCATGGTCGTGACCCGTGGCCTGTACCAAGGTCAGCAGGTGATACGGGTGCGTGTGAATGCGTCCCGCACCCCTCCGGTTCGGTTCGAAAACGTGGTCTATGTCCGGCCTGGGCCCTCCACACGTCGCGCAACGCGTGACGACGAACGGGTGCTGTCAGAGCGTCGTCGCTCTTTCGAGTTGCCCTTCGATGTTCGGCCTGCGCCCGGCAGTTCCCTCGCCGAACTTGATTTGGAGCTCTTCCGAACAGAGTATCTCCGCCAAGCGGTGGCGCCGTCGGTCCTCGAGGAGAACCATCGGTCCATTGAACAGCAGCTTGCCTCTTTGCGCCTGGCGGACCTCGATGGTGCACCGACCGTGCTTGGCCTGTTGGTGGTCGGCGTCGATCCCACAAATCGGATCCCTGGCGCGTACGTGCAGTTCGTCCGATATGAGGGAAACGACGTGGGCGGGTCAGTTCTGGACGAGCAGGAGATCCGGCTCAATGTTATCAATACGGCGGAGCGGCTGGAGTCTCTACTCAAGGGGCATCTCCGTAGCCGGCTAGTCGAGGTTACCGGGTTCCGTGAGGAGGCCCGCCCGAACTATCCTTTCGAAGCGCTCCGTGAGTTGGTCATGAACGCAATGATGCACCGGAACTACGAGTCGTCTAATGCTCCTGTCCGAATCGCTTGGTTCGACGACCGGATCGAGGTTACAAACCCGGGTGGGCCGTTCGGGCAGGTGCGGGCGGACAACTTTGATAGGGTGAACGACTACCGTAATCCCTCCTTGGCGGCGGCAATGAAGTCACTCGGATACGTAAACCAATTTGGGCGTGGCATTGGTCGGGTGCGTGCTGCCCTGGCTCGTAACGGGAATCCCGAGGCCGACTTCGCTGTGGACGATGCGTCATGGACCGTGACGGTGAGGAGCGCATCGTGATCTCGGTTGCGTTGTTTAACAACAAGGGCGGTGTTGGCAAGACAACGCTTACCTACCATCTTGCTCATATGCTTCAGCGGCTTGGCCACCGCGTGCTCGCCGTTGACCTTGACCCGCAGTCCAATCTAACGGCAGCATTCCTCGACGAGGATGAGTTAAGCGAGATTTGGCAGGAGGGGAGTGAGTCGGACTGGCCCTTAGCTGAGGGACAGCAGAAACTCCTACTGCGAGCCTACAGTGATTCGGGAACCGTTGCCTCGGCTGTCCAGCCGATCATGCAAGGCCTCGGAGATGTTCGATTTACGCATCCGGTCACTATCGTGGATGGTCTCTGGCTTGTTCCTGGGGACCTGAATCTCAGCGCGTTCGAGGACAAGTTGTCCGCGGCCTGGCCAAACAGCCTGATTGGTGACCCTGCGGCACTCCGAACTACTACCGCGTTCCATCGGCTCATTACCGATGCGGGGCAAAGGGTGCGGGCCGACATCGCATTGGTTGATGTCGGGCCTAATCTCGGAGCCATTAACCGAGCTGCACTGCTTGCCGCCGATACCGTACTCATGCCACTCGCGGCCGACCTATTTTCCTTGCGTGGTCTCAGGAACCTCGGACCCGCCCTTCGTGACTGGCGGCGAATCTGGCAGAGCAATGTGCTGCCGCACGTCCCTGCGGATATTTCTGCTCCGCTAGGGGCTATGACGCCGATCGGGTACGTAGTTATGCAGCCGAAGATGAGGCTCGACCGGCCGGTCAAGGCGTATCAGCGCTGGCTGGATCGCGTTCCCATCGTCTTCGCCAGTTCCGTCCTGAACAATCCATCTAAAGCCGCAGACCGCACCTACGAGGTTGCAACGCTCCGGAACTACCAAAGTCTCATGCCTTTAGCGCACGATGCGCGGAAACCGATGTTTGACCTCAGATCGGCAGACGGTGCTCTCGGCAGCACTCAAATGCTTGTGCAGCGGTGCTACCAGGACTTCAAGACACTGAGTGAGCGGCTGCTGGAGAGGCTTGAGCAGTTGCGAATCGACAAACCGTGAGGGAGGGAGATCAGCTCCACCCGGTCGTGCTGCACCACGTGGTCAACACGTTGCAGTGGCCGGCACTGCGGCCGTTGCAGGAGGCGGCGGTCGGTCCCCTCCTGGACGGCGAGGACGCCCTGCTTCTGGCGCCCACGGCCGGAGGCAAGACCGAGGCGGCCATGTTCCCGCTGCTCTCCCGCATGGCACAGGAGAACTGGTCCGGCACCTCACTGCTGTACGTGTGCCCGCTGAAGGCGCTGCTCAACAATCTCCTACCTCGCCTCGAGACGTACACCGGCTGGCTCGGCCGCCGGGCGGCGCTCTGGCACGGCGACGTGACAATGGGACGCCGCCGGACGATCCTCCGCGAGCGACCGGACGTCCTGCTCACCACGCCGGAATCGATCGAATCGATGCTGGTCAGCTCGGCCGTCGACCATGAGGAGTTCTTCGGCCAGGTTCGGGCGGTCGTGGTGGACGAGGTGCACGCGTTCGCCGGCGACGACCGGGGATGGCACCTGCTGGCCGTCCTCGAGCGGCTGTCCCGGGTGGCGGGCCGCGCGGTGCAGCGGGTCGGCCTGTCGGCCACCGTCGGCAACCCCGACGAGCTGTTGGGCTGGCTGCAAGGATCGGGCTCGGGACGACGGCCAGCCCGCGTCGTCGCACCGGGCGTCGAGACGGCCGCACGCACGGGGCCGGCAGCATCTCCCGCGGGCGAGGTCGAGCTGGACTACGTCGGGTCCGTGCACAACGCGGCCACGGTCATCGCCGCCCTGCACCGCGGCGAGAAGCGACTGGTCTTCTGCGATTCCCGGGCTCTGGTCGAAGACCTCGGCCAACGGCTGCGGGCGCTCGGCGTCACCACGTTCCTCTCCCACGCCTCGCTGGCCGTCGAGGAGCGGCGCCGCGCGGAGGAGGCGTTCGCGCAGGAGCGGGACTGCGTCATCGTGGCCACCAGCACGCTGGAGTTGGGTATCGACGTCGGGGATCTCGACCGGGTGATCCAGATTAACGCGCCCCGCACGGTCGCGGCCTTCCTGCAGCGGATCGGCCGTACCGGCCGGCGGACCGGCACCACGCGGAACTGTCTCTTCCTCGCCCTCGACGGCGACGGCCTGCTGCACGCCGCCGGCCTGCTTCACCTCTGGTCCCAGGGTTGGGTCGAGGCCGTGGTGCCGCCGCCCGAGCCGCGGCACATCGTGGCGCAGCAACTGCTGGCCCTGTCCCTGCAACGGCACCGGATCGGCGACCAGACCTGGACGGGTGAGTGGAACGGGCTGACGCCCTTTGACAAGAGCGCCGAGGTCATCGTCCGGCACCTCGTCGGCCAGGGGTACCTCGACGAGGACTCCGGCATGCTGTTCATCGGGCCGGAGGCGGAGCTGCGGTTCGGCCGGCGGCACTTCATGGACATGCTGGCGGTCTTCACCGCACCGCCGCAGTTCACCGTCCTTGCCGGCCGGACCGAGATCGGCCGTACGGATCCGGCGCTGCTCACCGCCAAGGTCGACGGCCCCCGGCTGCTCCTGTTGGGCGGGCGCAGCTGGCGGGTCACCTACATAGACTGGAAGCGCCAACGGTGCTTCGTCGAACCCGCGGACGGCGGCGGCAAGGCGCTCTGGATGACGGGCGGGGCACCACAGGGCCTGTCGTTCCAGATGGTCCGTGCCATGCGCCAGGTTCTGCTGGGCAGCGAACCGCCGGTCGCGCTCACCGGTCGGGCCCGGACCAGGCTCGCGAGCCTGCGCCAGGAGCGTGAGGGGGTTGTGCATCCCGGTGGCGCAATGGTCGTCCGCGACAAGGACGGCGAGGTCAGGTGGTGGACCTGGGCCGGTTACCGGGCGAACGCCACCCTGATCGCCACGGTGAGCGACATCGCCGACCCGAACCAGCGGTACGACGACGCATCGATCCGGCTGCGGCCCGATCTTGACCGCGAGACGATGCGCCGGGCTGTCTCGGACGCGTCCGAGCGAATCTGCCTCCCCGACGTCAACCCGAAGGCGTTGGCGGGACTCAAGTTCAGCGCCGCGCTGCCGGAGCGACTGGCGGTCGCCACACTGGCGGCCCGGCTCGCTGACATTCCGGGCGCTCACGCTGTGCTGGCCGAGCCGATCCGCATGACGAGCCTGCTCGGCGACTGAATCCGGACGGCCAGGGTGGGCGCGAGGGATGACCGCCGCGACGGGCTCAGGCCAGGAGGACCGTCACGCCGGCGGCGCGTAGGTCTGCCACCACCTGCGCGTCGGCCGCGTCGTCGGTGACCAGGGTGTCCACGGCGGACGCGTCGCAGATCTTGGCGAAGGAGTGGCGGCCGAGCTTCTCGGACCCGGCCACGACGACCACTCGACGGGCGCGCGTGACCATCAGCGCGTCGATGCCCGCCTCGCTCTCGTCGTGGCACGACGTGCCGTCGGTGGAGAAGCCGTCGACGCCGAGGATGAGGACGTCCAGCCACAGGGACTGCATGACCATGGTGGTGAGCGGGCCGGTCAGTTCGTACGACTGGGGGAGCGCGACCCCGCCGAGGATGACGGTGCGCACGGAGGGTCGCAGCACCATCTCGGTGGCGATGTTCAGCGCGTTCGTGACCACCGTCAGCGCCGGCCGGGCGGTGGCCTGCGCCAGGTCGGGGCGTGCCGCGAGATGTCGGGCGGTGGCCGACGTGGTGGTGCCCCCGTTCAGCCCCACGACGCTGCCCGGCTCGACGAGGCCGGCGGCCGTGGCGGCGATGCGCTCCTTGGCGCCGCGGTCGCCGCGGTGGCGGTAGCGGACCGGCAGGTCGTACGCCACCGAGCTGGCCACGATGCCGCCGTGCGTGCGGGTCACCAGCTGCTGCGTGGCCAGGGTCGTGAAGTCCCGGCGGACGGTCGGCTCGGAGACCTGGAGGGCGGCCGCGGCCTCGGCCACCGACAGCCGGCCGCCGCGCGCGGCGAGTAGCTCCAGCAGCGCCTGCAGCCGTCGGGACCGGTCGGCCGCCCCGCCGGGCGCGGTGCCTCCCGTGGCGGCGTCGGTGGAGGTCACAGCGGGCTCCGGGCGCCGGAGTCAGGCATCACAGCTCCTTGACGATCACGGCGGGGAGCAGGTGCCGGTAGTCGGCGAGGTCCACGCTTCCCGCCACCGGCGCGCGGACGGCCGCCGCCGACAGCGCGACCGCCTCGGTGAGCCGGTCGGGCCAGGCGTGCCGCCCGATCATGCCCCGGGTCAGCGCGGCCACGCAGGCGTCTCCCGCGCCGGTCGGGTTTCCGGCGACGGGGTGTGGCAGGTACGCGTGCCAGGCGCCCTCGCCGGTCACGGCGAGCAGCCCCTCGGGGCCGAACGAGGCGACGACGGCGTCCGCGTCGAGCGCGCGGACGGTCTCGACGGCGGCGGCCGGACCCGGCGGCGCGTGCCCGGTGAGGCCGGCCAGTTCCTCGGCGTTCGGCTTGACGAGGTCCGGGCCCGCGTCCAGGCCGTGGCGCAGCGGGTCGCCGCTGGTGTCGAGCACCGTCCGGGCGCCGGCCCGCCGGGCCACCTCGACGAGCACGCGGTACGCGTCGGCCGGCACCCCGGACGGCAGGGAGCCGGAGAGCACGGCCACCTCGGCGTCGCGTACCAGGTCGGTGAACCGGGCGAGGAAGGCGTCCCACTCGTCGGCGGTGACCGTGGGGCCGGGCTCCCACAGGCCGGTGGCGGTGTCCGGCTCGGCCACGACGACGGTCCGCCGCGACTCGGCGGCGATCGGCACGAACGCCTCCGGCACCTCCTGGTCGGCGAGCAGGGAGCGGATGCGTGCGCCGCAGGCGCCGCCCGCGAGTCCGGTGGCGACGACCGGGGTGCCGAGGGCGTGCAGCAGGCGGGCGACGTTGAGGCCCTTCCCGCCGGCCCGTTCGTCCACCCGGGACACGCGGTGGGTGGCGCCCGGCGTGAAGGCGGCGACGTGGTACGTCACGTCCAGCGCGGCGTTGAGCGTGACGGTGAGGACGCGACCGGTCACGTGCGGACCATCGATCGGGTCGGGCAGCGGGGCCGCCCGCTGGTCTCGTGCTCCACGTGGGTCACCTCCGGCCGCTGGCTCCCGGTGGGTGTGAAATCTGCTCGATCTTGCGGCGATGCGAGCGTAAGTGATCAGGTGGTCGTCGGGCAATCCGTCGACGGGCCGACGCGACCAGCGGCTGGCCTCGCGGATCTCCCCTCTTGCCATCGATCGATATGTGATTGACACTGATCGATGATCGGCGTAACCGTACACGTTCGATCAGGCCCCGTCATGTTGGGAGTGATCACTGTGGCCCCGCCAGCTCACTACAATCCGTCCCGCCGTGACCTGCTCCGGTCCGGTGCCGTGCTGGGCGCCGCGGCCGGCCTCACCGGCGCCGTCGGCGCGCCCGCGGCGGCCGTCCCGGGCGGCACCGAACCCGCCCGTGGCAGGGACGAGAAGAGCATGGTCGACGTCCCGTTCGAAGGCTTCGCGCAGGTACGCGTCGGGCTCATCGGCCTCGGCAACCGGGGCGGCGACCAGGACCGGCGGTTCGGCGCCGTGGCCACGGTGACCGCCGTCTGCGACATCCGACCCGAGCGGGTCGACCGGACGATCAGCCGGATCATGGAGCAGGGCTTCCAGGACACCCCACCCGCCGGCTACTCCAACGGCGAGGAGGACTACCTCAACCTCCTGCGCCGCGACGACATCGACCTCGTCTACATCGCCACCCCCTGGGAGTGGCACCACCCCATGGCCAAGGCGGCCATGGAGCACGGCAAGCACGTCGCCGTCGAGCTGCCGATCGCGCCGTACCTCGACCAGATCTGGGACCTCGTCCGCACCTCCGAACGGACCCGGAAGCACTGCGTGTTGCTGGAGAACGTCAACTACTTCCGACCCGAGCTGGCCATGTTCACCATGGCCCGGCAGGGGCTCTTCGGCGACCTCCAGCACGCCTCCGGCGGGTACGTCCACGACCTGCGCTGGCCGTACCTGTTCGGCGGGGCGTACCACCCCGAGCACTGGCGTCGCCGCTGGCAGACCAGGATGAACGCCTCGCACTACCCGACGCACGGCCTCGGGCCGGTCGCGGCGGCCCTCGGCATCAACCGGGGCGACCGGTTCGAGGAGCTGATCGCCGTGGCGTCCGCACCCAAGGCGCTGGCCCTGTTCCGCGCCGAGGACCCGCGGGTCGGGCCCGACCACTCGTCCTGGGACGACAAGCCCTACATCTCCGGCGACCGGCACACCTGCTTCGTCACGACCACCAGCGGCCGGTTCATCCGCGTCGAGCACGACGTCAACTCGCCCCACCCGTACACCCGCGAGACCACCCTCACCGGCACGCGGGGGTCGATCGAGCTGGACAACGCCCGGGTCTACCTCGAATCGCTCGGCCACCAGAACCACACCTGGCGGACCGGCAACGACTACACCGCGATCCTGCGGCAGCACGACCACTGGCTGTGGCCCACGCTGGAGAACCTCGCCGACCAGTACGGCGGCCATGGCGGCGGCGACTTCGTCTCCATCTGGCGTCTCATCCAGACGATGCGGCTCGGCATGACCCCCGACATCGACGTCTACGACTCGGCGGCGTGGTGCTCGGTGATCCCGCTCAGCCACGAGTCGTTGAAGAGCGGCCGGATGCGCCCGGTCAAGGTGCCGGACTTCACCCGCGGGCACTGGCGCAAGGCGCGGCCCACGTTCGACCGGCCCAAGCCCGACGACCCGTGGCTGACGGAGCGCTGAGACCGTCAGCCGGTCACGCCTGACGCGGTGCGTCGGGGTCGGGAGCGACCGCGTCGCCCGACCCCGCCGCCGGGCCGGGTTGCTTGGGTACGTCCCGCGCCCGGTCCGGCGGCTGCCGCGTCACCGCGTCGCCCCGCCGCCCGGCGGGGCGGGACTCGTCGGTGCGTGGCCGGTCCCTCAGCAGCTCCTCCACCCACCGTGCGGCGATCTTCTGCAGGGCCGTCATCCGGCGTACGGCGTCGACGACGTTCTCCTCCGCGGTCGGGCCGGCCGCCGCGGGGACCGGGCCGGCGGCGAACTCCTGGAGGATGCCCGTCCAGCGGCGGGCGAGCTGCTCCGCCCTGCGCGCCCGGGCCAGGTGCAGCTCGTACTCGGATTCGAGGGTCACGAGCCGCTCCGAGTACGGCAGCAGGGCCCGCCGGACCCGCTCGTCGAGCCGTACCCGGATCTCCGGTTCACACGTGACGGTCTTGGCGCCCCGCGAGAAGGTCCAGTCCGCCGCGTCGACCGCCCGTTGGAGGCGTACCTCGAGGTCGCCGGCCCGGTGCGGCGGAAGCGTGCGGGCGAGGTCCGCCGCCAGGCGGGTCAGCTTCTGGACGGCGTGCGGCTGGAAGTAGTGCGCGTGCCAGCTCAGGTCCTCCGGGCGCAATCCCTCGGACCACCACATGAGGCTGGCGCGCACGTGGAAGACGTACACGTAGCCCTGGGCGGGGACGGCGAGTTCCGCGTCGCGCCGTTCGGTGAGGCGCCCGGGTGGGGGAGGGGGCGGCCCGAACGCCGTGGCGGGCTCCATGCCCCGCAGCAGCGCGACGACCTGCCCCCAGCGCCGTGACAGCCACTGCCCGGTCTCGACGCTCAGCCGCGCGCCGGTCGTGAGGGCGTTCTCGCCCCAGCGGCGCCAGCGCTGCCCGGTCCGGGCGTCCGGGGGAGGGCCCCCGCCGGCCGCCGGGGCGGGATCGGGGTTGTCCGCCATGCCGCCCCTCCCTCCGCCGGACCCGCTGCCCGGGCACCGCGACGCCCCGCCGGCCCACGTCCCGCCGGCCCACGTCCTGCCGCTGGCCCGGCGCCGTGCCGGCCCACGTCGTGCCCCCATGTGAACAACGGCTCACCGACCCCGGGAAGTGACGGCCACGCAACGAGGTCCGGCCGGCTTCGCCGGTCGTGCCGGCCGCGGGGGTACGTGCCAGGGGCGGCGCGGCGGCGTCCGCGGGCGCCCGTCCGCCGCCGGCGGTGGGGCGCCGCCGGTCAGTGGCGGTGGGCGGGCTGGTCCAGGATGGCGCTGAACCGCTCCTCGGCGAGGTCGAGCTGGGCGAGGATGTGCCGCTTCACGTCCGCCGAGAGGGGCGTGTCGGGCCGGCTGACCAGCTCGCGGAACACCGGCACGAGGGGGCGGTACTTGCGCGCCGACGACTCGACCTTCGGACCGACCATGTGGATGACGCCCACCCCGTTGTCCGTGAAGTCCGACACCTTGATGACCCGTGCCCAGGGCTCCCGGTCGAGGCTGGCCGCCACGTGCTCGCGGTACTGCTCGTTGCGGTCGCGCGCCGGGTCGTACGCCGGATTGGTGACCGCCGCCACCAGGCGCGCGACCCGCGCACCGAACCGGGCGGCGAGCGCGGCCAGCGCGGCGGCCGTGGGGTCGTCGCCGGCGGCGTCGCCGGCCAGCTCGACCGGGTGGTCCTCGACGGCGTCGTGCAGCAGCCCGGCGACGATCACGTCCACGTCCCGCACCTGGTAGTGGTGCATCATCCGGATGGCGACCCGCAGCAGGTGGTTGAGGTACGGCTCGCGGACCCGCCGGTCGTCGCGGTGCAGCTCGGCGGCGAGGTCGAGCGCGGCGGTCAACCGCTGCCGGGCCGCCGCGTCGAAGGACCGGATCTCCAGCCGGAAGCGCTCCAGCAGTCCGGGCTCGCCGTGGATCTCCGTGATCGCGTGCATCGGCATGCTGCCCAGGTACGGCGGGAAGTCCATGCGTCACTTATAGCCGATCTTCACCACGGCGGCGGTGCGCCGCCCCGGCGACGCGACCAGCGGCCGATGGTGGACGATCGCGTACGTCCGGGAACCGGTGGGAAGGAGGTGGCGATGGCCCGGTTGAGCTGGCTGCGGGTGGCCGCGGGGCGGCTGCGCCAGCGCTGGTGGCCGGTGGTCGAGGCGACCGTCGCCGCCACCGTCGCCTGGATCCTCGCCACCCGGCTCGTGGGGCACCCGCAGCCCTTCTTCGCCCCGGCCGCCGCGCTGATCGTCCTCGGGCAGGCCCGCGGGCAGCGGCTGCGCCGGGCCGTCGAGGTGGTGCTCGGCGTGGCCGGCGGGGTGCTCGTGGCCGACGTCGTCATCCAGGCGCTGGGTCGGGGCAGCACCTGGACCGTCTTCACGGTGATCCTGCTCACCGTCGTCCTCGCGGCGGCCGTCGGCGCGACCGGCGTGACCCTCGTGCAGGCCGCCGTCTCCGCCCTCTACCTGGTGGTGGTCGCGCCGCCCACCGAGTCGCTGGTGCCGTTCCGGTTCGTCGACGCGCTGATCGGCGGCGCGGTGGCGCTCGCCGTCAGCCAACTGGTCGACGCCCGACGGCCGCTGGCCCCGCTCATCGCCGAGGTCCGGGGCACGTTCGACGAGATGGGCGGGCTGCTCGCCGGCATCTCCGACGCGCTGGACCGGCACGACGAACGGGCGGCGCTCGCCGCGCTGGCCCAGGCCCGGGGGATGGACGCCCGGATCGACCGCCTCCGCGAGGGGGTGCTCGCCGCCGGCGAGGCGCTGTGGCTGAACCTGCGCCGCCGGCGGCACCTCGGACGGCTGCGCTCGGTCGACAGCTCGATCCAGCAGATCGACTACGCCGTCCGCAACGTCCGGGTGCTCGCCCGCGCCGGCGTGACGCTGAGCCGGCAACCGTCGCCGGTGCCCGCCGACCTGGGGGTGGCGCTGCGCTGCCTCGCCGACGCGGTCCGGGCCGCCGGGGAGGCGCTCGCCGCCGACCTGCAGGGGCACGAGGAGGCCGCCGACGGGCACGCCGCGCGGGCGGACGAGGCCGCGCTCGACGCCGTACGCACGGCCGGCCGCCTCTACGCCGCCGGCCCGTCCCTGCCACTCGCCATGATCATCGGGCAGGTCCGGGCGACCGCGATCGACCTGCTGCGCGGGCTCGGCGTGGAGGACGACGCCGCCGTCCTCGGCCGGGTCGACCAGGCCCTCGGACTGCCGCCGGTCTGACCCTCAGGAGAGCGCGTCCAGCCAGTCGGCGGCGGCGTCCCGGATCTCCCCGGGCACCTCGTGGCCGCCGGGGAACTCCCGGTACGCCACGTCGTAGCCGAGGCCGTGCAGCCGGGGCACCAGCCGCCGGCTGCACACGTCGATCGGCAGGACGCGGTCGCCGACGCCGTGCGAGACGAAGATCCGGGGCCGGCCGTGGGTCACCAGCGGCGCCGCGAACCCGGGGGAGAAGGCCACCACGCCGGCCACCAGGTCGCCGTTGGTGAGGCCGAGCGAGAGCGCGTACGACGCGCCGTCGGAGAAGCCCCCGAGCGTCACGTCCCGCACCGGGTACCCGGCGAAGACCGACTCCAGCACGGCGTCGATGCGCCGCACGTCCGGCCCGAACCCCTCGCCGATCAGGTCCCAGCTGCTCGCCACCGCCTGCGGCGCCACCAGCAGCAGGTGGTGCGCGTCGGCGACCGGGAGCAGCAGGTCCAGCCCCTGGCGTGCCGAGCCGCCGGCGCCGTGCAGCAGCACCACGAGACGGTACGGCCGGTCGCCGGCCGGCGCCGGGGCGTAGAGGAGGGCGAGGGGCCCGCCGGCGGCGTCGGTGAGCGGCAGCAGGCCGGCGGTCGCCGGGCCCACGGGCGCGGCGGGCCGGGCGGTGAGCCGTCCGTGCCGGGGGTTCTCCTCCGGCTGCCGGTGCGGCGGCGCGGGCTCGGACACAGATCACCGCTCCTCGTCGTCGGGTGTGGTGCCGCGGTTACCCGGCCGCCCGCCGGTTAACCGCCGCCGGGCCCGCCGCCCGCCGGTCGGCCGCCACGTGCCGCCGCCCGCCGTGGGGTCGCCGTGCCGCCGCGCGCCGCCGGTCAGCCGCCGGGCCGCCGCCCACGGGTCGCCGCCGCCGTGGTGCCGCCGCCCGCCGTGCCGGCGTTCAGGCACTGTCGCGGGCCACCAGCGCGGACGGGAAGAACGTCGCCGGCGGGACCGGACGCCGGTCGAGCACCGCCTGCGCGGCCGCGGTGGCGATCCGCCCGACGGGGTGGCTCGCCGTGGTCAACGCGGGGGTGTTCAGCTCGGCGAGCGGGATGTCGTCGAACCCGGCCACCGCCACGTCGCCCGGCACCCGCACGCCCCGCCGGCGCAGGCCGGCGATCACACCGAGCGCCGTGGGGTCGCTCGCCGCGAAGATGGCGTCCGTGTCGGGCCAGCGCTCCATCACCTCGACGGCGGCCGCCCGCCCCCGTGCCGGTGTGAAGTCGCCGCGCACCAGGCGCACCGGCAGCCCCGCCTCCCGGACCATCTGCCGGTAGGCGCGCACGGACCGCCCCGCGCACATCAGCCAGCGGGGACCGGTCACCATGGCGATGCGGCGCCGGCCCGTGGCGTAGAGGTGGTGCAGCACCGCCGTCGTGCCGCCGCCGTTGTCGACGTCGAACGCGGGGACGGTGCGCGAGCCGATGCCGATCGAGGCGACCCGCCCGCGCAGCGACCGGGGCACCGCGTCGAGCACCGACCCGGTGGTGTTGACCAGGACGATCCCGCAGACGCCCCGGTCGTACGCGAGCTCGCGCAGCGCCTGCGGGGCGCTGCGTGGCAGCCAGTGCAGGCTCACCCCGATCCCGTGCGGGGTGCCGACCTGGGCGGCGGCGGCCACCACCCGGGCCACGTACGGGTCCTCGAGGACGGCCGACGTGGTGCCGGTGACCGCCACGGCGAGCCGGACGCCCGCACCGCGGACCAGCGCCCGGGCGGCCGCGTTCGGCACGTAGCCGAGCCGGTCGGCGGCGGCGGCGACCCGGTCGCGGGCCTCCGGCGACGCGGCGCCCGTGCCGGCGATCACGCGGGACGCGGTCGAGCGGGACACGCCGGCGGCCCGGGCGACATCCTCCAGGGTTGCGGGTCGTGCGGCCGCGGTCGTCATCTCGTCCTCCCAGGTGGTGCGGGTACTCTCGGGCATCATCCCTCCCGGGTGTGACGAGCGGTACCTCCGTAACCAGCTTGAGGTGAGAGCGCTCTCAGGTGTCGGATCGGGGTGACCGGAAAGATCCCAGGAAGGAACCCGCACCCCGTGAGCCCCGCCACCGCGCCATCCGTCGACGCGACCGCACCGGCCGTATCCCGAGCGGTGCGGTCCGCCCGCAACGGCGTGGCCGTCGTCTTCGCCCTCAACGGGCTCGCCGTGGCGACCTGGTTCTCCCGGGTTCCCGCCGCCCGCGAGGCGCTCGGGCTCAGCGCCGGGCAGCTCGGGCTGCTCCTGCTGGCCGTCTCGGCCGGCTCGCTGCTCGCCATGCCCACCGCCGGGCTGGTCAGCCAGCGGCTCGGCGCGGCGCGCACCGTCCGCCTCTCGACCGCGGTGGTCGCCGTGGGCCTCACCGGGGCGGGGCTGGCCACCGGCCTCACGCACTCGCCGATCGCCGTCGCCCTCGGCCTGTTCGCCTTCGGCTACGGCTCCGGCACCTGCGACGTGGCCATGAACGTCGAG
Source organism: Micromonospora globbae (assembly GCF_003610785.1). Classification (GTDB taxonomy): domain Bacteria; phylum Actinomycetota; class Actinomycetes; order Mycobacteriales; family Micromonosporaceae; genus Micromonospora; species Micromonospora globbae. The sequence continues at coordinate 36,593 of NZ_RAQQ01000002.1, forward strand.
GGGGCGACGGTCGAGCGGCGCCTGGGGCGTACGGTCATGCCCCGCTTCCACGCGGCCTGGAGCCTCGGCTCGGTGGCCGGCGCCGGCCTGGGCGCCGGGGCCGCCCGGCTCGACGTCCCGGTCGCCGCCCACCTGGCCGCCGTCGCCGTGGTGGTGCTGGGCGGCACCCTGCTGGGCGCCCGGCTGTTCCTGCCGCCCGCCGTGGCCGGCGCCGACGCGCCGGCGCAGTCGAACGCGGCCCGGCGCCGGGCCCTGCTCGCGGCGTGGCGGGAGCCGCGGACCCTGCTGGTCGGCCTCGTGGTGCTGGTCATGGCGTTCACCGAGGGCAGCGCCAACGACTGGCTCGCGGTGGCCTTCGTCGACGGTCACGACCTGAGCGAGGCGGCCGGCGCGGCGGTGTTCGGCGTCTTCGTGGCCGGCATGACGCTGGGGCGTACGGCCGGCACGATCGCCATCGACCGGTGGGGCCGGGTGCCGGTGCTGATCGGCACCATCCTGCTCGCCGCGGTCGGCGCCGCGCTGGCGATCCTGGCCAGCTCGGGACCGGTGGCGGTCGCCGGGGTCGCGCTCTGGGGCATCGGGGCGTCGCTCGGCTTCCCGGTCGGCATGAGCGCCGCAGCGGACGAGGAGGAGAAGGCGGCCGTACGGGTCAGCGTCGTGGCCGTGATCGGCTACACCGCGTTCCTCGCCGGCCCGCCGCTGCTCGGCCTGCTCGGTGACCGGGTGGGCATCCTGCACGCCCTGCTCGTGGTGCCGCTGCTGCTCGTGCCGACGCTGGCGCTCGTGCCGGTGATGCGCGAACCCCGGTCGAGCGACCGGCCCTGACGCGGTCCGGTCCCGCGGCGCATCATCAAAGCTAGTGGAGATCGGGAGCCAGCGGTATCGGGTGCGCGGCCGACTGCGCCGCGTCCCGCCGCTGGCTAGGTTCGCCGGGTGCCTACCGAAGAGATCACCGCAGCGGCCGCCGGAACCTGGGTGCTGGGAGACCGCACCGTCAACCGGATGGGGTTCGGCTCGATGCGGATCACCGCCGACCCGGACCGGGACCGCGCCCTCACCGTGCTGCGCCGCGCGGTCGAGCTGGGCGTCAACCACATCGACACCGCCGCCTTCTACGTCTCACCCGGCGGAACCCTGCGGGTCGGCACCGGCCCCGCCCGCTACGCCACCGAGCTGATCCGCGCGGCCCTCGCCCCGTACCCGGCGGACCTGGTGATCGCCACCAAGGTCGGTCCCGGGTACGACCCGCGCGACGGCTTCACCGAGGCCCTCACCCCGGCCCAGCTCCGCGCCCAGGTCGAGGAGAACCTGCGCCGGCTCGGGCGCGACCACCTCGACCTCGTGAACCTGCGGCTCTACCGGCGGCCCTCCGCGGTGCCGCTCGCCGAGCGGTTCGGCGCCCTCGCCGACCTGCGCGCCGCCGGGCTGATCCGCCACCTGGGGCTCTCCAACGCCCGCCCCGAGCACCTCGACGAGGTACGCGACATCGCGCCCGTGGTGTGCGTGCAGAACGCGTACGGGGTCGACGCGTACCGGGAGGACGACGAGTTCGTCCGGCTCTGCGGCGCGCGCGGGATCGCGTACGTGCCGTTCTTCGCGCTCGCCGGCACGCGGCGGGAGGCGGGAGCGACGGCCGAGCGGAACGAGGCCCTGCTCGCCGTGGCCCGTGCCCACGACGCGACCCCGCACCAGGTGCGGCTGGCCTGGACGCTGCACCAGGGCCCGCACGTGCTCGCCATCCCCGGCACGGGCGACCCGGAGCACCTGGTGGCGAACGTCGCCGCCGCCGGGCTGCGGCTCACACCCGAGGACCTGGCCCGGCTGGGCTGACCCCCGGCGGGGCGGGGACGACGCCGCCCGGCTCGGCTTCCGTCGGGCCGGGCCGGGCCTCCGCCGGGCCGGGCCGTCCGTCGGGCCGGGCCGGGACCGTCGGTGTCGTGCGGCCGGGTCAGTCGCGTACCCACACCCGCAGCGGTCCGCCGGTCGTGAAGCCCGCCCGCACGGCGGCGGTGAGGTCGTCGCCGGACTCGTACCCGACGAGCGGTTCCCCGGGCCGGGCGGCGTGGACCGCGGCCCAGACGTCGGCCGCGTCGGCGCCGCTGGCGAAGACGTTCGAGACGCCGGTCACCGGGCCGCTGCGGTTGAGCACCGCCCCGCCCGCCACGGCGCCACCGGCCGTCCACACGGCGAGCACGGTCACCCGCGGGTCGCCCAGCAGCGCCGGGCGGAACAGCTCACCCCCGCCGTGCGCCGCGGCCCACACGGCCAACCGGTGGGGGGTGGTCACGGGAGCCAGCGGTGGACGCCCGTCCGCCGCGCCGGACGGTGGCGCGGGGGCGGCCACCGGCGGGCGGTGGATCCACCGGGCCGTGAAGAGCACCCGGAAGCCGTACGGCCGCAGGTCGAGGTCGGTGAAGCTGTCCTTCACCGACGCGCCGGGGCCCGCGTCGATCCGGTCGAGCACCGCCTCGGCGGCGAGGCCGGGACGCAGCGTGACGGCGTCCGGGTACCAGGGCGGGGAGCGGCGCGGCACCGACCAGGCGTCCGCGTCGAACCGGCCGACCAGGCCGTGGCTCGCGCAGACGATGTCGCACCACTCGGCGTTGTTCCGCGCCGCCGCCGGATCCCCGAGCACGGCCCGAGCCTAGCCCCGGCACGGCCTCCGGCGACGGTCAGGTCGTTCCCACCCGGCTCGCAGCCGATTGCCAGGAAACGGTGCTGCACTGGGAGGCACGCCGAGGGAGAGGAGCCGGGAATGGGCTGGTTCAACCGGCGGTCCCGCGCCGACGGGACCCCGACGAAGCTGGACCGGGAGGCGACCCGGGACGACCTGGCCGCGCTGGAGGCGTTCGTCACGAGCCGGCACGGCGTCGAGTTCTACCTGGAACCGGAGACCACGGCGACGGACACGACCGTCGTGGCGATCGCGCACGACGGGGAGTGGATCCGCCGCCGCACCGGCTCGCCCCGGGCCGCGGCCGCCATCGCGCGCCGGCACGCCGTCCCGCTGTACGAGGCCGCCCGTACCGGCTACCCGGAGCGGATGCGGGCCTGGAACCGGGCCCACCCGGAGCGACGCGCCCACTGACGCCGCGGGCCGCCCGGCCGCGTCGCGCCGTGCCACGCCCGCCGACGCCGCGAGCCGGCCGCGTCGGGACGCGCCTGGCGACGCCGCGGGCCGTCCGGCCGCGTCACGCCCGCCGAGCGCCCCGGGCGTCGCGCCCGTCGCCGGTCAGGCCCCGTCGACCTGCGCCCGCGCCTGCGCGCGCGTCATCGGCTCGGCGTGGCTGGAGACGTACCAGTCGTAGTGGTCGTCGAGCAGCCGACGGACCAGGGCCAGGTCGGGGCCGTCGTCGGGCTCGCGCAGGTGGGCCGGCGGCGGGTAGAAGCAGTCGCCCAGCAGCATGACGCCGGAGTCCGGCACCAGCACCACCGTCGAGTCGGGCGCGTGCGCGCCGCCGACGTGCCGCAGGCGCACGCCCACCGGCAGGTCGTCCTCGTCGGTGAAGGTACGCGTCGGCGGCAGCACCGCGAAGTCGTCCCACGAGTCGACGGCCAGGGCCCGCGCCCGGAAGCTCGGGGCGAGCCGGGGGCTCGCTCGCACCTGCTCGCGCAGGTAGCGGTGGCTCCACGGCCGGGCCGCCTCTTCCCGCAGCAGCTCCCGCCCGCTGACGTGCCCGACGATCTCCACGCCCGGCCACGCGCACGCGCCCCAGACGTGGTCCCAGTGGTGGTGGGTGTAGACCAGCCATCGCGGCTCCGGCAGCCCCGCCGCGTGCAGCGCGGCGCGGATCTCGCGGGCGTGCGCGGGGCTCTGCCCCGCGTCGACGAGCACGCTGCCGCGTTCGTCGGCCACGAGGGCGACACCCGCCTGCACGGCGAGCGGGTCGGGATCGCCGGGGTAGAGCCAGACCCGCCCGGCGAGCCGGTGGAACCGCATGACGACCTCACCCCCGCCGACGACGTTCCCGCGCTGTGCCCGTCGATCCTAGGCGTCGCGCCGGCCGTGCCGCGCATCGCGCCCCCGTCGACCGTGCCGCGCATCGCGCCCGCGGTGCCGTACGCCGCGCCGGACGCGCCGTCGCGTGGGCCGCGCCGGCCGCGCCGACGGCGCCGTGGACCGGCGGCGCCGTACGCCGCACCGACGCGTCGCGGACCGGCCGCGCCGTACGTCGTACCGGCCGCGCGTGGCCGATCCCGCCGGCGTACGCCCTCCACAGTGGCTGGTCGCGCCGCTGCCGGCGGCTCGGTGGCGCGTTGACCCGGGGTCCGGCCGTGTGGCAGCATTCGCGGCCTGACGGCAGTGAAGGAAGCCGGTGCGATTCCGGCGCGGTCCCGCCACTGTCACCGGGGAGTGATCCCCCCTCGCGAGTCACGGCCGTGCGTGCGCGGTTGGAAGGCCGGGGGTGAGCGTCGATCCGGGAGCCAGGATACTTCGGCCGTCGGGAGTGACCCCAGGGCGTGGACACCCGAGGAGGACCCGATGACGCACCGCGTCCACCGCGCCGGCGGCGATCGCCGCGACCGGCCCGCAGCGGGAGGCGCGTTCGCGCCCCACCGCACCCGACCCACCGGCGTCCCCGCCCCGACCGACGGCGGCACGCGCGCCGTCCCGGGCACCCGCGCCCTCCCGAGCGGCGGCACCCGCCCCCTCCCGGGCACCGGCATCCCCGCCGTCCCGGTCGGTGGCACCCGCCCCCTCCCGAGCGGCGGCACGTCGCTCGTCCCCACCGCGCCCCACCGTTCGGCCGGTCGGCCGTCGACGCCGCGCGGAAGCCGCTCCACCCCCTGACCCCACCCCGCGCCGCCGGCCGGCGGTGAACCCCGGCGGCCTCCCGCGCTGTCCCACCCGCTCCGCCCGCTCGTCCCGTACGGCGGTCGGGCGTCACTCTCCGGAGCCACCCGTGTGCATCCTGCTGCTGTCCACCTCCGACACCGACCTGCTGGCCGCCCGCGCCAGCGGCGCCGACTACCGGCTGGCCAACCCGGCCCGGGTCGACGCCGAGGCCGTTCCCGCGCTGCTCGACGGCGTCGCCGTGGCCGTCGTACGGCTGCTGGGCGGCCGACCGGCGTGGCCGGACGGGCTGGCCGCGGTGCTCGCCTCGGGCGTGCCGACGGTCGTGCTGAGCGGGGAGCCGGCGCCGGACGCGGAGCTGATGGCGGCCTCCACGGTGCCCGTGGGTGTGGCCACGCAGGCGCTCGCGTACCTCGTCGAGGGCGGCCCGGAGAACCTGGCCCAGTTGGCGCGCTTCCTCTCCGACACCGTGCTGCTCACCGGTGAGGGATTCGCGCCGCCGGCGTCCACCCCGGCGTACGGCGTGTACGGCGACCGGACGGCGCGCGCCGACCGGCCGACGATCGGGATCGTCTTCTACCGGGCGCACGCGCTGGCCGGCAACACGGCCTTCGTGGACACCCTCGCCGACGCCGTCGAGGCGGCCGGCGGAAACCCGCTGCCCGTCTACTGTGGTTCGCTGCGCGGGCTGGCCGCCGACGCCGGCCCCATGGCGCTGCTCTCCCGGTGCGACGCGCTGCTGGTCACCGTGCTCGCGGCCGGAGGGGCGGTGGCCGCCGACGCCTCCGCGGGCGGCGACGAGGACGCCTGGGACGTCGGCGCGCTGGCCTCGCTCGACGTACCCGTCGTCCAGGCGCTCTGCCTGACCAGCACCCGCGAGCAGTGGGCCGGGTCCGACGCCGGCCTGACCCCGCTGGACGCCGCCATGCAGGTCGCCGTCCCCGAGTTCGACGGGCGCGTCATCACCGTGCCGTTCTCGTTCAAGCGGATCGACGGCGACGGCCTCTCCGTGTACGCGGCCGACCCCGAACGCGCCGCCCGCGTCGCCGGGATCGCCGTACGCCAGGCCCGGCTGCGGCGGCTGCCGAACGCGGACAAGCGCCTCGCGATCGTCCTCAGCTCGTACCCGACGAAGCACTCCCGGGTCGGCAACGCCGTCGGCCTGGACACCCCCGCGTCCGCGGTGCGGCTGCTGCGCGCGCTCGCCGACGCCGGCTACGACCTGGGGGACGCGCCGCCGCCCGACGACGGCGACGCGCTGATCCACGCCCTCATCGCGGCCGGCGGCCACGACGTCGAGTGGCTCACCCCCGAGCAGCTCGCCGCCGCCGAGGCGCGGGTGCCCGGCGAGGTGTACCGGCGCTGGTTCGCGCAGGTCCCCGCGCCGCTGCGGGAACGGATGCGCGCCCACTGGGGCGAACCGCCCGGCGACCTGTACACCGACGGCGGAGACATCGTGCTGGCCGGTCTGCGCTTCGGCAACGTGGTCCTGCTCATCCAGCCGCCGCGCGGCTTCGGCGAGAACCCCATCGCCATCTACCACGACCCGGACCTGCCGCCCAGCCACCACTACCTGGCCGCCTACCGCTGGCTGGCCGCGCCGCCGGCCGACGGCGGGTTCGGGGCCGACGCCGTGGTGCACCTCGGCAAGCACGGCACCCTCGAATGGCTGCCCGGCAAGGGCCTCGGGCTGGCCGCCGACTGCGCACCGGACGCCGTCCTCGGTGACCTGCCGCTGGTCTACCCGTTCATCGTCAACGACCCCGGCGAGGGCACCCAGGCCAAGCGCCGCGCGCACGCCGTGGTCGTCGACCACCTGGTGCCGCCGATGGCCCGCGCCGAGACGTACGGGGACCTCGCGAAGCTGGAGCAGCTGCTCGACGAGTACGCCACCGTGCAGGCGCTCGACCCGGCGAAGGTGCCGACCGTGCAGGCGCAGATCTGGGAGCTGGTCCGGGCGGCCGAGCTGCACCACGACCTGCACACCGAGCGGATGCCCGCCGCCGAGGAGTTCGACGACTTCGTGCTGCACCTCGACGGGTACCTGTGCGAGGTCAAGGACGTGCAGATCCGCGACGGCCTGCACGTGCTGGCCGCCGCGCCCACCGGCGACGCCCGCGTCAACCTCGTCCTCGCCGTGCTGCGCGCCCCGCAGGTGTGGGGCGGCGCCCGCGCCCTGCCGGGGCTGCGGCAGGCGCTCGCGACCGCGTACGGGCTGGACGAGGCCGCGCTGCTCGCGGCTCCCGGCGAGCGCGTCGCCGTCCCCGCGGCCCTCACCGACACCGTGGACGGCCCGTCCGCCACGGCGGCCGACACCGTCGACCTGATCGAGGCCCTCGCGCGCCGGCTCGTCGTCGCCATGGAGACCCTCGGCTGGGACGCCGGCAAGGCCGACGCGGTCGTCGCCGAGGTGACCGGCCGGGACCTGCCGGACGCCGCCGCGGTGCTGCGCTTCGCCGCCACCGAACTCGTGCCCCGGCTCGACGCGACCACCGACGAGCTGACGCACACCCTCGCCGCGCTGCAGGGCCGCTTCGTGCCGCCCGGACCGTCCGGCTCGCCCACCCGGGGGCTCGTCAACGTCCTCCCCACCGGCCGGAACTTCTACTCGGTCGACCCGAAGGCCATCCCCAGCCGCAACGCCTGGGACGTGGGCGTGGCCCTGGCCGACTCGCTGCTGTCCCGGCACCTCGCCGACACCGGCGAATACCCGCGCTCGGTCGGGCTCACCGTCTGGGGCACCAGCGCCATGCGGACGCAGGGCGACGACATCGCCGAGATCCTCGCGCTGCTCGGCTGCCGCCCCACCTGGGACGACCGGTCCCGCCGCGTCACCGGCGTCGAGGTGGTGCCGCTCGCCGACCTGGGCCGCCCCCGCATCGACGTCACCGTGCGGATCTCCGGCTTCTTCCGCGACGCCTTCCCGCACGTGGTGGCGCTCCTCGACGACGCCGTACGCCGGGTCGCCGCCCTCGACGAGCCGCACGAGCACAACTACGTCCGTGCCCACGTGGCCGCCGACCTGGCCGAGCACGGCGACGAGCGGCGGGCCACCGCCCGCATCTTCGGCTCCAAACCCGGGGCGTACGGGGCCGGGCTGCTGCCGCTCATCGACGCCCGGAACTGGCGCAGCGACGCCGACCTGGCGCAGGTGTACGCGGTGTGGGGCGGCTACGCGTACGGCCGGGGGCTGGACGGCCGGGAGGCGCGGGCCGACATGGAGCGCTCCTTCGCCCGCATCGCGGTGGCCGTCAAGAACCAGGACACCCGCGAGCACGACATCGTCGACTCCGACGACTACTTCCAGTACCACGGCGGGATGGTGGCGATGGTCCGCCACCTCACCGGCGCCGCGCCCGCCGCGTACGTGGGCGACTCGGCCATGCCGCACGACGTGCGCACCCGCACGCTCGGCGAGGAGACCCGGCGGGTCTTCCGCGCCCGGGTCGTGAACCCGAAGTGGATCGCCGCGATGCGCCGGCACGGCTACAAGGGCGCGTTCGAGCTGGCCGCCACCGTGGACTACCTGTTCGGCTACGACGCCACCGCGGGCGTCGTGGACGACTGGATGTACGAGCGGCTCGCCGAGGCGTACGTCTTCGACCCGACCACCCGGGAGTTCCTCGCCGAGTCCAACCCGTGGGCGCTGCGCGGCATCACCGAACGGCTCCTGGAGGCGGCCGACCGGGGCCTGTGGGCCGAACCGGAGCCGGCCACGCTGGACCGGCTCCGCGAGACGTACCTGGCCAGCGAGGGTGACCTGGAGGACCGCGCGTGACCACGTTCCCGTTCTCCGCCGTGCTGGGCATGGACGACATGCGCCTGGCCCTGCTGCTGAACGCCGTGAGCCCGGCGATCGGCGGCGTGCTCGTCCGCGGCGAGAAGGGCACCGCCAAGTCGACGGCCGTCCGCGCGCTCGCCGCCCTGCTGCCCCCGGTCGACCAGGTGGCCGACTGCCGTTTCGCCTGTGACCCGGCCGCGCCCGACCCGGGCTGCCCGGACGGCCCGCACCCGGCCGGCGCGCCCGTGCAGCGGCGGGCCGCCCGACTGGTGGAGCTGCCGGTCGGCGCCGCCGAGGACCGGGTGGTCGGCGCGCTCGACCTGGAGAAGGCCCTCGGCGAGGGCGTACGCGCCTTCGAGCCGGGCCTGCTGGCCGCCGCGCACCGCGGCGTGCTCTACGTCGACGAGGTCAACCTGCTCCACGACCACCTGGTGGACCTGCTGCTCGACGCCGCCGCGATGGGCCGCAGCCACGTCGAGCGCGAGGGCGTCTCGGTCAGCCACGCGTCCCGGTTCCTGCTGGTCGGCACGATGAACCCGGAGGAGGGGGAGCTGCGGCCCCAACTGCTGGACCGGTTCGGGCTCACCGTCGAGGTGGGGGCCAGCCGCGACCCGGCGATCCGGGCCGAGGTGGTCCGCCGCCGCCTCGCCGCCGACGCCGACCCGGCCGGCTTCGCGGCCCGCTGGGCCGACGCCGAGGCGGAGGTCGCCGGGCGGGTGGCCGCCGCGCGGGCCCGGCTCGACGAGGTGGTGCTCCCGGACGCGGCGCTGCGGCAGATCGCCGAGGTCTGCGCCGCGTTCGACGTGGACGGGATGCGCGCCGACATCGTGACGGCGCGTACCGCGATGGCGCACGCCGCCTGGCACGGCCGGGACCGGGTGGGTGTCGAGGACGTCCGGGTGGCGGCCCGGTTGGCCCTGCCGCACCGGCGGCGCCGGGACCCGTTCGACACGCCGGGGCTGGACGAGAAGCGGCTCGACGAGGCCCTGGAGCGGGCCGGCGACGACCCCGACGACGACCCGCCGGGCGGCCCGTCCGGCGGCCCGGACGGCGGCGACCCGGACGGCGGTGGACCCGTCGGTGGCGGGCCCGGCGGCGTTGACGGTGGCGGGCCCGGCGGCGGCGCTGGCGGTGACCCACGCGGCGGCGGCCCGGACGGCGGTGACCCACGCGGCGGTGATCGGCGCGGCGGTGATCCGCGCGGCGGTGGCGCGCCGCCGGCCGGGCGCGACGACGCCGGCCCGGACCGCGCCGACGCCGACCTCCGGCGCCGCCCCGACGGCGGGTCCGGCCCGGACGGACCGGCCCCGGGCGGGGACGCCGGAGCGGGCTCCGGGTCCGACCCGGCCGCCGGGAACGGGGCGGCGCGGGGCGCGCTGGGCGCCGGCGCGGGGATGCCCCGGCCGGGTTCCGTGGCCGTACCCGTCGGAGGGTTGCGGGCGCGGCTGCTCACCGCACCCGGCGTCGGCGACGGCGTGCCGGGCCGGCGCTCGCGGGCGCGTACCGGGCGGGGCCGCACCACGGGCGCCCGGCTGCCTGCCGGCCGTCCGGGCGCGCTGCACCTTCCGGCGACCCTGCGCGCCGCCGCGCCGCACCAGCTCGACCGGGGCCGGCGGGGTGGTCCGCTGCGCCTGCGGCCGGCCGACCTGCGCGAGGCGGTGCGCGAGGGCCGCGAGGGCAACCTGGTGCTGTTCGTGGTCGACGCGAGCGGGTCGATGGGGGCCCGGGAGCGGATGTCCGCCGTCAAGGGGGCGGTGCTCGCGCTGCTCACCGACGCGTACCAGCGGCGGGACAAGGTCGCGGTGGTCGCGTTCCGCGGGAGCGGCGCGCAGACCCTGCTGCCGGCCACCTCGTCGGTGCTCGCCGCCTCGGCCCGGCTGGCGGAACTGCCCACCGGCGGCCGTACGCCGCTCGCCGAGGGACTGCTCGCCGCGGCGGAGCTGCTGCGGGTGGAGCGGCTGCGCGACCCGAGACGCCGCCCTCTGGTGCTCGTGCTCACCGATGGGCGGGCCACGGCCGGGGAACGTCCGCTGCTGCGCGCCGACCGGGCGGCGGCCGTGCTCGCCGCCACGGGCGCCCCGTGCGTCGTCGTGGACTGCGAGTCCGGCTCGGTCCGCCTCCACCTGGCCCAGCGCCTGGCCACCCACCTGCGCGCCCCCCTGACCCCCCTCACTTCCCTGACCACCCCGACCCCCCACCCCACCGCCCCGCGATCTTGCACTTTCGGCCCCGACAAAACTGGTGAAGCGGGGCGAACGAGGGGCGCAAATCGCAAGATCGCGGAGTTGGTCGAGGGCGTGACGACACGAAGGAGCGTCGCCTGATGCCGCAGGGCAAGCCGTCCCACGTACCCGCCGACGGGCTCACCACCCGGCAGCGCCGCAACCGCCCGCTGCTCGTCGTCCACACCGGACAGATGAAGGGCAAGTCGACGGCCGCCTTCGGCCTGGCGCTGCGGGCCTGGACCGCCGGGCTGCCGATCGGCGTCTTCCAGTTCGTCAAGAGCGCCAAGTGGCGGGTGGGGGAGGAGAACGCGTTCCGCGCGCTCGGCGAGGTCCACGAGCGCACCGGCCAGGGCGCCCCGGTGACCTGGCACAAGATGGGCGAGGGCTGGTCCTGGATCCAGCGGGGCGACCGCGCCGACCACGCCGCCGACGCCCTCGAGGGGTGGCGGCAGATCCAGCGCGACCTGGCCGCCCAGCGGTACGGGCTCTACGTGCTCGACGAGTTCACCTACCCGATGAAGTGGGGCTGGGTGGACGTCGAGGAGGTGGTCGAGACGCTCGCCGGCCGCCCCGGCTTCCAGCACGTGGTCATCACGGGCCGGGACGCCCACCCCCGCCTCGTCGAGGCGGCCGACCTCGTGGCCGAGCTCACCAAGATCAAGCACCCGATGGACGCCGGCCAGAAGGGGCAGAAGGGCATCGAGTGGTGACACCCGGGCCCGCCGACGTGCCGGCCGGGTCCGCCGACGTGCCGGCCGGGTCCGCCGACGTGCCGGCCGGGTCCGGGCCGCGCGCCCGGCCGTCCGGTGCGGCGCGCCGCCACCCGGGGGAGCCCACCCCGCCGTGGGCGCTGCCCCGCGTGGTGGTCGCCGCGCCGGCCAGCGGGCACGGCAAGACCACGGTGGCGACCGGCCTGCTGGCCGCGCTGCGCCGCCGCGGTCTCGCCGTGAGCCCGCACAAGGTCGGTCCCGACTACATCGACCCCGGCTACCACGCGCTCGCGGCCGGCCGTCCCGGCCGCAACCTCGATCCGTGGCTGGTCGGCGAGGAGCGGATCGCGCCGCTGCTGCGGCACGGGGCGCGCACCCCCGTCCCCGCCGACATAGCTGTCATCGAGGGCGTCATGGGGCTGCACGACGGGGCGGTCGGCCGCCGCGGGTACGCCTCCACCGCCCACGTCGCCCGGCTGGTCGACGCCCCGGTGCTGCTCGTGCTGGACACGACGGCCCAGGGCCGTTCGGCCGCCGCGACGGCGCTGGGCATGGCCGCCTTCGACCCGCGCGTCCGGCTCGGCGGCGTGATCCTCAACCGGGTCGGCTCGCCCCGGCACGAGCGCCTGCTGCGCGACGCGTTCGCCGAGGTGGGCGTGCCGGTCCTGGGGGCGCTCGCCCGGACCGCCGAGGTGGCCGCGCCGGCACGGCACCTCGGCCTCGTCCCGGTCGCGGAACGCGCGCCGGAATCCGTCGCCGTGGTCGACGCGCTCGCCGACCTCGTCGAGTCCACCGTCGACGTCGACGCGGTGCGCGACCTGGCGCGCACCGCACCGCCGCTCACCGCGCCGGCGTGGGAGCCGGTCACCGCCGTCGGCGGCCCCGCCGGCACCACCCGTCCGGTGGTCGCGGTCGCCGGCGGTCCGGCGTTCACCTTCGCGTACGCGGAGACCGCCGAACTGCTCACCGCCGCCGGCGCCCGCGTGGTCACCGTGGACCCGCTGCGCGACCCGGCGCTGCCCGCCGGCACCCGCGCCGTGGTGATCGGCGGCGGCTTCCCCGAGGCGTACGCCGAGCGGCTCGCCGCCAACACGGCGCTCCGCGCCGAGCTGGCCGGCTTCGGCGGCCCGGTGGTCGCCGAGTGCGCCGGCCTGCTCTACCTCGGCCGGTCCCTCGACGGTGTGCCCATGTGCGGCCGGCTGGACCTCGCCGCCCGGATGACCGGCACGCTCACCCTCGGCTACCGCGCGGCGGTCGCCGCCGCCGACTCGCCGCTCGCCGGCGCCGGCGACCCGGTACGCGGCCACGAGTTCCACCGCACCGTCACCGATCCCCGCCACGGCGACCGCCCGGCCTGGCGCTGGGACGGCGCCGCGCACGGCTTCGTCGACGGCCTCGTGCACGCCTCCTACCTGCACACGCACTGGGCGGGCCACCCCGGGGCCGCCCGGCGGCTGGTCGAGGCGGCGGCCCGCTGACCACGCCGCCCGTCCGGCGTTCCCCACCACCCCGAAGGAGTCCGATGAGTTCGACGACCCTCACCACCGCGCCGCCGGTCGGCCGGTGGAGCCGCGCCGAGCGGGTACGCCTCGGCGGCATCGTGCTCGCCGTCGCCGTGCTGCACGTCGCCGGCTGGAGCCTCTACCTGTACTGGAACAACCAGCCCGTGGCCGCCGGCGGGCTGGCCGGCGCGGGCACGCTCGCGTACGTGCTCGGGGTGCGGCACGCCTTCGACGCCGACCACATCGCGGCGATCGACGACACCACCCGGATCATGCTGCTGCGCGGCCGGCGGCCCGTCGGGGTCGGCTTCTTCTTCGCGCTCGGGCACAGCGCCGTGGTGCTGCTGCTGGCCCTCGTGGTCGGGCTCGCCTCGGCCAACCTGACCGGGCCCCGGCTGGCCGGCGTCCGGGAGGTCGGCGCGACCGTCGCGATCGTCACGGCGACCGCGTTCCTGGCGCTGGTGGCGCTGCTCAACGCGGCGGTCCTCGCCGGGCTGGCCCGGTTGTGGCGGCGGCTGCGCCACGGCGAGCTGGACGAGCGGGAACTCGACCTCCAGCTGCTCAACCGCGGCCTCGTGCAGCGGGTGCTCGGTTCCCGGGCCCGCTCGCTGGTGCGCTCCTCGTGGCACATGGCGCCGGTCGGGTTCCTCTTCGGCCTCGGCCTGGAGACCGCCAGCGAGGTCACGCTGCTCGCCCTGTCGGCCAGCACCGCCGCCGGCGGGGGCCTGCCGGTGCTGGCGCTGCTCACGCTGCCGCTGCTGTTCGCGGCCGGCATGTCCGCCATGGACACCGCCGACAGCCTGCTGATGAGCCGGGCGTACTCGTGGGCGTACCGGCACCCGGCCCGGCGGCTCTACTACAACCTGGCCACGACCGGCATGACCGTGCTCGTCGGCGGCGTGGTGGCCACCGTCTACGGCGCCGGGCTGCTGGTCGAGCACCTGGACGTGCGGGTGCTCGCCGGGTACGCCGGTGTCGCCGACCACTTCGAGCAGCTCGGCTACGTGGTGGTGGGGCTCTTCGTGGTCTCGTGGGTCGGCGCGGTGGCGCTGTGGAAGCTGCGCGGCTACGACCGTCGCTACGGCGGGGGCGCCGCCGACTGAGGGTGTCGGCGAGGGGCCGAGCCCAACGGATGGGCCCCGCTCACCGCTCAGCCGGCGAGGGTCCGGGTGAGCGTGTAGCCGACGGTGGCCGCGGCCAGGCCGGCGGCGACGCTGCCCAGCACGTTCACGAGAGCGGGCAGCCGGCCGCCGGCCCGGGCCAGTTGCAGCGTCTCGTAGCTCAGCGTGGACCAGGTGGTGAGCGCGCCACAGAACCCGGTGCCGAGCAGCGCGCCGACGGCCGGGCCGGTCGGGAGCCCGGCCAGCGCGCCGAGCAGCAGCGAGCCGGCCACGTTGACGGTCAGCGTGCCCCAGGGGAAGGCCGAGCCGAACCGGGCCTGCACCGCCCGGTCGGTGAGGTAGCGCAGCGGCGCGCCGACGGCCGCGCCCAGCGCGACGAGGAGCACGGTCACCGGGCACCCCGGGACAGCAGCCGTCCGGTGAGCGTGTCGCCGGCCCAGACGGCGAACAACGCCCCCACGACGGTCGCCGCCAGGTAGGCCAGCGCGGTCGCGGGGGCGCCGGCGACGAGTGCCGCGTGCACGTCGACGGCGTACGTCGAGAACGTGGTGAAGCCGCCGAGCACGCCGACACCGAGGAACGGACGGGCCAGTGGCGGACCGCCGCCGGCCGCCCGCAGCACCGCCATGAGCACGCCGATGAGCAGGCACCCGCTCACGTTGACGCCGAACGTCGCCCAGGCGAAGGTGGCCGGGCCGTGCGGGAAGGCGGCCTGGAGGCCGGCGCGCGCCAGCGCGCCGAGCACCCCGCCCGCGGCGATCGCGCCGAGCACGGCGGCCGGGTGCGCGGCGACCTCCCGGCGGTCACGCGGCACCCGCAGGTCGACGTCGGGGTCGACCCGCCGGCCCGCTCCGTCCGCCACCCGTACCCTCCCGGTCTCCGCCGCGACCGGCCCGCGGCGCGGTCCGCCCCGTGCCGTCGCGGCCGGTCGCCCGCGCCCCGGCCCGGGACCACCGTCCGCACGGCGGTGCGGGGTCGCGGGGTCAGGATAGGCCCGCGGCCGGCCGGGCCGGTCAGCGGACGGCGACGACCGCGGCGTCGGCGCCGCCGCGCCAGAGCGTGCCGACCTCGGTGTATCCGGCGTCGGTGAGGGCGGTCAGGTGCCAGGACGCCGGCGGGGTCCACTCCGGGCTGTGCCCGCTCGGGTAGATGGCGTGCCGGCGCTCGACCAGCGGGGCGAGGGCCGGGTCGGCGGCGGCCCGCTCCCACCACTGCGACCAGGACAGGGCCGCGCCGGCGGCGTACCGGGCCGTGCGGCGGGCCTCGGCGCGGGCCGCGAGCCGCTTGGTCAGCCCCGGCAGGGCGTCGTCGGGCATGTGGTCGGCGTTGACGAGGATGCCGCCCGGGCGCAGCACGTCACGGATCTCGGCGTAGAGGCGGGCGAGCCGGTCGGCCGGCAGCCAGTGCAGGGCGGTGGCGGTGAGGACGGCGTCGTACTCGCGGTGGGGGAGCCCGGCGACCCAGTCGGGACGGCCGAGGTCGGCGGTGACGACGGTGGCGCGACCGGCGAGGGACGCCTCGGCGATGGCGAGCAGGGCCGGGTCGAGGTCGAGCAGGGTCACGTCGGCGCCCGGGAAGCGGGCCAGGGTGCGCAGCGAGATGGTGCCGGTGCCGCCGGCGAGGTCGAGCAGGCGCGGGGGTGCGCCGTCGGTGGTCGCGTCGACCGCGTCGAGCATGGCGGCGAACCGGTGCTCCCGGTCCGGCAGGTACGCCTCCTGCTGCCGGTCCCAGCTCTCCTGCCAGGCGGACGCGTCGGTGATGTAAGGGCTCATGCCCCATGAGGCTAGTTACCAGGCGGACCGCCGTCCAGACCTTGTTGCCAGTTATTTGCAACAAGCCTCGGGCGGCGGTCCGGGTGCGGGTCGGGCGGGCTCAGGCCACCGTCGCCGGCTCCCGGGACGCCTCGGTCGCCGGACGCGATGACCGGCGCCGGTCCAGGCGCAGCGCGACGAGCAGGACGCCGAGACCGGCCAGGGTGAGACCGGCGCCCGCCCAGATCGGGGAGGTGTAGCCGAGGCCCGCCGCGATGGTGAGGCCGCCGACCCACGCGCCGAGCGCGTTGCCGACGTTGAAGGCGGCGATGTTGGCGCCCGAGGCGAGGGTGGGCGCCTCGTTCGCGTACCGCATGATCCGCATCTGCAGCGGTGGCACGGTGGCGAAACCGAAGCCGCCCATCAGCACCAGGGCCGCGATCGTGAGCGGCCGGCTGCCGGCGGTCAGGGCGAACCCGGCCAGCACCACGGTGAGCGCGGCCAGGACGACGACGAGGGTCCGCGACAGCGAGACGTCGGCCGCCCGGCCGCCCAGCAGGTTGCCGGCGAACAGGCCCACGCCGAAGAGCACCAGCAGCCACGGCACGGCGCCCGAGGCGAACCCGCTCACCTCGGTGAGGGTGAACGCGATGTAGGTGAAGGCGCCGAACATGCCGCCGAAGCCGAGGACGGTGATCACCAGCGAGAGCCAGACCTGCGGGTGGGTGAAGGCGCGCAGCTCGCCGCGGAGCCCGCCGGCCGGAGCGTCGGCGCTCGCGCGGGCCGGTACGAGCGCGGCCAGGCCGATCAGCGCGACCACCCCGATGCCGGTGATCGCCCAGAACGTCGAGCG
Source organism: Micromonospora globbae (assembly GCF_003610785.1). Lineage (GTDB taxonomy): Bacteria > Actinomycetota > Actinomycetes > Mycobacteriales > Micromonosporaceae > Micromonospora > Micromonospora globbae. The sequence goes on from NZ_RAQQ01000002.1 coordinate 53,331, forward strand.
CCAGCCGAGGTGCTGGCCCAGCAGCGTGCCGAACGGCACCCCGAGCACGTTGGCGATGGTCAGCCCGGCGAACATCAGCGCGATGGCGCCCGCCCGGCGTGCGGGGGCGACCAGCCCGGCGGCGACCACCGCGCCGATGCCGAAGAAGGCGCCGTGGCAGAGCGCGGCGACGACGCGGCCGACCATCATCGTCGGGTAGTCGCCGGCGACGGCGGAGAGCAGGTTGCCGACGATGAAGAGCACCATGAGGCCGAGCAGCACCTGCTTGCGGGGCAGGCGGGTGACGGCGGCGGTCAGGGCCACCCCGCCGACGGCGACGCTCAGGGCGTAGCCGGAGATCAGCCAGCCGGCGACCGGCTCGCTGACGGCGAAGTCGGCGGCGACCTCGGGCAGCAGGCCCATGATCACGAACTCGGTGAGCCCGATGCCGAAGGCGCCGATGGCCAGCGCGAGCAGGCCACCGGGCAGGGACTGGGAACGTACGGACATGGTCCATCCCGTCGAGGAACAAGATTGCAGGCGTGTGCAACTACACGCGTGGACAACGAGATAGTTGCACGCGCTTCATACCTGCGCAAGCGTGCTAGCCTGGCGAGCGATCCGCATCACGGGAGGTGGCGGCATGGGCATCGCCGACGACGCCGTGGAGATCCGCGCGCAGGGCTGGCGTACGCTCGCCGCCCTGCACGGGCTCATCGAGACGGCCCTGGAGCGGGCGTTGCAGGCCGAGCACGACCTCTCCGTGGTCGAGTACACGGTGCTCGACGCGCTCTCCCGGCAGCACGGCTGGCACATGCGCATGCGCCAGCTCGCCCGGGCCGCGGCGCTCTCGGGCAGCGCCACCACCCGCCTCGTCACCCGGCTGGAGGAGCGGGGGCTGCTCACCCGGGTCCTGTGCGCCGACGACCGGCGCGGCATCTACACCGAGCTGACCCCGGCCGGGTGCGACCTGCTCGCCCGCGCCCGGCCCACCCACGACCGGGTGCTCGCCGACGCGCTGGCCGAGGCCGAGGCGACCCCGGAACTCGCTCCCCTCGTCGACGCGCTGCACCGGCTGCCGACCCCCGGCTGACCGCCGCGCCGACCCCCCTGGCTGACCACCGCGCCCGCGCCACGCCGACCCCCGGGCTGACCACCGCGCCCGCGCCACGCCGACCCGCCGTTTCGCCGTCGCCGGCCCGGGGCACATGCCCGGCCAGGATCGTCGAAGAGGGGGTTCGTGATGGCGCAGACCACCACGTCGACCGGCCGGGCGTCCGGCCACACATCGGGACGGGAGGGCTCCGGCCGCCGCTCCGGGCCGCCCTTCCGCAAGCCGCGCTGGCCCAAGGCGTACGCGTTCGCGCTCGTCACGGGCGCCCTGTTCCTCGTCTCCTGGATCGGCCAGTTCGTGTTCCAGATGGCCGTGGAGAGCAACGAGGCGAGCCAGCACGGGCAGTCCTTCGCCTGGACCGAGTTCCTGCCGCAGTTCTTCGCGTCGACCCTGGAGAACTGGCAGTCGGAGTTCCTCCAGCTCGTCTGGCAGGCGGCCGGCCTCGCCCTCTTCTACTACTGGGGCTCCTCCCAGTCCCGGGAGTCCGACGAGCGGATCGAGGCGAAGCTCGACGCGCTGCTGCGCGAGCGGGGGATGGACCCGGAGAACCCGGACGGGGCACCGCAACCGGCCGCCTGACCGGTCCGCCGGCGAAAACGGCCGTCCGCCCCCCGGCACGGGCGTCCCGGCGCGGGCGTACGGTACCGGGTCAGCGAGCACGGACCCGGCCGTGACGGCGGGTGGACAGGAGGCAGCCGATGCAGGACCGGACCCCTCGACCCGAGGACCTGGAGCCGATCGAGCGGGCCAGCGTGGACGAGCTGCGCGCGCTGCAGCTCGAGCGGCTGCGCTGGTCGCTGCGGCACGCGTACGACAACGTGCCGCACTACCGGCGGGCGTTCGAGGCCGCCGGCGTGCATCCCGACGACTGCCGGGACCTCGGCGACCTGGCCCGGTTCCCGTTCACCGGCAAGGCGGAGCTGCGGGAGAACTACCCGTTCGGCATGTTCGCGGTGCCCCGCGAGCGGATCGCCCGGGTGCACGCCTCCTCCGGCACCACCGGCCGGCCCACCGTCGTCGGCTACACCCGCGACGACCTGACCACGTGGGCCCGGCTGATGGCGCGGTCGATCCGCGCCTCCGGCGGCCGGCCGGGCGACCGGGTGCACGTCGCATACGGCTACGGCCTGTTCACCGGCGGCCTCGGCGCGCACTACGGCGCCGAGGAGCTGGGCTGCACGGTCATCCCCGTCTCGGGCGGCATGACCGAGCGGCAGGTGATGCTGATCCGCGACTTCGAACCCGAGATCATCATGGTCACCCCCAGCTACATGCTCGCCATCATCGACGAGATGCAGCGGCAGGGCGTCGACCCGCGGACGACCTCGTTGCAGATCGGCATCTTCGGCGCCGAGCCGTGGACCGAGGACATGCGCCGGGAGATGGAGCAGCGGCTCGACATGCACGCCCTGGACATCTACGGGCTCTCCGAGGTGATGGGCCCCGGCGTCGCCACCGAGTGCGTGGAGACCAAGGACGGTCTGCACCTGTGGGAGGACCACTTCTACCCGGAGATCATCGACCCGGTCACCGGCGAGGTGCTGCCCGACGGCGAGCGCGGTGAGTTGGTCCTCACCTCGCTCACCAAGGAGGCGATGCCGGTCGTGCGCTACCGCACCCGCGACCTGACCCGCCTGCTGCCGGGCACCGCCCGCCCGATGCGCCGCATCGAGAAGATCACCGGGCGGACCGACGACATGATGATCGTGCGCGGGGTGAACGTGTTCCCGACCCAGATCGAGGAGCTGATCCTGCGTACGCCCGAACTCTCCCCGCACTTCCAGTGCGTGCTCGACCGGCAGGGGCGGATGGACACCCTCACGGTGCGGGTCGAACGGCGGGCCGGCGTGGCCGTGGACGCCGCCGAGCGGGCCGGCGCCGCGCTGGTGGGCCTCGTGAAGAACACCATCGGGGTGAGCGTGGGGGTCGAGGTGATCGCCCCGGACGGGGTGGAGCGCTCGATGGGCAAGATGCGGCGCATCGTCGACCAGCGGCGGGCGGGCTGACGTGGGGAACGAGCGCAACGCCGCGCACGACATGTTCGACGCCGACGTGGCCTCGCGCGGGCTCGGCATCGAACTCGTCGAGGCCGCCGACGGCGCCGCCGTGGCGCGGATGCCGGTGACCGAGGCCATGCTCAACGGCCACGCCATCGCGCACGGCGGCTTCGTGTTCCTGCTGGCCGACACCGCGTTCGCGCTGGCGTGCAACAGCTGGGGGCCGGTGACCGTCGCGGCCGGGGGCGAGATCAGCTTCGTCCGGCCGGTACGCGCCGGTGACGTCCTGACCGCGCGGGCCACCGAGCGCACCCGGTACGGCCGCAGCGGCATCTACGACGTCACGGTCACCCGCGACGACGGCGCGGTGGTCGCCGAGTTCCGGGGCCGCAGCCGTACGCTCGCCGACCGGTCCCGCGCCGACGGCACCCCGGCCGACGCGACCGCCGGCCGCTGATCCGCCCCGCGCGGGACCGTCCGTCACCGACCGTCCGCATAGGATCGCCGCATGCGCGTCCTGGTGGTCTCCGCGCCGCTGGTCGGTCACGTCTTCCTCCTGGTGCCGCTCGCGCTGGCGCTGCGCGACGCCGGGCACGAGGTGCTGGTCGTCACCGGCGGCGAGGGGATGGCGGTGGCCGGCTCCGGCCTCCCGGTGCGCGACGTCGCGCCGGGCTTCGACTTCGGGCGGATCGCCCGTGGCGTCCTGCTCCGCCACCCGCTCGTCGCGCGGGCCGAGCTGGCCGGGACGGCCGGCACCCGGGGCGCGGGCCTGCTCTTCGGCGCGCTCAACGACCGGCTCACCGATCCGGTGGTCGCGCTGGCCACGACGTGGCGGCCCGACCTGGTGCTGCACGAGCCGTTCGCGGTGGCCGGCGCGGTGGCCGCGGCCCGCCTCGGCGTGCCGGCCGTACGCCAGGAGAACGCCCTCTTCGACGGCCGGGAGCTGGTCCGCGCGACCACCGCCCGGCTCACCGGCGCGCTGCGCCGCCACGGTGTCGCCGCGCTGCCGCCGCCGGCCGCCGCCATCGCCGTCGCCCCGCCCAGCGTGCTCGCCCAGGACGGCTGGCCGATGCGCTACGGCGCCTACCTCGGCGGCGGCGAGCTGCCGGACTGGCTGCGCGAGCCGGGCGAGCGACCCCGCGTGCTCGTGAGCCGCAGCACGCTCACCGGGCCGGGCGGCGGCGGGCCGATGGGCGCCGTGGTGGCCGCGGCCGCCCGCGTCGACGCCGAGTTCGTGCTGGTGCGCCCCGACCGCCGGTTGGCCGGCAGGGCACTGCCGCCAAACGTCCGGACGGTCGGTTGGATCCCGCTGCCCGCCGCGCTGCCGGCCAGCGCGGCCCTGGTGCACCACGGCGGCGCCGGCAGCGTCTACCACGCCCTCGCCGCCGGGGTGCCGCAGCTGGCCACCCCCGGCCCCGGCGACCGGCGGCACAACGCGGACCTGGTGGCGCGCCGGGGAGCCGGTCTCGCGCTCGCCCCGAAGGAGATCACCGCGGAGGCGCTCACCCGGCTGGTCGACGACCCGGCGCTGCGCCGGGCGGCGCGGGAGGTCGGCGACGAGATCGCCGCGATGCCCGACCCCGCCACGCTGGTCGGCCGGCTCGAAGCGCTGCGCTGACCGCCGAGGACGCGCCGGGGCGCGACGACCCGCGACCTGGCGACCGCGACCTGGCGACCTGGGACCGACGACCGTGGACCTGGCGGCCGGGCCGCACGGGCGTCCGCGCCCGTCCCGCGGCCCGGCGTCCCCGGCGCGACGGCCGGAATGCGGCAGGATGTCCGGATGGGACACGTCGTGCTCTTCCACTCCGTGTACGGGTTGCGTCCGGCGACCCTGGCCGCCGCCGACCGGCTCCGCGCCGCCGGCCACGAGGTCACCGTCCCCGACCTCTACGGCGTGCCCGCCGCCGGGACCGTCGAGGAGGGCTTCGCCCTGCTGGGGAAGGTCGGCGAGGACGCGGTGCTCGACCGGGCCCGGGCCGCCGTGGCGTCGCTGCCGCCGGAGACGGTGCTGGGCGGCTTCTCCATGGGCGCCGGGGTGGCCGGCGCCGTGCTCGCCGACCGCCCGGACGCGGCGGGGCTGCTGCTCCTGCACGGCACCGGTGGCGACCCGGCGACCGTCCGGCCCGGGCTGCCGGTGCAGCTGCACCTCGCCGAGCCGGACCCGTACGAGCCGCCGGAGGAGGTCGACGAGTGGCGGCGGGCGATGACCGGGGCGGGGGCCGCGCTGGAGGTGCACCGCTACCCGGGCGCCGGACACCTGTTCACCGACCCGGACGTGGCCGACCACGACCCGGTCGCGTCCGTGGCGACCTGGGCCCGCGTCCTCGCCTTCCTCGCCGGCCGTTGACGCCGGCGCCCCGACCGGCGACCCCGCTGTCGTCGGGTGCCGGTCAGGCGGCGGCCGCCGCCGGTTCCACTGCCGGTCCGGGGTCCGACGGGTCGAGCGCAACGGTGGGCCGTACGGGCGGCTGCGCGGCGCCGGTCGGCGCCCGCACGGCGTCCCCGGCCGGCGCGTCCCGGGCCGCGCCGCTCGACGCCGGGTCGCGTCCCGTGCCCCGCGCCGGCGGGTGAGTGCCGCGCCCGGCTGCGATCGGGCCGGGCGGCTCCGGAGCCGGTCCGGCGCCGTGCCAGCGGCCCGGCGCGGACCGGTCGATCCCGGGCGTCCCGCTGCCGGCCGCCGGGTAGCGGCCGTTGAACGGCATCGCGTCGAGGGACCGGACCCGCGGTGGCGGCGCCGCCTGGCGTACGGCGGATGCCCCGGGCGGCGCGTCCCTCGGTCCGGGAACCACGGCCGCCGGCGCGGGGACGGCCGCGACCGGGTGGACGGGCGGCACGTGCCGGCGGGCGGGCCGGGCGGGCGCCGCCGCCGGGCCGCCGACCGGGTCGAGGCGGCGGAGGCGGTGGGACAGCACCACGTCGACGGCCCGCTGACCGAACGTGGCCCGGAACCGGCGGGGCAGCCGGTCGGCGGCGACCCGGCGCAGCGCGGGCGACGCCAGCGCGTGCCCACCCGCGGGATCAGGGACCAGGAGACCGGCGGCGACCAGGGCGGCCAGCGCCGGCGGCAACCGCTCGGCCGGCCAGTCGAGCACCCGCGCGACCTCGTCCGCGGTGAACCCGGGAGGCAGGACGGCGGCGGCCATCAGCACCGCCCGGTGTGGACCGTCGAGCCGGTCCAGCTCGGCCCCGACCGCGCGGCGCAGGGCCTCCGGCAGTGGTGGCAGCGTCCGGTCGTCGCCGTCGGCGAGCGCCCGCACGTACGCGGCGGCGTGGCCGGGGTGGCCCCCGACCAGCGGGAGCAGGCGGGTGACCAGGCGCAGCGGCTGCTCGGCGCGGATCAGCAGGTGGCGCAGCAGCCGGCCGGTCTGCACGGGGGTGAGCGGGCGCAGCGGCACCCGGTGGTGCCGCTGTGCGGCCACGGGCAGCACGTCCGCCCGGTCGGGCCGGTGCAGCGTCACCACGGCCAGCGGCAGCCCCCGCGCGGCCGCCGCGACGAACAGCGAGTGCAGGAACCGGTCGACCGCGGGCGCGGCCCGGTCCAGGTCGTCGACCGCCACCACCACGGGACCGCGGGCCGCCACCCGCAGCAGCAGCTCCTGGCACCAGGCGGCGCCCGCCGTGGCCTGGCCGTCGGGCACGTCGAGCAGCCGTTCCAGCGCCGGCAGGGCGGTCGCCAGCCGGGCCGGCGGGAGCAGCCCGGCCAGGGTGCCGGCCCACCCGGCGCCCGGCGCGCCGGAGCCGGCGAGCGCGCGCAGCAGCTGCGCGACCGGGGCCAGCGGCTCGTCCGGGTACGGCGGGCAGGACGCCACGCACCAGCGGACCGGCGTCCCGTCGACGGCGTCGAGCGACCGGACCAGGTCGTGCAGCAGCCGGCTGCGGCCGCTCCCGGCAGGGCCCACCACCGACACCCACCGCGGGCTGCGGTCGCGCACGGCGCGCAGGATCCGGTCCCGGGCGCCGGCCAGCTCGCGCCGGCGCCCCACGAGCGGGGCGTCGTGGCGTACGGCCGCCGGCCCGGCCGGCCCGACCGCGTGCCAGACGCCCACGGGGGGCACCCGGCCCGCCACCGTGACCGGGGTGAGCCGCCGGTAGGTCACCGTCCCCGCGGTGGCCCGGTGGGTGGCCGCGCAGCAGACGACCGCGCCCGGCGGGGCGTACTCCTGGAGGCGTGCCGCGGTCGTGATGACCGCGCCGCTCGCGGCGCCGTGCCCGCCGTCGCGCGCCGCGCCCAGGTCGACCACGGCCTCGCCGGTGGCCACGCCGACCCGGACCCGCAGGGTGGCCCCTCCCGGCAGCGGCCGCCGGTCCAGCTCCCGCTGGATCTCCAGCCCCGCCCGGACCGCGCGGTACGCGTCGAACCCGTCGGACTCGCGGGCGCCGAAGAGTGCCATCACCGCGTCGCCGATGTACTTCTCCACCACGCCGTGCCAGCGGCGCAGCACTCCCGCCACGGTGTCGAAGTACGCCCGCTGCACGGCGCGTACGTCCTCCGGGTCCAGCCGGTCCACCAGCGCCGTCGACCCGACGATGTCGGCGAACAGCACGGTGACCGTGCGCCTCTCCTCGGGCACGGGCCAGCGTGGCGACGGGACCCGCGGCGCGGCAGCGACGAACGTGGACATGGCCTCGCACCTGCCCTTCCCCCGGTTGGCGGCTGATGACCCTCGGAGACTCGCACTCCCGCGCCGACCGGGGATCCGTAGGACGACGTATGTCGGCCGCGCGCAACCTTCGGTCGCAATGTCGACGCGAGGAGTACCACATGGGGGAAACGGACGTAGAACGGTGCGGGGGCCTGTGACTAGGCTGCGTGCCATGGCCAGCGATGTGGACACGGCACCGCTCGTCGGCCGGGCCGACCTGCTGAAGTCGGTCCGGTCGGCCCTGCTCGACGACGTCGCGCAGGGGCACACCGCCGCGGTCTTCCTCACCGGCGAGAGCGGGGTGGGCAAGACCCGGCTGCTGCGCGAGGTGGGCACGCACCTGCGCGACGCCGGCGCCGTGGTCCTCACCGGCACCTGCCTGGACATCGGCGACGCCTCCCCGTTGCATCCCCTGCTGCAGGCGCTGCGCCGCTTCGACGCGGAACTGTCCACCTCGCACACCCGCACGTCGTCGGCCGTGCGCGCGCTGCTGCGCATGTTCGCCGAGGAGACCGCCGGGCCGGACGGCGCGGGCGCGCTGCTGGAGCGGGTCTCCCGCGGCCTGCACCTCATCGCCGAGGGTCGTCCGCTGGTGCTGGTCCTCGACGACCTCCAGTGGGTCGACCGCAGCACCCGGCAGCTGCTGCTGTACCTGCTCGCGGGCCTCGGCGACCTCCAGCTCTCGGTGCTGGCCGCCGTCCGGGCCGAGTCGTTGCAGAACGCGCACCCGCTGCGCCGGGTGCTCACCGAGCTGCGCCGGCTGCGGTCCGTACGCGTGCTCGACCTGGCCCCGCTGGACCGGGCGGCCACCGAGCAGCTCGCCGCCGAGGTGGTCGGCCGGCCGCTGACGCCGGAGGCGGCCGAGCAGATCTGGCAGCGCAGCGGCGGCAACCCGTTCGTCATCGAGGAGCTGGCCCGCGACCTGCGCGACGGCCGCGACGGCCTCTCCGACACGCTGCGGGAGATCTTCCTGGCCCGGGTGGACGCCCTGCCCCAGCCCGCGCACGCCGTGGTCCACGCCGTCGCCGCCGGCGTCGAGCCGGTGGAGCACTGGCTGCTGGCCCGGGTGGTGGGGCTGCCGGAGACCGAGCTCATCGAGGCCGTCCGGGCGGGCGTCGCGCACCGGCTCCTGGTCGGGGCGGACGACGGCTACCGGCTGCGCCACCGCCTCGTGGCCGAGGTGCTGGAGAACGAGCTGCTGCCGGCCGAGCGCGCGGCGCTGCACCGCCGCTACGCCGAGGCGTTGACCTCGGCGGAGGCCGAGCTGCACCAGGCCCGGCTGGCCCACCACTGGCGACTGGCCGGCGAGCCGGTCCGGGCGCTGCCGGCCGCGGTGGCCGCCGCGCAGGAGGCCGAGCGGCTGCACGGCTACGCCGAGGCGCACCGGCACTGGTCGGCGGCGCTGCAGCTGGCCGACAGCCCGGCCGTCGGCGCGCGCGCCGTGGACCGGGCCGACCTGCTCGGTCGCGCCGCCGAGGCGGCCCACCACTGTGGCGAGCACGCCCGGGCGCTCACCCTGCTGGAGGAACTGGCCCGCGCGGGTGGCATGTCGGCGTGCGCCCTGCACATCCGCCGGGCGCGCTACCTCGCGGCCGCCGGCCGGTCCGCGCTCGCGGAGACGGAGTACCGGCGCGCCCTGGAGGCCGACGACTGCACCCCGCGGGAGCGGGCGACCGCCGCCGCGCACCTGGCCGAGCTGCTGCTGCACCTCGGCCGGTACGCCGACGCGGGTCGCCGCGCCCGGGAGGCGCTGGAGCTGGCCGCCGCGGTGGACGGCTCCACCTCGGAGGTGGTGCTCGCGAGCGCCGCGCTGGGCTTCAGCGAGGCGTACCTGGAGGATCCGGACGCCGGCCTGGCGGTGGTGCGCCGCGCGCTGGACATCGCCGAGCGGGCCGGCCGGCCGGAGGACGTGGCCTGCGCGTACCTGCACCTGGCCGAGCTGCTGACGGGCCCGCTGAACATCCTCGAAGAGGGCGTCGTGGTGGCCCGCCGGGGCGCCGAGCGGGTCGCCGAGCTGGGGCTCGGCCGCACGTACGAGACGCGGCTGCTGGCCATCGCGACCAACGGGCTGTTCCGGGTGGGCCAGTGGGCGGAGGCGGAGAAGGTCGTGGCGGCCGCGCTGCGGCACCGCCCGTCCGGCGCCGACGCCGTCGAACTGCTGCTGGCCCGCTGCCGGCTCTCCGTCGGCTACGGCGACATCGAGGCGGCCGACCGCGACCTCGACGCGGTGGCCACCGTGCTCGCCGGTGGCGGCGCCCGCCACGTCATCCCGCTGCTGACGCTGCGCGCCGGCCTCGCGATGTGGCAGGGGCGGCACGACCTGGCGCGGCAGGCCGTGCAGCGCGGCCTGACCGAGAGCCGCTCCGACGACGTGGGGATCCTCGCCGCGCTGGTCTGGCACGGTCTGCGCGCCGAGGCGGAGGCGCACGCCAGCCGCACCGTCGCGGTCGACGAGACGGCGGTGCGGCGGCTGCGGGACGTGGCCGAACGGGTGGCCCGCAAGAGCGAGAAGGCCGCCCGCCCGGTACGCGACGTCGTCGACGGGTTCCTGGCGCTCTGCGACGCCGAGGTGGGCCGGCTCGACGGCAACGACCCGGACCTGTGGGCCCGGTCGGTGGCCGAGTGGGACCGGCGCAACCACCCCTACCCCGCGGCGTACTCGCGGCTGCGGCAGGCCGAGGCGCTGCTGGCCCGGCGCAGCCGGGTGGCGACCGCCGGCAAGCTGCTGCGCGAGGCGTACCGGACGGCGCAGGGGCTCGGGGCCGTGCCATTGACCTCGGAGATCCGGACGCTGGCCACCCGGGCGCGCGTGTCGCTGGAGGAGCGGGAGCCCGCGCGTGGGCGGGACGCCGCGGCGGAGGTCGCCGGCGCCGACGAGCTGGCGGCGCTCACGGCGCGGGAACGCGAGGTGCTCGCCGCCGTGGCCGAGGGGCTGACCAACCGGGAGATCGGCCAGCGGCTGTTCATCAGCGAGCGGACCATCGGGGTGCACGTGTCGCACATCTTCGACAAGCTCCAGGTGCGCACCCGCGTCCAGGCCAGCGCCATCTACCTGCGGAACCGGCGCGGCTGACCCGCCCGGCGTACGCGACGTATACGTCGTTCTACTGATCCGGCGGACAGCGGCGGCTGCAAGGCTGTGCCCTGTCGCCGCCGGCACGTCGTGCCGGGGACCACTGTGGAGGAGAGATGACCGAACCGGTCTGGGGCCCCGTGCACCGGGACATCGTCGACCTGCTCGCCGATCACCCCGCTGACGTGCCGGCCGTGGTCGACCACCTCACGAAGCTGCAGGACCTGCTGGTCCGGCTCCCTCCGCTGCTGGACAGCTGCCCGCTGGCCGACTTCAACAAGCTCTACCTGACCATCACCACCACGGTCCTCGACGGCCTGTACGACGACCGCTTCGTCGACCCCGTCTTCCTGTCCCGGCTGGACGTCGAGTTCGCGGCCCGCTACTTCGACGCCCTCCGCCTGTGGACCGACTCCAGCCCCGGCACCCCGAAGGCGTGGTCCTGCCTCTTCGAGCGGATGCGCGGCCCGGACGCGCGGCCGCTGCCGTCGGCGGCCGCCGGGGTGAACGCGCACATCAACTTCGACCTGCCGTTCGCCCTGGTCACCACGTTCGACCACCTCGAATCCGAACCGGTCGACGGCAGCGACCAGCACCGCGACTACCTCGAGATCAACAACATCTTCGCCGAGAAGATCCCGGGGCTTCGCCGGGGCTACCTGGAGCGCTGGCAGCTGCTCATCGACATGCTCAACGGCGAGATCGACGACTGGTACCAGGGGGAGCTGGTCGAGTACACGCGCGACGTCGCCTGGCGTAACGCGCAGAAGATCTGGCGGTGCCGGCACGATCCGACCGCCCACGAGCGCGAGCGCAGCCGGCTGGACTCCACGGCGGCGGCGCTCGGCCGGCTGCTGCTGTCGCCCCTCGGGGCGTTCCTGCAGTAGCCGGGACGGGGGGTCCCCGCGTTCCGTCCGGGGGGCGGAACGCGGGGACGTGTCACCGACGCGGGGGGAAGCGCCGCCGGTTCGGGGGGAACCGGCGGCGCGGCGCGTCCGGGGGTACGGCACGGCGCGGCGCGTCCGGGGGTACGGCGCGGCGGCGGCTGACGGGGCACGGGGGTACGGCGGCGGGGTGGTGGCCGGGGGGACGCCGCCTCGCCGCGCACGTGCCCCCGGGGGAGCGGGCAGTGCTCCCCGGACGGGGGGGCGGCGCCCCTGCCGTTGCCGGTCCTCGGCACCGGAGGGAGGCCCGCGCCGCCGGCGGGTGTCGGGCGGCCCGCACCGGGTACGCGCGGGCCATGACGCTCCCCACCCGGCGGCCACCGGTCGCTCGACCCCGGCCCGCCCGACCCGCCCCGGCGCGGCCGGGCGGCGCGGCCCCGCGCCCGACCCGCTCCGGCGGCACCCGGTGAGCCGGCGGCGCTCCCCGTCCCGCGCCGCGCCCGCGGGACGTCCACGACGGTAGAACCGCCGGTTCCGTCCGGTGGCGGTCGCGGCAGCACCTACGGTCGGGGCAGGAGTTCTGGACGCGGGACGGGGACATGGCTGACGAGCACGGGGCGAAGCCGCGACGGGCGCAGGGGCGCCGCCGGCCGAACGGGCCCGGGCCGGCGCTGCGGGCGGCCCGTGACCCGACCCGCCCGGAGCCCTCCGGTCGCCGGGTCGTCGTTCCCGAGCGGGTGGCGAGCCCGGTACGTCCCGCGCCACCGCCCGGCCGGCTGAACCGGTGGCTCTTCCGGCACCGGGTGCAGCCGGTCGGCCCGGAGGCGGCCGAGGGGCAGACCCGCGCGCATCCGTGGTGGCAGGTCATGTGCCTCACCGGCGTGGACTACTTCTCCACGCTGTCCTACCTGCCGGGGATCGCCGCCGTGGCGGCCGGCGCGCTCTCGCCGCTGGCGACGTTGCTGATCGTCGCGCTGACCCTGTTCGGGATGCTGCCCATGTACCGGCGGGTGGCACGGGAGAGCCCGCACGGGCAGGGGTCGGTGGCGATGCTCGAGCGGCTGCTGCCGTTCTGGCGGGGCAAGATCTTCGTGCTCGTGCTGCTCGGTTTCGTGGCCACCTCCTGGATCATCACGATCACGCTCTCGGCGGCCGACGCGACGGTGCACCTGCTGGAGAACCCGTACCTGCCCGAGGGCTTCCACGGGCAAGGCGTCGCCGTGGCGGTCACGGTGGCGCTGCTGCTCGTCCTCGGCGGGGTGTTCCTGCTCGGGTTCCGCGAGGCGGTGGCGGTGGCCATCCCGCTGGTGACCGTGTTCCTGGCGCTGAACGCGATCGTGGTGGCGGTGGCGATGACCCGGATCCTGGACGACCCGGGCGCGCTCGCGGACTGGGGCGACCGGTTGGGCGGGGTGGGCGGGCCGGGTGACGTCGTGCTGACCGCGGCGCTCGCCTTCCCGCTGCTCGTGCTGGGGCTCTCCGGGTTCGAGACCGGCGTGAGCATGATGCCGCTGGTCGCCGGCAAGGGGCCGGACCGGGAGGCCCGGCTGGCCGCCCGGATCCGCAACACGCGGCGGCTGCTCACCGCCGCCGCCTTGATCATGTCGGTGTACCTGCTGCTGACCACGTTCGTGACCACCGTGCTGATCCCGCCGGAGGAGTTCGGTCCGGGCGGCGCGGCCAACGGCCGGGCGCTGGCCTTCCTGGCGCACGCCGACCTGGGCGAGGGCTTCGGCACCGTCTACGACGTCAGCAGCGTGCTGATCCTGTGGTTCGCGGGCGCCTCGGCGATGGCCGGGCTCATCAACATCGTGCCGCGCTACCTGCCCTCGTACGGCATGGCTCCCGAGTGGGGGCGGGCCGTGCGCCCGGTCGTGCTGGTCTACACCCTGGTGAGCGTCGCGATCACGCTCGCGTTCCGGGCCGACGTCAACGCGCAGGCAGGCGCGTACGCCACCGGGATCCTCGCCATGATGGTCTCCGGTGCGGTCGCGGTCACCATCTCGGCACTGCGGCACCGGCGGCGCGTCGCCACCGCCGGCTTCAGCGTGCTCACCCTCGTGCTGCTGTACGCACTGGGCGACAACGTCCTCAACCACCCGGACGGCATCACCATCTCGGGCCTGTTCATCCTGGGGATCATCGTGGTCTCGCTCGTCTCCCGGGTCACCCGTACCACCGAGCTGCGGGCGGAGCGGATCGAGTTCGACGAGCCGGCCCGGCGGTTCATCGCCGAGTCGCTGGCGCACGACGGCCGGCTGCACCTCATCGCCAACAAGCGCAAGGGCGGTGCCGCGAAGGAGTACACGCTCAAGGAGCGCGCCCAGCGTGCCATGAACCCGGTGCCCGGCGCGGCGGACGTGCTGTTCCTCGAGATCGACGTGATCGACCCCTCCGAGTTCAGCCAGGTGCTGCGGGTGCACGGGGTCGAGGTGGGCGGGTTCCGGGTGCTGCGGGCCAGCAGCCCGGCGGCGCCGAACGCCATCGCGGCGATCCTGCTGGCGTTGCGCGACGTGACCGGCGTACGGCCGCACGCCCACTTCGAGTGGTCGGAGGGGAGTCCCATCGCCCACCTGCTGCGCTACCTGATCCTGGGCCGGGGCGACACGCCGCCCGTCGTCCGGGAGATCATCCGCCGCAGCGAACCCGACCCGGCCCGCCGGCCCGGCATCCACGTGGGCGGCTGACCCCGTCGGTCCCGCCCGTCACGCCGGTCCCACCGGCCGTTCCTCGCGCCTCTCCCGAGAAGGTGAATGGCAAGGTTGTTCACGTTCACGGCCTGATTGTCCGTATTGCGCCCGTATCGTGACGTCTGGTGGCCGGCGATCCGTCGTCCACCCCGCGTCCGGTTCGGACGCGGCCGTGCAGGCAGCCAGGAGAGGCAGGAGACGATGTCGACGTACCAACAGGGCCGGCGGGTAGGACGACCCAGACGGCGGTCCCGGTGGTTCTTAGCCGGCGGGTTGCTGGCGGGCAGCCTCGTGGTGGGCGCGGCGGGCGCGGCCGGCGCCGCCGTGGGGGCGACGTCCCTGCTCGACCCGTTCCCGACAGCCGGTGTGCAGCGGGGGGACGACGCGGACGGGGACCGGCGCGGGGGCGCCGACGCGCGTGAGCCGGCCGGCGACGGCGCCGGCCGCCCGGACGGGCGCGACGGTGACGGCCGGGACGCCGCCGGCGCGCCGCGCGGGCACGGGGACGGCCCCGGAACCGGCCGCCACCCGGTGGTGGAGGTGCCGTGCGACGCGGGCCGGCTCGTGGCGGCGCTCGTGAAGGCCAACGCCGAGGGCGGCGGTTCCCTGCGGCTGGCGTCGAAGTGCACCTACACGCTGACCCAGGCGTTCGCGCAGCCCGACGACTACGACGGCGGGATCCGGGACGCGCGGGAGGCGGCCGACGCGGCCGAGACACCGGGCGACGCCGAGGCGCCCCCGCGCAACCCGGCCGACGACAAGGCCGGCCTGCCGGTGATCTACCAACCCATCACCATCGACGGCGCCGGGGCGACCATCGAACGCGACGTGCACGCCGAGGACTTCCGCTTCTTCACCGTCCGCGACGGCGGGGAACTGTTCCTGCGCGACGTCGAACTCCGCAACGGCCGCTCGAAGATCGAGGGCGGCGCCGTGCACATCGTGCACGGGGCCACCGCCGTCGTCGAACGCGTCACCGTCGTCGGCAGCACGTCGCTGTCCGCCGAGGGTGGCGGTGGCGGGATCTTCAACGACGGGAACCTCGTGGCCACCGACAGCAGGTTCATCGGCAACAGCGCGGCCGGCACCGCGGGCAAGGGCGGGGGCCTGCTCAACGGTGGCGTGCTGACGCTGCGGGGGTCGCAGTTCCACCACAACAGCGCCAACGGCTACGGCGGTGGGCTCGGCAACTACCGGGGCGCGGCGGACGTGGAGAACACGACCTTCGTGCAGAACAGCGCCGCGCAGGGCGGCGGCATCGCGAGCTTCTCGGCGCGGACCAAGGTGCTGGACACCGCGGTGCTGGGCAACACCGCCCAGGTCGGCGGCGGCATCGCGAACTCCGACGCCGTCATCGTGCTGCGCGGGATGACGATCCGCGACAACACCTCCACCCTGAAGGGCGGCGGAATCTCGACCGTCCAGGGGCTGCTCCCGCTGGACGACAGCGTGGTCGCCGGCAACACCACCCACGGCCTCGGCGGCGGCATCTACGCCGAGAAGTCCAACCTGCTGGTCCGCGGCAGCGACGTGGCCCGCAACGGGGCGGTCGGCGCCAAGTCGACGGGCGGCGGCATCCACGCCACGGCCGGTCAGGTCTCGATCTACACGAGCAAGGTGGTGGGCAACAACGCGTCGGCCCGGCCGGGTGGCATCTTCGCCCAGCAGGCGCGGGTACGCGTCGACGACGAGAGCGTCGTCGCCGGCAACGAGCCCACCAACTGCGTGGGCGGCCGGGTGCCGGTGCCCCACTGCTTCCGCTGACCGACCGCGTGCCAGGGCGCGCCCGGCCGTGCGTGACGATCGATCGTCGCGGGCGGACCGGGTGCGCCCGGCCGTGTCGTCGGGGATGTGGTCAGACCTCGACCACCCGGCGGCTCAGCCGAGCGCGCGCAGCGGGCCGGCGAGGTCGCTGGCGAAGAAGTCGATGAAGCCGTCCGGATCGGGGCCCGCGTTCTGGAGCACGATGTGGTCGAAGCCGGCCTCGACGTACCCGCGGACCTTCGCCACGTGCGGTTCCGCGTCCGGGCCGACGGAGAGGAACTGCCGGATGTGCTTCTCCTCGACGTGCGCGCTGGCCGCGTCGAAGTTCACCGGGTTGGGCAGCTCGCTCATCACCTTCCACCCGGTGACGAGCCAGCGGCTGGTCGTCAGCGCGGCCTCCACGGCCTGGCGCTCGTCGCTGGCCCAGGCGAGCGGCACCTCGGCGTACCGGGGGCCCTGCCCGCCGGCGGACCGGTACCGCTGCACGATCGAGGGGTCGGCCTCGGTGGCGAAGAGCCCGTCGCCGAGCTCCGCCGCCATGGTGGCCGACTCGGGCCCGCTGGCGGCCACCGCGATCACCGGCAACGTCTCCGGCAGGTCGAAGACCCGGGCGTCCTCGAGTTGGAGGTGGCGGCCCTCGTACGACTGGTAGCCGCCCCGCCAGAGCAGCCGGATGATCTCCAGCGCCTCGCGCAGCCGCTCGTGCCGGCCCCGGACGCTCGGGAAGCCCTGCCCCACGACGTGCTCGTTGAGCCGCTCGCCCGCGCCGACGCCCAGCGTGAACCGTCCGTCGGAGATCAACGCCATGGTCGCGGCGGCCTGGGCGATGATCGCCGGGTGGTACCGGACGCTGGGGCAGGTGACCCCGGTGGCCAGCCCGAGGGTGCTGGTCTGCGCCGCGATCGAGCCCAGCATGCTCCAGGTGAAACCGGAGTGCCCCTGCGTGTCCAGCCAGGGGTGGTAGTGGTCGCTCATCTCCACGAAGTCGAATCCGGCCTGCTCGGCCCGGACGGCCTGACGGATGATCTCCTTCGGCCCGTAGCCCTCCGTGGACAGCTTGTACCCGATCTGCATCGCTGGTGCTCCCCGTCCGTCCGCTGGAGCAGCAGCCGTTCCCCTGGGGCGCTCCCGCAAACGCCGTACCCCCGTAGACCCAGCCTCCTAGGACGCCGTACGCGGTGTGAGGCGCGCGCGATCCGATGGTCGTGGGTCCACGATCACGGCGGCCGGGCGGCCGCTGGTGCTGGACCTGGCCGATTCGGCCGCGGACCGCTCGGTCCGTGCCCGCAACGCCGGCCGTGCTCGCGGCGGCGCCGGTCGTGGGCCGGTCGTCTGACCGTGGCGGCGTGGAGAGCCCGGCGGCGGGCCGGGCCGGGGCTCACGGTCACCGACGGCACGGGCAGCGGTGCGAACCCGGCACCCGGACGGCGAACGGCCCGCGCCGGAGTGGGCGCGGGCCGAGGAGTGCGGCGCCGACGTCGGCGCGGGGGCCGGGAGTGTCCTACTGGGACGGCTGGGGGAGCTCGCAGTCGATCTTCGGGTTGGCGCCGATGTAGTTCAGCGGGCCGGCCACGATGGTGACCAGGATGGTCCCGGCCTCCGCGCAGTTGGTGTCGTCGTCGCCGTAGTAGCCGCGCTGACCCGCGGCGATGGCACCGATGACCAGCCAGATGACGACGAGGACTCCGAGTATCGACGTGCCGCGCATGGCGTGCCTCCTGACGGGGGTGTGGTGGGTCGAGGTGCAGGGCGTTGTACCCAGTCGCGTGCGACGGCTAACGGTGGGGCCGATCGGCGGCGTTGGGCGGGACGTCCGGCTGGCGGGGGACCGCCGGTGGGGGAGCCGGCATCGGCCGCGGGCACCGTGGCGGTCGCGCCGACTATCGGATCGAGGACCGATCTCGGCGGGGCGGGCCCACCGGGACGTAGAACTGGCGTCACGGCACCGCCGAGGAGGAGTCATGGACGTCCGCACCCCGACCCGGTACGTCGACGATCCCGCCGACGTGGCCTTCGCCGCCCGCGCCCTGGCCGACGGCGCCGTCGTCGCGGTGGCCTTTGGGAACTTCTACGCCCTCGTCACGCGGCCGGACGCGGCGACGGTGCGCCGCGTCAACCTGGCGAAGGGACGGCCGGCCGACCAGGTGGGCAGCATCACCGCCACGGCCCACCGGATACCGGCCATGTTCGACTGGTCGCGGATCCCGCCCCGGCTGCCCGAGGGGCGGGTCCGGCAGTTGATGGACGGACTCTTCGGCGCCGGCCCGTTCGGGTTCTGCGGCCCCGCCGTCGACCGGCTGCCCGACCACCTCGTGCGCGTCGACGGCGGCGTGCGGACGACCCAGGTGATCGCGCCCGGAACGCTCTGCCCGTCGAACTCCTTCTTCGCGCGGGCCTGCGCCGAGGCGGGGGCGGAGCACCTCTTCATCACGTCCGCGAACCGCTCCCACCATCTCACGGGAGCGGACGAGGAGCCGGCCCACTGGCGGGCCGAGGGCATCCTGGCCGACTTCGCCCACGTGCCCGACCTCGTCGTCCTCGCGCACCGCGACGAGGCGGCGGCCCGCGCGGCGTACCCGGTCCACCTGCCGACCTCGGTCACGCTGCTCTCCTTCCACCGGCCCGAGGGGGAGTGGGAGGAGCCGCCGGTGCTGCCCGTGGAGCGGCACGGTTCGCTGCACGTCGACGACGTGCGCCGCGCCGCCGCGCCCCTCGGGCTCCAGGTGCGCCTGAGCGCCCGCGCCGCGCGCCGGCTGCGGGTCCGGGCGTACGACGGGGCCCTGGTCTGACCGTCCACACCGGACCTGCACGGGGGTACCCGGAGCCCGGGTACCGCCCGGGTGGCGGTACCCGGGCGGACGGTGGCCCGGGTCGGGGGGTGTCAGGCCGGGCGGGCCCCGTCGGACAGCACGGCGGCCGTCTCGTCGGGGGCGCCGGCCAGCACCTTCGCCTGCTGTGGCCAGGTGGCCAGCCCGGGTGCCGCGCGCAGGCCGGCGTTGCGGATGAGCGTCCGCAGCGCCGCCTCGTCGAGTTCGGCCAGCTCCCGGAAGGTGCGGATGCCGGCGGCCTGCAGCGCCGCGGCCATCTTCGGCCCGATGCCCTGGATGCGGCGGAAGTCGTCCACCTCGACGGTGGCGGCGGCCATCGGGCGGACGGGCGGGGTGGCCACCCCGGAACGGCGGCGCGGCGTGGCCGCCGGAGCCGCATCCGCGCCGGCCGGCTCACCGTCGGGGACCGAGGCACCGCCAGCCCCGTCGGCGGGCGCCCCGGTCGCGGCCGGGCCACCGGCCGTGGCGACCTCGGGGCGGCCGGAGGCCGCGGTCGTCTCGGCCGGGTCGGCGGGAATCGCCGTCTCCGGCCGGTCGGCCTCCGCGGTGGTCTCCACCCGGTCCGCGGCGACCGTCGGCGCGGTGTCGCTCCGCGCGGCGTCCGGCGCGGTCGCGGGCTCGGCGTCCGCCGGCTCGGTGACCGTCGTGGCCGCGGCCTCGGCCGGGGACGCCGCGGCGGACGTGTCGGCGGCCCCGGTGCGCTCCGCCGGCGGGACCGCGCGCGGCTCGGGGACCGGGTCGCCGGTCAGCGCCATGTCGGCCGGGTCGACCGTCGCCGGGGAGTCGTCCACGGCCGTTCCGCCGGTCGGCACGGCGGCCGGCTCGTCGGTGACGGCCGTCGTCGTGCCGGACGGCTCGTCGGTGACCGCGCTGGGCGCGGTGGTCGGCTCGTCCGCGACCGCGCTCGGCGTCGGGTCGACCGTCGCGGCGGGCCGGTCCGGGTCGACGGTGGCGTCCGGCGCCGGGGCGGTACGCACCGCGACCGGCTCAGCGTCCACGGTGGGCGTACCGGCGTCGTGTGCGTCCCGCCGGCCGCGCACCGCCCACCCGGCGGCGAACCCGAGCAGCAGAACCAGTATCACTGTCAGCGAGTGCCCGAAGGACCACGCCACGGCAGACCTCCCTCTCACCTCGTCGATGTGTCGTGCGAGAAAAAACCCGCCGCAGCTTCGCATACGCGCGGTCGGTGCGACAGGGAGGCACGGGTACCCAACCGGGGTGCGGGACGGGCGGGCACGGGTGGTGCCCGAGGTGCGACGGAGCGTGCCGTGCCGGGTGCCGGACGGCCCACCGGGCGGGTACGGACGGTCGCCGGTCGGGCAGCCGGCGCGGTCCGGTCGGGCACGGGGACGACCCCGACGCCACCGGGCGTCGGGGTCGCGTGGACCGGGCCTCAGTCCTCCTCGCCCCGGTAGGTGTAGAAGTCGTCGACGAACCGGCGGCGCAGTGCCGGCACCCGGCTCGTGACGCCGAAGTAGCCGCGGGCGCCGAGCAGGGCGAGCCGGCCGACGACGGGCTTGTACAGCCGGTCGTCCCCGTTGGTGCCGCTGCGGTTCAGCGAGTCGGCGACCCGGGCGAAGCCGTACGGCAGCATGGCGGCCTCGTAGTCGGCGACGGCCTGCACGAGCGTCTTCTCGCCGGCCGCGGCGAGCCGCACCTGCCGGCACAGCAGCGCGGCGTCGCGCAGCGCGGTGTTCGCGCCGACCCCGCGGCCGGGGGTCATCGTGTGGATGGCGTCGCCGAGCAGCGTCACCGTGGTGCTCTTCCACGGTGGCACCGGCTCGGTGGTGGTGACGCGGATCGGCAGCGCGCTGGCCGGGTCGGCGCGGGTCAGCAGCTCCCGCAGGTGCGGGTGCCAGGAGCGGGTGAGGTCCAGCGCGACCGCCACCAGGTCGTCGCCGCGCCGCTGCATGACGTCGTCGGGGAACCGGCGCGCCGTGCTCCAGACGACGAGGTTGATGTTGTCCCGGGTGGGGTCGTGGGCGCGCCCGTGCCAGCGGGACAGCACGGCGGCGTCGGCGGGGGTGACGTCGGGTTTGAGCCGGCCGTCGGCGTCCCACTTGAAGTCCATGACGTGCAGCACGCCCATGATCCCTCCGGTGCCGAAGATCAGCGAGATGCCGCGTTGGAGCTGTTCCGGCAGGAGCGAGCGGGTGTGCGGGGTCAGCGGGATGCGGGTGGCGATGTTGACCGTGCCGGCGTCGCGGGTGACCGCGTGCGGCAGGTACTGCCGGCGGACCGCCGAGTGGGTGCCGTCCGCGGCGACGAGCAGGTCGCCGGTGTCGCTCGTGCCGTCGGCGAAGTACGCGGTGACCGTGCCGTCGTCGCGCTGCTCGTAGCGGGTGAACGTCTTGTCGAAGTGGACGGTGTCCTCCATGCCGGTGAGCAGGACCTGGCGCAGGGTCATCCGGGCCACCGACCGTTCGGTGTCGACGGGATGGGTGTCCGGGCGCAGCTCGAAGGACGCCGTGCGGCGCATGCGTTGGGTGATGACGTTGAACCAGCGGGGCGAGCGGGCGCACGTGGCCAGGTAGATGTCGAACAGCTCCGGCGGCAGGCACTCCCGCAGCGCGCGGCTGCCGGTGGGGCCGATGCCGACGCGGTAGCCGAGCAGCCCTTCGCCGCGGGTGCGGTACCGCTCGTAGACGGCGACGTCGATCCCGGCCCGGCGCAGCCCGTGCGCGAGGCACAGGCCGCCGGTGCCGGCGCCGATGACGAGCACGCGCGGCGCGGTGGCGGACACGGCGGCCCCTCAGCCGGCCGGGCGGGGGACGGGCGCGCCGGCCGCGTCCCAGCGGTAGAAGCAGCCGGCGATGGCGTCGCGGGGGGAGCGCCAGGTTGGCAGGTACGGCGAGGTGTGCGCGGAGAGCCGCTCGTTGACCTTCCGGTAGAGCGGGTGGTTGCGCGCCTCGGCGAGGGCCTCCGGGTCGACGTCGGCGGTCTCCATCAGGTGTACGAAGACGTCGTGCAGGCAGTAGAGGGACCGGTGGGTGACGCCGGTCAGTCCGGGCAGCTCGGTCGCGTCGGACTCGGCGAAGATCTGGGCCACCCGGCCCTCCGCGCCGGGGGCGATCCTGCTGACGATCAGTAGACGGCTCATGGGACCCCTTCCGCCGGTGGCCCCCGCCGGGAGCCACGGGACTGCTGTGCCGCCCACCGTGCCCGCCGGCCTGTCACCTGCCCGTCACGCGTTGCGGCGCTGCGGTGACGGCGGGCGGGCCGGTCCCGTCGCCGCACGGGCGGGCGGCCCCGTACGGTGGCGGGCCGCGGGGGCGCCGTCGCGGCTGGCGCGGCGGATCGGGGCGAGCGTGTCGTCGAGCAGCGCGCACATGGCCGGCGACGGTTCCAGCCGCAGTTCGCGCCGGAGCAGGTCGCGGTAGACGTAGAAGGCGTGCACCGCCTCGAACGCGTTCCCCTCGGCGAGGTGGATGCGCACCACGAGGCGGTGCGGGGTCTCGCGGAGCGGCTCTGCCGCCATGGCCTCCAGCGCGGCCTCGAGCGCCTCGCCGTGCCGGCCCGCGGCGAGGTGCTGCCCGGCCACCTGTTCCAGCATGTGCAGGCGGAGCTGGCGCAGGCGTTCGCGTTCCAGCAGGACCCAGTCGTCGTACCAGCCGGGGAGCAGGTCGTGCCGGCCCGCCGCGAGCGCCCGGGCCGTGCAGCGGGGGTCGTCGCCGTCGCGTACGCGGGTGGCCGTGCCGACCAGCTCGTCGACGTCGAGGCGTACGGACGGGTCCAGCCGCACGGTGTCGCCGCTGACGGTCAGGGGGCAGCAGGGATCCTGGCGTAGCCGCCACAGGGCGGTGCGCAGCGACGACAGCGCCCGCTCCTCCGGCGCGTCGGGCCACAGCAGGCCGGCCAGCTGGCAGCGGGTGGCGCCGGGGCGCAGCCCGATGAGCGCGATCACCCGCTGGAGGCCGCGGGGCACGACCACCGGCCGGTCGCCGTGCAGGAGCCGGAAGCCACCGAGCAGGTGCAGCGACACCGCGCCGGGACGGCCCCCGGTCGGCACGGACGGATCAGCGGCCACGGCGGCACCCCCTGCGGAACGCGTGTCCCGACTGTCTGCTGTGTCCCGGCGCGGCTGCCCACGACACCGCTGCCGTCGGGTCGCGGTGGGCGCGGCGTCGCGCCGGGCGGCCGGGCTGACCGGGACGAAGATTATCAATAAGTGTCACTCTGGGTCAATGGTGGTGCCGGTGCCGGCGGTCCCTGCCCGGAGACCATGAGATGTGCTCTGAACTGCGAATAGTTACCGCCGGGACGATCGGCGGGAGGCAACGGCGCATAGCCGGTACACAGCTTACGTCAACGCAGCGTCACCATGGATCGTCCCCGATGCACCCCCGGCGGTGACGCCGCCGTGACGAGCGCCGCCGCATCGTGGCCGCAGTCGTCCGGCTCGTCCGGCGCCGGCGGGCGCGGCCGGCGGGCGCCGTGGGAGGAGGCCCTGTCCATGGATCGTTCGCTGATCGTCGCGAAGGTGGTTCCGACCGCCGAGGCGCAGGTCGCCGAGATCTTCGCCGAGTCCGACGCCACGGAGCTGCCGCGCCTGGCCGGCGTGCGGCACCGGTCGCTGTACCGGCTGCACGACCTGTACGTGCACCTGCTGGAGACCGAGCTGCCCGGTGACGAGGCCGTGCGGGCCGCGCGGGAGCACCCGGAGTTCGACCGGGTCAGCGCGCGGCTGCGACCGTACGTCTCGCCGTACTCCCCGACCTGGCGCTCGCCGCGCGACGCCATGGCGCGCTGCTTCTACCGCTTCGACGCCCCCGCGACCGCCGGGGGCGGCCGTGACCGCCACCGCCCCCCGCGAGGAGCAGCTCTGGTCGCGCTGCGCCGGCTGCGCCACCCTGCTCTACCGCAAGCGGCTGCGCCGCAACCTCGACGTCTGCCCCGAGTGCGGGGCGCACGCCCGGCTCAGCGCGCCGGACCGGCTGCGGCAGCTCGTCGACCCGGGCTCGTTCCGGCCGCTGCCCGACCCGCCCGCCGACGTCGACCCGATCGGCTTCGTCGACGTGGTGCCGTACCCGCACCGGCTCACCGCCGCGCGGGCCGGCACCGGGCTCGGCGAGGCGGTGGTCTGCGGCACCGCCACCCTCGGTGGGCACCCGGCCGCCCTCGCCGTCATGGACTTCCGCTTCCTCGGCGGCAGCCTCGGCTGCGCCGTCGGCGAGCTGATCACCCGGGCGGCGGAACGCGCCCTCGACGACCGGGTGCCGCTGATCCTCGTGACCGCCTCCGGCGGGGCGCGGATGCAGGAGGGCGTGCTGTCGCTCATGCAGATGGCCACCGTGAGCCAGGCCGTCGCCGCGCTGCGGGAGGCGGGGCTGCTCACGGTCAGCGTGCTCACCGACCCGACGTACGGCGGGGTGGCGGCCTCCTTCGCCACCAACACCGACGTGGTGGTCGCCGAGAGCGGCGCCCGGATGGGTTTCGCCGGGCCCCGGGTGATCCGGCAGGTCACCGGCCGGGCGCTGCCGGAGGGCTTCCAGACCGCCGACTTCCTGCTCCGGCACGGGCAGGTCGACATGGTCGTGCCCCGCCGCGCACTGCGGGCCCGGCTCGTGGCGCTGCTCGCCGCGGCCCGGGGCGGGCGGACGCCGGCGCCCGGACCGGGCGACCCGGCCGCGCCGGCGGCCCGCCGGCCCGTACCCCGCCAGCAGCCGGCCGGCGCGGGCCGCGACACCGCCCCGGCGGACGCGACCGACGGCGACCCCTGGGCGACCGTACGGCTGGCCCGGCACCCGGGCCGACCGACCACCCTGGACTACCTGGACTCCGCGTTCGACGGCTTCGTCGAACTGCACGGCGACCGGCTCGGCGGCGACTGCCCGGCCGTGGTCGGCGGCCTCGCCCGGCTCGACGGCCGGCCGGTCATGGTGATCGGCCACCAGAAGGGGCACACGACCGCCGAACTGGTCGCCCGCAACTTCGGCATGGCCAGCCCGGCGGGGCACCGCAAGGCCCTGCGGCTCATGCGCCTCGCCGCCCGGTGGGGCCTGCCGGTGGTCACGCTCGTGGACACGCCCGGCGCGGATCCGGGCGTCGGCGCGGAGGAACAGGGGCAGGCCGCCGCCATCGCGGAGAGCATCCTCGCGCTCACGGTGCTTCCCACCCCGGTCGTCGCCGTCATCACCGGCGAAGGGGGCAGCGGTGGGGCGCTGGCCCTCGCGGTGGCCGACCGGGTGCTGATGCTCGCGCACGCCGTCTACTCGGTGATCAGCCCGGAGGGCTGCGCCGCGATCCTCTGGCCGGACCGGTCGGCGGCTCCCCAGGCGGCGCGGGCGCTGCGGCTCACCGCGCCGGACCTGCACCGGCTCGGCGTGGTGGACGAGATCGTGCCGGAGCCACCGGGCGCGGCGCACGACGACCCGCAGGCGACGGCCGTCGCCGTGCGCGACGCGGTGCGCGCCAACCTGCTGCCGCTGCTCGACGTGCCGCCGGCGACCCTGGTCCGCCGGCGGCGCCAGCGGTTCCGGCGCTTCGGCGCCGCCCGCGCCGCGGCCGGGGGTGTGCGGTGACCGCCCCCGGGACGGCCGGCCCGGAGACGGCGGCGGCCGACGGCGGCGACCGTCGGGCGGGCACGGACGCCGTCCTGGCCGGGCTGCGCCGCCACGCCCGGCAACTGGTCGCCGAGCTGGCCGGGCCGGTCCGCCGCGTCCGGCTGCGCAGCGGCGAGACCGTGCTGGAGGTGGAGTGGCACGGCGCTCCGGTCGCGCCGCCACCGGTCGCGCGGCCGGACGCCGCACCGCCCCCCGCCGACCAACCGGCGGACGGGCCGCGCCCGGCCGAGCGGTCCCCGGTCCCACCGGCCGCCGAGATGGTCGTCCGCGCGCCGATCGTCGGCACCTTCTACCGGGCGCCGGAGCCCGGGGCGGCTCCCTTCGTGGCCGTCGGCGACCACGTACGGGCCGGGCAGGTGGTCGGGATCGTCGAGGCGATGAAGTTGATGAACGAGGTCACCGCCGAGCGGGCCGGCCGGGTGACCGCCGTGCTCGCCGACGACGGCCAGCCGGTGGAGTACGACCAGCCGCTGATCGCGCTGGATCCGGCCTGAGGTGGTGCGGGATGTTCGAGACGGTGCTGATCGCCAACCGGGGTGAGATCGCCCTGCGGGTGCTGCGCGCCTGCCGTGAGCTCGGGGTGCGGACGGCGGTCGTCTACTCCGCCGCGGACGCCGACTCGGCCGCCGTCCGCCTCGCCGACCGGGCCGTGTGCATCGGACCGGCCCCGAGCCGGCGCAGCTACCTCAACGCCGCCGCCATCGTGGAGGCGGCCCGGCAGGTCGGCGCCCAGGCGGTGCACCCCGGCTACGGCTTCCTCTCCGAGGACGCCGACTTCGCCGAGATCTGCGCCCTGAACGGGCTCACGTTCATCGGGCCGCGCCCCGAGGTGATGGCGGCGCTCGGCGACAAGTCGTCCGCCCGGGCCCTCATGAGCCGCGCCGGGCTGCCGCTGCCCGACGGCAGCGTCGAACCGGTGCCCACCGTGGAGGCGGCCGTCGAGGTGGCCGCCGGCATCGGCTACCCGGTGATCGTCAAGGCGGTGGCCGGGGGCGGCGGGCGGGGGATGACCGTCGTCCGGTCCCCGGCCGACCTGCCCCGGGCGTACGCGCGGACGCGGGCCGCCGCGCAGGCCGTCTTCGGCGACGACCGGGTGTACGTCGAGCGGTACCTGACCGACGCCCGGCACGTCGAGGTGCAGGTGCTGTGCGACGGGCACGGCAACGGCGTGCACCTCGGCACGCGGGACTGCTCCGTGCAGCGGCGGCACCAGAAGCTCGTCGAGGAGGCGCCCGCCCCGGCGCTCTCGGCGGGCACCCTCGACACGATCGCCGAGACGGCGCTGCGGGGCGCGCTGGAGGTCGGCTTCACCGGCGCCGGGACGCTGGAGTTCCTGGTCGACGCCGCGGAACGGTTCCACTTCCTGGAGATCAACTGCCGGATCCAGGTGGAGCACCCGGTCACCGAGATGGTCACCGGCGTCGACCTGGTGCACGAGCAGCTGCACATCGCCGCCGGTGTGCCGCTGCGCTGGCGTCAGGAGGAGATCCGCCCGCACGGGGTGGCGGTGGAGTGCCGGGTCAACGCCGAGGATCCGGACCGCGGCTTCGCCCCGACACCCGGCCGGCTGGACCGCTTCGTCCCGCCCGGCGGTCCGTTCACGCGCGTCGACACCCACGGCCGTCCCGGCTACGTCGTCGGCCCGCACTACGACTCGCTCCTGGCGAAGGTGGCGGTGTGGGCCCCCGACCGGGAGCTGGCCCTCGACCGGCTCGAACGCGCGCTCGGCGAGTTCGAGGTGACCGGGCCGGGCGTCCGCACCACGATCCCGTTCGTGCGGCGCGTGCTCGACGACGCCGAGTTCCGCAAGGGCCGCCACACCACCGGCCTGGTCGACCGGCTGCTCGCCGCCGCCGCGCCCGGCTCGCCCGACCCCGCGCCGGCCACCACCGCACCGCCGAACGCCTGACACGAGGAGGACCGATGACCGTCACCCGAGGCCACCCGATGACCGCCGAGATCACCGACATCCTGGTGGCACACTGCGGACTGGACGCCGAGGTCGCCGCCCGTACGCCCGCCGCCTCCCTGGAGGAACTCGGCCTGGACTCCCTGGCGCTGCTGGAACTCTCCGCGGTGGTCGCCGACCGGTACCGCGTGCAGATCCCGGAGCAGGCCGCCCAGCTCAGCATCCCGGCGGTGGCCGACCTCGTGGCCCGCCGCGGCCAGCAACCGGGACACACCGAGAACAGCATCGTGATCGCCGCGCCGCTGCCGCTGGTGTGGGACGTCACCAACGACGTGGCGAACTGGACGGAGCTGTTCACCGAGTACGCGGCCGTGGAGATCCTGCACCGCGACGGCGACACGGTGCGGTTCCGGCTCAGCATGCACCCCGACGAGAACGGCGTGGTGTGGAGCTGGGTGAGCGAACGCACCGCCGACCCGGCCACCCGGCAGGTGCACGCGCACCGGGTCGAGACCGGGCCGTTCGAGTACATGCGGATCCACTGGCGCTACACCGAGGAGCCGGAGGGCACCCGGATGACCTGGGTGCAGGACTTCGCCATGAAGCCCACCGCGCCCCTGGACAACGCCGGGATGACCGAGCGGATCAACGCCAACAGCGCCGTGCAGCTGGCCGTCATCAAGGAGCGGATCGAGCGGCGGGCCCGGGCCGGGGCGCCGGCCGGCGAGACGACGGGGACCGGCGATGAGTGAGCGCACGATGCACCTCGTCGCCGCCCGGGACGTACCGGCCGACCGCCGCCGGGGCGGCGCGCTGCGGGTGCTGCTCGGCCCGCGCACCGTCGGCAGCACCTCCGGGTTCATGGGTGTGGCCACGCTGGACCCGGGGGAGCGGATCGCCGAGCACTACCACCCCTACAGCGAGGAGTTCCTCTACGTGGCCCGGGGCGCGATCACCGTCGACCTGGACGACCGCCCGGTGCCGCTGGCCGCCGGGGAGGCGCTCTTCGTGCCGGTCAACGTCCGCCACCGGCTGCGCAACACCGGCGCCGAGCCCGCCGAGGTGGTCTTCCACCTCGGACCGCTGGCGCCCCGGCCGGAACTCGGCCACGTCGACACCGAGCTGGTCGAGCAGCGGGGTGCGTCGTGAGCGCGAGGAGTGAGCCGGGGTTGCGAGCCCCGCAGTCGCGAACTCAAGGTGGCGCTGTGAGCGCGAGGAGTGAGCCGGGGTGGCGAGCCCCGCAGTCGCGAACCAAAGGTGGCGCTGTGAGCGCGAGGAGTGAGCCGGGGTGGCGAGCCCCGCAGTCGCGAACTCAAGGTGGCGCTGTGAGCGCGAGGAGTGAGCCGGGGTGGCGGGCACCGCGGCCGCGAACCGGGGTGGCGTCGTGACCGGGCGCCGCACGGTGGTGACCGGGATCGGCGTGGTCGCCCCGGGCGGCGCCACCCGCGACCGGTTCTGGAAGTCGATCACCGAGGGGCGCACGGCGACCCGGCGGATCACGTTCTTCGATCCGTCGCCGTTCCGCTCCCGCATCGCCGCCGAGTGCGACTTCGACCCGGTCGCCGCCGGGCTCACGGCGGCCGACCGGCGGCGCGCCGACCGGTACGTGCAGTTCGCGCTCGCCTGCGCCGACGAGGCGCTCGCCGACGCCGGACTCACGCTCACCGACGCCGAACGCGACCGCGCCGGGGTAGTGCTCGGCACGGCGGTGGGCGGCACCATGGCGCTGGAACAGGCGTACGTGAGGGTCAGCGACTCCGGCCGGCGCTGGCTCGTCGACCCCGGCCGCGGTGGCCCGTTCCTCTACCAGGCGCTCGTGCCCAGCAGCCTGGCCGCCGACGTGGCCTGCCGGCACGGGCTGCACGGCCCGGCCCAGGTCGTCTCCACCGGCTGCACCTCCGGCATCGACGCCATCGGGTACGCCCACCAGCTGATCGCCGACGGCGAGGCGGACGTGGTGCTGGCCGGCGCCGCCGACTCGCCGATCTCGCCGGTCACCGTCGCCTCGTTCGACGCCATCAAGGCGACCAGCCCGGACAACGACGACCCGGCGCACGCCTCGCGCCCGTTCGACGCCGACCGGCACGGGTTCGTCCTCGCCGAGGGCGCCGCCGTGCTGGTGCTGGAGGAGGCCGGGCACGCCCGGCGGCGCGGCGCGCACGTCTACTGCGAGGTGGCCGGGTACGCGAGCCACAGCAACGGCTACCACATGACCGGCCTGCGGCCCGACGGCGTGGAGATGGCGCTGGCCATCACGGCGGCGCTGCGGCAGGCCCGGCTCGCCCCCGAGCAGGTCTCCTACATCAGCGCGCACGGTTCGGGCACCCGGCAGAACGACCGGCACGAGACCGCCGCGTTCAAGCGCGCGCTGGGCGAGGTCGCGTACCGGGTGCCGGTCAGCTCGATCAAGTCGATGGTCGGGCACTCGCTCGGCGCCATCGGCTCGATCGAGATGGCGGCCTGCGCGCTGGCCATCGAGTTCGGCGTCGTGCCGCCCACCGCCAACTGGACCACCCGGGACCCGGAGTGCGACCTGGACTACGTGCCGAACGAGGCGCGCGAGCTGCCCGTCGACGTCGCCCTCTCGGTGGGCAGCGGCTTCGGCGGCTTCCAGTCCGCGATGATCTTCCGTCGTCTGTCGAAGGCGGCCACGTGACCGCCCGGGCGGTGGTCACCGGCGTCGGGGTGGTCGCGCCGAGCGGGATCGGCGCGGACGCGCACTGGCGTACGGTGCTGGCCGGCACCCGGCGCACCGGCCCGATCACCCTGTTCGACCCGGCCGGCTACCCGACCCGGCTCGCCGGGGAGGTGCCCGGCTTCGAGGCCGCCGCGTACGCGGAGAACCGCCGGCTCGTGCAGACCGACCGGTGGACGCACCTGGCGTTCGCGGCCACCCGGCTCGCCCTGGCCGACGCCGGCCTGCCCGACCGCTCACCCGACCCGTACGGCTACGCGGTCACGCTGGCCAGCTCCTCCGGCGGCAACCTGTTCGGCCAGCGGGAGCTGCAACGGCTGTGGGGCGGGCCGACGCGCACCGTCGGGGCGTACCAGTCCATCGCCTGGTTCTACGCGGCCAGCGTGGGCCAGCTCTCCATCCACCACCAGTTCAAGGGGCCGTGCGGGGTGCTGGTCAGCGAGGCGGCCGGTGGGCTGGACAGCCTCGCGCACGCGGCCCGGTCGGTGCGCCGCGGCACGCCGGTGGTGATCGCCGGGGGGACCGAGTGCCCGCTGAGCCCGTACGCCCTCACCTGCCAGCTCGCGAACGGGCTGCTCAGCGACGTCGCGGACCCCGAGCGGGCGTACCGGCCGTTCGACGCCGCAGCGAGCGGCTACGTCCCGGCCGAGGGCGGGGCGGTCTTCGTCGTCGAGGAGCTGGGACACGCGCTGGCCCGCGGCGCGCGCGTCTACGGCGAGCTGACCGGGTGGGGAGCCACGCACGACGCCGCGCACACCGGCCCGGAGAGCGCCGGCGACCCGGTCCAGTACGCCCGGGCCATGCGGCTCGCCCTGGACCGCGCCGGCGTGGAGCCGGGGGACGTGGACGTCGTGCTGCCCGACGCGCTGGGCGTGCCCCGGTACGACCGCACGGAGGCCACCGCGCTGCGCGCCGTCTTCGGTGACCGCCCGCCCCCGGTCAGCACCGCGAAGCCGCTCACCGGCCGGGCGCACCAGGGCGGCGCCGCGCTCGACGTGGCCACCGCGCTGCTCGCGTTCCGGCACGACACCCTGCCCGCCTCGGCCGGCCCCGACGAGGTGGCCGCCGGCTGCGAGCTGGACTTCCTGCGGGAGCACCGCCGCCCCCGCACCCGGCTGGCGCTCGTGTGCGCCCGGGGCTTCGACGGCTACAACAGCGCGCTGGTCCTGCGCGGGGCCGCGCCGGCGAGGGAGGACGAGGATGGCTGAGCAGCGGGCGCGGGTGGTGTTCCTGGTCCGGGTGCCGGCCGCGCGCACCGAGGCGTTCCTGGCCGCGTACGAGGCGATCCGTCACCAGGTGGCCGGCGGGGTGCCGGGGCACCTCGTCGACCAGGTGTGCCGGTCGTCGGCCGACCCGGAGCAGTGGCTCATCACCAGCGAGTGGGCCAGCCTCGCCGACTTCGAGAGCTGGGAGCGCAGCCCCGAGCACCGGGAGCTGGTCCGGCCCATGCGGGAGTGCTTCACCGACGCCCGCTCGCTGCGCTTCCACGTTCACGCACAGACCCCCACCCCGGCCTGAGCGCCCCGGCCGGCCGCGACGTCCGGCCGGGCCGCCGGTAGGGTCGGCCCGCGGGAAGGGTGGTGCCGACGGTGGCGTACCAGGTGGCGGTCTGCGGGCCGGCGGACGCGACGGACACGGAGGTGGCGCAGGCCCGCCGTGTCGGTGAGCTGCTCGCCGAGCGGGGTGCCACCGTCCTCTGCGGAGGCGGCGGCGGGGTGATGGCCGCGGTCGCCGCCGGCGCCCGCGCCCGCGGCGGCCTGGTCGTCGGCGTACGCCCCGACGACGGGAACGTCCCCGGCCCGTCCGCCGACGTGTCCGTGACGATCAGCACCAACCTGGGGCAGGCCCGCAACGCGGTGCTGGTGTGGAGCGCCGACGCGGTGATCGCCGTGGGCGGCTCCTGGGGCACTCTCAGCGAGGTGGCGCTGGCCATGCGGCGGGGCGGCGTGCCGGTGGTGCTGCTGGGCGGGTGGCGGGTGTTCGACGGCGGCGGCGCGGCGGTCGCCGGGCCGGTGCCGGTGACCAACCCGGAGGAGGCCGTACGGCTGGTGCTGCCGGACTGAGCGGAGGCCGCCGGCCGGCGCGAGCGTCATCCGGCCGACGGGTCGCTCTGCGCCCGGTAGGCGGCGGCCAGCCGCTTCGGCGCCCGGTCGTACCACGCCTCGACCATCAGCTCGGTCAGCTCCGTCGTGTCGATCCGGTCGAGCCGGACCAGCACGGCCGGGTAGCCGTCGAGGTGCGGGATGGTGAAGTAGACGTCGGGGTCGTCGGCGAGCAACGCCTCCTTGGCGCCCAGGTCGGGCACCCGCGCGCCGAGGATCGGGCCGTCCGGCGCCGCGTCGCCGAGCGCGGCCAGGTCCGGCTTGCGCAGCGGCCGCTCCCACACGAACAGCTTGTTCCGCACCCGCCACGCCGGCAGGCCGTCGTACGACGGGTACTCGGATGTCTCCGGCAGGCTCGCGGCGATCCGGCGGACGTCGTCCCAGCTGGCCATCCGCCCAGCCTACGGCCCCCGGCCGCCGTCGGGATCCCGCCGCTCGCCGACCCGCGAGGGCCGTCCCGGTCGGCGCCGGCGCACCGTCGGGCCGATTGACGGGCTGCGTCGACTGCGGCTACGGTCCTGCCTCGACCGAGGCCCGGGGGGACCGATGGGTGAGCCGACCGTGACCGACCTGCCGGCCGAGACGCCGCCGGTCTGCCTGACCGACTTCGCCGCGCGCGCCCGGGCGGTGCTGCCCGCCGACGTGTGGGACTACGTGAACGGGGGCAGCGGCGCCGAGGTGACTCTCACCGCGAACCGCGCCGCCCTCGACCGGGTCGCGGTCCTGCCCCGGATGCTGTGTGGGGTGGAGCTGCCGGACCTGACTACCCCCCTGCTCGGCCGCCCGTACGCGATGCCGGCGGGCGTGGCGCCGATGGCGTACCAGCGGCTGCTGCACCCCGACGGCGAGCGGGCGCTGGCCGGGGCGGCGGCCACGGCGGGCGTTCCCTACCTGGCCAGCACGCTCAGCAGCACCCCCGTCGAGGACGTGGCCGCCACCGGCGCGGAGGTCTGGTTCCAGCTCTACTGGCTGCGGGAGCGTTCGCTGGTCCTCGACCTGCTGGCGCGGGCCCGGGACGCCGGCTGCCGGGCGCTGGTCGTCACCGTGGACGTCCCGGTGCTCGGCCGGCGCTTCCGCGACCTCCGCAACGCGTTCCGGCTGCCCGCCGAGGTGGTCGCCGCGAACCTGCCCCACGGCCGGGACGACCTGGCGCACCTCGGCACGCCCGGGGTGTCGCCGGTCCCGGCGCGGTCCGGGGCGGTGTTCGCCCCCGCGCTGCGCTGGGCCGACCTCGCGTGGCTGCGTGAGCAGGTCGACCTGCCGCTGGTGGTCAAGGGGGTGCTCGACCCGCGTGACGCGCGGGAGGCCGTGGCGCGGGGAGCGGACGCGGTGGTGGTCTCCAACCACGGCGGCCGGCAACTCGACGGGGCGCCGGCCAGCGTCACGATGCTGCCGGAGGTCGTCGAGGCCGTGGGTGACCGGTGTGAGGTGCTCCTCGACAGCGGCGTCCGCGGTGGCACCGACGTGCTGCGCGCGCTCGCCCTCGGCGCGGCCGGGGTGCTCGTCGGCCGGCCGCTGCTGTGGGCCCTCGCGGCGGGCGGGCGGCCCGCCGCGGAGGAGGCGCTGGCCCTGCTCGCCGGCGAGCTGCGGGACGCGCTCGCGCTGGCCGGGTGCGCCGATCCGGCCTCGGCGCGCGAGCTGCGCACCCTCGTCACCAGCTGAGCGGCCACGGCCTGACACACCGCGTTCACCCGATGGCAATGCGCGACGGCCGCCGTTCCGGCGTCCTGGATGGACGGTCATAATGGGCGGCATGGTTGCCTGGGAGTACGCCCTGCTGGTCCGCCGCTACCAGGGGCAGGGCCGCAATTTCCACGTGTCGTTCGTCTGGTACGGCCCCGACGGCTCCCGCAAGGACGTCACCGCCTACGGCGACACGGCGATCGCACACCTCAACCGGGTCGGCCGGGAGGGCTGGGAGCTGGTCTCCGCCGCCGAGGACGTCAACAACGTGCAGGGCAGCACCGAGGTGCACCGCTACCACCTGAAGCGCCCCCTGGCCTGACACCCACCCGCCGCGCCCACCCACCCACCCGCCGGCGCCCGCCCCCCGGCGCCCCCGGCGGCCCGCCGCCCCCGCACACCCCGTCGATCATGAGGTTGACGGGCGGGAGAGCGCTCCCGGACCCCGCCAACGTCATGATCGACAGGCCCCGGGCCCCAGGCCCCGGGCCCCAGCCCGGGGCCTGTCGGGCCGGGTCAGGTCAGGTCGACCGTCGGGTACAGGGGGAAGCCGGTCAGCAGCTCGCTGGCCTGGCGGCTGACCTTGTCGGCGACGGCCGCGTCGAGCGCGTACTTGGCCTTCGACGGGGTGCCGTCCGCGTTCGCGCCGGGGCGGGTCTGGCTCAGCACGGTGTGGATCAGCTCGGCGATCGTGTCCATCTCGGCGGTGCCGAGACCCCGCGTGGTCAGGGCCGGGGTGCCGATGCGGATGCCCGAGGTGTACCAGGCGCCGTTCGGGTCCTGCGGGACCGAGTTGCGGTTGGTGACGATGCCCGCGTCCAGCAGCGCCTGCTCGGCCTGGCGACCGGTCAGCCCGTACGAGGTGACGTCGATGATCGCCAGGTGGTTGTCCGTGCCGCCGGTGACGAGGGTGGCGCCGCGGCGGAGCAGCCCCTCGGCGAGCGCCTGCGCGTTGGCCACGATCCGCTGGGCGTAGTCGGCGAAGTCGGGGCGGCGAGCCTCGGCGAGCGCGACCGCCTTGGCGGCCATCACGTGCGGCAGCGGGCCGCCGAGCACCATGGGGCAGCCGCGGTCCACCTGCTCGGCCAGCTCCGGCTGGCAGAGCACCATGCCGCCGCGCGGGCCGCGCAGCGACTTGTGGGTGGTCGTGGTGACGATGTGCGCGTGCGGCACCGGGTCGAAGTCGCCGGTGAAGACCTTGCCGGCCACGAGGCCGGCGAAGTGGGCCATGTCCACCATGAAGGTGGCGCCCACCGAGTCGGCGATCTCCCGCATGATCCGGAAGTTGACCTTCCGGGGGTACGCCGAGTAGCCGGCTACCAGGATCAGCGGCTTGAACTCGCGGGCCGCCTCGGCGACCTTGTCGTAGTCGATGAGGCCCGTCGCCGGGTCGGTGCCGTAGCTGCGCTGGTCGAACATCTTGCCCGAGATGTTCGGGCGGAAGCCGTGGGTGAGGTGGCCGCCGGCGTCCAGCGACATGCCGAGCATCCGCTGGTTGCCCAGCTCGCGGCGCAGCGCGAACCAGTCCGCCTCGGTGAGGTCGTTGACCTGGCGCGCCTGCGCCCTCTTCAGCGCCGGGGCCTCCACCCGGTCGGCCAGCACCGCCCAGAACGCCACGAGGTTCGCGTCGATGCCCGAGTGCGGCTGGACGTACGCGTGGGCGGCGCCGAACAGCTCGCGGGCGTGCTCGGCGGCGAGCGCCTCGACGGTGTCCACGTTCTGGCAGCCGGCGTAGAAGCGGCGGCCCACCGTGCCCTCGGCGTACTTGTCGCTGAACCAGTTGCCCATGGCGAGCAGGGTCGCCGGGGAGGCGTAGTTCTCGCTGGCGATCAACTTGAGCGACTCGCGCTGGTCGGCCAGCTCGGCGGCGATGGCGTCGGCCACCCGGGGTTCGACGGCGCGGATCACCTCGAGCGCGCTGCGGAAGGCGGTGGACTCGGCATTCGGCGACGACATGCGACCTCCTACTCACGTACGGAAGGCCCAGGCGCTCGGCATGCGTCCTCGTGACGGGGCCGCTCCCCGATGGTTCTCCATCCCCACGCGCCAGTAACGGCCCGGCCCGATCCTACCCAACCGGCCGCCGGAGGCCCGGACGACCTCGCCGGGGGTTGGGCGCGGCGCGACCCGCGGTGGGGCGGTGCCGGTGCACGTGGCGCCGGCCGGAGGCGGAACTAGGGTGCACACGGCGGTCGGCAGGACGTGCCCGACCGGCTCACGTCGGAACAGCACCGCCGGACGGCCGAGCCCGGCTGGGCGAGCTGGCCCGGCCACCGGAGCCCCCGGCACGGCGACGGGCCCGGCGGTCGCCGGGCCCGTCGGTGCCGTTCGCGGCCGTCAGGCGCGCACGGCGTCGAGGGACTTCTTGACCGCCTTCGGGTCCGACGGCTTGCGCGGCGCGTCGTCGCGAAGCTCGATCATCCGCGCGCCGATCTCCTGGAGCTGCTTGCGGCCCAGCGCGTCACGCACCTTGGGGAACCACTCCTGCTCCTCCTCCTCGACGTGGTGCAGCACGTTCTCGATGAGCACCGTCGTCTTGGCGTTGAAGTGCTCGTCCTCGGCGTCCATGGCGAACAGCTCGGCGCAGAGCACGTCCGCCACGTGGTGCTCCTCGTAGGACTCGAGGATGTCGTCCTCCAGGTCCGGCAGGAGCC
This sequence comes from Micromonospora globbae, assembly GCF_003610785.1. Taxonomy (GTDB): domain Bacteria; phylum Actinomycetota; class Actinomycetes; order Mycobacteriales; family Micromonosporaceae; genus Micromonospora; species Micromonospora globbae. The sequence continues at coordinate 89,912 of NZ_RAQQ01000002.1, forward strand.
GGCGGACCTCCGGGTACATCACCTCGTTCTCCAGGTAGGTGTGCACGGTGAGCGCCTCGATGATCTGCCCGACCAGCTTCTGCCGCTGGTCCGCCGGGCCCTCCTCGGCGTCCTGGAACGCCTTGAACAGGCGGCGCATCTCCTTGTGGTCCTCCTTGAGCAGGACGATGGCATCGGTGGACACCGGGTGACCTCCTAGGTGTGTCGGGTGGTCGTCCGGTACCCCGGCGGTGACGTGCGGAAACGGGTGGGGCCCGGCACGACGCGCCGGGCCCCACCGTCATCGGTGCGTCGTGGTCACCTCACCACGTTGTACGCGTCGACCATGCCCGCGCCGTAGAACCCGTTGCGGGCCCCGCCGGAGCACGTCGCGTCGTACAGGTGCGGGTCCGCCGCCGAGAACAGCGGCACGGGGTTGTAGACCCCCGCCGGGCAGGGCTTGGCGACCGCGGTGTTCTGCAGGAACGCGGCCAGCTGGCCGGGGTTCATGCCGGGGTGCGCGGAGACCGCCAGGGCGGCGACGCCGGCCACGTGCGGGCTGGACATCGAGGTGCCCTGCTTGTAGCCCCACCCGTTGGTGCGGGTGGCGGTGTTGAAGGTGGTGGACAGGATCGCGTCGGTGGTGGTGGACCGGGCGCCCTGGGTGCGGAACCGGGTGTCGCCACCGGGCGCCGTCACCTCGACCACACCCTGCCCGTACGAGGAGTAGTAGCTCTTCTCCCCGGTCGGGCCGACCGCCGAGACGGTCACCACGCCCGGCGCCTCGGCCGGCAGGTCGAGGCAGGCGCTGTTGATCTCACGGGTCTCCGGGGTGCCGTTGTTCGGGCTGCCCTCGTCGACCGTCTTGTGCTGCAGGTCCACGTTGGAGTTGCCGGCGGACGCCACGTTCAGCACGCCCTTGCTCGCCGAGTAGCGGATGGCCCGCTGCACGGCCTGCCACACCGGGCGCTGGCGCGCGTCGTTGCGGCAGTTGAACTCCCACGGGTCGATGTAGTAGCTGTTGTTGGTCACCTGCATGCCGTGCTCGGCGGCCCAGATGAAGCCGCAGACGGCCGCCTCCGGGAAGATGTAGCCGTCGTCGTTGACCACCTTCACGGCGGCCACCTTGACGCCCGGCGCCACGCCGGTGACGCCCACGCCGTTGACGGCGGCGGCGATGGTGCCGGCCACGTGCGTGCCGTGGTCCGACGTGGTGGGGTTCCAGGCCGCCTCGGTGGTGTCGGCGACACCACCGACGCAGGACGCGCTCTTGTCCTTGGCGATCTGGCTGGCCAGGTCGGGGTGCGTGCTGGAGATCCCGCTGTCCAACACGCCGACGACGACGTCCGGGCTGCCCGCGTTGACGGCGTGCGCCTGCGGCACCCGCATCATCGGCATGTCCCACTGCTGGGCGAAGAGCGGCTCGGCGGTGGGGTCCGCGGTGGTCCGGACGGCGTCGGCCGCCGGCACCTCCACGGTTTCGCCCTCCTCCAGGGCGGTGCCCAGGCCGGCGGTGGCGGCGACCGAGTCGACCCCGGCGCCGGCCACGGCGGTGGTGAAGCGGGGGTTCGCCGAGCGGGCCACGAGCACGCCGATCTGGTCGTAGCGGGCCACCACCGTGCCGTCGGCGGCGGCCACCCGGGCTGCCGCCCGGTCGGTCTTCGCCCCCTGCGGGGCGAGGACGAGGTAGGTGGTCTCCGGGCCGGCGGCGGAGGCGGCCGGGGCCAGCCCTCCGGTCACGGCGAGACCGATGCCGAGCGTCAGCGCGGACGCCGCGGCGAGTGTCTTGCGACGGATCACCTTCACACAGACTCCCAAGGGGGCCGTACATCGCCGCTCGGGTGCCCCTGGGCAGGGGCAACCGGGCGGGAGACGGGCAGGATGCCGCCTCCGTTGGGACAGCGCCGGAGGTGGACGCGGCGTTACACCGCGGCGACGGTCGGGCGAATCCGTGTCAGACGGTGGCGATTGTGTGGGGGATCTCGTCCAGCAGCTCGCGGGCCAGGAAACCGATCCGGCCGTACCGGGGGACGAGCCGCTGACCGCTCACCGCGTGGGCGAACGCCGCCCAGCACGCGGCCTGCGCGGGCTCGGCGCCGCGGGAGAGCAGGCCGGCGAGGAGCCCGGAACGCACGTCGCCGCTGCCGGAGGTGCCCAGCCCGGCGTCGCCGCTCTCCTCGCGCCAGCCCTGCCCGTCGGGCGCGGCGATGTGCCCGTAGAGCGAGACCACCGCGTCGTGGCGGGCGGCCAGCTCCGCGGCGTCGGCGTCGAGGTCGTCGCCGGGGTCGCGCCCGAGCAGGTGCCGCGCCTCGGTGAGGTTGGGGGTCAGCACCACCGGCCGGCCGGAGCCGACCAGCAGGTCCGGCTCGTGGCTGAGCGCGCCGAGGGCGTACGCGTCGAGCACGAGCGCCGTCCGCCGACCGGCCGCGTCGCGCACGAGGTGCAGCAGGCGCGCGGTCTCCTCGATCTCCTTGAGTCCCGGGCCGAGGGCGACCACGTCCGCCTCGGCGACCAGCGCGGCGAGCTGGTCGCCCGGGTCACCGGCGAGCGCGCCGTCCCTGGTCTCCGGCAATCCCACGACGAGCGCCTCGGGCACCTGGATGCTGAGCGCGGCGGCGGTGGACTCCGCGGCGGCCAGTTGCAGCACGCCGGCGCCGGCCCGCAGGGCGGCCACGCCCGCCAGCAGCACCGCGCCGGGGGTGAACCGGGACCCGCCGACCACCAGCACGGTGCCGCGGTTCTCCTTTCCGCCGGAGGGTACGGGCAACGCCCAGTCGCGCAGCAGGGCCGGGGTGATGACCCGCGGCTCAGATCGGTTCGGCACGTACCTCGTCCTCCCGTGTCGGATGGGCGCCCTGCTGGTGGAGGTGGCCGACCTCGTTGAAGCCGTCCAGGCGCAGCCGGCCGTCGTCGTCGGCCGACCAGCCGGTGATCGCGCAGTTGGCGATCACGTGCTGCCGGGTGAGCGCCATGAGCTCCGCCTCGGTCAACCCCTCGACGAGGTACCGGAGCACGAAGACCAGCGCGTCGTGGCCGAAGAGCAGCACCCGCTGCCCGCGGTGGTCACGGCGCAGGTCGCCGAGGAGCGCGCGCAACCGCAGCGCGACGTCGGTCCACGCCTCGCCGCCGGGCGGCCGGTAGTAGAACTTGCCCAGCCGGCGCCGCCGCGCCTCCTCGTCCGGGTAGCGGGCGCGTACGCCGTGCGGGGTCAGGCCGTCGAGGATGCCCAGCTCGCGGTCGCGCAACCGCTCGTCGCGGCTGAGCGGGACTCCGGTGTCCTCCAGCGCCAGCTCGGCGGTGCGGACCGCCCGCAGGTACGGCGAGGTCACCGCCACGTCCGGGCGGCGGCGCGGCGGCAGCGCGGCGAGCCAACGGCCGGTGGCGCGGGCCTGCTCCTCGCCGGTGGGGGAGAGCGGCACGTCGGCGTCGCGGTGGTCGAGGCCGATGAGTTCGGCGCCGGCGGACTCCGCGCGGGCCGCCGCCACGTTCGCCGTGCTCTCGCCGTGCCGGACGATCCAGAGCCCCGCCAGTTCCGCCATGCGGCAACCCCTACCCGCGGCCCTGCCCCGGATAACCGCCCGCCGCCCGGCCGGCGGGTGCGTGATCGCGGTGAGGCCGGGTAAGCGCCCGGCCCAGACGCAGGAAGGGGAGGTGCGCCGTGGCGACCATGACCAAGGAACAGAAGAGCCCGGTCAAGGACAAGAACTACGACCTCATCCGCACGTTGCAGATGTCGCTGGAACACGTCTACCGGATGGAGACGTACATCGCCGACGCCGAGCAGCGCGGCGACAGCGAACTGGCCGACTGGTTCCGCAAGATCCAGGACAACAACCGCCGGGCGGGTGACCAGGGCAAGCAGATGCTCATGGCCCGGATGCAGCAGGAACAGCGCTGAGGACGGGTGCGCGGGCCGGGCGGGCGGTGCGCCCGCCCGGCCGCTGACCTCCGGCCGCCGGGCCGACGCGCCGGCATCCGGCCTGTTCGCGTACGCGCGGGAGCCCGTCGACCGCTACGGTGTGAGGCGTGGCGGGGGCGGAGGAGATCCGGGTCGGGGAGCGGGTGGTCCGCGTCTCCAGCCCGGACAAGCCGTACTTCCCGGAGCGGGGCCTCACCAAGCTGGACGTCGTCCGCTACTTCCTGGCCGTGGGTGACGGCATCCTGCGCGCGCTGCGGGACCGGCCGACGATGCTGGAGCGCTGGCCGCGCGGCGTCTTCGAGGGCGCGAAGATCGGCACCCGGCAGGACAACCGCGGCGACGCCTTCTACCAGAAGCGGCTGCCGGCCGGCGCGCCCGACTGGGTGCGCACCGCGCACATCACCTTCCCGAGCGGACGCACCGCCGACGAGGTCGCGCCGAGCGAGCTGGCCGTGGTGATCTGGGCGGCGAACCTCGGCACGCTGCGGTTCCACCCGTGGCCGGTCTCGGCGGCCGACGTGGAGCGCCCCGACCAGCTCCGCATCGACCTCGACCCGATGCCGGGCGTGGACTTCGCCCAGGTGGTGCCGGTGGCCCACGAGGTGCGGGCGTTCCTCGCCGAGCTGGGTCTGACCGGCTACCCGAAGACCACCGGCGGCCGGGGCCTGCACGTCTACCTGTCGATCGAGCCGCGCTGGAGCTTCGGGGACTGCCGCCGGGCGGTGCTCGCGCTGGGCCGGGAGATGCAGCGCCGCCTGCCGGACCTGGTCACCACCACCTGGTGGCGGGAGCAGCGCGACCGGCCCGTCTTCGTCGACTACAACCAGATGTCCCGTGACCACACGATGGCCTCGGCGTACTCCATCCGGCCGACGCCCCGGGCGCTGGTGTCGGCGCCGCTGGACTGGGCCGAGCTGGACGACGCCCGGCCGGAGGACTTCGACGTGGTCTCCATGCCGGCCCGGTTCGCCGAGCGCGGCGATCCGCACGCCGGCCTCGACGAGAAGCGTTTCTCGCTGGAGCCCCTGCTGGAGCTGGCCGACCGGGAGGGTCTGGAGGCGCCGCCCGAGCGGTGAGCGTCCCTCCGCTCGTCACACCCAGGGGCTGCGGGCCCCGTCGAACTCCTCGAAGACCAGCCAGGTGCGGCTGCTGAGCACGCCGGGGATGCTCTGGATCCGGCCCAGCACGACGTCGCGCAACGCCGCGTTGTCCGGCGCCCGCACCAGCGCCAGCACGTCGTGGTCGCCGCCGAGCAGCGCGGCGTGCTCGATGTAGCGCACCTGCGCGAGCTGCGCGGACACCTCGCGCCAGGTGTTCTGCTCGATCGTCAGCGCGACGTACGCCGAGGTGCCCAGCCCGGCCGGCTCGGGCGCCACCTGGGCCCGGAAGCCGGTGATCACCCCCTCGCGGACCAGCCGCTCGACCCGGGCGTACGCGTTGGTGCGGGAGATGTGGATCCGCTCGGCGAGGGTGCGCACCGAGGTGCGGCCGTCGCGGACCAGCTCGTCGAGGATCCTCCGGTCCACCTCGTCGAGCGGGCGGGACGAACGTCCCGCCGGCGCGGCGGGGGCCGCCTCCGTTTCGGTCTCCTGGCTCATCACAGCCCCTTCCGCGTGCCGTTCGTCCCACGTTCATGGCCGATCTTGAGCAAATCATCCGCCAGGCAGGAGCATAGGTCCACCACACGTCCAGGAGGTCCCGCCGTGACGACCACACCCCAGGCGGTCCGCAGGGCATCCCCGCGCACCCGTCGCCGGCCGGCCACCCCGGCCGACCCCGCCCGTCCGCTCCTGCCGGACGCCGAGCCGGTCCGCCTGCTCGACCCGGCCGGCACGCCGCTGCCCGCCCGCGCCGACTACCCCGAGCCGCCCGCCGACGTCCTGCGCGAGCTGTACCGCCGGATGGTCGTGGGCCGCCGGTTCGACGCCCAGGCCACCGCGCTCACCAAGCAGGGCCGGCTGGCCGTCTACCCCTCCTCGCGCGGCCAGGAGGCCTGCCAGGTGGGTGCGATGCTCGCCGTACGCGACACCGACTGGGTCTTCCCGACCTACCGCGAGTCGATGGCGCTGGTGTCCCGGGGCCTGGACCCGGTCGAGGTGCTGACCCTGCTGCGCGGCGACTGGCACTGCGGGTACGACCCGGCCGCCCGCCGCACCGCGCCGCAGTGCACCCCGCTCGCGACCCAGTGCGTGCACGCCGCCGGCCTCGCCTACGGGGAGGCGTACCAGGGGCGGGACACCGTGGCGCTGGCCTTCATCGGCGACGGCGCCACCAGCGAGGGCGACTTCCACGAGGGGATCAACTTCGCGGCCGTGTTCAAGGCGCCGGTGGTCTACTTCGTGCAGAACAACCGGTACGCCATCAGCGTGCCGCTGTCCCGGCAGACCGCCGCGCCGAGCCTCGCGTACAAGGGCGTCGGCTACGGCGTGCCCAGCGAGCAGGTCGACGGCAACGACCCGGTCGCCGTGCTGGCCGTGCTCACCCGCGCCGTGGCGCACGCCCGCGCCGGCAACGGGCCGTTCCTCGTCGAGGCGCACACCTACCGGATGGAGCCGCACACCAACGCCGACGACGCCACCCGCTACCGCGACGGCGCCGAGGTCGAGGCGTGGCGCGACCGGGATCCGATCAGCCGGCTGGAGACGTACCTGCGCGCCCGCGGCGAGCTGGACGACGACGCGGTCGCCGCGGTGGCCGCCGAGGCCGAGGCGTACGCGGCCGCGCTGCGCGAGCGGATGAACGCGCAGCCGACCGTCGACCCGCTCAGCCTCTTCGACCACGTGTACGCGCAGCCGACGCCGCAGCTCGTCGAGCAGCGCGAGCAGGTCCGCGCCGAGCTGGCCGCCGAGCGGGAGGGGGACGCCTGATGGCCACCACCATGGCGAAGGCCCTCAACGCCGCCCTGGCCGACGCGATGGCCGACGACGAGCGCGTGGTCGTCTTCGGCGAGGACGTCGGGCAGCTCGGCGGCGTCTTCCGGATCACCGACGGCCTCCAGGCCCGCTTCGGTGACAAGCGCTGCTTCGACACCCCGCTCGCGGAGGCCGGCATCGTCGGCTTCGCGGTCGGTCTGGCCATGTCCGGGCTGCGCCCGGTGGTCGAGATGCAGTTCGACGCGTTCGCGTACCCGGCGTTCGAGCAGATCGCCTCGCACGTGGCGAAGCTGCGCAACCGCACCCGCGGGGCGCTCAGCGTGCCGATCGTCATCCGCGTGCCGTACGCCGGTGGCATCGGCGGCGTCGAGCACCACTGCGACTCCAGCGAGGCGTACTACGCGCACACCCCCGGGCTCAAGGTGGTCACGCCGGCCACCGTCGCCGACGCGTACTCGCTGCTGCGCGAGGCGATCGCCGACCCCGACCCGGTGGTCTTCATGGAGCCGAAGAAGCTCTACTTCTCCAGCGCCGACGCCGACCTGCCGGCGCGTACCGAGCCGTTCGGCCGGGCCGTCGTGCGCCGGCCCGGCCGCGACGCCACGCTCGTCGCGTACGGGCCGGCGGTGCCCGTCGCCCTGGAGGCCGCCGAGGCGGCCCGGGAGGAGGGCTGGGACCTGGAGGTCGTCGACGTACGCACGATCGTGCCGTTCGACGACGAGACGGTGACGGCCTCGGTGCGCCGGACCGGCCGCTGCGTGGTGATCCAGGAGGCGCAGGGCTTCGCCGGTGTCGGGGCCGAGATCGCGGCGCGGGTGCAGGAGCGCTGCTTCCACGCCCTGCACGCCCCGGTGCTGCGGGTGTCCGGGCTGGACATCCCGTACCCGGCGCCGATGCTCGAGCACACCCACCTGCCCGGTGTGGACCGGGTGCTCGACGCCGTCGCCCGCCTCCAGTGGGACGACGAGCCGGACCCGCGCTGGCTCCCGGCGACCCAGGGCAGCGCGGCATGAGCGAGCGCAGCGAGCGAATCATGGAGCGCAGTGCGGTGGAGTCTCGTGGCGGTGCCGACCGGAGGGAGGCAGCGGCATGAGCGAGCGTGTTTTTCTGCTGCCGGACCTCGGGGAGGGGCTCACCGAGGCGGAGATCGTCGAGTGGCGGGTCGCGGTCGGCGACACGGTCACCGTGGACCAGACCGTGGTGGAGGTGGAGACCGCCAAGGCCGTCGTCGACGTGCCCTGCCCGTACGCCGGACGGGTCGTCGCGCTGCACGGCGCCCCCGGTGAGGTCCGCCCGGTCGGCCAGCCGCTCATCACGATCGCGGCGCTGGACGGCGCGGCGCCCGCGTCCGGCGACGGACCGGAGCCCGCCGGGCACGCCACCTACCGCGAGGAGGAGCGCGCGGGCTCGGGCAACGTCCTGATCGGCTACGGCACCGGGCACGGGCCGGGGCGGCGCCGTCGCCGTCCCCGGCTCGCGGTCGCCCCCGACCCGGCCCCGGCGGCCCGGCCGGCGTCCGGCCCGTCCGCCGGGACGGCGACCGCCGCCGGACCGGTCGCCGTCGCCAACGGCACCGCGACGCTGGCCCCGCTGGTCATCTCGCCGATCGTCCGCCGGCTGGCCCGGGAGCACGGCCTCGACCTCGCCGCCCTGACCGGCACCGGGCCGGGCGGGGTGATCCGCCGCGCCGACGTGGAGGCCGCGGCCGCCGCCACGCCCGGCCGGCTGGCCGCGATGCCGCAGCCGCCGGTCGCGTCCGACGCCGAGGACGTGGTGGTCCCGCTGACCGGGGTGCGCAAGGTCATCGCCGACAAGCTGTCCCGCAGCCGCCGGGAGATCCCCGAGGTGACCATCTGGGTCGACGCGGACGCCACCGGCCTGCTGGAGACGCGTGCCGCGATCAACGCCGCGCGGCCCGAGCAGCCCGTCAGCATCCTGGCCCTGCTGGCCCGGATCTGCCTGTCCGCGCTGCGCCGCTACCCGCAGCTGAACGCGCGGGTGGACACCGAGGGCCAGCGGATCGTCCAGTCCGCGGGCGTGCACCTCGGCATCGCCGCGCAGACCGACCGGGGCCTGGTCGTCCCGGTGATCCGCGACGCGCAGCGGCTCACCACCACGGAACTCGCCGCCGAGCTGGCGGACACCACGGCCGCGGCGCGGGCGGGCACCCTGCCGCCGGCGCGGCTGACCGGCGGCACGTTCACGTTGAACAACTACGGGGTGTTCGGCGTCGACGGCTCCACGCCGATCATCAACCACCCGGAGGCGGCGCTGCTCGGCGTGGGGCGCATCGTGGACAAGCCGTGGGTGGTCGACGGTCAGCTCGCGGTCCGCAAGGTGGTGCAGCTCAGCCTCACCTTCGACCACCGGGTCTGTGACGGCGGGGTCGCCGGGGGCTTCCTGCGGCACGTCGCCGACTGCGTCGAGCGGCCCGCGCTGCTCATCGCCGCCGTCTGACCGGCGTACGCCACGGGGGCCGGCACCGTGTGGTGCCGGCCCCCGTCGCATGCCCGGTCGTGCCGCGGGCGGCGGCCGGGCGCACCCGACCGCCGCCGGTGACGGTCAGCCGGCGCTGCCGCCCGTCGGTGTGAGCACCACCTCGGCGGTGCCGGTCTGCGGCGGGACGCCGGGCTCGGTCGGCGCGTCGGTGTACTCGGCCACGAAGACCGCGCGCAGGTTGTCGGCGCCACCGTGACCGCCGTCGAGGAAGGTGGTGATGGTGCCGCTGCACCCGGTCGCCGAGGAGAGCGGGTGGCCGTGCTCGTCGTGGCCGAGGATGTACGTCACCCGGACGCGGGCGCAGTCCACGGGCAGGTCGTCGGTCACCCGTACCTCGAAGGCGACGGTCTGCCCGAACTCGAACGGCTGCCCGGCGGTCGGCGTCACGAACTCGACGATCGGCGCCCGCGGCCCGATCAGCAGCGGCAGCGTGGCGGCGGCCGACCGGCCGGTGCGGTCGGTGACCTTCAGCGTGGGCTGGTACTGGCCGTTCGCGCGGTAGGTCCAGGTCGGGTTCGGGTCGGTGGAGTCCACCGATCCGTCGGCGTCGAAGTCCCACGCGTAGCGGAGCGGGTCACCGTCCGGGTCGACGGTGCCCGCGCTGGAGAAGTGCACCGTGAGGGGCGCCTGGCCGGCCGTCGGGTCGGCGCTGATCCGCGGGATCGGGGTGTGGTTGCCGCGCACGAAGTCGATCCGGGACAGTTGCGCGTCCGGGTTCTCGGCGAAGTAGCCGTCGCCGTACTCGAGGACGTAGAGCGCACCGTCCGGGCCGAACTCCATGTCCATCGGGTTGTCGACGACCAGCGACGGGACCACCGGCCGGATGTCGCGCACCTCGCCCCGGCGGTCGAGGCGGAACTCCTTGATGTAGTCGCGGGTCCACTCGTAGAACAGCGGCACCCCGTCGTAGTAGGCCGGCCACCTCGTCCGCGACGTGCTGCGCCCGTCGTAGTCGTACGCGGGGCCGGCCATCGGCCCGATCCCGCCGGTGCCGAGCTGCGGGAACTCGGCCGAGGCGGCGGACGGGTACCACACCTGCGGCGCATCGACCGGCGGGAGCCGGCGCTGACCGGTGTTGTGCGGCGAGTCGTTCACCGGGCGCCGGCAGTCGAAGTACGCACCCGGCGTGCCGGTGGCGAAGTCGTAGTCGCGGTACGGCATGGTCGGCGTGACGCAGTACGGCCAGCCGTAGTTGGCCGGCTTGTCCACGAGCATCCACCGGCCGTGACCCGCCGGCCCTCGGTCCGGGTTCGCCGAACCGGCGTCGGGGGAGTAGTCGGCCAGGTAGACGTCGTCGGTACGACGGTCGACGGCGAACCGGAACGGGTTGCGCAACCCCATCGCGTAGATCTCGGGGCGCGTCTTCGGCGTGCCCGGTTTGAACAGGTTGCCGGGCGGGATCGAGTAGCCGCCGCCCGGCTTGACGCGGATCCGCAGCAGCTTGCCCCGCAGGTCGTTGGTGTTGGCCGAGGTGCGCTGCGCGTCGAACGCCGGGTTGCGGTCGGCCCGCTCGTCGATCGGGGTGTAGCCGTCGGAGAAGAACGGGTTGGTGTCGTCGCCGGTGGAGAGGTAGAGGTTCCCCTTGCTGTCGAACTCGATCTGCCCGCCGACGTGGCAGCAGATCCCCCGGTCGACGGGGACGTCGATGATCTTCTGCTCGGAGGCGAGGTTCAGCGTCATCCCCTCGAGCTTGAACCGGGACAGCCGGAGCACGCCGCGGAACCGTTCCCAGTCCTCCTCGGTGCCGACCAGCGGCGCGTCGCCCTCGTTGACGTCCGGGGTCGCCGGGTCGTCCACCGGCGTGTCCATGGGCGGGGAGTAGTACAGGTACACCCACTTGTTGCGGGCGAAGTCGGGGTCGATGGCGACGCCCTGGAGCCCCTCCTCGTCGTGCTCGTAGACGGGGATGTCGGCGGCGAGGGTGTTCAGGCCGGTGCGCGGGTCGTGGATGCGGACCTCGCCGGTGCGCGAGGTGTGCAGGACACGCAGGTCGGGCAGGACGGCGAGGCTCATCGGCTCGCCCGGGTAGTCGTTGAGCGTCACCTTCTGGAAGCTGGAGTCCGGCGGCGGGCCGGCGGGCGCGGGCGCGGCGGCGGCCGGCCCGGCGGGCGCGGCGAGCCCGGCCGTGACCAGCGCCAGGGCGGACAGGATGGCGGTCCTCTTCTTCACGGTGGTCCCCCGAGTCTCGGTGGTCAGTAGCGGAGCGACGCGAGGTAGTCGAAGCCGACGCGGGCGGTGTCCAGGGCGTCGGCGGGGGTACGCGGCGGGGTGCCGGCGTCGTCGCGCTCCACGATGTACTCCTCGATGCCGGCCTCCCGCTCGTGGGCGAAGATCCGCCCGAAGTCGATGAGGCCGTCGCCGAGGTCGGCGAAGCTGGCGTTGGTGTCCATGTCCTTGACGTGCACCTGGCGGATCCGGCCCCGGTTGGCGTGGATGAGGTCCACCGGGTCGCGCGCGCCGCGCCAGGCCCAGAACAGGTCGAGTTCGAAGTGGACGAGGCGGGGGTCGGTCTCGCCGGTGAGGATCTCGAAACCCGTCCGCCCGTCGGTCAGCGGGACGAACTCGAGCTGGTGGTTGTGGTAGCCGAACTGCAGGCCGGCGCGCTCGGCCATGCGGCCCGCGCGGTTCAGGTCCCGGGCCAGGGCCCGGTAGACCTGCGGGTCCCGGATCGGCTGTCCGGCCGAGTCCAGACCGAACCACGGGTGCACGATCTTCCGGCAGCCCACGACGTTCGCGTCGGCGAGGGCGCGCTCCCAGGCGTCGGCGTCGAAGGGCTGCGGGATCCCGGTGTGACCCGAGGTGGCCCGCAGGCCGGCCGCGTCCAGCGCGGCCCGGAACTGGGCCGCCGTCCGGCCGACGAAGCCGGCGTGCTCGACCCGCCGGTAACCGATGCGCCGGAGCGCGGCGAGCGTGCCGGGCAGGTCGGCGGCGAGTTGGTCGCGCAGGGTGTAGAGCTGGATGCTGATCCGATCCAGCGGCACCCGTCGCCGGCCCCGGCCGTGGCTCGATCCACCCGAGGCGGACGCGGCCGAGGCGCCGAACAGCCCGGCGGCGCCGACCGCCGCGGCCGAGACGGTCGCCGCGCGAAGCACCCCGCGCCGGCTGACCGGCTCGGACGCCTCGGGTGGCTCCGACCGCCGTGTGCTCTGCTCCATGGTGGTGTCCCTCCCTGCCGGACCGTGCCGTCCGGCGGTTCCGGGTCGACCCGCTGCCGCGCCCGGGCACGCCGGACCGGCCGGAGGGCGCCTCCGGCGGACGCCGCGGTCGGCGTGCGGGTAGGGGACGGGCCCACACGGGGCGCGCCACTGGCGGCAAGCGGGCAGCGGATCGACCGATGGGCAAGTTTCTATCTGGCTCGACACCGTACCGTTGTCGACGGTCGAGCGCAAAGGTTCCGCGGGGAGGGCGGAACTTTTGCTGGGGCTGACAAAAGTTGCCCGGGGCCCACGTCGGCCGGGGGACGGGCGGGTGGGTCGAATCCGGCCGGCACGGCGCGCCGGGGCGCGGACGGGACGGTCCCGTCGCGGCGGGCCGGCGACGGCGGTAGCCGACGGTCCGTCCGAGTCGGGGCGAGGCGGAGCGGTCGACGCCATTCGGCGCAACGCGTCCGCATGCCGCCCATAATTGCGTCGCCCTTATTCCGCGAATTGCGTGGGAGCCGTACGCGGGATGGAGAGAATGAGGCGCAGGGAAGCGGAAAACGGGGGGACGCATCATGAAGTTGAGGCGGCGTTTGACGCTGTTGGCAGTAACCGTCGCGGCCACTCCACTGGTCCTGGTCGGCTGTACCTCCGAATCGAAACCCGGGGACGGGCACGGGGCGAAGCACGCCGCGCCGCCGGATCTCACCGTCACGCCGGGGGACAGGACGAAGGACGTGCCGGTCAGCGCCGAGATCGGCACCCGGGTGGCCGGCGGCCGGGTCACCTCGGTGCGGATCACGGACGACAAGGGCAAGGAGGTCAAGGCCGAGCCGCGCGAGGACGGGTCGGGGTGGGTCCCGAGCACCACCCTGGCGCCGAAGCGGACCTACACCGCCGAGGTGACGGCCACCGGTGACTCCGGCAAGACCACCACGCGGACGATCACGTTCACGACCTCGCCGAAATCGACCAGACCGGCCGTGACCAGCACTCTCTATTTCGCCGACAAACAGACGTACGGCACGGCGATGCCAGTCACGGTCGCTTTCGACCCGCCCATTCCGAAAGAGGCCAGGGCGGACGTGCAGCGCCGGTTGTTCGTGAAGACGGATCCACCGCAGCCGGGCGTCTGGTCGTGGGTGTCCGACGGTAGCCAGGTCTATTACCGGGCGCCCGATTTCTGGCGACCCGGCACGAAGATCAGCGTCCGGTCCGGGCTCGAGGGGCTGCCGATCGGCAAGGAGTACGTCGGCGACGCCGACCGGAGGGCCACGTCCACGATCGGCCGGCAGGTCTCGCTGGAGATCGACAACGCCACCAAGCAGATGACGGTCATGCGCGACGGCAAGGCGATCCGCAAGATCCCGGTCAGCCTCGGCAAGCCGAGCACGCCGACGTCCAGCGGCAAGATGGTGATCATGGAGAAGCACCAGTTCACGACGTTCGACACCCGGGGTTCGGCCGACCCGTACGTGGTCGACGTCGAGGACGCCCAGCGGCTCACCTGGGGTGGCGAGTTCATCCACGGCGCCCCGTGGTCCGAGGGCGACCAGGGGAACACGAACGTCTCGCACGGTTGCACGAACGTCTCCGCCGCGGCCGCCGACTGGCTCATGAACGTCACGCAGGTCGGCGACCTGGTGACGGTCAAGGGCACCGAGGTGCCGCTGACGGAGGGCAACGGCTGGACGGCCTGGAACGTCAGCTGGGCCGAGTACGTCAAGGGCAGCGCCCTGCCGGTGCCCGCCGGTCTCGCACCGGCGCCGGCCAGCCCGGCGCACCCCGGCGCGGTCGCGGGTGGCTCGCCCGCCCCGCACCCGTCGGTCACCGGCGGCTGACCACCGCGGCGCACACCGACCGGGCCGGCCCGCCCACTCCGCGGGCCGGCCCGCCCGCCCTCATCCCCGCGATCTTGCACTTTCTGCCCCGGCAGAACGCCGGAAAAGGTGCGAACCGGGGGCCGGAAGTGCAAGATCGACGGGGTGGTGGGGCGGGGTGCGGGACCCGTCCCTGAGGTGGATCGGGGGTTGCCCGGGTACGACCCTGGGCGTACCCCGAATCACTCCCCGGGATGGGCGGAAACGTCGGTGGTCGGGGCTAGATTCAGCAGTATGGGAGAGCGCAGCGACCGCTTCCACGTGCGGGTCAGCGTGGGCGACCACGGCGTGGACGTGCACGCCGTGGGCGAGATCGACATCGCCACGGTGGGTGCGTTGCGCTCCGCCCTCTGGGCCGCGCCCGCGCGTCCCGTGCTGCGGCTGCACCTGTCCGGGGTCCGGCTGCTCTCCGCCGCCGGCGTCCGGGCCCTGGTCGCCGCTCATCGGCGGGTGCGCACTCGCGGGGGCGAGCTCGTGCTGGTCGATCCCGAGCCGGTGGTGGCGCGGGTGCTCCGGGTGACCGGTCTGCACCGGGTCATCCCGGTGGTGGAGACGTCCGGGCCCGCGTCCGCCTCGCCGGCCACCACGCCACGGCCGACGGCCGCCGTGGCCACCGCGCAGCCGACCGTGGCCGTGGCAGCCCCACAGCCGACCGCGGCCGTGGCCGCGGCGCAGCCGACCGTGGCAGCTCCAGCCCCACAGCCCAGCGTGGCCGTGGCCGCTGCGCAGCCGTCGTCGGGCGGCCCGGATCGGTCCGCGCCGGCCCGGCCGGAGCCGCCTCAGCCGGTGCTGCTGGCCGCCTGAGGCCACCAGGACCGACGGCCGCCGGGTCCGGGGCCGCGCACCGCGGCGGCGTACGCACGAGGGGCCGCCGACGGTCGGTCGACGGCCCCGAGGCGTGGGCTCAGCGTACGCCGAGCAGGTCCACCACGAAGATCAGCGTCTCGCCGGGACGGATGACCCCGGCCGCGCCACGGTCTCCGTACCCCAGGTGCGGCGGGATGACCAGCCGGCGACGGCCGCCGACCCGCATCCCGACCACGCCGGCGTCCCAGCCCGCGATGACCTGCCCGCCGCCGAGCGGGAACTCGAACGGCTCGCCCCGGTTCCAGGACGAGTCGAACTCGCGTCCCGTGGAGTGTCCGACGCCCACGTAGTGCACGGTGGCCAGCTGACCCGGCTGGGCCTGCGGGCCCTCGCCCACGGTGATGTCCTCGATCACGAGGTCGGCCGGGGGCGCTCCCTCGATCGGCGCGACCTCGGGCTTGCCCGAGCGGGCACCTGCTGGCTGGTTCATCCGGGATTCTCCTGCCGTCCGTCCTGTTCCGGTCAGCCCCGATCCTGCCCGACGGCGGCGGGCGCGTGTGCGGCAGCCCGCCGACCGGCCCGTGTGCCCGTCCGCAGACCGGCCTCACGCGACCGACGCCGGCGGGCGTCACCTCGGGGGTGACGCCCGCCGGGCGGGGGAGGGAGCGAGGTCAGCGCAGCCAGGGGAACCGCCGGACGACGGGGAGCGCCGCCCAGACCCGGCCGAGGCCGAGCGTGTCGCCCGCGTTCACGAGGGCGAGGAGCGCCAGCACGGCCGCGTAGATCAGGTGGTCGTCCATGAACGGGTTGTTCTCCGGAGGCAGGACGGCCGTCCACATCATGACCAGGAGCAGCCCGCCGGTGACCGCCGCGATCCGGACGCCGATCCCCAGCACGAGGGCCGTGCCGATGGCGGCCAGGCCGAGCATGAACAGCCAGTCCGCCCAGGCCGCGCCCGCGATCCCGCCGTAGAAGCCCTCGAACGGGCCGGTGGCGCCGAAGGCGAGGAAGCCCTTCGTGGGGCTGCCGCCGTCGATCCAGGCGTCCTTGCCCTCGGTGGCCAGACCCAGCCCGAACAGCTTGTCGAGGAAGGCCCAGAGGAACACCCAGCCCAGGGCCAGGCGGAGGCCGGCGTGCAGGTAGCGGACCGCCCTCTCCCGGGTCGTTCCGGCCGGCACAGCGGCGGGACCGGCGGTCGTCCGCCCAGTCGTCGCGGTCATCGTCTCCACGTCCCTTCTCGTCCGTCCTCACGGCGCTTGTCCGGTGACGTCTCCAGTGGACCGTTCGGCGGCCCGGCCCGGACAGGGCCGAGCGGGCCCGCCTCGACCGGGTCCTTGGTCCCGTTCCCGCCCGGGTCGGCCGGGCCGACCGGCACGGACCGTCGGCCCTGACCGACGGCGCGCTCCGGCCATAGCGTCGTGGGTGGACAGCGGTGAGGAGGACGTGATGAGGACGTGGCAGGTGGGCGACGTGATGACGGGGGACGTCGCGACGGTGCGGGAGGCGACGACGTACCGGGAGATCGTCGACGTGCTGGTGCGGCGGGGGATCAGCGGGGTGCCGGTGGTCGACGGGTTCCGCCGGGTGCTCGGCGTGGTGTCCGAGGCGGACCTGCTGCACAAGATCGAGCACACGGGCGAGCCGGAGCGGCGGCGGATCTTCGAGAGCCGACGGCGGCGCGGCGCCCACGGCAAGGCGGGTGCGCTGCTCGCCCGCGATCTGATGACGGCCCCGCCCGTCACGACGTACGCCGAGGCGTCACTGCCGGCCGCGGCCCGCACGATGGACCGCGAGCAGGTGAAGCGACTGCCGGTGCTCGACGACCTCGGTCGGCTGGTCGGCATCGTGACCCGCGGCGACCTGCTGCGGGTGCATCTGCGCAGCGACGCCGCGATCCGCGAGGACGTCGTGCAGGAGGTGCTGCACCGGATCCTCGCCGTGCGGGACGGGCTGGTCACCGTCCAGGTCCGCGCCGGTGAGGTCACCCTGGCCGGCCGGGTCGACCGGCGGTCCGCCGCCGACCTCGCGGGCCGGCTCGCGGCCCAGGTCAGCGGTGTGGTCCGGGTGTCGAACCGGATCGTGTTCGACGCCGACGACACGGCCCTCGTGGAGGCGGGCGGGGTGACGCCCGTGGCGTGAGACTCCCGGGTCGCGGCGGCCGCCGGGCTCGCCTTGGGGCCGATCCCCACCCGGGCCGCCGCGAGACCCGCCCGCCACCCGCCCACCCGGTCGCGTGAGGCGGACCCTGGACCGGCCGCCGCACCCCGGCCGCGGGCGGCGGGGATCTCGGCGGAGCCGGCTCGCCGGCCCCGCCGCTGGCCTAGGCTCGAAAAGCGCCCCTGTGCTCCGGAACTTCGCGGCGAGCGGCGGGAGCGGCACCCCGGTGAGGCGGTCGATGCGGAGGGCGCCGGGTGGGCGAGGCGACGTTGTCGGCGCCGGTCTGGGCGTGGGCCGCGGTGAGCGCGGTCATCGCCGTGATGCTCGCGGTGGACATGCTCTCGCACCGGGACAACCACGTCATCGAGCTGCGCGAGGCGCTGGTCTGGAGCGCCGTCTGGATCGGCGCCGGGGTCCTGTTCGGCGTGTTCGTCTGGCTGTGGCGCGGGGGCGACCCGGCCGTGGCGTACTTCTCCGGCTACCTGCTGGAGAAGGCGCTGTCGGTGGACAACGTCTTCGTGTTCGCCCTGCTCTTCGGCTACTTCCGCGTGCCGGCGGGCTACCAGCACAAGGTGCTGTTCTGGGGCGTGGTCGGCGCGCTGCTGTTCCGGCTGGTCTTCATCGTGGCCGGCGCGCAGCTGCTGCAGCGGCTGGCCTGGGCGGGTGTGGTGCTCGGCGCGTTCCTCATCTGGACCGGCTGGCGGCTCGCCGTACGCGGGAAGCCGGACGTGGACCCGGGGCGCAACGTCGTGGTCCGGTTGTTCCGCCGGGTCGTGCCGACGGACCCCGCCTACCACGGTGACCGGTTCACCGTCCGCACGGCGGGGCGCCGCCGGGCCACCCTCCTGCTGGTGGCGCTGGTCGCCATCGAGGCGACCGACGTGGTCTTCGCGATCGACTCGGTGGCCGCGATCCTCGCCATCACGACCGACACGTTCCTCGTCTGGACGGCGAACGCGTTCGCGGTGCTCGGCCTGCGCAGCCTCTACTTCTGCCTGGCGGGGCTGCTGCGGCACTTCGGCTACCTGCGCTACGGCGTGGCGCTCCTGCTGGGCTTCGCCGGGCTGAAGCTGATCCTGGCCGAGACGCCGGTGGGGAAGCTGCCGATCTGGCTCACCTTCGCGGTGGTGGTGCTGACCCTGTCGGTGTCGATCGTCTGGAGCGTGCTGTCCGGGCGCCGGGGACGCCGCCGCGCCAGCCGGGCCGGCCAGCCACCGGGCGGCGCACAGCCCTAGCGGCCGGTCCGGCCGACCGCCGGGGGCGTTCAGCGCGAGTGGCCGGTCAGGCCCGCCCGGGAGGTGCCCGGCCCGAGCGGCCGGTCAGGCCGGGTGCGTCACCGGCCGGGCCAGCTGGTCGGCGAGGACCGCCGGCGCCTCGGCGAGGGACGGGCCGTACCAGGTCAGGTGCCGTCCGGACAGCAGCGCGCACGGCGTGCCGGGGAAGGCCTCCGGGCCGTCCGTGGCGGTGAAGCGGTACGGCTCGTCGGGGAGCACCACGAGTTCCGGGCCGGCCTCGCGCAGCGCGGCGAGGTCGGGGCGGGGATAGCGCTCGGGGTGCCCGTCGTACGCGTTGCGCACCCCGAGCCGGCGCAGCACGTCCCCGGCGAACGTGTCGGCGCCCAGGACCACCCAGGGCCGGCGCCAGACGGGCACGACCGCGCGACGTGCCGGCGTCAGCCGCGGCGGGTCGGCCCAGGCGCGGCGGGCGGTACGCAGCCAGGCGGGCTCCTCCGCCGCGCCCAGGGCGGCGAGCAGGTCGGCCAGTTCGGCGAGCGCCTCCGGGACCGTACGGGGATAGGTGACGCGTACGGGCACCCCGGCCGCGGTCAGCGCGTCGGCGTCCACGCGGCGGTTCTCCTCGACGTTGAGCAGGACGAGGTCCGGTCGCAGCGCCAGCACGCGTTCCAGGTCCGGGTACTTGGTGCCGCCCACCCGGGGCACGTCGAGCCCGGGCGGGTGGGTGCACCAGTCGGTGGCGCCCACGAGCACCCCGGGCAGGGTGACGGCCACCGCCTCGGTCAGCGACGGCACCAGGGACACCACCCGCACCGCGCACCTCCCTCACGGCCCTCGCGACCCCCGCCGATCCGGGCGGAGCCACGACGTCTCCCGAGGCACGATCCTGCCGGACGCGGCGACGTGGACGGGACCGGGGGCGGCGTCGAGGCGGGCGGTGACGTCCAGGTGCGCGGGGCGGCAGCCCGCGGTGTCGGCGTACCGGCGGATGGCCGTGCCCACGTGCTCGCGCAGACCGGCCGTCCGCGCGTCGGCGGCGATCTCCACCCGGACCCACAGGTCGGGCCGCGGCGGGTCGCCGGTCAGCACCACGCGGGCGCGGCGGACCCGCGGATCCCCGGTGAGGTCGCGCTCCAGCGCGCGGGCCAGGGGCGCGGCGGCCAGGCGTGTCCGTCCACGCCGACCGGGGCGGGCGAGGGTGCCGTGCCACGCCCCGCGGGCGGCGCGCAGCTCCCGCCGCAGCAGCCACAGCCCGCCGGCGGCGGCGAGGAGACCGGCGGCCGCCGCGGCGAGGGCGCTCCACGGTGCGGCGAGCCGCCAGGCGCGGCGCAGTCCCGCGCCCAGGATCACGTCGCCGGGCTCGACTCCGGGCAGCAGACCGAGGTTCAGCGCCAGCGCGACGCCGCCGGCCGCGACGAGCAGCAGCGCCAGCGCGGTCCAGAGCACCCGGTGCGCGGCGTTGCTCATGCCTCCCTCCGGCGGGAGAGGCGCACCTCGACCCGGTCGGGGCGGTACGCCGTGAGCCGGTGCAGCTCCTGCCGTACGGCGAACTCGACCTCGGCCCGGGTGGCCGGGTCGCCGGTGGCCACCACCCGCGGCCACCAGTGGCCGCCGCGCCGGCGTACCCGGACCCGCGCCCGGTGCACGCCCGGCACCGAACCGGCCGCGGCGGCGAGCCGGCGCTCCGTCGAGCGGCGGTGCAGGTGCCAGCCGTCTCCGGCGTCCAGCCGCTGGGGCGACCACCGCCGCAGTTCGGCGGCGAGGACGGCCAGCCCGACCAGGAGGAGGACGAGCGCCGACACGCGTACGGCCGGGTCGTCCCACCGGGTGTCGCCCAGGGTCGCGGCCCAGCCCCCGGCGTCGGTGAGCAGCGCCGGCCGGCCCGCCGCGGCGAGCAGCGCCTCGACGGCGAGCAGGACGCCGCCGGCCAGCAGGGCGACGGCGAGCAGCAGGGTGGCCAGGCGGTTGGCGGTCCGCATCTCAGGTCCCGGCGGCGCCGGTCACGCCGGCGCCGGCGGGTCCACGCCCGGCACGACGACGTCGTCCACGGTCACGGTGACCTCCCGTACGGTCAGCCCCGTCACGGCCTCCACCTCGCCGATCACCGCGTCGCGGATCGCGTCGGCGACGGTCGGCACCGGGCGGCCGTACCAGGTGACCACGTCGACGTCGACGCTCGCCGCGTGGTCGTCGAGGCGGACCGCGACGCCGTGCGGCCGGGCCGGTACGCCCACCAGCGCGTGCACCCCGGCGACCTGCCGGGCCGCCCGGGCGCAGATCCGGGCGACCGCCTCCGGGGCGATCCTCGTCGGGCCCCGGTCCGTCGGGTCGGTCATCGCCCCTCCCGTCGGTCACCGCCGCCGGACGGCCCGGTCACCGAGGCCCGTCGAGGCGGGGGCCCCGTCCAGCACGCGCACGACGATCCACCCGACGAGCCCGGCGAGCACCGCGAGCGCGGCGACGCGGAGACCGGCCGCCGCCCAGACCGCCACCACGAGGAAGCCGGCGAGAAAGCCGAACTGCTGTCGTGACATGCCACCTCCCGGCCGGCACGTGACCGGCGCGGATCTGGATACACGCTCCGCCCCGGCGGGAACGTGGCGACCGTGTGATCCACGTCACAATCAGCGGCGGGAGGATGGCCGGACCGGCCGAGCCGCCACCATGATCCACCCCCTAGACTCGGCGCCGGCGACCGATCGGCGGATGGACCAGGCGGATGACGATCACCGGCACTGACGAGGGCGTTCTGCTGCGGACGCTGCCCGTGGCGGGCGGGCGGGCTCCGCTCTTCACCCGTGCCGGTCATCCCGTGTACGCCGCGCACCGGCTCGCCGAACTCGTGCAGGGCCGTCCGGCGGGTGTCACCGGGCACCAGTGGAGCACGGCGAGCCGGGAGGCGTACGACCTCGTCGTGTGCTCCGGCGACTCCGGCCGCCCGCTCGTCGCCGTCGAGTTCGCCGCCGCGGCGCCGCCCGGCTCACCCGCGCAGCGCGCCGAACGGATGAAGGCCGCCGTCGCCGCCGCGGCGGGGCTGCCGGTGCTACGCATCGAGTCGTCCACCCTGCGGGCCGCCGACCACGGGCGCCGCCTGGTCGAGTACGTCCTCGACGCCCGCGCCTACGCCGCCGCCACCGCACCGGCCGACCCCGACGAGCCCGCGCCGGTCGGCTTCCGGGAGATCCTGGGCCGGCTGCCGGACGGGCGGACCGGGCACGTCAACGACCTGGGGGCGCTGGCCCGGGTCGCCGCCCTCGACGCGTACGTGTCGCGCCGGCTGGCCGACCCGATCGTCCGTGGCCTGCACGTGCGGTGGAGCGGTGGGCCCGCCGAGGGGTGGAGCTGGGTGGAGGTCCGGCCCGGAGCCTGCCTCGTGGAGCGGGTGTCGGTGTGGGAACAGGGGTTCTCCTGCGGGATCGACCCGGCGCGCCTCGCCGAGGACCTCGCGGCGGTCGCCGTCGGTGAGCGGCTGCGCGACCTGGACGGTGGGCTACCCGGGGTCACGACCCGTGACGCGCTGCGGGCCGACATCCTCGCGTTGAAGGATCGCCACGACGAGATGGTGGGTGGATTCGGTTTCGCGCACCTCTGCGCGGACTGACGTTTCTCGTACGCGGGCGGTCACCACGGCGCCCCGGCGGGACATCGCCTATTCCGGTGACCGTGACGCGGCGCCGTGGCCCGGCCGGGTGAGGCGTGCCCCGGTGCCACCCGACATCCGGCCGGCACGCGCCGGCAACAATTTTCCGCCGACCGGTTGAACCGTGGGCTCCGGCGTTCCGTACTCCAGCGGGAATGGACAGGATCTCCCCCCGTCCGCGGCACCGGAGGCGGGAGACGGTGCGGAAAGGCATCGTCGGTCATCGACGTGTCGCGGCGCGCTCGCGGCTACCTCAGGCGTGGCGTGCCCGTGCAATTCCGACGGTCCGCCGAGGGCACGGATCCACCACCGGATCGTGAAGGAGAACAATTCGATGCGCAGGTCCACACGGGCGCGCCGGTCGTCCGGCAACGCGCGGAGCAAGCGGCTGCTGGCCGTCGTCGGCACGCTCGCCGTCTTCGGCGGGATCGTGGCCGTGACCCAGATCTCGTCGGCCGAGGACCGGCGGCCCGGTGGCACCCGGCCGGTCGCGGGTTCCTGCGTGCAGCCCAGTCCCGGCGCCACGGCGCCCGGCGGGCGGGACTCCACCTCCCGTACGTGGCAGGACGGCCGGTGGGTGCGCAACCACTGGGGCGACGGGCAGCAGTCGATGCGGGAGTGCCAGGAGGGCTCCGGCGGCGGCAGCGGCTCCGGCGGTTCCGCGATCGCCTGCCCGGACGTGGCGGGCGAGCTGCCGGAGGTGCCGCGCCGGGCCCGCGCCGAGGTCGAGCGCAACCTGAGCCAGTTGCAGGCCCAGATCGCCGAGGCCGACCGGCGGCTGGCGGCCGAGGGCAGCCGGGGTGAGCAGTTCGTCCGTTCCGCCATCCTCCAGCCGCTGGCCAGCAAGCGCCGGGCGACGCTGGCGCGGATCACGACGGCCATCGACCGGTTCGGCCCGCGTCCGCAGAACCTGGCGCGGCTCGCCGAGTGCCAGGTCGCCCCGGTGGGCGGCGACAACGGCGGCAGCAACGGCGGTGGCAACAACGGTGGCGGGAACAACGGCGGTGGCAACAACGGTGGTGGCAACAACGGCGGTGGCAACAACGGCGGCGGGAACAACGGCGGCCCGGGCTCGGGCCTGGACGTCCTCGCCAACGACTGCGACGACAGCCGCCTGCAGCCGCACGACGGCTTCCAGAACGGCAACCGCTGCGTGAGCACGGCCTTCGGCGAGGTCGGCGCCGCCGCGAACAACCCCTCGCTGCTGATCACCGACTTCCCGCAGGAGATCGGCGCGAACCAGCCGTTCACCCTGCGGGTGAGCACGCGGAACCTCGTCCGGGACCGCTTCCTCCCGGCGGGGCAGGGCGGGTACTACGTGGAGAGTTCCCTGCTCAACGAGCAGGGGCTGGTGCGCGGGCACTTCCACACCGCCTGCCGGATGCTCGACAGCCTCGACACCCCGCCGGAGCCGCAGGAGGTGCCGGCCTTCTTCGTCGCCACCGAGGACGGCGGGGGCGGCGCCGAGCCGGACGAGGTGACCATCCAGGTGCCCGGTCTGCCCGAGTCCGGAACGGCGCAGTGCGCGGTCTGGGCCGGCGACGGCTCGCACCGGCTGCCGATGATGGAGCGGGCCAACCAGACCCCCGCCTTCGACGCGGTGCGCATCCAGGTCAACTGAGCCGCTCCGCGGCGGTGGGTCGCGGCAGGGTCAGCCGGGCGGTGGCCGGGTCACCGGAGCGCGGCGCGGCCGGGCCGACCGGGACAGCCCCGGTCGGCCCGGCCGCGTGTGTGGCGTCGGCGGGGGCCGGCAACGCGTCGGCCGGCCCCCGCGGGCCGGCCGACCTCAGGCGCTCGCGGGTGCGCGCCGCGGCCGGGTGGCCGGCGCGACCCGCCCGGACTCAACGGTTCTTGTACGCCTCGACGACCTCGACGGGAATCCGGCCCCGCTCCGAGATCCGGTAACCGTTCTTGGCGGCCCATTCCCGGATGGCGCGGTTCTGTTCCCGATCCATGGTGGCGCCGCCGCGCGCGGGGCGGCGCGCGGTGCGGACGCTCTCCGTCGTCCCGCGCCCGATTCGCCGACCGGCGCTGATGTACGGGTCGAGCGCCTTTCGCAGCACTCCGGTGTTCTCGTCGGAGAGGTCGATCGTGTAGGCGACGCCGTCGAGGCTGAACTCGACCGTCCGGTCGGCCTTTCCGCCATCGAGGTCGTCGGTCAGCACCGTGATTACTTTTCTGGCCATCGCCGATTACTCCCTGTCTGGGGCTGGTGTGTCCAAAGTTTGACGTACGCTCCGGCTAAGCCGCAAGAATACGGCCCTCTCCATTACCGGGTCGCGTTTTCCCATCATCAATAACAGGTGTCGAGGCGCGGAATCCGGCCCCGTGGGATCGGCGGCACGCCGAATCGCTCCCGCCGGGGACCGTTGTCACGGCAATCACCGGGGAGCCGTGCGACGAGGTCGGCAAAGGCGCCTATTCGCCGAGCAGCCCCGCGTGACCGGCGAGCGCGGCGGCCTCGGCCCGTGTGGTGACGCGCAGTTTCCGCAGCAGCGCCGCCGTCATCCTCTTCACCGTGCGTTCGGACACGTGCAGGTGCTCGGCGATCTCCACGGTGCTCCGCCCGCTCGCGATGGCCCGCAGCAGTCGACGCTCCTCGGTGTCGAGGTCGATCGGGGCGACGCGGGACGGCCGGAGCAGCCCGCGCAGCAGCTCCGACGGCAGCACCGCCCAGCCGTCGAGGATGGCCACCAGCGGCCGCATCAGCTCCTCCGGCTCGCTGCTCTTCGGCAGGTACCCCTCGGCGCCGGCGCGCAGCGCCTCCAGCGCCGGGGCCGGGTCGTCGTCGCCGGACATCGCCACCACCCGCACCCGGGGCGAGGTCCGCCGGATGGCGGCCACCGCGCGGATGCCGCCCGGCGGCGGCATGTGCAGGTCGACCAGGGCCAGGTCCGGCTGGCAGCGGGCCACGAGCGAGGCGGCCGCCGACGCGTCCCCGGTGGAGGCCACCACCTCGGCCCGCTTGTCGGTGGCGGCGGGCAGCAGCAGTTCGAGGCCCCGGACGAAGAGTGGGTGGTCGTCCACGACGACGAGTCGGATGGTGGGTGCGTCGGGCATGTCTGGTCCGTTCCCGAGCGGGTACCGATCATGCGGGTACGCGCCGGTACGAGGGGAGTCGGGGCGGATGCGTGGACGGCACGGGTTGCAGGGGCTGTTGCGGGGTTTCCGGCGGATCGGGCCGGGTGGCACGGACGGCGAACGGGCGACGCGTACCGACCACGAGCTGATGCTCCGGGTCCTCTGTCACGAGTTCCGCACCCCCGTCAGCACGCTCACCTCGCTGACCCGGGCGCTGGCCGACGACCACCGTGAGCTGAGCGGCGAGGACCGGCGCGCGATCACCCAACTGGCCCGCGACCAGGCCGTACACCTGCAGGCGCTGTTGCGCGACGCCACCGCCGGCACGGGCGCGCTGGCCCGGGCCGCGGAGCCGGAGCCCGCCGTGCCGCTGGCCGGGATCCTCCGCGAGGCCGCCGCGCTGGTGCCCGCGCACCGCCGCCGGGCGCGGGCCACCCGGGGAGCGGCACGGTTCCCCGTACCGGCCGGGCGCACCCGGCAGGTGCTGGTGAACCTCGTGGAGAACGCGCTGCGGCACGGGCCCGCCGACGGGCAGGTGGGGCTGTACGCGGCCCTGCGCGGCTCCCATCTCAGCCTGTTGGTGACCGACGAGGGGCGCGTCGATCCGGCGCTGCTCGACGCGCTGCGCCGGCCGGAGCCCTCCGCCGGGATGTCCGGGCTGGGGTTGTGGATCGTCCGGCAGATCGTCGCGGCCGACGGTGGCGCGCTGCACGTGCACCGGCTCCACCCGCGCGGCGTGGCGCTGGAGGTGCGCCGTCCGGTCCTCCGCCACGCCGGTTGACCCGGCGGGGTCGCCGATTGGCCCGGCTGGGCCAGCGGCGCGGGAAGTGTCCTCGGTACCAGGTGAGCCCGGTACCGAGGAGGGACACATGTTCACCCACATGAAGGACCTGCAGTTCGAGGCCAAGCCGGACGGTCCGGACGCCGCGTTCGCCCGTCGCCTACAGGAGATCCTGGGCGGCAAGTGGGGCGAGATGACCGTCGCCAACCAGTACCTCTACCAGGGGTGGAACTGCCGGCTGCCGGGCAAGTACAAGGACCTCCTCCTCGACGTCGGCACCGAGGAGATGGGCCACGTCGAGATGATCGCCACCATGATCACCCGGCTGCTGGAGAACGCGCCGCTGTCGCTGCAGGAGGCGGCCGAGGACAACCCCATGGTGGCCGCCGTCTACGGCGGGTCGAACCCCGCGCACCTCATCCACGGCGGTGGCGGGGCGCTGCCCGTGGACAGCGCCGGGGTGCCGTGGAACGGCAACTTCATCACCGCGAGCGGCAACCTGATGGCCGACTTCCAGCTGAACGTCACCGCCGAGGCGCAGGGGCGGCTGCAGGTCGCCCGCCTGTTCAACATGACCGGCGACCCGGGCGTCAAGCAGATGCTCCGCTTCCTGCTGGCCCGGGACACCATGCACCAGAACATGTGGATGGCGGCCATCGAACAGCTGAAGGAGGACGGCCTGGAGGAGATGCCGGTGCCCGACGCCTTCCCGGACTCCGGCGACCTCACCGAGCAGTTCGGCTACACGTACCTCGACTTCTCCCCGGACGGCGACGCGGCCGAGGGCCGCTGGGCGTCGGGGCCGTCCCCCGACGGGAAGGGCCGGTTCCGGTACGAGGGCAGCCCGCGCCCGCACGCGCCGGAGCCGGTGCTGCCGCCCGGCGACCCGCGCCTGTACGGCACCAACCCGGGCATGGCCGGCAGGGCCGCCGACAGGGCCAGGAGCGAACTCACCTGACGTCCCCGCGCCGGGCCGCCCGACCGCCGGGTGGCGGCCCGGCCGCACCCGTACCGAAGGAGGTGTGCCGTGACCGAACTCGTGCTCCGCCCGCTCGCCGACGCGTTCATGCAGGTGGGTGTCTACGTCGCCGTCATGGTGGCGCTCTTCGGCTGGCTGCGCTGGCGCTACGGCGACCGGGTCACCGACGGGCTGACCAGCCGGCCCCGGCTCGGTCCGCTCGTGGGGGCGCTGCTCGGCGTCAGCCCCGGCTGCGGTGGCGCCATCGTGCTGATGCCGCTCTACGCGCGCCGCAAGGTGTCGTTCGGCACCGTCGTCGCGGCGCTGGCCGCGACCATGGGCGACTCGTCCTGGGTGGTGCTCGCCTGGAACCCCGCGTTCGCGCTCAAGATCCACGCGTTGCTGTTCGCGGTGGGTCTGGTCACCGGCTACGTCGTGGACGCGCTCGGCATCGACCCGGTCCGCGCCCCGCGCCGCCGGGCCGCCCGCCCGGAGCCGGCCGGACTCGCCGGACCCGCCCCGGCGGACGCCCTGGCGATGGTCGGCGGGCCCGACCTGGCCGCGTCCCGCCGGCTGCTCGGCGGGCTGCTGCCCCGGGTGCCCGCCTCCACGGCGTTCTGGGGGCTGACGACGCCCGCGTTCGCGGTGTCGGTTCCGGTGGTGTTCCAGATGGTCGACCCGGGCGTGCTGACCCGCGCCTTCGGCGGCGTCGACCCGTACCTCGCGCTGGGCGTGCTCGGCACCCTCGTCGCGGTGCTCATCTTCGCGGCCGGCCGGGGGCGGCTCGCCGACGACAGCCTGGAGACGGCGCAGCCCACCTCGTTCCGGGCGACGCTGCGGCACAGCGCGCACGAGGCGTCGTTCGTCACCGTCTGGGTGGCCGTGGCGTACGTCGGCTGGCAGGTGTTCACGACGACGACCGGCTTCGACGGCTCCCAGCTCGCCCTGACCGGGCTGCTCGGCGTGCTGGTCGGCGCCGGGATCGGACTGATCCCCGGCTGCGCCGTGCAGATCGTCTTCACCGGCCTGTACGTCAGCGGCGGCATCCCGCTGCCGACCCTCGTGGCCAACGCCATCAGCCAGGACGGCGACGCCCTGATCCCGCTCGCCGCGTTGCGGCGGCACTCGGCCGCGCTGGCCACCGTGATCACCACGATTCCGGCCGCCGCCGTCGGCGCCGCGCTGCTGCTCCTGCTCTGACCGGAAGGAGAACCCATGTCCTCGCATCCGTTCGTCCCCATCGCCCGTACGCGGGTGAAGCTGGCCGTCTGCGCCGCGCTGACCCTGGCCGCGGCGGGCGCCGGGATGCCCGTCTGGACGGTCGTCGCCCTGGCGCTCACCTGCGCCGCGATCCCGCTCGCGGTGGCGCTCGCCGGGGGCGGGCCGCTGCTGCGGGAACTGCTGTTCCCCGCGCCGCGCGCCGGGACGACGAGTGGTCTGGCTCACACCCCGGAAGAAAGGGAACGCTTTGTGACTTGAGTCTGACACGCTCAACTCAATGCGATAGCAGGTGTTCGATGGCAACTCTTCCGGTACTTCCCCTGACCGACGCCGTGCTGCTGCCCGGCATGGTCATCCCGGTGACCCTCGACCCGACCACCCAGGCCGCGGTCGACGCGGCCCGCGCGACCGGCGACCGCAAGCTCCTGGCCGTGCCCCGCCTCGACGGCGACTACGGCCCGGTCGGCACGGTCGCCACCATCGAGAAGGTCGGCCGGCTGCCCAGCGGCGAGCCGGCGGCCGTCGTCCGCGGTCTGTCCCGCGCCCGCATCGGCTCCGGCGTGCCCGGCCCCGGCGCGGCGCTCTGGGTGGAGGCCACCGAGGTCCCCGAACCCGCGCCCGCCGGCCGCGCCCGGGAACTGGCCCGCGAGTACCGCGCCCTGATGACCTCGGTGCTCCAGCAGCGGGGCGCCTGGCAGGTCATCGACGCGATGGAGCGCATGACCGACCTCTCCGAGCTGGCCGACTCCGCCGGGTACGCGCCCTGGCTGACCCTGGAGCAGAAGGCCGAGCTGCTCGCCGCGCCGGACGTCACCGCCCGGCTGGAGCTGCTTGTCGGCTGGGTGAAGGAGCACCTGGCCGAGCAGGAGGTCACCGAGCAGATCAACAACGACGTGCGCGAGGGGCTGGAGAAGTCGCAGCGGGAGTTCCTGCTGCGCCAGCAGCTCGCCGCGATCCGCAAGGAACTCGGCGAGGACGAGCCGGACGGCTCGGCCGACTACCGGGCCCGCGTCGAGGCCGCCGACCTGCCCGAGAAGGTGCGCGAGGCGGCGCTGCGCGAGGTCGGCAAGCTCGAACGGGCCAGTGACGCCTCCCCGGAGGCGGGCTGGATCCGGACGTGGCTGGACACCGTCCTCGAGATGCCGTGGAACACGCGTACCACGGACAACACCGACCTGGCCGCGGCCCGCGCCGTGCTCGACGCCGACCACGCCGGCCTGACCGACGTGAAGGACCGCATCCTCGAGTACCTGGCCGTGCGCAACCGCCGCGCCGAGCGCAACCTCGGCGTCGTCGGCGGACGCGGCTCCGGCGCCGTGCTCGCCCTCGCCGGCCCGCCCGGTGTGGGCAAGACGAGCCTCGGCGAGTCCGTCGCCCGGGCGCTCGGCCGCAACTTCGTCCGCGTCTCCCTCGGCGGCGTGCGGGACGAGGCCGAGATCCGCGGGCACCGGCGCACCTACGTCGGCGCGCTGCCCGGCCGCATCGTCCGCGCCCTGCGCGAGGCGGGCTCGATGAACCCGGTCGTGCTCCTCGACGAGGTCGACAAGCTGGCCGCCGGCTACGCCGGCGACCCGGCCGCCGCCCTGCTGGAGGTGCTCGACCCGGCGCAGAACCACACTTTCCGGGACCACTACCTGGAGGTCGACCTCGACCTGTCCGACGTGCTGTTCCTGGCCACCGCGAACGTGGTGGAGACCATCCCCGGCCCGCTGCTGGACCGCATGGAGCTGGTCACGCTCGACGGGTACACCGAGGACGAGAAGGTGGCCATCGCCCGGGACCACCTGCTGCCCCGGCAGCGGGAGCGGGCTGGGCTGACCGCCGACGAGGTGACCGTCTCCGACGAGGCCCTGGCCCGGATCGCGGGGGAGTACACCCGCGAGGCCGGCGTCCGGCAGCTGGAGCGGGCCCTCGCGAAGATCCTCCGCAAGGTGGCGGTCGCGCTGGCCACCGACCCGACCCCGGTCCGGGTGGACACCGACAACCTGGCCCGCTACCTGGGCCGGCCGAAGTTCACCCCGGAGTCGGCGGAGCGTACCGCCGTGCCGGGCGTGGCCACGGGTCTCGCGGTCACCGGCGCGGGCGGCGACGTGCTCTTCATCGAGGCCACCAGCATGGAGGGCGAGCCGGGGCTGACCCTCACCGGCCAGCTCGGCGACGTGATGAAGGAGTCCGCGCACATCGCGCTGTCGTACCTGCGCTCCAACGGGCGCCGGCTCGGGCTGGACCCGAACGCCCTCGCCGGGCGGCGGATCCACCTGCACGTGCCGGCGGGCGCGGTCCCCAAGGACGGCCCGAGCGCCGGCATCACCATGGTCACGGCGCTCGCGTCGCTGGCCAGCGGCCGGCCGGTACGCCCGGAGTTCGGGATGACCGGTGAGGTGACCCTCTCCGGGCGGGTGCTGCCCATCGGCGGCGTGAAGCAGAAGCTGCTCGCCGCGCACCGGGCCGGCCTGACCGAGGTCATCATCCCGAAGCGCAACGAGCCGGACCTGGACGACCTGCCCACCGAGGTCCGCGAGGCGCTGACCATCCACACGCTCTCGGACGTCGCCGACGTGCTCGCCCTGGCGCTGCGCCCGGCCGACATCGAGGCGGAGTCGCTGGACGGCCCGGCGCTCGCCGCCGCCTGACCCGGCACGGAGGGGCCCCTGTCGACACGTCGGCAGGGGCCCCGTCGTGACATCCGTCAGGGACGACCGCGGCCGTCGCGGTCGCGCCGGTCGCCACCGTACGGCCGGTCCCGCCGGTCGCCACCGAACGGCCGGTCGCGGCGGTCGCCGCCGTAGGGGCGCTCCCGGCGGTCGCCGCCGTACGCCCGCTCCCGCCGGTCCCGGTCGTCGCCGTCGCGGTCGCGGCGGACGGTCGCCTTGCGGCCCTTGATGGTGCTGGCCCGCAGCCCCGCGATCACCTCGTCGGCGACGTCGTGGGGCACCTCCACGAGTGAGAACCGGTCGGCGATCTCGATCGAGCCGATGTCCCGGCCGCTCACCCGCGTCTCCCCGGTGATCGCCCCGACCAGGTCCTGCGGGCGCACCCCGGCGCGCCGGCCGAGCCCCACGAAGACCTGCGTGGTGCCGCCCGGGCGGGGGCGGCCACCGCCGCGCCGCTCGCCCCGGGCGCCCTCGCGCGGGCCGCGCAGCGACACCTGGGGGATCTCCTCCTCGTCGTCCGCGCCGGGCGAGGTCGCCTCGTGGGCCAGCTTCACGGCGGCGAGGGCCACCTCCATGAGGTCGAACTCGTCGGTGAGCGACTCCACGATCACCCGGAACGGCTCCAGGTCGTCCTCGAGCAGGCTCTCCCGCAGCGCCGCCTGGGTCAGCTCCAGCCGGCGCGTCCGCAGGTCGGCCACCGTCGGGATGGTGTCGATGGCGATCCGCTGGCCGGTGACCCGCTCGATCGTCTTGAGCATCCGGTGCTCCCGCGGCTCGGCGAGGGTGATCGCCACCCCCTCCCGCCCGGCCCGGCCCACCCGCCCGATGCGGTGCACGTACGACTCCGGGGCGGACGGCACGTCGTAGTTGACGACGTGCGTGAGCTGCTCCACGTCCAGACCGCGGGCGGCCACGTCGGTGGCGACCAGCAGGTCGGCCGTACCGGCCCGCAGCCGTCCCATCACCCGGTCCCGCTGCTCCTGGCTCATGCCGCCGTGCAGGGCCTCGGCCCGGTAGCCGCGGCCGTTCATCGTCTCGGTGAGCCGGTCCACCTCCTCCCGGCTACGGCAGAAAACGATGGCCGCGGTGGGGGACTCCACGTCCAGCACCCGGCCCAGCGCCGCCGGCTTGTGCGCCCGCGCCACCAGGTAGGCGCTCTGGCGTACGCGGGGCGCCTCCCCGGCGACCGGCTGCTCGCGCTCGATCTGGATGCGGACCGGGTCGGTGAGGTGCTGGCGGGCCATCCCGTCGATGCGCGACGGCATGGTGGCCGAGAACAGCACCGTCTGCCGCTGCGCGGGCGCGTGCTCCAGGATCGCCTCGATGTCCTCGGCGAAACCCATGTCCAGCATCTCGTCGGCCTCGTCGAGCACGACCGTGGCCAGCCCGCCCAGCCGCAGCGTGTCCCGCGCGATGTGGTCCAGGGCACGGCCCGGCGTGGCCACGACCACGTCGACGCCGGCGTCCAGGGCCCGCAGCTGCCGCCCGATCGGCTGCCCGCCGTAGATCGGCAGCACGCGGGTGCCCAGCTCCCGGCCGTACCGGTGGAACGCCTCGGAGACCTGGACCGCCAGTTCCCGGGTCGGCACCAGCACGAGCGCCACCGGGTCGCCGTCGTCGCGGCCGGCCGGCATCCGCTGGAGCAGGGGCAGCGCGAAGGCGGCGGTCTTGCCGGTGCCGGTCGCCGCCTGGCCGAGCAGGTCCCGGCCGGCCAGCAGCGGCGGGATCGCCTCGCGCTGGATCGGGGTGGGCTCCTCGTAGCCGAGGGCGGACAGCGCGCCGAGCAGCTCCCGGCGGAGCCCCAGCTCCGCGAAGCCGTTCGCGTCGTCGCTGTCCGGGCCGGTGGGGTGGTTCTGTGCCGAGCTCATGTGACAAGCCTTTCATCACCGCCCCGGGCCCGCCGCGCCGACCGGTCACAACCCGCCCCGGACGCCATCCGGTCGGAGATCGCGACGCGCGCACACGGGGAGGGCCGGGCCGCGGCGGCGACCGGCTACGCCGGGCGGCGCGGCTACCGTGAGCGGGTGCGTACGGTCGAACTGCTCTGCGCGCCGGCGCTGGACGCCGCGGTGCGGGCGGCGTGGGACCGGCTGGCCGCGACCGGCCTTCCGAGCCTCGCCCGCAACACGCATCCGACCAACCGGCCGCACCTGACCCTCGCCACCGTGGACGCGTTCCCGCCCGGCGCCGCGGCGCGCCTCGCCGACCTGTTCGACGCGGCGCTGCCCGTGCCCGCGACCGTCGACCGGGTGGCGGTGCTCGACGGCAGCGCCCCGCTGGTCTGGCTGGTCCGGCCCGCGCCGCAGCTGCTGGCCCTGCACGGAGCGGTCTGGGACGTGCTCG
The DNA here is from genome assembly GCF_003610785.1 of Micromonospora globbae. Lineage (GTDB taxonomy): Bacteria > Actinomycetota > Actinomycetes > Mycobacteriales > Micromonosporaceae > Micromonospora > Micromonospora globbae. The sequence continues at coordinate 123,079 of NZ_RAQQ01000002.1, forward strand.
CCGGCGCGCCGGGGCCGCGCCCGTGGCACCTGCCCGGACGGTGGATCCCGCACCTCAGCCTGGCGCTGCGGTTCGGCGACGCCGACCGCCGCCGCGCCCGGGCGGTGGTCGGTGCGGACCGCCCGGCCGGGGAGTTCGTGGCGGCGCGCAGCTACGACAGCGCCACGCGCACCGTGCGGCGGTTCGCGTGACCGGGGCCCCTCCCGGATCGCACGCGTCCGGAAGGGGCCCCTGCGGACACGCTCAGCGGTAGAACCGCACGTAGTCGAACTCGGCGGTCACCGGCGGCTGGTTCCCGCCGTGGGCGACCAGGCCGATCCGGGGCGTGGTGTCGGCCGGGAAGGTCCAGACGCCACCCCAGGTCCAGTGCCGCCCGTCGCGGCTGGAGGCCGCCCGGAACTCGTGCTCGCCGTTGGCCGGGTCGACGCGGTGCGCCAGCCGCAGCCAGGTCGTGGTGGCCGGGGTGCCGACGATGGTGCCGCCGTACACCGGCTGCCCCGCGAACGGCAGCTCGTAGCCGTACTCCACCTGCCGGGTGTTCCAGATCGCCACCTGGGCCAGCCGGGCGAACCGGTCGTCGTCGACGTACGCGACGAGGCCGGCCTGCTGGTAGTTGCGGACGGTCTCCTCGCCGAGGTCGAGGGTCACCTTCGTCTCCACCACGTAGTCGCCGGCCGGCGCGTCGCGCAGCAGCACGCTCGCCGTGTTGCCGGTGCCGGTGAGGTCCGCGGCCTGCGTGGGCCAGCGCAGCGCGCCGCCGGCCACGGTCGCCGCCGGGTCCTCGCGGATCCAGCTCCAGGCCGGCCCGAGGCCGTCGGCGAACTCGTCGGAGTAGGCGACCAGCTCCCGCCCGACCCGGGGCGCCGGCACGGCGGCCCGGACCGGCTGGAACAGCCGGACGGCGCTCACGTTGTCGAACTCGGCCGTGCCGCCGTCGGCGCGCAGGGTGATCCGCCCGGCCACCGGGCGCTCCAGCCGCAGCTCCACCACGGCCACCTGGTCACCGAGCCGCGCCGGGCTGAGTTCGGCCACGAGCTGCCGGCCGCGTACCTCGACGGCCAGGTTGTGCCGGTGGGCGGGGTCGAACCCGGCGGGCAGCGGCGCGCTCGCCGTCCGGCGGCCGTCGCGGGCCACCAGGGCGCCGGCCGCCGCGTCGACGCGGACCTCGACCCGGTCGGCCAGGGTGATCCCCGCGCTGCGCGCGCCGGTCAGCCGCAGGTCGGCCTCCGCCCGCACGTCGCCGCCCACCGTCGTACGGCTGGTGAGCGTCCCGCCGCCGGTCAGCCGGCCGTCGGCGACGCGCCAGTCGCCGCCGATCCGCCGCCAGCCGGCCAGGCCGGCGCGGTCGAACCGCTCGTCGACCGGGCCGGTGGTCACCGGCGCCGGCCGCGTCCCGTCGGAGGGACCGGCGCCGGCGTTCACGGTGGGCCAGCCGTCGATCCAGTCCAGCCGGTCGAGCAGCATCGGCCGCTCGTTGATGCCGAACGGCTCGTCGAGGTACGGGTCGGCGCGGTCGATGGCGTGGTAGACGATCCAGTCCTGCCCGGACAGGTCGGTGAGGAATCCGTTGTGGCCGGTGCCGATCCAGCGGTTGCCGTTCTGCGTGAGCACCGGGGTGCCGCCGGTGCGGGAGGCGGTGAGCGGGACGCCGTCGCGGTCCAGGAACGGCCCGCGGGGACTGCGGGCGCGGCCGACCTGCACCGAGTAGCCGGTGGCGGGGCCGGCGCAGCAGTTCGCGGTGGACGCGAAGAGGTAGTACCAGCCGTCGTGGCGCAGCACGTAGGTGCCCTCGAACTTGTTGTCGATGGCGACCAGCGTGGGCGTGCCGACGGCGCGCAGCCCGTCGGGGGAGAGTTCGGTGACCGAGACACCGCCGTAGTAGCTGCCGTAGTAGAGGTAGCTCGTGCCGTCGGTGTCGGTGAACTGGCTGGGGTCGATGGTCCACAGGTAACCCCCGCCGCCGCCGGGGCGGGGCGCGACCACCGGCTCGTCGGCGAACGTCCACGGGCCGGTGGGGGTGGGCGCGGTGGCGGCGCCGATGGCGTAGTCGCTGCCCTCGGGCGAGACGGTGGTGTCGGTGACCGTCATGTACATGACGTAGCGGTCGCCGATGCGGCGCACGTCCGGCGCCCAGTAGGCGGCGCCGGGAGCCGCGTACGGCGGGCGTTGGTCGGGGCCGAACGCGTCACCGACGTACGTCCAGTCGACCAGGTCGGCGGAGCGGGCCGTGGGCACGCGGTGGAAGCTCCGCTCGCCCTCGCGCAGCGGGTCGGTGGTGCCGTAGGCGTACCAGTAGCCGTCGTCACCGCGCACGATCACCGGGTCGGCGAACGTGTCGCCCACGCCGGCCGATATCGGGTTGCGGTAGGGGACGGCGGATCGGGGTTCGGCGGCGGCCGGCGCGGCGGCGGAACCCGCCAGCAGCAGACCGAGTGTGGCGGCGAGTGCGCCGCCGCGGCGGAGATGTCCCATCAGACCTGCCTCGCGTGGAGTGGACGTCGGTGTGACTCGCGTCCCTTCCTACAACGATGCATACAACGTTGTAAAGACTGTCGGCCACCACCGAAACGTCGCCGTGCCAGCATGGGCGGATGCACACCGCGACCGCCGACGCGCCGGCCCTGGCCCAGCTCGCCACGTTGCTGGCCGACACCACCCGGGCCCGGATCTGCCTCGCCCTGCTCGACGGCCGGGCCTGGACGGCGGGCGAACTGGCCCGGACCGCCGGCGTCGCCCCGTCCACGGCGAGCGACCACCTCAGCCGCCTCGTCGAGGGCGGCCTGCTCGTGCAGGAACGGCAGGGGCGGCACCGCTACCTCCGGCTGGCCGACCCGGGCGTGGCGCAGCTCATCGAGGACCTCGCCGGGCGGGTGTCCGCGCCCGCGCCGCCGGCCCGGTCGCTGCGCGCCGCCCGGGCCGGTGCCGCCCTGGCGTACGCCCGCACCTGCTACGACCACCTGGCCGGGCGGCTCGGTGTGCTGGTGCACGACGCGCTGCTGCGCGGCGGCCTGCTCGACCGGGCCGGTGGGCTGGCGCTCACCCCGGCCGGGATCGCGTGGTGCGCCGACCTGGGGCTGCCCGTCGTCCAGCTGCGGTCCGCCCGCCGCCCCCTGCTGCGCGACTGTCTCGACTGGACCGAACGCCGTCCCCACCTCTCCGGCGCCCTCGGCGCCGCGCTCTGCGACCGCCTGTTCGAGCTGGGCTGGCTCGCCCGGGGCGCCGGCCGCGCCGTACGCCTCACCCCAGCCGGCGGCCCGGCGCTCGCCGCCGCCCTCGACCTCGCGTCGGACGACCTCGCCCCGCCCGCCGCGCCCGACACCGGCGGCGGCCGCGCCTGACCCGGCGGCAACCGGACCGCCGCCACCGGCCGTACACTTCGGCGACCACCGTAGGATTCCGCGCCTAGCGTCGGCGCGTGACCCTCACCTGGCCCGACATCGCCCCCGCCCCCGACACCCCGCCGTGCGGCCCGCCCACGCTGGACCCGGACACCGGCTGCACCCTCACCCGGCACGCCGACGTGCGCGCGGCGCTCACCGAGCCGGCCTGCCGGGTGCCGGTCGCGCCGCCCGGGGCGGCGTACACCCTCGCCTGGCTGCGGGGCGCCGTGAGCCGGTTCAGCGCGCCGGAGCACCACCCTGCCCGGAGGGCCGCCGGCCTCGCCGCCCTGGACCCTCTCGATCCCGCCGACCTGCGCCGCGAGGCCGCCCGGGTGACCGCCGCCGCTCTCGACGCCGCCGGCGGCCGGTTGGACGTGCCGTCCGCGCTCGCCCGGCGCGTACCCGTGCGGGTGCTCGCCGGGCGGCTCGGGATGGCCGACCCGGAGGCCGCCGTCACGTCGGTGGCCACGGTCGCCGCCGCCTACCAGCCGGGCGCCGACCCGGTCGCGGTCTGGCGGGCCGACGCGGCCGTGGTGGAGCTGGTGGCGCAGTCCCCGCCCGCCGGGACCGAGGTGCTCGCCAACCGGATCGGTTTGCTGGTGCAGGCGTGCGACGCCACCGCCGGACTGGTCGGCGCGGGCGCCCGCCACCTGCTGCCGACGGCCGCCGGCACGGCCGCGGAGACGTCGCCGGCCACCGGCACGGTTACGGACGCGTCACCGGCCACCGGCGGGGTCACGGACGTGTCGCCGGTCGGTGACACCGCGGACCTGCTCGCGGAGGTGCTCCGGCTCGACCCGCCCGTCCGCGGCACCCGCCGGATCACCGCCGGCCCGGTGCGCCTGGGCGGCGTCGACCTGCCACCCGACACCGCGCTGCTGCTGCGCTTCGACGCGGCGAACCGCGACCCGGCGGTCTTCGCCCGGCCCGACGCCTTCGCGCCCGGCCGGCCCGTGCCGGCGCTGACCTTCGGCGCCGGTCCGCGCGGCTGCCCCGGTCGACGGCACGCGCTGGCGCTCGCCAGCGGGGTGCTGGACGTGCTGCGCGAGCGGTGCCGCCGTGCCCCGGAACCGGTGACGTACGCACCGCACCCGCTGCTGCGGGTGCCGACCCGACTCGAGGTGATCCCCCGATGACGCTTCCGTCCGCACCCGCCCGACACGACCGGCCCGCCGGCGACCACGCCGCCCGGTGCGCCGAGTTCCGCGCCCTGCACCGGCCCGGCCGGCCGCTGCTGCTGCCCAACGCCTGGGACCACGCCTCGGCCGCCGCGCTCGTCGCCCGCGGACACCGGGCGGTCGGCACCACGAGCCTCGGCGTCGCCGCCGCGGCCGGCCTCCCGGACGGCACCGCGGCGACCCGCGCGGAGACGCTGGCGCTCGCCGGGCGGCTGCGCCGGCTCCCGGCGCTGCTCACCGTCGACGTGGAGGGAGGATTCGCCGACGACCCGGCGGAGGTCGCCGCGCTCGCCGTCGAGCTGGCGGGGCTCGGCGTGGTGGGGATCAACATCGAGGACGGCCGGCCGGACGGGGGACTCGCCGCGCCGGAGGCCGTCGCGGAGCGGGTGGCGGCCGTCAAGGCCGCCGTGCCCGACCTCTTCGTCAACGCGCGGACCGACGCCTGGTGGCTCGGCGTCCCCGAGCCGCTGGACGAGGGGTTGGCGCGGGCCCGGGCGTACCGGGCGGCCGGAGCCGACGGCGTCTTCGCGCCCGGCACCGTCGACCCGGACACCGTCCGCACGCTCGTCGCCGAGGTCGACGCCCCGCTCAACGTGCTGTACCTCCCCGGCGGGCCCGGCGTCGCCGAGCTGGGCCGCCTCGGGGTGGCCCGCGTGAGCACCGGCTCGCTGCTGTTCCGGGCTGCGCTCGGTGGGGCGCTGTCCGCCCTGGAGGAGGTACGGGCCGGAGCGGCGGACACCGACGGGGCGGGTGCGCCCGGCCGACCCACCGAGTTGCCCTCGTACGCGCAGGTGCAGGGGTTGGTGGAGTGGGGTGGGGAGGGCGAGCTGTGACCTACTATCGCCGAACGGGGTAGATAGGAGGATTGTTCGGGCTTCTCCCGATCCGGCCGATTACGGTGGGTGCAGGGCAAGCGACCAGGTGTCGTGACCGCAGGGAGGACCGATCATGCGAGTGCCCAGCCGAAGCTCCGGACCGCGGCCCGGTCCGGTCACGCCCACCGCCGCGGCCCACCGCCTGCCCGCCCCGTCCGGCCCCACGCCGGCCAACGGACCCGACCTCGCCGCCTACCGTGCGGCCGTCGCCGACCTGCTCGTCGAGGTCGGGGCGCTGGCCGACGCGCCGAGCGTCGCCGCCCGGCAGGTGCTCATCGACGACCGGCTGCGCGAGCCGGCCCTCGCCGCGGTGCTCGACGCCACCCCGCAGGGGTTCCTCGGCGCCCGCGAGACGCTGCTGCTCGAGATGGCCCGCTACCAGCCGCACACCCGCAGTTCGGCGCGGGACCTGACCGCGCTCGTGCGGATCTACCTGTTGTCGCGCATCGACGTGATGTGGTGGCGGGACACCCCGGCGTTCCTCACCGACGCGCAGGTCCAGGGCAGCCACGACCTGGTCGACCTCGAGTGGCTGCGTCGCCGGGACCTGCTCCGGTTCCGCTACCGCGAGCAGCCGGCCACGGTGCTGGGCCGGGGCTACCAGGCGATGCGCCGCCGGCTGCGACCCAACGGGAGCCCCCGTACCGCCGGTCTGCTCGCCCGGCGCGCGCGCCGGGAGGTGGTGGCGCTGCTCAACGACGTGGGGCGCGAATTCGCCGCGTCGACGCCGGCCGGCACCCCGCCGCTCTGGGTCACCTCTCTGACCCGCAGCGCGGAGCACCAGCACCGGCTGCGGCGCCTCGGGTACGCGGCCATGCTGCCCAGCGGCCACTGCGTCGGGTACGCCGTCGACGTGGAGATGGACTGGTTCGCCCGGTTCGGCGTACGCGACACCCTGGCCGCGGTCCTGCTCGCCCGGCAGGAGGCCGGCGAGATCAACGTGGTCGACGAGGGGCAGGCGTGGCACGTCTGCCTCGCACCCTCGGCCCGGCAGCGGCTGCGCCGGGCGTACGAAGCCGAGATGGGGGTCTGAGCCGATGTGCGGTATCGCGCTGAGCATCGGCCCGGACGCCGACCCGACGATCCTGCGCCGGATGCTCGCCGTGCTCGCCCCGCGCGGCGAGGTGACCGAGGCCCGCTACGAGAACGGGCTGCTCGCCGGCACCCGGCGCCTGCGCGTGGTGGACCGCGAGCGGGCCGTGCAGCCGTGGACGTCGGCCGACGGGCGCTGGCTGCTCTGCTACAACGGCGAGGTCTTCAACCACCGGGACCTGCGGGCGGAGCTGACCCGGCTGGGCCACGCCTTCCGCGGCGACAGCGACACGGAGGTGGTGCTCGCGGCGTTCGAGCGCTGGGGCGACGAGGCGGTCACCCGGCTGCGCGGCGAGTACGCGTTCGTGGCCGTCGAGCGGGCCACCGGCCGCGCCTACCTCGCTCGTGACCCGCTCGGGGTCAAGCCGCTGTACTGGGCCCGCAAGCCCGGCTGCCTGCACCTCGCCTCCGAGGTCAAGGCGCTGGTCGGGCACGGCGCCCCGATCGTCGAGGTGCCGCCCGGGCACCACGGCTGGGCCGACGGCGACGGGACCGTCCGGCTGCGGCCGCACGTGGACCTGCTCACCCTCGGCGACGGGCTGCCGATCGACGACCCGGACGAGGCCGCCCTTCTCGTCCGTGCCGCACTGCACGACAGCATCCGGGTCCGGGTCGACACCGACCTCACCGTCGGGGTGGTCCTCTCCGGAGGGCTGGACAGCTCGCTGGTCCTGCGCCACGTACGGGACCTGCACCCCGACTGCGTGGCCGTCACGGTCGGCGTGCCGGACAGCCCGGACGTGGCGTACGCCCGGCGCCTCGCGGCCGACCTCGGCGTGCCGCACGAGGTCGTCGAGCTGCGCCCGCGCGACATCCGGCTGGCCGACGTCCGGGAGGCCATCCGGATCTCCGAGCTGACCGAGTACGGCGACATCATCAACGCCGTCGTGTCGGTGCCGCTGTTCCGGCGGCTGCGGCAGCTCGGGGTGAAGGTGGCGCTCACCGGCGACGGCTCGGACGAGCTCTTCGGCGGGTACCCCATGTACCACGAGGTCGGCCCGGACGCGTCCCGCCGGCTCTTCCTGCACCGGATCCGCAACCTGGGCCGGACCGAGCTGCAGCGGGTGGACCGCGCGAGCATGGGCCACGGGGTGGAGACCCGCGTGCCGTTCCTCGACCTCGGCGTGGTTGAGCTGGCCCTGCGGCTGTCGCGGGACCTGAAGATGCGCGACGGGCAGGAGAAGTGGATCCTCCGCAGAGCGTTCGCCGACGTGCTCCCCGACTACGTGCTCCGCCGCCCGAAGAACCCCATGTCGTACTCCTCGGGGCTGCACGAACGGGCGCGCCTCTACAAGCCGTTCTTCGCCCGGCTGCACCGCTCGTTCGGCTACCAGCTGCTGGAACCCGTGCGGCGGGACTTCGACAGCGTCCTGAGCCGCTGCGGCAACGACCTCGACCGGGCGATCGCGGACGGCCTGGCGCGGCCGGACTACACGGTGCTGGAACACGCCCGCGACCTGGTGGGCGCCGCGCGGTGGAACGCCGCGCCGATGGTGCGCCGCCTGGTCGGCCCCCGCCGCACCCGGGGGAAGGGGAGCCCCGCGCGCGGCGCCCAGGGTGCCGGCGTCACCCCGGCGGACGAGAGCCCGCGCCACGCGCGCGGTGACGGCGCGCCGCTTCCCGGCTGAACCCGGGGGACGGGACGTCGCGGCGAGGCTCCGGATGATCGAGTCGGAGGGACGCGACGTCCGATCACCGCCAGCGCCCACCCGGGCCGCCGCGCCAGGCTGGGACGCATGACCGCACCGAACCGTTTCGTCGTCCGTCCGCTGCCGCCCACCGTGCTCGCCGCCGTCCGCCGGGGCGGCCGGGACTCCGCGGGCCGCCCCGTGGAGGCGGTCGTGGCCGAGGGGGACGAACCGCTGCGCTGCTGCCTGCGGGACGCCCGCGCGGGCGAGGAACTGCTGCTCTTCGGGTACGCGCCACCGGTCGCCGCCGGCCCGTACCGGGAGGTCGGCCCCGTCTTCGCGCACGCGGACGCGTGCGCGGGTCCGGTGCCCGGCGGCGGTTACCCGCAGGCGTGGCGGGGCCGGCCGCAGGTGCTGCGGGCGTACGACCGGCGGGGCCGGATCTGCGGCGGCCGGCGGCACGACGGCACCGACCCGGAGACGGTGATCGCCGAACTGTTCGCCGACCCGGCGGTGCACCAGTTGCACAGCCGCAACGTCGTCTACGGCTGCTTCATGTTCACGCTGGACCGTGCGGGGGAGTGACCGCGGCTCGGGGCCGGCGTCCCGCGCCGGCGGGGTCGGGTCGGGGGCTTGCCCGGCCCGGCCCCGGGTACCTGTCGGGCATGGCGGATCTGGACGTGCTGGTCGTCGGGCAGGTGGCCCGCGACCTCGTGCTGCTGGTCGACGACGTGCCGGAGGCCGGGCGGAGCGCGCCGGTGCGCCGGCGGCGGGAGCTGCTCGGCGGCAAGGGCGCCAACCAGGCGGTCGCCGCCGCGCAGCTCGGAGCCCGGGCCGGCCTGCTCGGCGTGGTGGGCGACGACGAGGTCGGCGAGCACCTGCTGGCCCAGGCCCGGGCCGACGGGATCGACGTCGCACCGGTGGTACGCCGGCGGGGCGTCCGCAGCGGCCTCATCGTCGACCTGCTGGACGCCCGCGGTCGCTGGCGCTACCTCGAGGACCTGCCCCCGGCGACCCTGCTCACCCCGGCGGACGTGGCCGGCGCCGGGGCCGCGCTGCGGGCCGCCCGCGCGGTGCTCGTCCAGCTCCAGCAGCCCGCCGACGCCGCGCTGGCGGCGGCGCGCACGGCCCGGGAGACCGGCCGGACGGTGGTGCTCGACGGCGCGCCGCCCGATCCGGCGACGGCCGACGCGCTGCTCGCCGCGGCGGACGTGCTGCGCGCCGACGCGCGGGAGACCGCGTTGCTCGTGGGGGAGGCACCGGGCGACGCGACCGCCGGCCTGGCCGCCGGGCGGAAGCTGGTGCGGCGCGGCCCGACACTCGTGGCCGTCGAGGTGCCCGGCGAGGGCAACGCGTTCGTCTGGCCGGACGGCCAGCTCTTCCTGCCGCTGAGCGACACACCGACGGTCGACAGCACCGGCGCGGGCGACGCCTTCGTGGCCGCGCTCACCGTCGCCCTGCTGCGCGGTGAGCCGACGGAGGGTGCCGCCCGGTACGCCGTGGCCGCCGCGGGCGCCACCGTCGGTCACCCCGGTGGCCGGCCGGCGCTCAGCCCGGGCGCCCTCGCGGACCAACTGGACCGCATCCCGGCCGGCTGAGCGGCGACCGGCCGGTCGAGGACGCGAGCTGTCCGGTGGTCGATGGACAACCGGCGGCGCGCCGCATAGCGTCCAGTGAATATGCGGAGGACACTGCCGGCCGTCACCCTGGCCCTGCTGCTCGCGCTCACCGCCTGTTCGGCCGACGTGCCGGACGGCTCCCCACCGACCGTGGCGTCACCCACCGGCACGCCCACGGCCTCCCGACAGGACGCGGCCCAGGTCGACCAGACCCTGGCCAGCCTGCGCCGGGTCGACGACCTGCCGCTGTACGAGATGACCTACGTCGGGGGGTACGACGCGACAGTGGGCACGGACGCCGCGCCGGCGAGCCCGTTCGGCTGCTCGCTGTTCGTGGCGGCCGGCGACCGCAGCCGGCCGCTGTTCGCGCGGAACTTCGACTGGGACGCCAACCCGGCCATGGTGCTGCGCACCGACCCGCCGGACGGGTACGCGTCCATCTCGCTCGTGGACCTGTCGTACCTCGGGGTCGGCGCCGACCCGGCCGGCGACCGCCGGCTGCTGAACGCGCCGCTGCTGCCCTTCGACGGGATGAACGAACGCGGACTCGCGGTGGGGCTGGCCGCCGACGACACGGCCCGGGCGGAGCCGGTCCCGGGCAAGCCCACCGTCGGCTCGGTGCGCATCCTGCGCCTCGTGCTCGACCGGGCGGCCACCGTGGACGAGGCGGTCGCCGTCTTCACGGCGCACAACCTCGACTTCTCCGGCGGTCCGCCGCTGCACTACCTGGTGGCCGACGCCACCGGCGCGTCCGCCGTGGTCGAGTTCGTCGACGGCGAGATGCGCGTCGAGCGGGGGCAGGGCCCGTGGCAGGCGTTGACGAACGTGCCGGTCGTCGGCGTCGCCGAGCAGAAGCGCCGGGAGGACCACCGCTACGGCCTCATCGCCCGGGCCATGGACGAGACCGGCGGGGTGGTGGACGCCGCCGCCGCGCACCGGGTGCTGACCGGCGTGCGGCAGGCGCACACCCGCTGGTCGGTGACGTACGGCCTGCGCAGCGGCGAGGTGCGGCTGGTCACGGCGACCGGCGGCGGCGAGCGGCGGTACCAGCTGCCGGTGAGCTGACGACCGGCGCGGCGCCGGCCGGGCCCCCGGCCGGCGCCGCCGATCCGGTGCGACGCGACCCGGCCCGCCCTCGGCGCCGGCCGGGCGGGACGGGTGAGGGCCCGGCCCCCGAGGGGGACCGGGCCCTCACCGTGTGCGCCGGTGGTTACCGCGGTGCCTACCAGCCGCCCAGGTAGGTCGGCTGGGTCTGCACGTTGAGCTCCTGGTACCGGACCAGCTCGGCCGTCCAGGTGCGCCAGTCGCTGAGCTTCAGGACGTCGAAGCCCTTGGCGATGTCGTTGGAGTAGATGTAGCCGTTGTAGTAGTACGCCGACCAGCTACCGCCGCCGATCATCTGCTCGTTCGAGATCGGGCCCCGCTCCCAGAAGGCGATCTCCTTCGGGTTGCGCGAGTCGGTGAAGTCCCAGACCGAGATGCCGCCCTGGTACCACGCCTGGACCATGATGTCCCGACCCAGCACCGGGATCAGCGAGCCGTTGTGCGCCACGCAGTTCTCGGTGTCGGCGTTGGTCCGCGGGATCTTGAAGTAGCTGCGGAAGACCATCTTGCGGTGGTCGCCGCGGCCGGTGATGTCGTAGATGGCGTCCGCGCCGCGGTTCGGGCCGACCTCCTCGTTGCAGGTCGCCGCGCCGCCGCCGCCCAGCTCGTCCGTGAAGACGACCTTGGTGCCGGAGTTGTTGAACGTGGCCGAGTGCCAGAACGCGAAGTTGGTCGTGTCCCGGACCCGGTTGATCACCCGCGGCGCCTCCCGGTTACGGATGTCCATGAGGATGCCGTCGCCCATGCACGCGCCGGCGGCCAGGTCCTTGCTCGGGTAGGCGGTGATGTCGTGGCACCCGGTGGTCGCCGAGCCGGTCTCGCTGCCCTCGAAGCCGCCGTCCGGGAACAGGTTCGGCGTGGCCACCACGGCCGCCTTCGTGGGCGTCTTCACCGGCACCTTGATGATGGAGATCGAGTCGTGCGGCGGCTGGCAGTCCGGGAAGTTCGCCCGCGGGCTGTACGAGGAGACGTACACGTAGACGGTCTTCTTGTCCTTGCCGGGCACCAGGGTGTGGGTGTGCGAGCCACAGGCCGTCTCGACGGACTTCACGTACCGCGGGTTGGCCTTGTCCCTGATGTCGAAGATCTTGATGCCCTCCCAGGACTCCTTCACGTCGGCGCCCTGCGCGGTGCTGTTGCAGGAGTCGTCGCTGCGGGACGAGTCCGTGGAGAGGAAGAGCAGGTCACCGTAGACGGAGATGTCGTTCTGGGAGCCCGGGCAGAGCACCCGGGAGACGACCTGCGGCGAACTGGGCCGCGAGACGTCGTAGACGACGAATCCGTTGTAGTTGCCCGCGAAGGCGTACTTGCCCTGGAACGCCAGGTCGCTGTTGGTGGCGTCGAGCGGGGCGACCTTGGGCAGGTTGGTGACCAGGCGGATGTTGGGGCTGCTGACGATCTCGTCAACGCCGGGGATGGTGTTGGTGGCGGCCGTCGGGGCCTGCGACGTCACCTGGGCGCTGCTCGGCGGCGCGACCAGGACGCTGGCGGTGAGGAGGCCGGCGGCGGCGACGGCCACGATCCGTGCCTGTCGTAACCGTGGCTTGGGGAGTCCGATCATCGGCGAGACCCTTCGCGAAGGGGGGTGGCGAATGTGGACACACTACCGTCCGATGAAGGACGTCGATGTGATCCAGGTCACATGGAAGGAGGATCGTCAATGGATAGCATCGCGGTGACCTCGTTCTCAGGGAGTGGCCCATGACCGGTCGACGCGCCCGTGTCCTGGCGATCGTCACACTGGCGATCGTCCTGCCGCTGGCGGTCGTGGTGTCGCTGCGCGCCCGTGGCGACGAGGGGTCGGCCGGCACGCCGGCGGCCGCGCCCACCAGCGCCGCGCCGACGAGCCCGGAACCGACCGACGTGACGGTCATCGTGCCGGGCCGGCCGGGCGAACCGGCCGCCACCGCCGCCCCGAGCGAGGTCCGCGGCGCCGGCGCGGTCCCGCACAACTCCATGGACGTCTGGTTCGTCCGGATGATGATCCCGCACCACACGCAGGCGCTGGAGATGGCCCGGCTCGCCCCCGAGCGGGCCGCCGACCCGACCGTGCGCGCCATCGCCGACCGGATCCGCGCCAGCCAGGGTCCGGAGATCGGCATGATGCGCGCCTGGCTGAAGAACCGGGGCCTGTCCGAGGAGGCTCCGGGCCACGACCACGGCACGATGCGCGGCATGCAGACGCCGGAGGCGATGCGGAAGCTGGCCGCCACCCGCGGCGCCGACTTCGACCGCCTCTTCGTGCAGATGATGACCGAGCACCACCGGGGGGCCATCGAGATGGCCACCGACCTGCTCACGGTCGGCTCGGACCAGCAGCTCAACGAGTTCGCCAACTCCGTGGCCACCGAGCAGGCCGTGGAGATCGGCCGGATGCGCGAGATCCTCCCCGACTGACCGGTTTCCCGGCCACCCCCGCCCCGGGCCGGGGGCCGTCGCATCCCCGGGCACGTACGCTGGGTGACCGTGAACCGCACGATCCTCGGCCGACCACTGCGCGGCGTCGCCTTCGACGTGTTCGTCTCGGGCACCGTGGTGCTCTTCGGCCTCGCCGGGGTGGTGGCACAGCCGGGCGGCTGGAAGGCCACGCTGGTCGGGGTGGCCATGGCGGTCGCGTTGCTGTTCCGCCGGTCCCACCCCACCGCGGTGGCCGCGGCCGTCGGGGCGCTCGGGCTCGTCCAGGTGATCGCCGGCTGGGGGCCGCTTCCCTTCGACTTCGCCGTGCTCGTGGCGCTCTACAGCGTGGTGAAGTACGCCGACCGGCTCCGCGACGGCCTGCTCGCCGGCATCGGCGCCCTCGTGGGCGCGGTCCTCGCCGCGATCCAGACGGAGGGCGCCGGACCCTGGTGGGGCCGGGCCATCTACTTCGGGCTCGTCACGGCCGCGACCTGGCTCATCGGGCTGAACGTCCGCACCCGGCGGCTCTACGTGCTCAGCCTCGAGGAGCGCGCCGCCACGCTGGAGCGGGAACGCGAGGCCGAGGCCCGCGCCGCGGTGGCCGGCGAACGCGCCCGCATCGCCCGCGAACTGCACGACGTCGTGGCGCACAGCATGGCCGTCATGATCGTGCAGGCCGACGGCGCGCGCTACATGCTGGACCGCGACCCGGAGACCGCCCGCCAGGCGGTCAAGGTGGTCGCCGACACCGGCCGGCAGGCGCTGGAGGAGATGCGGCGACTCGTGAGCGTCCTCCGCGAGCCCGCCCCGCCGGAGCCGGCCGCCGCGGACGCCGGGCCGGACGGCGCGACGGTGGGCGGCGACCCGGAGCACCGCCGGTTGGCCCTCGCCGAGCTGCCCGCCCTGCTCGACCGGTTCCGCGCCGCCGGCCTGCGGGTCCGGCACACGGTCAGGGGTGACGCGCCGCCGCTGCCGGCCGGGCTCGAACTCACCGTCTACCGGCTCGTGCAGGAGGCGCTGACCAACGCCCTCAAGCACGCCGGCGTCGGCGCCGCCGTCGAACTGACCCTCGAACACACGGCCGACGCCGTCGTGGTCCGGGTCGTCGACGACGGGCGCGGCCGGCCGGTGGTCGCGCCCACGCCGTCCGGCGGGCACGGCCTGCTCGGCATGCGGGAGCGGGTCGGCGTGTACGACGGCACGCTCACCGCCGGCGCGCGCCTGGCCGGCGGCTGGCAGGTCGAGGCCCGGCTGCCGCTCCCCGCGGGCACCGCCCCGGCGGAGGTGATCGCGGCATGACGGTCCGGGTGGTGATCGTCGACGACCAGGCGCTGGTCCGGGCCGGGTTCCGGATGGTGCTCGACTCGCAGCCGGACCTGGAGGTGGTGGGCGAGGCCATCGACGGTGCGGACGCGCTGCGGGTGCTCGCCCGGGTCGAGGCCGACGTGGTGGTGATGGACATCCGGATGCCGACCATGGACGGCGTCGAGGCGACGCGGCGCCTCTGCGCGGACCGCCCCGCCGGACCGCCCCGGGTCCTGGTCCTCACCACCTTCGACACCGAGGCGGACGCGTTCGCCGCGCTGCGGGCCGGGGCGAGCGGGTTCCTGCTCAAGAACGTGCCGCCGGAGGAACTGCTCCAGGCGATCCGGGTCGTGGCCCGCGGCGACTCGGTGGTCGCCCCGTCCATCACCCGGCGGCTGCTCGACCGGTTCGCCGGCCACCTGGGTCCCGGCCCCACCGAGGACCCGCGGCTGGCCCAGCTCACCGACCGGGAACGGGAGATCCTGCTGCTGGTGGCCCAGGGACTGTCCAACGCGGAGATCGCCGGCACCGTGCACGTCGCCGAGGCGACGGTGAAGACGCACGTCGGGCGGATCCTCGCGAAGCTCCAGCTCCGCGACCGGGTGCAGGCGGTGGTGTTCGCGTACGAGAACGGGCTCGTCGTCCCCGGCGGCTGAGCGGCCGTACGACCTGAGTCGTACGGGTCCGCCCGGTCAGGGACGACCCGGGGCGTACCGCGGTCGAGCGCGCAGGTGGAGCCGGACGGGGCACGGGCGCCCATAGCGTCGAGGCGTCAGAACGTCCACCTCGACGGGGAGCACCACGTGCCTGTTCCACCTCCCGCGCCCGCCGCCACCGGCGGCACGATCACCGGTCGCGGCGGCGTCGCCGTCAGCGCCCGCGCCCTCGGCAAGCGGTATGGCAGCGGCCCGGCCGCCGTCGTCGCCCTCGACGGCGTCGACCTGGACTTCGCGGCCGGTCGGTTCACCGCGATCATGGGCCCGTCCGGCTCGGGCAAGTCCACGCTGCTGCACTGCCTGGCCGGCCTGGACCGGCCGAGCGCCGGGTCGGTGCGGATCGGCGAGGCCGACCTCGACCGGCTCGACGACCGGCGGCTCACCCTCCTGCGCCGGGACCGGGTCGGCTTCGTCTTCCAGAAGTTCAACCTGCTGCCCGCGCTGACGGCCGAGGAGAACATCGTCCTCCCGCTGGCCATCGCCGGCCGCCGCCCCGACCGGGCGTGGCTGCGCCAGGTGGTCGCCGCGGTGGGGCTCTCCGACCGGCTGCGGCACCGGCCCGCCGAACTCTCCGGCGGCCAGCAGCAGCGCGTCGCCATCGCCCGGGCCCTCATCACCCGGCCGTGGGTGGTGTTCGCCGACGAGCCGACCGGCAACCTCGACTCCCGCTCGGGCGCGGAGGTGCTGCGCCTGCTCCGCGAGGCCGTGGACACGCTCGGCCAGAGCGTGATCATGGTGACGCACGACCCCGTGGCCGCCGGGCACGCCGACCGGGTGGTGCTGCTCGCCGACGGCCGGCTGGTCGCCGACCTCGCGGCGCCCACCACCGAGCAGGTGCTCGACGCGCTCGCCCGCCTCGACCCGTCCGCGGCGCACGGCGCCCGGCCCGGCACCACGGCGCGGCGGTGACCGGCATGCTGGGACTCACCCTGCGTTCGCTGCGCGCCGAGGCCGTGCGGATGGCGCTCTCCGCGCTGGCCGTCGTGCTCGGCGTGGCGTTCATCGCCGGCACGCTGATCTTCGTCGACGGGATGCGGGCCGCCGCGTACGAGCGGGCGGGCACCTTCGACCGCCACACCGACCTCGGCGTGTACGCGCAGCGGGACCCGATCGGCCCCGCCCTCGTCGACCGGGTGCGCGCGGTGGACGGCGTGGCCGCCGCCGAGGGGGAACTCACCGGAACCGCGGGCGTCGTCGGCTCCGACGGCCGGCCCGTGATCGGCTACGCCGTCCTCGCGGCCATCCCCACCGACCCGGCCCTGCGCTCGTACGACGTGGTCGCCGGCCGCCTGCCGGACCGCACCGGCGAGGTGGTGCTCGACGCGGCCACCGTGGAGGAGGAGGGCTTCACCCTCGGCGCACCCGTGCGCGTCGGCGGCACCGGGGGCGCCGCCCGCCCGTACACCCTCGTCGGCACCGTCGACGTGGCCGGCACCACCCGGGACGTCGGCGGGCCGTTCATCGGCCTGGTCGGCCCGGACGCGCTGGCGGTCACGGGGGAGAAGGGGTACGGGCGGATCATGGTGGCGGCCCGCCCCGGGGTCGACGACGAGACCCTGGCCGCCCGGCTGGCCGCCGTGGCCGGCGACGGCACGCAGGTGAAGACCCGGCAGGAGATCCTCGACGACGCCGTCGACGAGGCCGTGCGGGACCTGAGGCAGTTCATGATGGTCCTGCTCACCTTCGCCGCCGTGGCGGTCGTGGTGGCGGCATTCGTCATCGCCAACACCTTCGCCATCGTCCTCGCCCAGCGCACCCGCCGGACGGCGCTGCTGCGCCTGGTCGGCGCCACCCGGCAGCAGGTCTTCGCGGCCACCCTGCTGGAGTCGGCGGTGGTCGGGTTCGTGGCCTCCGCGGCCGGCGTGCTGCTCGGCGCGGGGCTGGCCGCCGGGATGGGCGCCCTGCTGTCGCGGTGGGACGTCCCGGTCGGCGGGGGCGGGCTCACCGTGACGCCGGGCACCGTGCTGGTGAGCCTCGTGCTGGGGACGGTGCTCACCGTCGGCGCGGCGCTGCTGCCGGCCTGGCGGGGCACCCGCGTGCCCCCGGTCGCCGCGCTCACCGACGCCGCCGTGCAACCCGCCCGGGGTGCCGGCGCGCTCCGCCTCGCCGCTGGTGCGCTGGTGCTGGCGGCGGGGGTCGCGGCCCTGCTCGGGGCCGCCGCGGTCGGGCAGGTGGTGCTCGTGGCGGCCGGCGGCGTGCTCGCGTTCCTGGGCATCGTCCTCTTCGGCCCCATGCTCGTCCCGGCGATGGTGCGGGTGCTCGGCTGGCCGGCCCGCCGGCTGGCCGGGGCCACGGGCGGGCTGGCCGTCGCCAACGCGGTGCGCAACCCACGCCGGGTCGCCGCCACCAGCACCGCCCTGGTCATCGGGATCGGCCTGGTGTCGGCGTTCGTGGTCGGCGCACAGAGCACCAAGGACGGCATCGAACGCAGCGTGGACGCCGAGATCGGGGTCGACTTCCTGGTCACCGGCATCGGCGGCGACCTGCCCGCCCCGCTCGTCACGGAGCTGGCGGCCCGGCCGGAACTCGGTGTCGTGCACGAGCAGCGGGCCGCGGTGGCCGACGACATCGAGGTGCGCGCCGCGCACCCTGCGCTGGTCGGCCGGACGCTCACCGGGGTGTCGGCCGGGGACCTGGACGCGTTCGGCCCGGGCACGGTGCTCGTGCACCGGGAGCTGGCCGCGGCCCGCGGCTGGACCGTCGGCGCCCCGGTCACCGTGAAGGGCCGGCAGTTCCGGGTCGCCGCCGTGGTGGACGACGACTCCGCGCCGCTGGCGGCCTCCCGTACGCCCGAGGGTCACGTCGTCGACGTCGTGGACGGTGACTTCACCGCCCTCTTCCCCGACGAGCGGGGCTACCTGGCGGAGGTCGAGCCCGCCGACGGGGTGGGCGCGGAGCAGGCCCGGTCGGCGATCGAGGCGGTCCTCGCCCGCTACCCGACGGCGAACCTCATGGACCAGGCCGCCTACAAGAAGATGCTCACCGGCACCGTCGACATGGTGCTCGCGTTCGTGACCGCGCTGCTCGGCCTGGCCGTGGTGATCGCGCTGGTCGGCGTGGCCAACACGCTGAGCCTGTCGGTCGTCGAACGGACCCGGGAGAACGCCGTGCTGCGGGCGGTCGGCATGACCCGGGGCCGCATGCGCGCGATGCTCGCCGTCGAGGCGGTGCTCACCGCGCTGGTCGGCGCCGTGCTCGGGCTCGGGCTCGGGACGGGGGTGAGCGCCGCCGCCATGGCCCTGCTGGCGCGCATCGGCGGGGACTTCCACGTCGTCCTGCCGGCCGGGCGGCTCGCCCTGATCCTCGGGATCGCGGCGGCCGCGGCGCTGCTGGCCTCGGTGCTGCCGGCCCGGCGGGCGCTGGCCCGCCCCGTGGTGGAGGCGCTGCACGACGAGTGACGCCGCCGGCCCGGTCCCGCGGGTCGACGCCGCCGGCCCGGTCCCGCGGGTCGACGCCGCCGGCCCGGTCCCGCCGAGACGGGACCGGGCCGGGCGGTGCCGGGTCCTACAGGCGCTCGACCACCGGGCCCGAGCAGCGGTTGCGGGTGTCGAAGACGTACCGCGCGTGCCGGGCCACCAGGTCGTAGTCGAAGGCGTCGTGGTCGGTCACGACGACCACCGCGTCGGCCTCGCGGACCTCCCGCTCGGTCAGGTCCACGACGGTCACCCCGCCGGGGATGTGGTGCGGCTCGGCGTACGGCTCGACCGCCCGGACGTCGGCGCCCAGCGCCTGCAGCCGGCGGGCCACGTCCACGGCGGGGGAGTCGCGCATGTCGCCGGTGTTCCGCTTGTACGCGAGCCCGAGCAGCAGCAGCCGCGCGCCGGAGACGGCCCGCCCGGACCGGTTCAGCCCGGCCATCACCCGCTGCGCCACGTGCTCGGGCATCTCGTGGTTGACGTCGTTGGCCAGCTCGATGAAGCGGAACTGCCGGCCGAGGCGCCGCTTCACCTGCCAGGACAGGTAGCACGGGTCGATGGGCAGGCAGTGCCCGCCCACACCGGGGCCGGGCCGGAACGGCATGAAACCGAACGGCTTGGTCTCGGCCGCTTCGATGGCCTGCCAGACGTCGATGTCCAGGTGGTGCGAGAGCATCGTCAGCTCGTTGATCAACGCGATGTTGACCTGCCGGAACGTGTTCTCGATGAGCTTGGTCAGCTCGGCCACGCGGGTCGAGTCCACCGGCACCGTGCGCGCGACGATGCGCCGGTAGAACCCGTCCACCCGGGCCAGCGAGTCGGCGTCCACACCGGAGACCACCTTCGGCGTGTTCTCCAGGCGCCAGGTCGGGTTGCCCGGGTCGATCCGCTCCGGGCTGTAGCCGAGGTGGAAGTCGCCGGGACTGTGCAGCCCGCTCGCCGATTCCAGCAGGGGCCGCAGCAGTTCCTCGGTGGTGCCCGGGTACGTGGTGGACTCGAGGATGACCGCGCAGCCCGGCCGCACGTACGGGCCGATGCCCATCCCGGCCTGCTCGACGAAGCTCAGGTCGGGCGTGCCGTCGCGCAGCGGGGTCGGCACGGTGATCACGCAGACGTCGAAGCCCTCGGCGTCGGCGTAGTCCGTGCTCGGCCGGTACCGTCCCGTGCTCAGCGCCCGGCCGAGCCGGTCGGTGGGGATGTCCTCCACGAACGACTCGCCCGAGGCGAGCCGTTTCACGCGGTCGGCGTCGACGTCGAGCCCGACCACGTCCAGGCCGGCCTCCACGGCCCGCATGGCCAGTGGCAGTCCGACGTACCCCTGGCCGATGACGACCAACTTCTCAGCGCTCACCCGAGCTCCCGCGGCAGACGGTGGAAACGACCTGCTTGAGCGTAGAGCGCCGTCTGGGGTCGTACGTCCGTTTTGGGGATATCGGGGCTGGTGGGGTCCGTCGGCCATCCGGCATCCGCCGGCCGTCACTCCCGCCGGCGTCGCGCCTCGCGGGTCAGTTCGTCCCCGCCGGGGGCGGATTGCCCCCGGTCTCGCCCGTGGGAGTCGGTGAGGCGGGATCGGACGTGGGCGACGGCGACTCGGAGGTGGAGGACGAGTCGCTCGGCGACGGTGAGCTGGGGTCCGGCGACGGGGACTCTTCCGTCGGCGACTCGCTCGGCTGGACGCTCGCGCTGGGGCTGACCGACGCGGGCGCGCTCGTACGGGGCGCCCGCGGACGTTCCGGCCGGTCCGGGTCGTCGGTGGGCTTGTCCTCGTGCACCGCCGGCACGTTGCGGTCCTGGCTGGGCGCCACCGCGGGCGTGCTCGGGGTCAGCTCCACGGCCGGCGCGTCCGCGTCCTTGGCCGCGCCGAGCGCCGCCACGAGCCCGGCCACCGCGACCAGTACGGCCGCGCCGGCGCCCACGAGGGCCGGTCGGCCACGGCGGCGGGGCGCCACCGGGCCGGCGGGAAGGTCCGGCTGGGTGTCCGGCCCCGCGTCGCGCAGAGGGGAGACCGCGACCAGGGCCGTCGGCTCCGCGCTCTCGCCCACGGCGGCGCGCGCCGCCTCCGCCATGGCGGCACCGCTGCTGAACCGGTCGGCGGGGTCCTTCGCCAGGGCACGCGCCACCAGCGCGCGGACCGCCTCCGGGATGTCGTGCGGCAGCTCGGGCGGCTCGTCGTCGAGATGCCGCACGGCGACCTGGAGCGGGTTGTCTCCGGTGAACGGCGGGGAGCCGGTCAGGCAGCAGTACGCGACCGCGCCGAGGGCGTAGATGTCGGTGGCGCCGCTGACCGGGCGACCGGCGGCCTGCTCCGGCGCCATGTAGAGCGCGGTGCCGGGCACCGCGTTGGTGCTCGTGATGCTCGTGACGTTGGTGGACCGGGCCACACCGAAGTCGACCAGGACGACCGAGCCGTCCTCCTGGACGAGCAGGTTGCTCGGCTTGACGTCGCGGTGCACGATGCCCCGGCGGTGCGCGGCGTGCAGCGCCTGCGCGACCTGCGCGACGATCGACATCGTCTCGGCGACGCCGAGCCGCCCGAGGGACTCGATCCGCCGGGACACCGGCTCGCCCTCGACGAACTCCATGACCAGGTAGTCGGCCCGGCCGCCGTCGGGTAGCTCGTCCTCGCCGCAGTCGAAGACCTGCACGATGCCCGGGTGCCGCAGGGCGGCCATGATCCGGGCCTCCGCCCGGAACCGGGCGATGAAGTCGGGGTCGGAGACCAGCGCCGGCAGGAGGACCTTGACCGCGACCTGCCGGCCGAGGACCAGGTCGGTGCCCTGCCAGACGTCGCCCATTCCGCCCGTGGCGACACGCTCGTCCAGGCGGTAGCGACCGCTGAGCACGACCTCCGATGACAACACGCGATTACCGTACCCACAGCTGTCCGGAACCACGCACCGCGCGGTCCCGTCCCGGGCGGGCGGCCGAGGGGCGGGGGCCCCGCGCCCGCCTCCGGACCGGACACGGTCGGTGGCCGGCGCGTGACGGACGGCCACATCAACCGGCGTACGGTGGGACCGGCGCGCGGATGCGAGCACATGTGGCCGCGTAGCGTCCCGGAGCCGAAAAGTGTTACGGCGACGCGCCGGTCAGCACGGTTGACAAATGTCACTCTTCTGTGACCGGAAGCCCGCTTGCCGGTGCCGGCCTCCGCTCCTAGCGTTGGCGCAACTCGGGTCGCTCCACGGCACACCCGGCTGCGTCGACCGCCGTGGCGGGAGTCCAGGCGAAACCACGGGGCCGCCGCGGCCACGGGCGTGATCAGGTCGGCGGGGGGCGAGAGAGGTGCGCAGACGGGTCCGGTCCACGCCCCGGACGGGCATCGCGTGCGCCGGCGTCCGTCGCGCCGTGGCCGGGAGACACGCGACGGAATGACCCGTGAGCTGAGCGAGGCCGTCGAGGCGGCGCGGGCCGGTGACGAGGACGCCTTCCGGTTCCTCTACCGGACCCTCCAACCGGGCCTGCTGCGCTACCTGACGGCGCTGGTCGGTGGCGACGCGGAGGACGTGGCGTCGGAGACCTGGCTGCAGATCGCCCGGGACCTGCCGAGCTTCACCGGCGGCGAGTTCCGCGCGTGGACGGTCACCATCGCCCGCAACCGGGCCATGGACCACCTGCGGCGGCAGCGTCGCCGCCCGTCGTTGCCGGTGCCCGTGCAGGCGCTGAGCGACCTGGCCGGCGACGCCGACACCGCCGAGCGGGCCGGGGAGACCATCGGCACCGAGGCGGCCATCGCGCTGATCGCCACGCTGCCGCAGCGGGAGGCGGAGGCGGTCCTCCTGCGGGCGGTGATCGGTCTGGACGCCGAGACGGCCGGGCGGGTGCTCGGCCGCCGGGCGGGGGCCGTGCGCACCGCCGCCCACCGAGGGCTGCGGCGGCTCGCCGCGATGCTGGAGCGCGACGACCGGCGCTCCGCCGCCGCTACCGAGGGCGCACCACCCCGTCCGCGTGGCGACCTGCGCCGGCAGGCGCCGCACGCCGAACCGGCGGATGGTTGACGTGAGAGGTTTCAGGATGAGTGTCCGCCGGCCCGACCGGCCCGCCGACCGCGCGGAGGCCGACCGGCTCCTCGACGCGGCCCGCGCCGGCGCGCGCGGAACAGCGGGCGGGGTCCCGCCCGATCCGCTGACCGACCTGCTCGCCGCCGCGGCCGCGCCCGCGGGCGCGCACGAACTGGCGGGCGAGGGGGCCGCGCTGGCGGCCTTCCGGGCGGCGCGCGCCGCACCGGCGCCCACACCCGCACCCGCACCCGCTCCACGCCGCCGGCGCCTCACCGCGCGGGCCCTTGCCTGGGCCGCCGGCGTGCTCGCCACCGCGACGGCCGGCGCCGCCTTCGCCGCGGTCACCCTGGAACGACCGCCGACCCCGGCGCCGTCGCCCACCCCGGTGAGCCCCGGTCCCGGCAGCGACCACCCGGACGGCAGCCCGACCGATGGCACCCCCGGTGGGGAACCGGGCGGGGGCTCGCCGTCACCGGCGCCGACCGTGTCGCCGAGTCCCGCCGCCACCGGTACGCCCTCCGGCGCCCCGGCGCCGGACGACGTGGCGGGACTGTGCCGGGCGTACCTCGCAAAGAAGCCGACCCAGCGCGACAAGGCGCTCACCACGCCGGGGTTCCAGCCGCTCGTCGAGGCGGCCGGCGGTGCCGGGCAGGTCGAGGCGTACTGCGAGGAGCGGGCAGCCGAGCCGACCGCCACGCCGGACGACGCTGACGGCTCGGACAAGAGCGACGGCACCGGCAACGGGTCCGGCAAGGGCAAGGGGCCGGTCAACGGCAACGGGTCCGGCAACGGGTCGGTCAACGGCAACGGGTCGGTCAACGGCAACGGGCCGGTCAACGGCGGCGCGCCGAAGCAGGACACCAGCAAGGCCAACGGCAACGGCGGTGACGCCGCCCCGCCGGGCAGGAGCAACGGCTCCGGCAACCCGAACGCGCCGGGGTCCGGCAACGGCAGGGGTTCCGGCGACGGCGAGGCGCCGGGCAACCGTTCCGGCGGCGCGCCCGGCCGGGGCGACGGCGGACACCTCCCGGCCTGATCCGACCCGGCATCGCGGACCGCGTTCCGCACCGCTCACGCCGTTCGGGTCGTGTCCGCCCGTCCGCCGCCGGCCCGCCGCGCGGCACGGTTCCCCGCCCTCGACGCCCGTGGCCGTTTCCACCCGGCCGGCGCCCGGTCGTCTGTTAGACAGGGGGAGGGCGGTCCCGCTCGTCGGCCACCGTGTCGGTGGGTGGCGATACGGTGACCGCGTCCGGGTGCCGGCGCGGGAGGGGGCCGACCGATGGTGACGTCACCCGAGCTCGATCGCGGCGCGATCCTGCGTGAGTCGGCGGCCGCGGCGCGCCACCTGGCGCGGATCTGCTTCAAGACGGGCCCGCCGACACACACCGGGCTCGAACTCGAATGGACCGTGCACGACGCGGCCGACCCGTCCCGCCCGGTCGACCGGGCGCGACTGCGGGCCGCGCTCGGCGGGCACTGCCCCGCCACCCTCGACGAGACGAGTCCCGCCCGGCCCCTGCGCCACGGCAGCGCGGTGAGCCTCGAACCGGGCGGGCAGGTGGAGATCTCCACGCCGCCACGGGCGTCCCTCGGCGCACTCGTCCGCGCCACCGAACTCGACATCGCCGAGGTCACCGGCCTGCTCCGCGGCGCCGGGCTGGTCCTCGGCCGCACCGGCATCGACCCCCACCGGGGGCCGCACCCCGTCGTCGACACCCCCCGCTACCGCGCCATGCGCCGCGCCTTCGACCACGGCGGGCCGGCGGGGCGCACGATGATGTACTGCACGGCCGGCCTCCAGATCTGCCTGGACGCGGGCGAGCCCGAGCACCTGCCGCTGCGCTGGGCCGTGGCGCACACGGTCGGCCCGCCCCTGCTGGCCGCGTTCGCCACCTCCCGCCGCCACGCCGGGCGCGGCACGCGGTGGGCGTCGGCCCGCATGGCCGCCTGGCTGGCCATCGACCCGGCCCGCACCGGCCCGGTCTGGTCGCCGGCCCGACCGGACGAGGACCCGGTGGCGGCCTGGACCCGTTACGTGCTCGCCGCCCCGCTGCTGTGCCTGCGCACACCCGGGCCGGACTGGACGGCGCCGCCGGGCGTGACCTTCGCCGACTGGCTCGCGGGGGCGCTGCCCCGGCCGCCGACCACCGACGACCTCGACTACCACGTGAGCACGCTGTTCCCCCCGGTGCGACCCCGTGGCTACCTGGAGCTGCGCTACCTCGACGCGCAGCCCGGCGCGGCGTGGCGGGTCCCGCTGGCGGTGCTCGCGGCGCTCTTCGCCGACACGGAGGTCCTGCACGCCGCCCACCTGGTCAGCGCGCCGGTCGCCGACCGCTGGCACCAGGCGGCCCGGCACGGGCTGGGCGACCGGCCGCTCGCCACCGCCGCCGCGCGCCTGCTCGACCTGGCCCTCGCGGGGCTGCCCCGACTCGACCTGCCGCACGACCTGCACGAGGAGATCCACCGAGACGTACGACGGCGGCGGACCGCCGCGGAGAGGGGAGACCGGTGACCGACACGAGGACCGATCGTCTCGGCCCGGAGCAGCTGCGCGCGCGGATCGCGGCGGAGCTGGACCGTACGCGGGCGCGCACCGCCCAGCTCACCGACGTGGTCGACGACGCGGACCTGATGCGCCAGCACTCGCCGCTGATGTCGCCGCTGGTGTGGGACCTCGCGCACGTCGGCAACCAGGAGGAGCTGTGGCTGGTCCGCGACGTGGGCGGCCGTCCGCCGGTCCGGCAGGACATCGACGACCTCTACGACGCCTTCAAACAGCCGCGCAGGGACCGTCCCTCCCTGCCGCTGCTGCCGCCGGCCGAGGCCCGCGCCTACGTGGCGACCGTCCGGGACAAGGTGTACGACCTGCTGGACGGGATGCGGTTCGCCGACCGGCCGCTGGTGGCCGACGGGTTCGCCTTCGGGATGATCGTGCAGCACGAGCAGCAGCACGACGAGACGATGCTCGCCACCCACCAGCTGCGCGCCGGGCCGGCCGTGCTGCACGCGCCGCCCCCACCGGAGCCGCGGGCACGGGTCGGCGGGGAGGTGCTCGTCCCGGCCGGTCCGTTCACCATGGGCACCGACACCGACCCGTGGGCGCTGGACAACGAGCGACCGGCCCACCGGGTCGACCTGCCCGCGTACGTCATCGACGCGGCGCCGGTGACCAACGGCCAGTACCGGCGGTTCGTCGACGACGGCGGGTACGACGACCCGCGGTGGTGGAGCGAGGCCGGCTGGGCGCACCGGACGGAGGCCGGGCTGACCGCGCCCATGCACTGGCGGCGCGACGGCGACGGGTGGGCGTACCGGCGGTTCGGGCGGTGGGCCCCGGTCCGCGACGACGAGCCGGTGGTGCACGTCTGCTGGTACGAGGCGCAGGCGTACGCGGCGTGGGCCGGCAAGCGGCTGCCCACCGAGGCGGAGTGGGAGAAGGCCGCCCGCTGGGACCCGGCCACCGGCCGGTCCCGCCGCTACCCTTGGGGCGACGAGGACCCCACGGCCGCACACGCCAACCTGGGGCAGCGCCACCTGTGGCCCGCACCGGTCGGCGCGTACCCCGACGGGGCGTCACCCCTGGGCGTGCACCAGTTGATCGGCGACGTCTGGGAGTGGACGTCGACCACCTTCCGGGGCCACCCGGGGTTCCGCGCGTTCCCGTACCGCGAGTACTCGGAGGTCTTCTTCGGCGACGACTACCGCGTGCTGCGGGGAGGGTCGTTCGGCACCGACCGGGCGGCCTGCCGCGGCACGTTCCGCAACTGGGACTTCCCGATCCGCCGGCAGATCTTCAGTGGCTTCCGCTGCGCCCGCGATGCCCGCCCGGAGGAGTCGCGGCCGTGACGGGGAGCCGGCGCGCCGTCCACCCGCCGGAGCGCGGCGGTGCCACCTGATGTGCCGTCACCTGGCCTACCTGGGGCCACCGGTCACGCTCGCGCGGCTGCTGTTCGACCCGCCGTTCTCGCTCGTGCGGCAGTCGTGGGCCCCGCGCGACATGCGGGGCGGCGGCACCATCAACGCCGACGGCTTCGGGATCGGGTGGTACGCCGGCGACGGCGAGACCGTGCGCTACCGGCGCGCCCAGCCGATCTGGAGCGACCCCACCATCGCGCAGCTGGCCGCGGTCACCTCGGCCGGCGCGGTGCTCGCCGCCGTCCGCTCGGCCACCGTCGGCATGGCGGTGGTCGACAACGCGGCCGCGCCGTTCGCCGAGGGCCGGTGGTTGTTCAGCCACAACGGTGTGATCCGGGGCTGGCCCGACTCGGTCGTGCCGCTCGCCGCGGAGCTTCCGGTGCGTGACCTGCTCACCCTTGACGCCGCCACGGACTCGGCGCTGCTGTGGGCGCTGATCCGGCACCGGCTGCGCGCGGGCGCCGACGCGGCCGAGGCCGTGGCCGCGACCGTCCGCGCGGTGGCCGCGGCGGCGCCCGGGTCGCGCCTCAACGTGCTGCTGACCGACGGCCGGACGGCGGTCGCCAGCGTGCTCGGGCACGCGCTGTCGCTGCGTGAGACGTCCGACGCGGTGCTGCTCGCCTCCGAGCCGCACGACGACGACCCTGCCTGGCGGTCCGTGCCGGACGGGCAGCTGGTCACGGCCACGGCCGGCCGGGTGCGGCTGCGCCCACTCGGGTAGCGCCACCCGGCCCACGAGCACCGTCCGACCGATGCGAAGGGAAGTGCCTGCATGAGCGCCGAACCGCTGGAGATCCACCTCGAGGAACAGGACCTCGCCCGCAGCCTGCGGGAGGACGTGCGCGTCGGGCTGAGCGCCGAGCCGAAGTGGCTGCCGCCGAAGTGGTTCTACGACGCCCGCGGCAGCGTGCTGTTCGAGGAGATCACCCGGCTGCCCGAGTACTACCCGACGCGGTCCGAGCGGGCCGTGCTGGCCGCCCGGGCGCCGGACATCGCCGAGCTGACCCGCGCGAAGACGCTCATCGAGCTGGGCTCCGGCTCCTCCGAGAAGACCCGGCTGCTGCTGGACGCGCTCACCGACCGGGGCGGGCTGGGCACCTTCGTGGCGTTGGACGTCTCGGCCAGCGCGCTGCGCGGCTCGACCGCGCGGATCGCCGCCGACTATCCCGGCCTGCGGGTACGGGGCATCGTGGGCGACTTCACCCGCCACCTCGACCGGCTGCCCGCCGGGGGGAGGCGGCTGGTCCTCTTCCTGGGCGGCACCATCGGCAACCTGCTGCCCGCCGAGCGCGCCGAGTTCCTCGGCCGGACCCGGGCCGCGCTGGAGTCCGGCGACTGGCTGCTGATCGGCACCGACCTGGTCAAGGACCCCTCGGTCATCGTGCCGGCGTACGACGACACCGCCGGCGTGACCGCCGAGTTCAACCGCAACGTGCTGCGCGTCGTCAACCGGGAGCTGGGCGCGGACTTCGTCCCGGAGGCGTTCACCCACGTGGCGCGCTGGGACGCGACGAACGAGTGGATCGAGATGCGGCTGCGCGCCGACCGCCCGATGCGGGTACGGGTGCCGGAGCTGGACCTCGCGGTGACGTTCGCGCAGGGGGAGGAGCTGCGTACCGAGGTGTCCGCGAAGTTCCGCCCGGAGGGTGTGGCGGCGGAACTGGCCGCGGCGGGCTTCGCCGGACGCGCGTTCTGGACCGATCCGGACGGCCTCTTCGGCGTCACGCTGGCCCGCGCCGCCTGACGGCGTTCGGTCACCCGCACGGCGGGGCGGCGCCGTGATCGGATAGGCTCGGTTCCGCGAAGGGGAGTAGCCCCCAATGTCGTGGTCGACATACTGGTGCGTCACGCATCCGGCCACGCGGCCCCGTCCCGGGGCGGGCGAGACCTTCGGCTCAGGCTGTCACAGCCGGGTCGAGGGCGCCCCGTACCTCCTCCCGGCTTGATCGGGAAGGATGTCATGGAAGGATTCCTCGCCGCGCTGGTGATCAGTTTCGGCGTCATCTTCGTTGCCGAACTGGGCGACAAGAGCCAGCTCATGGCGCTGGCCTTCGCCACGCGGTACCGGCCGATGCCGGTCCTCATCGGCATCACCGTCGCGACCACGGTGGTGCACCTCGCGTCCGTTGCCATCGGGTCCGGGCTCGGCGCCGTGCTGCCGACCGACTGGATCTCACTGGTCGCGGGCGTCGCCTTCCTCGGCTTCGCGGCCTGGACGCTACGGGGGGACACCCTCACCGAGGAGGAACGCCGGAAGGCCGAGAAGACCAGCAGGTCGGCGGTCGTCGCCGTCTCGGTGGCGTTCTTCCTCGCCGAGCTGGGCGACAAGACGATGCTCGCCACGATCACCCTGGCCACCCAGCACGGCTGGGTCGGCACGTGGATCGGCTCGACGATCGGCATGGTGGCGGCCGACGCCCTCGCCATCCTGGTCGGCCGGCTGCTCGGCCGCCGCCTCCCGGAGAAGATGATCAGGTTCGGCGCCTCGGCCCTCTTCGCGATCTCCGGCCTCTGGCTGATCTTCGAGGCCGTCGCCGAACTCACCTGACGGGCGGCGAACGCCGCGCGGCCGTCCCGACAATCCCCGCCGCGCTGCGGAAAAGACGATCACCACTTACCGTTGGCGGTGAGAGGCGAAGCGGGAGAAAACGGGAGGATGACCACATGAGCAGGCACGACGAGCCCAACGAGTACGGCTTCGCCGGCGGCGCCACCGCCCCCGAACCGCCTCCGGGTGGACGGGCCGACGAGCAGGACCGCGCCGAGGAGGTGGCGATCCCGGGCGACGACCTCACCGAACCCGCCAGCGAGGCCCTCTACGAGGAGACCGACGACGAGCACGGGACCGACGACCGGCGATGAGCCGTACGCCCCGGGGGGACACCCCCTCCGGGGCGCCCGCTCCCGTCCGACGGGCCGCGCCGGGGTATCCGGCGCGGCCCACGTGCGTCCCGGGACCGGTTCACGCCAGCGAGATCCACGTGTGCCCCGAGGGCCGGGCGGGCCAGTTAGGGCCCCACGTGCGTCCCGGACCGCGCCGGCTACGCCCGCGTGCGTCCTGAGGCCCCGCCGCCGGCTCGGACCGCCGGCGAGCGGTCCGTGCCGCTGACCCACCCCACAGGACCGCCGCGCCTCGCGCCGCTGTCCCGGGACCCATCCCGCCTGACGTGGCGCCACCGCCGCGCCCGCCGCCACGGGCCGGATGCCGTGACTTTTCCCCGAGGCCGCCCGATGCCGAATGGCTCTTTCCCGGGTTGGTAATTCGAGCGCATCGCGCGCCACTGAAAACGCTCAACTCCGGACATAAGCCGTATTAGCCGGTTTAATGGTTTCACGAGTTGAAGACGACCTTGGGGGTTTTCGTGAAGTTCTTTGGCGTTACCGGCCCGGTACGGAGGCGCGCCTGATGGACCTGCTCCGCCAACTTCGCCACGTGCGTCGGCACTGGTGGGTCGTGCTGGTGACCGTGATGGTGGCCCTGGGTGTCAGCGCCTTCCTCACCGTCCGGGCCCAACCCCGGTACGTCGCCTCGGTGACCTTCTTCGTCACCACCCCCAACCAGGGGGTCTCGGACGCCTACCAGGGCGGACTCTTCCTCCAGCAGCGTGTCCGGTCGTACGCCGACCTGCTGACCAGCGACCGGCTCGCGCAGAGCGTCGTCGCCGAGAACCCCGTCGGCCTCACGGCGGACGAGGTGCAGCGCCGGGTCAGCACGTCCACCGAGTCGGGCACGGTTCTGCTCAAGGCGTCGGTGACCGACACCGACCAGACGCGGGCGCTCAAGGTGACCGAGACGCTGTCGGCGCAGTTCGTCGACCTCGTGCAGAAGGTCGAGACCCCGCCCGAGGGCAAGGCCCCGATCAAGATCGAGGTGGTGAGCGGCCCCCGCGTCAGCTCCAGTCCCGTCTCCCCGCAGCCCGTACGCAACCTCCTGCTCGGCGGCATCATCGGCCTGGTGGTCGGCGTGGGCCTGGCCATCCTGCGCGGTGTGGCCGACGTCCGGCTCCGCGACGCGGCGGGCCTCCAGCGGGCCACCGGCAGCCCCCTGCTCGGCGAGATCCCGTACGAGAGCGGCGCGAAGTCGGCGCCGCTGATCATCGGGGACGCCGCCACGTCGTCGCGGGCCGAGGCGATCCGGAAGCTGCGCACCAACCTCCGCTTCGTCGACGTGCACGAACCCGCGCGGGTCATCGCGGTCACCAGCGCCCTGCAGGGCGAGGGAAAGACCACCCTCTCCTGCAACCTGGCCATCGCCCTCGCCGAGGCGGGCTGGCGGGTCCTGCTGGTCGACGCCGACCTGCGCCGCCCGAAGGTCGACGAGTACCTGGGCATCGACGCCGGCGTCGGTCTCACCGACGTGCTCGTGGGCGACGTCCAGGTCGGCGACGTGGTGCAACGGTGGGGCGACAAGTCGCTGCTGGTGCTTCCCAGCGGTTCGGCGCCGCCCAACCCGAGCGAGCTGCTCGGCTCGAAGGCGATGGCCGACCTGCTGCTCGCCCTCCGCGAGTCGGCCGACATCGTCATCATCGACACCGCCCCGCTGCTCGCCGTGACCGACGGCGTCGTGGTGGCGGTCCAGGCCGACGGCGCGCTCATGGTCAGCCAGCAGGGGCGGACCTCGCGGACCCAGGTGGCCGCCGCTGCCCGGTCGCTGCACGCGGTCTCCGTGCGGCTGCTCGGCTGCGTGCTGAACATGGCGAAGATGCCGAAGGCCGAGGCGTACCAGTACGAGGCCTACCGGGTGGTCGCCGCCACGGAGCTGCCCGCGGTGCCCAGCGACCGGGCGAGCGCCGCCCGGCACGCCGAGGGCGGGGCCGGCGTCAGCGACCTGACACAGGAACTCACCCGGTTGCCACGATGAGCGCCGCGAGGGGTCGTATCGAGCGTTCGATCTCCTCGGCGCAGTGGCGGAAGTCGGCGGCGGTGCCGCCGATCGGATCCCGGAGGTCGTCCGCGCCGGGGGCGGCGGGTTGCAGCCGTCCCCGGGCGCGGGCGGCGGCCTCGACGGCGGCGCGCAGCGGATCGCCGGCGGGGTCCCCGGGCGGCTCGGCCGCCTCCGCGAGGCGCCCGAACTGGCGCAGGGTGAACGTCCGGTGCAGCACCGACGGCGCGAGCGCGGTGCAGACCGAGCGCTGCCGCCGGGTGGCGGTGAGCACGAGCGTCGCCTCGACCAGGTACTCGGCCCGGAGCCGGCGGCTGCGGAAGTCGGTGGGGTCCTCGCCGGTCTCGGCCGCGATGTCCGCGGCGTACGGGTGCATCGGCAAGCCCTCCACCGCGTCGGTCCCGGCGCTGGCCACGGTCACCGGCCGGCCCGCCAGCGCCCGGCGTGCCAGGTACTCGGCCATCGGCGAGCGGCACAGGTTGGCGTGGCAGACGAACAGCACGTGGTCGGTCATCGGGACCCCTCTCGTCGGTGCCGTCGCGGGCGGTGCCGCCACGACGGTGCGGCGCCGGCGGTCGCGGCCGGACGCGGAGGGGTTGCCCGCATCGTACGCGGACCAACGCCCCACGGGCGGCGCTGCCGCGCCGTGGCCGGCGATCCGGTCGGGGGTGCGTACGCGATGAGGATCGGCATCCTGTCGTACCACTTCCCGCCGGAACCGGCCTTCATCCCGGGCAGCCTCGCCGAGGAGCTGGCGGCCCGCGGACACGAGGTGCGCGTGCTCACCGGCTTTCCGGACTATCCCGACGGTCGGGTCTACCCCGGTTGGCGGCAGCGGTGGCGGCACGAGACGCGGGCCGAGCGGCTGACCGTCCGCCGCGTGCCCCGCTACGTGACCGGTGACGGCTCCTCCGGCGCCCGGATGGCCGGCTACTACTCGTTCGCGGGCAGCGCCACCCTGGTCGCCCGCCGGTTCCTCGCCGGCATCGACGCGCTCTACGTCTTCCAGATGCCGGCCGTCAGCTTCGCGGCGGCCGGTGTGATGCGGCTCCTGAACCGGGTGCCGACCGTCCTGCACGTCCAGGACGTCTGGCCGGAGGACACCCCGGGCGCCGACGGGCGGTGGGGGGCCCGGATCGCGGCCGCGATGGGCCGGACCTTCCACACCGCCGACCGGGTCGCCGTCGTGGCACCGTCCATGCGGGACCTCGTCGTCGCGGCGGGCGCCGACCCGGCCCGCGTCTCCGTCGTCCTCAACTGGACCGACGAGCGGATCTTCCGGCCGGCGCAGCCGAGCGCCGCGGCCCGGGAGCTCGTCCGCCGTGACGGGCGGTGCGTGGTGATGCACGCCGGCACCATCGGCGCGCGGCAGGGGCTGGAGACGGCCGTGCGGGCGGCCGCCGCCCTCGACCGCACCATGGACCTGGTCCTGGTGGGTTCCGGCGCGGACGAACGGCGGGTGCGGGGGCTCGCCGCCGAGCTGCGCGCGGAGAACGTGCGGTTCGTCGAACGGCGCTCGCCGTTGGACATGCCGGAGCTGTACGCCGCCGCCGACTACCAGCTGGTGATGCTGCGGGACCTGCCCGAGCTGCGCGGCACCGTGCCCGGCAAGGTGCAGGCCGCGCTGTCGTGCGCGGCGCCCGTGGTCGCCTCGGCCGCCGGGGACACCGCCGACCTGGTGGAACGGGCCCGGGCGGGGCTCTCCTGCCCGCCGGAGGACTGGGCGAGCCTCGCCGACCGGTTCTGGCTGGCCGCCACCATCCCGGCGTCCGCCCGGGTCGACATGGGCCGGCGGGGACGCGAGGCGTACCTGCGGGAGATGTCGCTGCCGGCGGGCGTGGACCGGATCGAGCGGCTGCTCCAGGAGGCCGCGGCGGGCCGTCGGGCCGCGTGACGCCCGCGAACGAACTTCGCGTACGCATCCAGATAGGCCATAACGTCACGATTCCCGTCTCCCGAGTGTTAAGAACACCGGGAGGAATGGGGTCTTCTGTCCGGTTCCAGGGAACGGGGAGTGTGCGGTGACGGAGAGCGAACGACCGCGTCGGCGACGGAGCCGGTCGCGGCGTCGGCGGCGGGCGCGCCTGCGGCGCATGCTGCTCGCCGGGCTGGTGGTCGGCTCACTGCTGGCGCTGACCGGCGGCTGGGTCGGGTTCCGGGGCTGGCAGGCCCGCGCCCACCTGCTCAACGCCGCCGGGCTGGCCCGGGAACTCAGCGCCCAGGTCGTCGGCGGCGACACCGCACGGGCCCAGCGCACCCTGGCCGCGCTGCAGGAGCAGTCGGGCGCCGCCCGGCGGGCCACCGACGACCCCGGCTGGGCGCTGGGCCGGCGTGTGCCGTTCGCCGGGGACGACCTCGGCGCGGTGCGGCGGATCGCGGTGGCGGTCGACGACCTGGCCCGCGACGCCTTCCCGGCCCTGCTGCGTGCCGACCTGTCCAGCCTGGTGCCCTCCGGTGGCCGACTCGACGTGGGCCGGTTGCGGACCGTCTCGGCCGACCTCGACGGGGTCAACCGGACAGTGCAGCAGACTCGCCGTGACCTGGCCACCGTGTCGGGGGACGGGCTGGTCGCCCAGGTCCGCCAGGCCCTCGTCGACCTGCGCGGCGAGATCGACCGGCTGGCCACGTTGACCACGGCGGCCGACCAGGGTGCCCGCCTGCTGCCGCCGTTGCTCGGCGCCGACGGCCCGCGCCGGTACCTGCTGGTCTCCCAGAATCTCGCCGAGCTGCGCTCGACCGGCGGCATGTTCGGCGCGTACGCGGTGATCGAGGCCGAGAACGGCCGGGTGAAGATGGGGCGGCAGGGCAGCAGTGCGTCGCTCGGCCGGTTCGACCCGCCGGTGAAGGTGCCCGCGGAGGCCCGCGCCCTCTGGGGTGACCTGCCGGGCATGTATCCGGCCGACGTGAACCTCACTCCGCACTTCCCGACGGCCGCCGCGCTCTACCGGGAGATGTTCCGCCGCAAGACCGGCAGCACGGTCGACGGGGTGCTCGCCGTGGACCCGGTGGTGCTGTCGTACCTGCTGAAGGCGACCGGACCCGTCGTCGTGCCCGGCGGCGTGCCGCTGTCCAGCGACAACGTCGTGCGGACGCTGCTCAACGAGGCGTACCAGCGGCTCGAACCCCGGGAGCAGGACACCTACTTCGCGGCGGCGGCGGTCGCGGTCTTCGACGCCTTCTTCACGAAGAATGTTGATCCGAAGGTGTTGTTGTCCGTATTCGACCGTGCTATCACCGAACGCCGGATATTGTTCTGGAGTGCCCGACCGGAGGAGCAGCGGACGTTCGGCGAAAGCCGACTTGCCGGGGCCCTTCCGGAGAAGGACACCGTGCCGGTCGTCGGCGTGTTCCTCAACGACGGCAGCGGCGCGAAGCTCGGCTACTACCTGCGGCCGGCGGCGACCCTCACGGTCGGTGAATGCCGACCCGACGGCCGCCGGGAACTCCGGTTGCGGGTGACGCTGCGGTCGACGGCGCCGAAGTCCGGTCTCAGTGAGTCGGTCCTCGGCCTCGGAATGGCGGGTGATCCCTACACCGTACGCACGTTGGTGTCGGTGTTCACCCCGACGGGTGGGGCGGTGCTCGACGCCCGACTCGACGGGACGGAGACGGCTGTGGGCGGCGGCAGCGAACGCGGCCGCCACGTGACCACGGCGAACGTCGAGGTCCGACCCGGCGCCAGCCGGACGTTGGAGCTCACCGTCCTGACCGGAAAGAAGACCGGCACCGGTGAGGCCGAGCTGTGGCTCACGCCCACGGCCACCCCTTGGACCACCCAAGTTGATACCGCACCAAGCTGTGACCAGTAGGAGGGAACCAACCATGCGGCTATCCCGCATCATCATGGCGCTCACGGTCGGCCTGGCCGTGGTGGCCGTGCCGACGGCAGCGGGGGCGGCACAGCCGCAGCCGACGCCAGGCGTGACGGACACACCACAGCCACCGCCGTACACGCCCCAGCTACCCGCGTCGCTGACCGTCCAGCCGTCGTCCATCGACCTCGGCGACACGGTGAACCTCATCGGCGAGCGATTCGGTCCGAGGGAGACGGTGGACATCGTGGTCACGGTGACCCCGCTCGCGGCCCCGGCCGCGAACCAGGCACCGGCCCGCCGCAGCGACGGCACCACGGTCGCGATGGCCCCGGTCGCCTACCAGGCGAGCGCGCCGCTGAAGTTCACCGCGCGCACCAACGGGGACGGCACGTTCACCCGCAGGTACAAGCCGTCGGTGACCGGTCTGCTGACCTTCACCGCGACGGGCCGCGACTCGGAGCGCACCGCCACCGCCCAGCTGCAGGTCCGCGGCCAGGCTCAGCCGCCGGCGCTCCCCGTCACCGGTGACAGCCTGGGTACGCCGATGAAGATCGGCGGCGGCCTCGCCGGCGCGGGCGCCGTGCTGCTCCTGCTCACCTTCGCCTGGCGGCGCCGCCAGCGTCTGGGGGCGGGGTCGCACTGAGGCACCGCGCCGGGCGGTGCCCGGAGTGGTAACGAGACTGGCGCCCGTCGGATCCGATCCGGCGGGCGCCAGTCTCGTGCGGTCAGGCGGGCATCCGCGCCGGTGGCGATCCCGCTGCCGCGTCTCCGCCCGCAGCCGCGCGTCGATGTCCGCCACCCCGCGCCGCCCTCGCCCGTCGATCATGAGGTTGGCGGGGACGAACCGGACGACGCGCCTCGCCAACCTCATGATCAGCCAGAGTTGTCGGGGGCGGTGGGCGCACCGGGTGGTGGGCGGTGGGAACGCCCGGGGACGCGGTGGCGGCGGGCGTACAGTCGGGCGGTGGAACGTACCGAATCATTGCCGGCGCAGACGCGACCACCGGGCGTGGCCGCCGTCGATCCCGGCAGCGTGCTCCTGCCCGGCCACGACGTGCCCCTCGGCCGATACACCACCGTGCGGCGGCTCCTTCCCCAACGCCAGCGGCGGATGGTCGGCGCCTGGTGCTTCGTCGACCACTTCGGCCCCGACGACGTCGCCGAGCGGCCCGGCATGGAGGTGCCGCCGCACCCGCACACGGGCCTGCAGACCGTGACGTGGCTGCTGGACGGGGAGATCCTGCACCGGGACAGCCTCGGCAGCGTCCAGCCGATCCGGCCCGGCCAGCTCAACGTGATGACGTCGGGGCACGGGATCGCGCACTCCGAACGCTCACCCGAGGCGCACCCGCCGGTGATGCACGGCGTGCAGCTCTGGGTGGCGCTGCCGGACCCGGCGAGGGCCGGCGCCCCCGACTTCGCCCACCACGCCGACCTGCCGCGCTGGAGCGACGGCGGCCTCGACGTGACGCTGCTGGTCGGTGAGATCGGCGGCGAGCGGTCCCCGGCCGTGGTGCACACCCCGCTCGTCGGCGCGCAGCTCGAACCGGCCGGCGCGGATCCGGTCGCGTTGCCGCTGCGACCCGACTTCGAGTACGGCCTGGTCGCCATGTCGGGCTCGGCCGAGGTCGACGGTGTGTCGTTCGCGCCGGGTGACCTGCTCTACCTCGGCACGGGGCGCCGTCAGCTCACCCTGAGCGCCACGGCGGGCAGTCAGCTGCTCCTGCTCGGCGGGACGCCCTTCGAGGAGCCACTCGTGATGTGGTGGAACTTCGTCGGCCGCTCGCACGAGGAGGTCGCGGCCGCGCGGGAGGACTGGATGGCGGGGCGGCGCTTCGGCGTGGTCGCCGAGGACCCCGCGCCGCCGCTGCCCGCGCCGGCGCTGCCCACCACGCGCCTCAAGGCCCGCGACCGCAGTGGCGGCGTCCACGACTGACTCCCGACGATCGAGGCGGCGGCGTGCCCCGGCCCCGCGCCGCCGCCCGGCGTCGCGGAGCTGCCGTGCCCGCGCCGGCGAACTCGACACGAGCCGGCGCCGGGCATCGGGTAGACGAGCGCCGCGCCCGCGCCGCGTGTGACCGGTGGCGGCGCGGGTAGTCGGCGGCATGCCGATCGCCAGCATCGAGGACAAGAAGCGTCTGGTGCGCCGCCTCGCCGGCAGCGGACGCGGATTCGCCGAACAGTACGGCTTCCAGGTCACCAACAACCCGTCGAGCCTCTTCCAGCTCCTCTACCTGTCGGTGCTGCTGGCCAGGCGGGGGGACTTCCGGCGAGCGGTGGACAGCGCGCAGGCGCTGCGCGACGCCGGATGGGACAGCGCCGCCCGGCTGGCCCGCTCGCTGCACGAGGACCGGGTGCGCGTACTGCGCGAGGCCGGGCAGCGGGGTGACGTCGCCGCGCTCGCCGACACGCTCGGCGATCTCGCCCGTACGGTCGTCGACCGGTACCGGGGCGACCTGCGCCGGCTGCGGGCCGCGGCGCACTACGACCCTCGCCTGGAGCGGGAGCTGCTCGCCGAGCTGCCCGGCGTGGACGGTCAGGTCGTCGACCTGTTCCTGCGGGAGGCGCAGGCGCTGTGGCGCGAGGTGGCTCCGGTCGCCGACCGCCGTGCGCTGGCCGCGGCGCGCCGGCTCGGGCTCGGACGCTCCGCCGGCGACCTGGCCGGGCTCGCGGGCAGTGGCGAGTCGGAGCGGCTGGCCTGGCTGGTGGGCGCGCTGGCGCGGGTCGACCTGGAGAAGCGGTACGCGGAGGTCATGAGCTGATCGGTGCGAGTGGCCAGGCCCACAGGCCGAATCTTCTTGACCATTCGGCTGATGCGCATTGTATGATGATCGCGGTCGTCAGGCCCGCCCGGTTCGGGCGTATCAACCACCCGGCGGCTGCGGCCCGGTTCGGGCTCGTCCGGCACCGGGACAGGTTCTGTGTGGCGCCCCAGGTCGCGGTTCGCGGCCCGGGGCGCCCGCCTGTCTTCGGGGCCCGGTCGGCGGCACCCGCGGCCCCCGGTCGGCGGCACCCGCGGGCCCCCGGTCGGCGGCGGCGCGCCGGATCCCCGGCTCGTGACGCGCTCACGCCAGGCCGGCCAGCAGGTTCACGGTCACCGCGACGACGAACGCGCCGAACAGGTACGACAGAAGCGAGTGCATGAGGA
Source organism: Micromonospora globbae (assembly GCF_003610785.1). Classification (GTDB taxonomy): domain Bacteria; phylum Actinomycetota; class Actinomycetes; order Mycobacteriales; family Micromonosporaceae; genus Micromonospora; species Micromonospora globbae. The sequence goes on from NZ_RAQQ01000002.1 coordinate 161,553, forward strand.
CGGTCCGGCGCATCTCCGGGCTGGTGAGGTTCGTGTCGGAGACCTGGAAGGTCGCGCCGACCGTGAACGCCAGGTACGCGAAGTCCGCGTAGCACGGCGGCTCCGCCTGGTGGAAGTCGACGCCCCCGTCCGGACCCGTGTAGTAGACGCGGGCGTACCGGGCGGTGAAGACGGTGTGCACGACGAGCCAGGAGAGCAGCACGCTCACCACCCCGGCCGCGCCGTACAGGTCACGCGGCACGCCCCGCGGCGCCATGGCGGCGGCAGCGATCACCATGACCACGGCGAGCAGGCTCGCCACACCGGCGCCCACCAGCACGATGTCGCGGATGGCGCGGTTCGGGTCCTCGAACGCGGCCAGCCGGGCCGTCCGGGCGGCGTCCATCGGCCAGATCTTGCTCCACACGATGGCCAGCCAGGTGGCCGCCGCCACGTCCCAGCCGGCCAGCGGGGCGAGCAGCGGCGAGACGAGGAGGCCGAAGCCGACGCCGACACCCAGCCCGACCAGCGCCACGATGGCGATCTGGGCGACGGCCGGCGTGTGACCGTCCGGCGCGCGGGGCCGGACGAAGGCGCTCATCCGCCGCCACCCGTGCCGCCGTCGACCGTCGGCGCGGGCACGGTCGGTCAGATGCCGCGCAGGTGCTGCGAGACCCGCGTGTGTGGTTCGCGTGCCTGGGCCGCCCGCTGCGACCGGCCGACCTCCGGGGCGGCCTCGATGCCCGCGGAGCGGGCGACCTCGTTGCCGTTGGCGTAGTCCACCGGCGGCAGCGCCCGCAGGGCACGCAACACGTCCGGCGGCGCGCCCTCCCGTTCGGCCTCCCGGATCACGTCGTCCTTGTCGGCCGGGTAGTCCAGGCTCGACAGGTACTGCAGGACGTCGGCGTAACTCGCCATGGTGTCGACTCCTCCGGGGATCGATCCGGTCACGACCGGCGGCGGTTACCCGCCACCCGGCCGCTCACGCCGCCAGCGCGGGAAAATCCGCTCGGGCAGGAGATCCGCCGGCGCCGTCCGCGCGGGAGATCGACCGGCGCCGTCCGCCGGGTGACCGTTTCCCGGGGCGGTCGGCGGGTACTCGCGGGCCCCGACGCAGCCCGGCGAGGAGCACGCGATGGACTACGACACCTTCATCGACCAGGTGGCGCAGCGGACGAGGGCACCCGAGGAGCGGGCCGCCGCCCTCACGGCCGCGACCCTGGAGACGCTGTCCGAGCGGTTGACCGGGGGCGAGGTGCTGGACCTGGCGGCCCAGTTGCCGAAGCCGTTGCAGGTGGTGTTGAAGCCGAGCCCGCGTACCGAGGCGGCGGAGCGGTTCGGGGCCGCGGAGTTCGCGGCCCGGGTCGCGCTGCGCGCCGGTGTCGACGAGAACACGGCCCGCGGCGGCGTCCGCGCCGTGCTCACCACGCTGCGGGAGGCGATCACGCGGGGCGAGTTCGACGACGTGATGAGCCAGCTTCCACGCGACTACCGGGAGATGGTCGAGCCGGCCATGGCGCCCGGCGCCGGGCTCCGCCGGGCCGGCTGAACGGCGACCGCGCCGACCGGCGGACGACCGGTGACCGCGCTGACAGAGGCGCCACGACCGGGCGCGGACCGCGTCGGCGCGTTTGCCCCCGACGGGTACGGGAAACCGCGTGCCGACGCGGGGAGGTGGCCTTGGTCGGGGAGCGGATCAGGGTGGCCATGCTGCACGGGCCCGGTCGGCCGGACGCCGACGGCGTGAGCGACTACGTGGTGAACCTCGCCCGCGCGCTCGACGACGTCGGGGTGGTGGTGACCCCGGTCCCGGTGCGTCCCCACGGCCCGGCCGGTTGGCGGGCCGCCACCGCGTACGCGGCCAGGACCGTGCGCCGGCTGCGGCCGGACCTGGTCCACGTGCAGTTCGCGCCGTCGGCGTACCGGTTCTCCGGCCACCCCGGGCTGCTGCCGCTGCGGCTGCCCCGGGACGTCCCGCTGGTCACCACCGTCCACGAGTACGGGTGGTGGGCGGCGCCGGCCTGGCTGCCCCGACCGTTGTGGACCCTCGTGGAGCGGACCGGGCTCTGGGACCGGGAGACCGGACGGCTGGTGCCGGCCAGCGCCGAGGTCATCGTCACCAACCCGGCCCACGCGGCGCTGGTGGCCGCGCGTGCCCGCCGCGGCCCGGCGCACATCCCGATCGCGCCGAACGTGGCCGACCAGGTCGGCGCGGCCACCGCCGGGCGGCGACTGCGGGCGGAACTGGGGCTGCCGGAGGGGGCGCCGCTGCTGGCGTTCTTCGGCTTCGTGCACCCCGTGAAGGGGGTGCGGCAGCTCATCGAGGCGCTGCCCGACCTGCGGCGCGCCCACCCGGACCTGCGTCTGCTCGTGGTGGGCGGCTTCACCTCGCAGGCGCTGCCGGAGGCCGAGGCGCGGGCGTTCCGCGCCGAGCTGGAGGCGCTGGCCCGCCGGTGCGGGGTCGCCGAGGCGGTCACGTTCACCGGGCACGTGCCGGTCGAACGGGTGTCCGCCGCGCTGCACGCGGCCGACGCGGTGGTGCTTCCGTTCACCGAGGGCGCCAGCACGAAGAGCGGCGCGCTGCTGGCCGCGCTCGCGCACGGGGTGCCGACGGCGGTCACGGTGCCCGACGGCGACACGGAGTTGCGGCGCAGCGGCGCGGTGGCGGTGATCGGGCAACGGCGTGACAGCGGGGCCATCGTCCGTACGGTGGGGAAGCTGCTCACCGACCCGGTGCTGCGCCGGCGGCTCGCCGAGCGTGGGCGTGCGTTCGCGGCCGCGTACTCCTGGCCGCGTGTCGCCGCCGCGCACCGGGACCTGTACGCGCGGACCCTGGGGCGGGTCGATGCGTGAGCCGTACGCCGACATCCTCGTGGTGGACCTGCTGGGCGGCATCGGCGACCTGCTCATGCTGCTGCCCGCCGTGCACGGCCTCGCCCGCCGCCACCCCGGCGCGCGGCTGCGGGTGCTCACCCACGAGCCCGGCGCCGAGCTGATCCGCGCCGATCCGGCGGTCACCGAGGTGCGGACGCCGCGGCACGGCCGGGCGGGCGCGGAGCGGGCGGCGGTGGTCGAGGCGCTCGCGGCCCGCCGGCCCGACCTCGCGGTGAGCACCACCCGGTACGACGACATCCCGCGACTGCTGGAGGAGGGGGCGGGCCGGGCGGTGACGAACCTGTGGCGCGACCCGCCGCCGGACCAGCCGGTGGGGGAGCGTTACCTGGAGATCCTGCACGCAGAGGGGTTGCTCGCCGACGCCGACCGGGCGGCGCGGCCCCGCGTCCACCTGGGAAGGGACGCCCGCGCCGCGGGCGAGCGGGTCCTCGCCCGGCTGGCCGGTGACCCACCGGCGCCCCCGGTGGTCCTGGTCACCGACGCGGGGATGGCCGTGAAGCACTGGCCGCGCGGGCACTGGCGGCGGCTCGCCGCCGCGCTGGCCGGGAGCGGGCATCCGGTGCTCGCCGTCGGGCCGGCGGAGGTCGCGGCCCCCGTCGGGTCGCCGCTGCCCCGCGCCGACCTGCCCACCCTGGCCGGGCAGTTCGCCGCGGTCGCCCGCCGCCGCGGCGTGGTGGTCGGCCCGGACACCGGCCCGGTCCGGCTCGCCGCCGCCGCCGGCGCGGCAACGGTGGCGCTGTTCGGTCCCACCGACGCGCGCCGGTACGGCATCGGCGGCGTCGACCTCCAGGGGCTGCCCGACTGCCCGTACCGGCAGCCCACCGCCATCACCGAGCAGCCCTGCTGGTGGCAGGCGCGCTGCCCGCTGGACCCGTCCGGACCTGCCTGCATGGCCGATCTGGACCCGGCGCGGGTGGCCGACGCCGTGGGGGCGGTGGCCGGACGGCGGCCCGGGCACAGCGGTTGACCTGGGCAACCATCGACACGCGCGACGCCCCCGCCCTGGCATGTCGACTGAGCCTGGCCTAACCTTGTCCCGGCGAGGGGAGTACTTCCCACGAACCATTCCGGTCAGTACGGCGTGCCCGGCACGCCTCGGGTGGTTGCCCACGGATGTGGGTGAAGGAGACCTCGGACATGGCACCGTGTTCGAGGAGGCCCCATGACCGAGCTGTCGTACCTGTCCGCCGCCGACCTGTCGTCCGTCGGCACCCCCACGCTCTGGGCGGTGACCATCGTCGGCGTGCTCGCGCTGCTGGTCCTGGACTTCCTCGTCACCCGCCGCCCGCACGAGGTGTCCATGCGCGAGGCGATCGGCTGGTCGGCGTTCTACATCGCCCTGCCGCTCGCCTTCGGCGCCTGGGTCTGGAACCGCTACGGCGGCGAGCTGGGCGTGCAGTACCTCACCGGCTACCTCGTGGAGAAGTCCCTCTCCGTCGACAACCTCTTCGTCTTCATGCTGCTGCTGGCCGCGTTCGCGGTGCCGGCGGTGCTCGCCCAGCGGGTGCTCCTCTACGGCATCGCCGGCGCCCTGGTGCTGCGGGCCGTCTTCATCGCCCTGGGCGCGGCGGCGCTGGAGACGCTCGACTTCGCCTTCCTGCTCTTCGCGATCATCCTCATCGCCACCGCCGTGAAGCTGCTCCGTGACGCCCTCACCGGCCACGAGCAGGAGGTGGACATCAACAGGATGCGCTCGGTCCGCCTGCTGCGCCGGTTCATGCCGGTCACCGACGAGTACCAGGGCACGCGGATGACCGTCCGGCAGGGCGGGCGGCGGGCGCTCACCCCGCTGGCGCTCGTGGTGGTGGCGGTGCTCGCCACCGACGTGGTCTTCGCCGTCGACTCGGTGCCGGCCGTCTACGGCATCACCGAGGACCCGTACCTGGTCTTCGCCACCAACGCGTTCGCCCTGCTCGGCCTGCGCGCGCTCTACTTCGTCCTGCACGCGGCGCTCAGCCGGCTCGTGCACCTCAGCTACGGCCTCGCGATCATCCTGGCGTTCATCGGCGTCAAGCTCGGCCTGCACTGGGCGCACGGCATCTGGAAGGGCGTGCCGGAGATCCCCACCCTGGCGTCGCTCGGCGTCATCATCGGCGTCCTCGTGGTGGTCACGCTCACCAGCCTGCGGGCCACCCGGCAGAGCGAACCGGGGCAGCGGGAGATCGTCGAGCAGCGGTGACGGCGACGGGGCGCGGTCCGCGCCCCACACCGGGGTGGTACGCGGAACGATTCCACCGTGGGCCGCGCAGGTGGTACGACTGACGGGTGGGAATCGTATCGCCCGGCTTCCAGGGTCGGCCCCGCTCGTCGGAGCCCGCCCTGCCACCCGGCCAGTACCTGACGCAGGACTTCCCGGTGCTCTCCGCCGGCCCGACGCCCCGGGTGCCGCTGGACACCTGGGAGTTCGTCATCACCACCGAGACCGGCGCGGAGTACCGCTGGTCCTGGTCGGAGCTGATGGCGTTGCCGCAGGAGACGCCGCAGGTCGACATCCACTGCGTCACCCGCTGGTCCAAGCTCGGCACCACCTGGCAGGGCGTCTCGCTCGACACGCTGCTCGACGGCGTCGACACCGACGCGGACTACGTCATGGCGCACTCGTACGGCGGGTACACGACCAACCTCCCGCTGGAGGACCTGCGGGGCGGGCGGGCCTGGGTGGCGCACACCTTCGAGGGTGAGGAACTGCCGGGGGAGCACGGCGGGCCGGCCCGCCTGCTGGTGCCGCACCTCTACTTCTGGAAGTCGGCCAAGTGGGTGCGCGGTCTGCGGCTCATGACCACCGACGAGCCCGGCTTCTGGGAGACCGCCGGCTACCACGACTACGGCGACCCCTGGCGCGAACAGCGGTACCAGGGTGACTGAGCGCGCCGCGGCGGTGCGCCCTCCGGCGCGCGCGCCGCTCACCTGGCGGGTGGCCCGGCTCGTGGAGCGCCGGGTGGAGACCCCGACCGCGCACACCCTGGTGCTGGAGGTGCCGGACTGGCCCGGGCACCTGCCGGGGCAGCACCTGGACGTCCGGCTCACCGCCGCCGACGGCTACCAGACCGCCCGCTCGTACTCCCTGGCCGGGCCGGTCGTCGACGGCCCCGCGGGGCCCCGCATCGAGCTGACGGTGCAGCGGGTGCCCGACGGGGAGGTGTCGCCGTACCTCATCGACACCTACGCCGAGGGCGACCCGGTCGAGGTGCGCGGGCCGGTCGGCGGCTGGTTCGTCTGGCGCCCGGAGGAGACCGCCCCCGTGCTGCTGGTCGCGGGCGGCTCGGGGATCGTGCCCCTCATGGCGATGCTGCGGGCGCGCCGGTCGGCCGGCAGCCGGGTGCCGTTCCGGCTGCTCTACTCGGTGCGTACGCCCGACGACGTCATCTATGCCGACGAGCTGCGCCGCCGTGCCCGCGACGACCTGGGCCTGGACGTGGCGTACCTCTACACGCGCCGGGCGCCGGAGGGGTGGCGGGGCGAACCGCACCGGATCGGGCTGGCCGACGTGAACAACCACGGGTGGCCGGCCGATCTGCAGCCGATCAACTACGTGTGCGGCCCGACGGGGTTCGTGGAGACCGTGGCCGACCTGCTCGTCGGCCTGGGACACCAGCCACGGCGGGTGAAGACCGAACGCTTCGGCCCGACCGGCTGACCGGCGAGGAGGCAGCAATGACGGAGATGTCCTTCCTGGACGGCAACATGCTCGACGGGCCGCTGCGGGAGCTGTTCGCCGTGGACGTGAGCGGAGCCACCGGCCGCTGCGAGAACTGCGGGGTGGTCGGCCCGATGGGCACGCTGCGCGTGTACTCGCACGCGCCGGGCCTCGTGGGGCGCTGTCCGAGCTGCGCCGAGGTGATGCTGCGGCTGGTCCGCTCGCCCTCCTGGGCGCGGCTCGACCTGCGCGGGACCACGTTCCTCCAGGTGCCCGTGCCCCTCGACCAGCCGCATCCCCGTCCGCTCTGAGCGCTCAGGACGTCGCGGTGAGCTGGTCCGCCCGCCGGTCGCCGGGCTGCTCCGCCTGGGACTGCGCGGGTGCCGGCGGCGCGGCCGGCGGCGCGGCCGGCGGCGCGGCCGGCGGTGCGGTCGGCGCGGGCGCGGTGGCCGGCGCCGCGGCCGGACGACCGGGCCGCGGCACGGGCACGGCGGTGGCCGCCGGCCGGATCCGGTCCAGGCGGCGCCGCAGCCGGCCGAGCACCTGGCCGACGGTCACCGGCACCACGGTGAGGACGAGCTGACCGGTGCGCTCGTCGACCGTGGCGCCGACGCCGTAGAGGCGCGCCCCGCGCCGGCGGATGCGGGGTCGACCGGCGGAGAGCCGGGGGGCGCGGACCGGGGCGCTGCCGTGGCCGTGAGCACCGGTCAGTTCGGCGCGCACCGGGTGTCGCTGGCCCGTCGCGGAACTGGCGGTCAGCAACCGCTCCAGCGGGAACGTGCCGCGTACGGTGCTGCCGGTGGGGTCCGCCGGGTCCACGATGGTCGTGGCCGGCAGGTCTCCGGCGACGAGGCATACCGGGCCGGCCAGCCGGGAGAAGCCGGGATGGGGGCTGCGGGCGGTGACGGTGAGGGCTGGTCCGTCCCAGCCGATGTCCACCGTGTCCAGCCGGGCCAGCCAGTCCGCCCGCACGTCCGTCACGTCGGCCCACTCGGAGGCGCGCACGCGCGGGTAGGCGGCGTACCACCGTTCGCCGGAGACGACGGTGGCGGGGACGCCCCGCTCGGCGTCCTGGTCGATCACCGCGAGCAGGTCGTCGACCCCGCCCGCGGCGACCGCGCCGAGGCGCAGCCGGGCCTCGATGCCGAGCCGGTCACGCAGGCCGCCGGTGAGGTGACGGTCCACGAGGCGGCGGACCACCGCGTGGACGCGCTCCTGGGTGGCCCGGTCCAGCCGCCGGAAGTCGTCGCCGACCAGGCCGGCCACCTCCAGGCCGAAGTGCCGGCGCAGCACCGCGTCGCGCCGCGGGCCCGCCGGGATCAGCTGCGCCACGAAGTCGACCAGTCGCTCCACGCTGACGAGCCGCCTCTCGACGCTGCTGCGGTAGGTGATGTTGCGGGCGTCGAGGCGGCGGACGGCGTGGTAGTAGTCGTAGTCGGCGAGCACCGAGACGCGCCGCGCCCGGTAGCACGCCTCGAGGGTGAACGGCTGGTCGCTGAGGACCGGCATGTCCTCCGGGAAGCGCAGCCCGTGCTGGTCGATCAGTTCCCGCCGGAACAGCTTGGTGTTCGCCAGCGACCACGGCAGGGCCGAGTCGAACAGGTCGACGTCGACGGCGTCGGACGCGAAGATGTCCTGGAAGACGTGCCGCCCGTTGACCCCCACCACGCGGCCCAGCGTCACGTCCGAGCCGTGCCGGTCGGCCGCGGCCACCAGCCGCTCCAGGGCCTCCGGGCCGAGGTGGTCGTCGGAGCCGAGGAAGAACACGTAGCGCCCGGTGGCCAGCTCCAGGCCCCGGTTGCACGGCGCCGCGGGCCCGCCGGAGTTCGGCTGGTGCACCACAGTCAGGACGTCCGGGTGCCGGGCGGCGAGCCGGTCGAGCAGGCGACCGCCGCCGTCAGTGGACCCGTCGTCCACCGCGACGACCTCCATCCGGGACGCGCCGATACTCTGCCCCAGCAGCGACGACAGGCAGCGGCGCAGGTAGGGCATGGTGTTGTAGACGGGGACGACGACGCTGACGTCGGGCGGGGTCATCGGATCGCTCCTTGCGCGTCCGGCACACCGGAGTCCGGCGGGCGATGGGTCTCGGGGGGCGATGGCGGGGAGGCGGGCGGCGGCGGGCTCGCACCGGGGTGCAGCCGCCGGTAGACCTGGTCGAGCACGTCCGCCTGCGCCTGCCATGTCCAGCTCGCCAGCAGCCCGGGGCGGTCGTACGCCGCCCGATACCGCGCCGGGTCGGCCAGCACCGCGCGTACCGCGCGGACGAAGTCGTCGACGTCGCCGGCCCGGAAGACCTCGCCCTGACCGGTCTCCCGGGTGGTGGCGGCCATCGTCCGCACGTCGCTGACCACCAGCGGCAGCCGCGCGTGGGAGTACTCGAAGAACTTCGTGATCAGCGCGATCTCGTGGTTCGGCCAGTGCTGGATGGGGATCACGCCGACGTCGGCGCCGGACAGGAACGGCACCACCTGCCAGTGCGGCACGTACGGGTGGACGTGCAGCCGGTCGGCGACGCCGAGCGCCGTGGCGCGGCGGACAAGTTGCTCGACGTACCGCAGCCGCGGGTTGACGACCAGCGCGACGTGCACGCCGGCCAGCCGGGGGAGGGCGTCGACCAGGATGTCCAGGCCGCGCTGCGGCGCCGCCGCGCCGCTGTAGACGAGCAGGGGCACGTCGTGGGCGATGCCGCACCGGCCCCGGATCGCCGGCGCGGGCGCCTCACCCGCCGGGCGGTGCTCGACGGCGGGGGCGTTGAGCAGCACGGTGGGGCGCTCCGCCAGCCCGTGCTCGCGGCACAGCAGGTCGGCCAGGGCGGGCGAGACGGTCACAACGGCGTCGGCGTACGGGGCGTACTCCCGCTCGTGCGCGCGATGGGCGGGCAGCCACCGGGCGTGGTCGCGCCACGGCCGGATGCCGGGGAGGAACTCGTGCGCGTCCCAGACGAGGCGCACGTTCCGTCCGCCGGCCAGCGCGCGGATCTTGGCGCGGGCGCCCACGCCGAGCATCCGGAAGTCGTGGGCGTGGATCAGGTCGGGTCGCAGCGCGTCGACGACCGGGCCGTAGGCCAGCTCGTAGTCCCACAGGCCGGGCTCCAGCCGTCGCCACGCCCGGTCACCCAGTGCCAGCCGCCAGAACAGGGTGTACGCCCGGTCCCACGGGCTGCGGAACCTGCGGCGGTCGCGTACCCGGTTCATCATCCCGGTGCGCAGCCAGACCCAGCGGTCGAGCAGGTGGGCCGCCGTCTCCCGCAGTCGCAGCGCGCGCCGGGCCCGGCGCAGCCGGGCGGGCGGCAGCTCGTCGGCGCGCAGCGCCAGCAGCGCGGCGCTCACCGCGAGGTCGGCGCGCCAGGCGCGAACCCACTGCGCCCGGTGCTCGGCGATGCCGCCCGGGCGGTACGCCAGCGGCCAGCGCACCCAGGTGCGCCGGAACTCGTGGCGTCGCCGGTCCAACGGCGTCGGCATCGGCAGCAGCCGCACTTCGGCCGTGCCGAGGCGCCAGCGGTGCTCGACGCCGTCCGGCGAACGGCCCAGCAGGGTGACGTCCCAGCCCGCCTCGGCCGCCGAGCGGGCGATCTTCTGCACCCGGGAGTCGCCCTCGACGCGGTTGTCGACGAGCATCACCACCCGGCCGCGGTGCCTACCGACCGCCGCGTCGTCGCCCACCCTGGTCCTCCAGCAGCCACCTGGTCCGTCCGGCGCGACACCACGGTCGCGGAGCCAGGCGTACGGAGGGCGACGGGGACGTGACGGGTGATGGACCGGGAGGCGGCGGTTGGTGGCCGTGCCGGGGCCCCGCGGTGAGCGCGAACGCCGCCGGGGACGCCGACGGGCGGGAGCGCCGATTCGGCGACTCCCGCCCGACCGCGTGGATCAGCGGCCCGGGCCGCGTGCCTCCCTGAACTGTCCGCCCAGGCGCTCGATGCGGCCCTGCTTCTGCTCGACCCGCCGCCGCTGCCGCGCCGTGAGCTGCTTGCGCCCGCTCTGCCGCAGGTAGATCGGCTGCCGCTGGTCGTTGGACATCGGCATGCTGTTCATGGACGCCGCCTCCTCCTCGGTGCGCCGACACGTGCGTCCACAGGTTGCCGCGGCGGCGGGTGAGCCGGCCCCACCCACCACGGGTGAGGGGACGTCAGCTTCCCGGCCGGGGGAACGCCACGGGGCTGCGCAGGCCGCCGCGGCCCGCCGCCCGGACGCCGAAGAAGACGTTGTCCTTGGACAGGTCGATGGTCACCTGGGTCACGTCGCCCACGGGAATCACCTTCTGCCACTCCGCGGCGGTGGTCTCCCGCCAGACCACCTCGTACCCGGCCAGGTCGGGTTCGTCGCCGCGCCGCCAGCGCAGCGTGGTGTTGTTGGTGAGGTCGCTGGTGACGATGACGACCCCCTTCGGCGTGCCGGGCGCCTGCGCGAGCGACCACAGCGCCGCGCCGTTCACCCGGGCCACCCGCGTGATGTACCCGAAGTCGCAGAACTCCGGCAGGTCGCCGTACTGCCGCCCGTCGACGACCCGCACGTCCTGGTGCTGGTGGGCGAAGTCCTCGTTCGGCTCGGTGAACCGGCCCGCCGGCCAGCCCTGCTCCAGGAACGAGATGTGGTCGCTGCCGCGCAGGTAGCGGTCCCGCCGGTAGATCACCCGGACCCGCATGCCGGTCGCGCCGTTCTCGGCGACGTCCTTCACGAACCGGGCGAGCTGACGCGACGGCGAGTCGTTCTCGCCGCCGACGGACCGGCGGGTGTTCGCCTCGGCGGGCGTCTCGGCGGTCGGCACGCCCTCGGCGAAGAGCCGCACCGTGCGCGGGTCGCGGGTGCCGTCGTCGGCCGTGCTGCTGCCCACGATGTCGTCGCTGAACATCCCCTGCACGTCGGCGCCGGCCGCCTTGAGCTGCTGGGCGAGGTGGGCGGAGCCGTAGAGGCCCTGCTCCTCGCCGGCCACGGCGGCGAAGACGATGGTCGCCGCCGTACGGCGGGTGGCCATCAGCCGGGCCAGCTCCATCACGAGGGCCACCCCGGAGGCGTCGTCGTCGGCGCCCGGCGCGTCGCTCACCGCGTCCATCACGTCCGAGGCGCGCGAGTCGTAGTGGCCGGTCACCACGTACGTCCGGTTCGGCGACGTCTCCCCGCGCAGGGTCGCCACGACGTTGGTGATCCGGGTCGGCACCGGGATGCGGGAGGCGGGTTGCTGGACGTACGACTGGAGCTCCACGGTCATCCGCCCGCCGGAGGCCGCGGCGTACTCCCGCATCCGGTCGTAGATCCAGTCCCGCGCGGCGCCGATGCCGCGCTCGGGGTCGTCCTGGGCGGAGAGGGTGTGCCGGGTTCCGAAGGCGGCCAGCCTCCGGACGATCGCCTCGATCCGATCCTGGTCGACGGCGCGGAGCAGGTCGCGCAGCTCACGGTCCGGCGGTTGCGGCCGCACCGGGTGACCGGGGCCCGGCGGGGCACCGCCGCCGGACGCGGCGGCCGGGTCGGCCAGCGCCGGTACGGCAACGGTGGCGGCCGTGGCGGCGGTGGCGGCGGTCAGGAAGGTGCGGCGCGTGGGCCTCGTGGGCGGCCGGCCGCTGTCGTCAGTTCCCATGACGGCATCCTCGCCATCGACGACCGTGTCTGTCTACATCGTTCGGCGTGGATGTTCCACGACCTTTCACCCGGGTCGGGTGATGACGCCCGGACCGGCGCCTTCCTACGGTGAGGGCATGACCTCCGTACGCCCGACGCCCGCGGATCCCACGCCGGGACTGGTCGCCGCCCGGGAGGCCGGTGACCAGCGGGCCCTGCCGCCGGAGCTCGGACCCGACTCGATGGCGGTCCTGAGCGGCCCCACCTTCATGTACGCCGACCGGTGCGGGGACGTGCCACCCGGAAGCATCGGCGGCCTCGTGCACCTGGACACCCGGCTGGTCAGCGAGTGGGTGCTCTCGATCAACGGCTCGCGGTTGCTGGCGCTGCGCGCGGGGACGCTCGAGCACTACGCGGCGGAGTACGTGCTCACCGTCCCCGAGGCGTGCGGCCTGCCCGCGGACAGCCTGGGCATCCGCCGGCAACGCTACGTGGCCGACGGCTTTCACGAGCGGGTGAGCCTGGTGTCGTTCCGGCCGGAGCAGGTCCGCTTCGAGCTGCGGCTCGCCGTGAACGCCGATTTCGCCGACCTGTTCGAGGTGAAGTCGGGGGTCCGGGACCGCTCGGCGCAGATCACCCGCGACCACTGTCCGGACGGCGCGGGGCTCTGCTTCTCCTACGCCGCCGACGGGTTCTCCGCCGAGACCCGGGTCTGCTCCTCCGTGCCCGCCGACCGGGTCGAGGGCGACCAGCTGGTCTGGGAGATCGAGCTGTCCTCACGCCAGGAGTGGGAGGTGGACCTGCACGTGCCCCTTCCACCCGGGATGGGCGTGGTGGAACCGATCCGGGGGGACATCGCCGACGTCTTCCACCGGCGGGTCGAGGATCCGCTGCGCCGCTGGGCGGAGGAGCGGGCCGTCCTGCGCAGTGACCATCAGGGGCTGGAGCGCACCGTCCGGCAGTCACGGGACGACCTCGCGGCCCTGCGGCTGGACCTGGAGGTGAAGGGGCAGCGCATCCTGCTGCCCGGCGCCGGGCTGCCCTGGTTCCTCACCGTCTTCGGCCGGGACACGCTGATCACCGCGTACCAGACGCTCGTGGGCGGGCCGATGCTGGCTCACGGCGCCCTGCTCGCGCTGGCCCGCCTCCAGGGTCGGCGCTGCGACGACTTCACCGACGAGGAGCCCGGCAAGATCCTGCACGAGGTGCGCAGCGGCGAGTTGACCCGGACCGGGGTGAAGCCCTACACGCCGTACTACGGCACCGCCGACGCCACCCAGCTCTGGCTGATCCTGCTCTCCGAGTACTGGCGCTGGACCCACGACGAGGAGACGGTCCAGTTCCTGCGGGACAACGCGATCGCGGCGTTGCACTGGATCGACAACTACGGCGACCGGGACGGGGACGGCTACGTGGAGTACGCCACCCGGTCCCCGGAAGGGCTGGGCAACCAGTGCTGGCGCGACTCCCCGGACGGCGTCTGCTTCGCCGACGGGCGGATCCCCGTGCTCCCGATCGCCACCAGCGACCTCCAGGGCTACACGTACGACGCGAAGCTTCGTCTGGCCGAACTGGCCGACGGGCCGCTCGCCGACCCGGGGCTCGCCCGGCGGTTGCGCGCCGACGCGGCCGCCCTCTACCAGCGGTTCAACCGGGACTTCTGGATCGAGGAGCGGGGCGGCTACTACGCCGTCGGCCTGGACGGCGACAAGACCCCCATTCGACTCCATCACCTCGAACATGGGGCACCTGCTGTGGAGCGGGATCGTGCCGCGGGAGCGGGCCGACACCGTGGTACGGCAGCTCATGGCGGAGGACATGTTCTCCGGGTGGGGCATCCGCACCCTGTCCCGCGCCGAGCGGCGGTACAACGCCATCGGCTACCACCTGGGCACGGTCTGGCCGCACGACAACTCCATCGCGGTGCTCGGTCTGACCCGCTACGGCTACCGCACCGAGGCGAACCGGATCAGCCTGGCGCTGCTGGAGGCCGCCGAGCACTTCGACTATCGGCTGCCGGAGGCGCTGACCGGGTTCCAGCGGGAGCGGATCATCTTCCCGGTGCCGTACCCGACGGCGTGCAGCCCGCAGGCCTGGGCCACCGGCACCCCGCTGGCGCTGGTCCGGTCGATGGTGGGGATCGAGCCCGTCGACGGAAAGCTGGTCGTCGACCCGGACATTCCGGCCGAGCTGGGCCGGATCACCGCCGACCGGATCCGGGCCTTCGGCAAGCTGTGGGAGATCGAGGCGGTCGGCACCAGCGGGCACGTCCGGCTCGCCTCCGGCTGAGGCGCACGTTTGTCCGGCCGCTGCCCGGGAACCGGGGCGGAATGACGAAGCCTCGTGTGGTGATCGTGGGGGCCGGGTTCGCCGGTTACCACGCGGCGAAGACGTTGAGCCGGCTGGCTGGCGACCGGGCCGAGATCGTGGTGCTCAACTCGACCGACTACTTCCTCTACCTGCCGCTGCTGCCCGAGGTGGCGGCCGGGGTGGTGGAGCCCACCCGGATCGCGGTGCCGCTCGCCGGCACGCTGCGAGGCGTACGGGTGGTCATCGGCGAGGCCGACGAGGTGGACCTGCAGAACCGGTGGGTGGGCTTCACCCAGCCGGAGGGGGACCGCAACCGCCTCGCGTACGACCGGCTGGTGCTCGCCGTCGGCAGCGTCAACAAGCTTCTGCCGATCCCCGGCGTGACCGAGTACGCCCACGGGTTCCGCGGCCTGCCCGAGGCGCTCTACCTGCACGACCACGTGGTGCGGCAGATCGAGCTTGCCGAGCAGGCCGAGGACCCGGCCGAGCAGCAGGCGCGCGCCACGTTCGTGGTGGTGGGCGCCGGCTACACCGGCACCGAGGTGGCCGCCCACGGTCAGCTGTTCACCGACGCGCTGCACGCCCAACGGCCGCGGCTGACCGTCCGCCCGCGCTGGATGCTGCTCGACATCGCGCCGCGCGTGCTGCCCGAACTCGACAAGCGGATGTCGGAGACCGCGCAGCGGGTCCTCCAGCGGCGCGGCGTCGACGTGCGGATGGGCACCTCCGTGGCCGAGGCGACCGCCGACGGGGTGAAGCTCACCGACGGCGAGTACGTGCCGACCTGTTCGCTGGTCTGGTGCGTCGGTGTGCGCCCCGACCCGTTCGTCGAGGAACTGGGCCTGCGGACCGAGCGGGGACGGCTCGTCGTCGACGAGTACCTGAACGTCCCCGGGTTCCCGGAGGTGTTCGCCTGTGGCGACGCGGCGGCCGTGCCCGACCTGACGCGGCCCGGTCAGATCTGCGCGATGACCGCACAGCACGCGCAGCGCCAGGGGAAGCTCGCGGCCCACAACATCGCGGCGTCGTACGGCCACGGCCGCCGCCGGCCGTACCGGCACCACGACCTCGGTTGGGTGGTCGACCTCGGCGGCAAGGACGCGGCGGCCAACCCGTTGAAGCTCAACATGGCGGGGCTGCCGGCGAAGGCGGTCACCCGGGGCTACCACCTGCTGGCCATGCCGGCCAACCGGACCCGGATCAGCGCCGACTGGCTGCTCGACGCGACGCTGCCCCGGCCGGCGGTGCAGCTCGGGCTGGTGCCGGCGAACGCCGTGCCGCTGGAGAGCGCCGCGCCGGAGATGCCCGTCCGCGTCCGCTGACGTTCTGAGGGGAGTGGCCGTTCCGGCGGCCACTCCCGTCGCGTCCGCCGGCCGCC
Source organism: Micromonospora globbae (assembly GCF_003610785.1). Classification (GTDB taxonomy): domain Bacteria; phylum Actinomycetota; class Actinomycetes; order Mycobacteriales; family Micromonosporaceae; genus Micromonospora; species Micromonospora globbae. The sequence continues at coordinate 177,310 of NZ_RAQQ01000002.1, forward strand.
AGGCGTCCGCCGCCCCCGGCGCCGGTCAGCAGCCGGCGGCCGTCGGGACGTCCGCCCCCGGGCCCCGGTCCGGCCGCCGTCAGCCGGCCGGCGGTGGCGGTGGGCGACGGAACGGGGCGTACTCGCGGAGCAGGACCTGCACGATGCCGGCGGCGGGGATCGCCAGCAGGGCGCCCACCAGGCCGGCGAGTTCCGCGGCGAGCAGCAGGCTGACCAGCACGGTCAGCGGGTTCAACCGGACCGCGCGGGACAGGATGACCGGCCACAGCAGGTGGTTCTCCACCTGCTGGTAGATCACGAAGAAGACCAGCACGACGATGCCGGCGGTGGGGGAGTGCACGAACGCCGCCAGGGCCGCGATGATGGTGCCGAGCGTGGCGCCCACGAGCGGGATCAGGTCGGCGATGGCCACCAGCAGGGCGATCACCGCGGCGAACGGCACGCCGGTCAGCAGCAGCACCAGGAACGTCAGCAGCCCGCAGATCAGGCTGATGAGCAGGTTGCCGGTGAGGTAGCCGTTGACCGTGCGGGAGACCTCCCGACCGATCCGCTGCCACCGGGCGGCCCGCGCCTCTCCGGCCGCCGCCATCACCGACCCGGTGATCCGGGGGGCCTCCAGCACCATGAGGTACGACAGCACGATGACGGTGATGAGGCCGATGACGCCCTCCGCCACGCTCCGCAGGACGCCGACCGCGGGCTGGCGCAGCCGCTCGGCGTACCGGGCGATCTCGTCGGAATGGCCGGCCAGGAAGTTCCGGGCGCCGACGCGGTCCAGCAGCCGTCCCACCGGGCCCTGGCCCGCCCGGGCCTCCCGCAGCATCTCGGGGGCGCGCTGGGCGAACCGGGTGACGTCGTCGACGAGCGGGACGACGATCAGCGCGGCGAGCGCGGCGAGCACGACGAAGGCGACCACGAAGACCAGCAGCGTGGCCAGGGCGCGCCGGTGGACCAGCCGCCGTTGCAGCCGGTCGACCAGGGGTTTGAGCGCCACCGCGAAGAACGCCGCGACCAGGCCCCAGATCAGCACCCGGCGGGTGGCGTAGACCAGCCCCAGCGCGAGCACGGTGGCCAGCAGCAGCCCGATGACGATCAACGCCCGGCGGGCGGTCCTCCGGTCGTCGTCGGCGTCGTTCATCCGGCGCGGCTACCCGGGCGGGACGCCCGGAAACCCGCTGGGGGCGAGGTTCAGTCGCGGGTGTCCGCGTCCGTGGTGGGCAGGGCGCCGGCCACGAACGTGTCCAGGGCCGTGCCGTGCAGCACGACACCGGGCAGTGGGTCCCGGACCGCCGCGGTGACCAGCCGCGCCACCGGCAGCCGGCCGGGCGTCGGGGCGGCGGCGAGCACGAGGTTGCCGTACCGCCGGCCGCGCAGCATCCGCCGGTCGGCGAGCAGGCAGACGTCGGCGAACACCTCGCGCAGCGTGGCGACCTGCACCCGGGTCGCCACCAGGGGCGGCAGGTCGGTGAGGTTGACCAGGTAGATGCCGTCGGGTCGCAGGGTCGCGGCCACCTCGGCGGCGAACTCCACCGTCCGCACGTGCCGCGGCATCCGCGCCGCGCGGTAGATGTCGGCGAGCACGAGGTCGTACGTGGCCGCCGGCGCGTCGGCGACCGCGTCGCGGGCGTCGCCGACCTGGATGCGCACGTCGGGCGGCAGCGGGGGCAGTTTCCGGGTGACCAGCTCCACCACCGCGGGCTCGCGCTCGATCACCAGTTGGCGCGACCCGGGCCGGGTGGCGGCCAGGTACCGGGGGAGGGTGAGCGCGCCGCCGCCCAGGTGCAGCACGGACAGGGCCGCGCCCCGGGGTGCGGCGGCGTCGGCCACGGCGGCCATCCGGCGGACGTACTCGAAGTGCAGGTAGCGGGGGTCGGCGACGTCGACGTACGACTGCTCGACCCCGGCGGCGAGCAGGAGACGACCGGTGCGCCGTACCGGGTCGGCGACCAGCTCCAGCCGGTCGGCCGCGTGGTCCATGCCCGGCACGCTAGCCGATCCCGCGCCGGCCGCCCGCCGGGGGCTCCGGCCCCACGGCGGGCCCGGGGGGTGACCGGCGGGCCGCGTCGGCCCGCCGGTCCCGCCGTCAGCCGGCGTTGATCCCGGCGCCCGCCTCGTCGATGGCGGCGTCGATGCTCCGGGCGAGATCCACGTCGGCGGCGGTCACCGCGCCGGCCTGCCGGGACCGGACGGTCAGCACGGCCGCCGTCGGACCGGGCCGGGAGATCGTCGGCGCCCGTCCGGTCTCCTGCCGCAGCCGTTCGAGGCGGTCCAGCACGCGGTCGAGGTTGTCCGCGGGCAGCGCCACCACCCGGTGCAGCGCGCCGCCGTCACCGGACCAGTACGGCAGGTCGGCCAGCGCCGCGGCGCGGTCCGCCTCGCTGAGCGGCGGCGTCGAGGTGTCGGCCCCGACCACGCCGCCGCCGGCCGGCGGCGGTTCCAGGAGCTCCCGCAGGCTGTCCGGCACGTGCAGTGACTCGACGAGGTCGCCGTCGGCGTCGGCGAGCGCGGCCAGCGTCGCCTGGGCCTGGTACCGGGCCTGCTCCGGGCTGTTGCCGCTGATCCGCCCCACCTCGGCGAGGAAGCCGGGCAGGTCGCGGCGGCGCGGGATGCCGCCCACCGGGAGCACGTCGTGCAGGGACCTCGGCACGGCGGCGAGCAGGCGCTGCCGTTCGGCCTCGTCCAGGGCGAAGGCCAGCACCAGCACCGTGGCCTCGGCTCCGACCTTGGCCGTGCGGAAGTCGACGCCGGCGCGGCGGCGGACGCCGTCGACGAGGTCGTGGTAGCCCACGGTCGTCGTGCCGCCCGCGTTCACGTCCGGCGCCGCCCGCGGCCGGGGGTTCTCCGGCGCGCCGGCCGGCGGCGGGGCCGGCCCGCCGCGCGTGGCGTCCGGTTTGTGCCGGCTGCCCGCCGGCGGCGGTCCGGCGCGCTTGGCCCGGTCGAGGTGGGTGAGCTGCTTGGAAGCGCTCAGGCTGGCGCCCGTCTCGCTCGGCTGCCGGCCCCGCTCCCGAGCCTGCCGGGCGAGCGCCCGGCGACGTTGGTTGTCGCCCTCCATCTGCTTGCGCATCTGGCACCCCTTCCGCTGGGGATCGTGGTTCCGCCGGTCGCCTTCCCGGCGTCGCCGACCACGAAACGGACGCCGGGGGCCCGGCGCGGGCCGCCTCGGCGGCGGCTTCATCCGCCGGGGGTGAGGGACGCTCACCCGTCCCGGCCACAGGATCGGATCAGGACCGGAGTTCTTCCGAGGTACGCGGAAGGGAAGGTCGTCATGAAGCGGATCGTCGAGATCGTCCCGGCACGGCCGGGCTGGTACGCCCGCTGGCGGATCTCACCCGGAACCACCCGCTGTTACCCGGTGAGCCTGTGGGCCCTGCTGGAGGAGGCCGACGGCACGGGCCGGGAGGTCATCGGCGTCGACTGCATCGGCCAGTGGCCCGGTGCGGACGACAACGAGGCCGGTGGGGAGTTCGTCCGGTACCTGTTCCAGACGCCGGACACCGGCCCGCCCGAGGACGCGGAGCCACCGCCCTCGGCGGGCGAGCAGCGCGGCGACGGGCCACGGCTCCAGCCGGTGACGGCCACCTAGACCATCCTCCGGGCCCCTGACCCCCGGTCCCAGGGTCGGGGGCCACCCCGCGCGCCGGGCCGCCCCACATCGGGGCGGCCCGCGCCGGGGCTCATCCGCAGGCCCGGCGACACGGTCGGCGACGTCCGGGCGCGGGCCCGCCGACGGTCACCGGCCGGGCGGATCGCCGGTACGGGACCCGTCCTGGCGGCGGCCCCGTACGGTCAGGCGCTCGGCGTGGGCCGGGCGGTCTCCGGGCGGACCGGCGGCGACGGGCGGGCGAGCAGGCCGGTCACCCCGGTCATGTCGAGGATCGCGCGGAGGAAGCGGGGGACCTGCCGCAGTTCGAGCGCGGTGCCCCGGTCCTCGCCCTCGCGCCACGCGTGCACGATCACGGCGAGGCCCGTGCTGTCGATGAAGAGCAGGTCGGCGAAGTCCAGGGCCACGACCGGCGGGGCCGTGGCGAGCAGCCGGTCGATCTCCTCGCGGAGCGGTGCCGCCGTCGCGTACGCCAGGTCTCCGGCCACCCGGACGAGCGGCGCCGCCGGGTCCGAGCGGTCGACGGACAGGCGGAGCGGGGTCGTCTCGGATGTCCGCCCGTGGGACAGCACGGTCACGCCTTTCCACAGCCCGCCGGTCGGCCCGGGTCGGGGGGATCGTAACAACCGGAGGCGCGGCCCGCCCGGCGCCGACCGGCGGGTTCACCAGCGCGTGGGGTGGCGACGCGGTCGGGCGTAGGGTGGGTGCAGGGATCCGACCCTGGAGCCCGGTCCCGTGACCTGCGGGACGACGAGGAGTGGGGCTCACCCGGTGGCTGTTGCCGACGTCAGGAACGGGGATCCGGGCGACGGGCGGAGCACGCGCCGGGGCGGCGCCCGAGCGTCCGGCGCTCCCTCCGCCACGGGCGTTCCCTCCCAACCCGGCGGTGGCCGTCCGCCCGTGGCCCCCGACTGGTCCGAGGTGGTCCCGCATGTGCGCGAGGGCCTCGTCGTGTGCGACGCCGGCGGCGTCGTGCGGCACGTCAACCCGGTGGCCGCACGCCTGCTGCCCGAACTCGTCCCCGGTACGCCCCTCGCGGCCGGCGTGCCGGCAATCACCACGGACCCGGCCGGTTTCGGGCACCGGTCGCGCCGGCTGACCGCCCGCCGGGTCGCGCTGTCCGACGGACGCTGCTGCTGGTACGTCGAGGACGTCACGGACCACGTCGACCGCGCCGACGCCCTGCTCGCCGAGCGCGCCCGCGCGTCGTTCCTGGCCGGTGTCGGCACGACGCTCGGCAGCCTGCTCCACCCCGACCGGGCCGCCGCGGCGGTGGTCCGGCTGGCCGTGCCCGTCCTGGCCGACGCGGCGGTGCTGGTGCTCGCACCCCGGGCGGGCCGGGTGCGCTGGTGGCGCGCCGTGCGGCCCGGCGACGAGGCCCCGGCGGTGGACGGCGGCGTGCTGGCCGCCGGTGACCTGCCGCAGGCCGTCGCCGACGCGCTCGGCGGCGTGCGAGCGCACGCGGTGGACTGGCTGGCGGAGCAGGCGACGGGCGCCGGCTGGCTGCCCGGTGCCGCCCCCGGTGGCACCCACGCGCGGCTCGTGCCGCTGCCCGGCGTCGACACCCCGGCCGGCGTCCTGCTCGTCACCCCACCGCCCGGCGGGTCGCCCGACGAGGACGGGACCGAGCTGCTGGACGCGTTCGCCGCCCGGGCGGGTGCCGCGCTGACCGCCGCCGCGCTCTACCGCGACCAGGCCGAGGTCGCCGAGACCCTCCAGAGCAGCCTGCTGCCGGTGGAGCCGCCCGGCGTCCCGGGCATCCAGTGGGGTACGGCGTACCGGCCGGCGCAGGCCGGGCTCCGCATCGGCGGCGACTTCTACGGCGCGCACCCGCTCGCCGACGGGGGCGCGCTCTTCTTCCTCGGCGACGTGTCGGGCAAGGGCGTGGAGGCCGCCGTGTTCACCGGCCAGCTACGGCAGTGCCTGCACGCGCTGCACCGGGTGGAGTCGCGGCCGGGCCCGCTGCTCGCCCTGTTGAACGACACCCTGCTGGAGACCGTCCAGGCGCACGGCCAGGGCCGCTTCGCGACGCTGGTGCTCGGGGTGGCGCGGCCGTGCCGCGACGGGGGCCTCACGCTCACCATGGCCGGCGGGGGGCACCTGCCGCCGCTGGTGCTGCGCGGCGGCGGGGAGGTGGAGACGGTGCCGCTGCGGGGGATGCTCATCGGCGTGGTCGGCGACCCGCGCATCGGGGAGGCGACGGTACGGCTGGCGCCCGGCGAGACGTGCGTGCTCTACAGCGACGGTGTCACCGAGGCGCGCGGCGGTCCCCGGGGCGACCAGCAGTTCGGGGCGCAACGGCTCGTGGACACCCTGACCGGCTGCCACCGGATGCCGGCGCCCGCCCTCGCCGAGCGGATCGCGCAGGTGGCCGGGGACTGGCTGACCCGCGGCGACCACGACGACGTGGCCGTGCTGGCCGTCCGCGCCGTGAGGCCCGGCCGGCACCTGCACGCGGTGCCAGCCCCGGCCGGGCAGCCGGGGAGATCCCGGTGACCGCCGCCCGCACGCCGGCCGCCGCGTACGCCGACTACCTGGACCACCTCGCCGAGGCGGACGAGAGCGGCGCCATCGGCGTCGCCCTCGACCTGCTCGACGCCGGCGTGCCGGCCGAACGGGTGCTCCTGGACCTCGTCGCGCCCGCCCAGGAGGACGTGGGGGAGCGGTGGGCGCGCAACGAGTGGAGCGTGGCGCAGGAGCACGCGGCCACCCACGTCAGCGAGCGGGTGGTGGCGGCGCTCGCCGGCCGTACGCGGGCCGTGCCGACCCGCGGCCGGATCGTGGTGGCCTGCATGGACGGGGAGTGGCACGCCCTGCCACCCCGGCTCGTGGCCGAGGTGCTCCGGCTGCGCGGCTGGCGGGTGACGTTCCTCGGGGCCAGCGTCCCGGCCGCGCACCTCGTGTCGTACCTGCACCGGCACGACGCGCACGCCGTCGCGCTGGCCTGCGCGGTGCCGGTGCGGCTGCCGCAGGCCCACCGCATGGTGGAGGCGTGCCGCCGCGCCGACGTCCCGGTGCTGGTGGGCGGGCGTGGCTTCGGGGCCGACGGCCGGTGGGCAGACCGGCTGGGCATGCTGTGGGCGCCCGACGCGCCGGCCGCGGCCGACCTGGTCGCCGACGCGCGGGCGCTGTCGCGCGTGCCGCCGGCGCGTCTGGACCACCTGGCCGACGACGAGTACGCGGCGCTCGTCGCGCGCCGGGCCGAACTCGTCGACGGTGCCCTGGCTGACCTGCGGGAGCGGGTGCCGGCGACTCGGGCGTACGACCGGGCGCGGCTCGACGCGACGGTGAGCGACCTCGGCCACATCCTGGACTTCCTGGCGGCGGCGCTCTATGTGGACGACGGCTCCCTCTTCACGGAGTTCGTGCGGTGGCTGGTGACCGTCCTGACCAGCCGCGGGGTGCCCGCCGCCGCGCTGGCAGCGACGCTGGAGCACTACGGCGGGGTGCTGCGCGAGTTTCCCCGCGCGGCCGGCTTCCTCGACCGCGGCCGGGCGCTGCTCGCGTCCGCCGCCGAGCCGGTCGGGCGTTGAGGTGGGCGGCGCTGCCGGGCCCGCTGCGTATACTTGCGCCACTGCAAACGTCCCCGACGAGGAGGGCATGGTGCCGTTCACCGTCACGTACGCCGAGCGCGATGGCGGTGGCACGTGCCTGCGCCTCACGGGGGAGCTCGACATGAGCACCGCGGAGGAGTTCAACGCGGCGGTCGACCGCCTGACCGCCGCCGGCGAGCGTCGCCTCCTGGTCGACCTCACCGAGCTCACGTTCTGCGACTCCACCGGCATCGCGGCCTTCCTCCGCGGTGACCACCGCGCCGCCGCCGAGGGCGGGTGGCTGCGGTTGACCGGCGCGTCCGGCGCCGTCGACCGGGTGCTGCGGCTGACCGGCGTCGCCCAGGTGCTCGCCTACGACGCGAGGGCGGGCGACCCGGCGCCGCGAGCCGCTCCCTGATCGGTTAGATTTCCCCGCCGGCACGTGACCGTGATGTCCCGTTCCACCGACCAGAGGCAGGTAGCTCATGGGCGCAGACAGCCCGAACCCGGTCCGCATCCTCGTGGTGGACGACGACCCGGGTGACGTGCTCATGATCGAGGAGGCCCTCCAGGACTCCGAGGTCGAGAAGATCATCGACGTCGTCGGCGACGGGCAGGAGGCCATGGAGTTCCTCCGGCGGGAGGGCCGGCACAGCGACGCCGTCCGGCCGGACGTCATCCTGCTCGACCTCAACATGCCCCGGATGGACGGTCGCCAGGTGCTCGGCGAGGTCAAGCAGGACGAGGACCTGCGGACGATCCCGATCGTCGTGCTGACCACCTCGAACGCCGACACCGACGTGCTGGGCAGCTACACGCTGCAGGCCAACGCGTACGTCACCAAGCCCATCGACCTGGACGACTTCAACGACGTGGTGCACCGCATCGACGAGTTCTTCGGCCGGGTCGTCGTGCTGCCGCGGCGCCGCTGAGCCGGACGCCCGGGGTGGGCGACCGGCCGTGTGCCGGGCGGCCTCTCGGATGCTGAACATTTCTCCCGAACGCCCGCGCCGCCGCCCCTCGCGCCGGAGGATCCAGGTGGGGAAGAGTTTCCAGCTGCCTGGGGGGCGACAGCATGAGGTTCTCGGTGGTCGAGATCGGCTACGACCGGCGGCAGGTCGACTCCTGCCTCGATGAGCTGGGTGTCCGGTTGACCCGGCTCGCGGCGTGGGCGGAGAGCACCGCGGGGACGGGGCGGGAGTGGGACCGGATCCGGCGGGAGGCGGCCGGGCTCTGCGGCCTGCTGCGCCGGTACGACGTGGACGACGCGGCCGTGGTCGGGCGCCACGCCGGCGAGGTGGAACGGGAGGCGGCGGCGATCCTCGCCCGGGCGCGCTTCGAGCTGGACGCGGCGCGCGAGGAGGCCCGGCAGGTGCGCGAGCGGGCGTACGCCGAGGCCGTGCAGGCCCGCCGGGAGTTCGAGGCGGCGTTGCAGGCCCGCCGCCGGCGCGAGGCGCGCGCGGACGAGATCCTCGGCGGCGTGGCCGTCGAGCCGGTGCCCGTGGACACCCCGACAGCGGCGGCCGCGACGACCGGGTCGGGGGTGCCGGCGACCCGCGGGGCGGCCGTCGGCGCGGGCGACCCGCCCGGCGGGCGCGACGAGGCCCGGGCGGGGTGACCGGCGCTCAGCTGGTGAGCGCCTCGACGACGGTGGTGGCCCGCTCCTCGTGCTGGGCGTACGCGTCGGGGAACGCGGAGACCTGGACCGTCTGGGCGGCGACAGTGAGGCTCATGTCCTGCCAGCCGGGCACCTCGAGCAGCGCCAGGTAGAACGCCTTCGCGGCGTACGCCGGCCGCATGAGGTCCTGCACCGTGCCCCAGCCGCTGCTGGGCCGCTGCTGGAACAGGCCGACCGAGTCGTGGTCCCAGCCGATGGCCTGGTGGGGGTAGTTCTGCGACTCGGGCAGCACGCCGCTGGCGTAGTTGTAGAGGTTGCTCTCCTGCATGGCGGTCGCCACGGCGATGACCAGGCCCCGCTTGGGGACGTCGAGTTCGCGGCCGACGTCGACGATGATCTTCGCGTTGTCCATCTGCGCCTGCGTGAGCCCGGCGACCGGCCGCGGCTTGCGCGGCTTCGGGGGCTTCTTCGGCGCCTTCTTCTTCGTGGCGGTCGGGCTGGGCGTGGGGCTGGGGCTGGCGCTGGTGGGGGTGGGGGTCGGTGCGGCGGTCCGCTCCAGCGACCGGGAGGCCCGCTGGTCGGCCAGTGCCGCCCGGTCGGCGACGGCCTCCGCCAGCGGCTCCCTCCGCTCGACGGTGTCGTCCCGGGTGCCGGCGTACGCGGCCACACCCAGGCAGCAGGTGACGCCGGCGGCGAGGGCGGCCCGGACGGGCGTCGAGGTCAACAGCCTCCGCCCGCGGCGCGGAGGGGGTTCCGCCGCGCGGTGCCGACCAGTCGTCCGTTCGGTGGATGCCGGGTCGGTGGACCGGGTCGTGGGCTGGGGATCCTGTTGCTTCTGCTCGGAGGGGTCGTCGGGATGCACCCGCCGAGGCTAAAAAGTCGGCGGCCAGAAGCCACCCGCCTGGTTGGTGGCATGCGTCACAATTTGCCACCTTCTACCGGATCATCGGGGGCACCCGACCAGGAAGAGGGTGAAGCGCTCCTGTCCGATATCGCGGATATAGCCGGAACAGGGGGATGACCCGGGCGGATGGGTGATCTTGGTCAGGCGCACCCACGCCGTCCCGCGCCTCGGCCGTACGGCCGATACGACGACCGGCCGTACGGTCACCCGCCGGGTGGGACGGACGCCCCATCGGGCGGCGTCCCCCGGACCCGGCACTCCCGGCACGCCGGCCCGGTACCCCGCCGGCTGGGCACCACGCCGGTCCCGGCCGGCGTCAGCGCCGGACGTTCTCCGCGCCGGTCTTCCCGGCCGCGTCAGCGCCGGCCGTTCTCCGCCGGCGTGACCGTGAGCCGGTGCCGGCTGTTGTCGCCGCTGGAGAACGGCCAGAGTCGGTCGGCGTGTTCGACCAGGTCGGCCAGCTGCTGCCGGGTCAGCCCGGCGGACGCGATCGAGGCGTGCACGTCGGCCCGGTAGCGCCCGTCGGCGTCGCGCCCGAGCTTCGCCTCGGCCCGCACCTTGACGGTGTGCGCCTCGTCGGTGATCCGACCGGCCGCCTCGACGGCCGCGTGGTGCAGGCAGGACGCGAACGCCGCGGCCAGCAGCTGCTCCGGGCGCAGGCCCGTGCAGTGCGCCGCGAGCGGGGACGCCAGCGAGCTGGAGAGCCCGCCGTCGTCGGTACGTACGTGGCCGCCCTCGGCGGTCGCGGCGGCCTCATGCAGCCAGGAACTCGGGTCCGACATGGGCGTTCCTCCCGTCAGTCACCCGCCCGGCTACCCGGCCCTCGACCGGTGAAACCGGCGTCGACGCCGCCCGCGGGCGTGCGCCGGCCGGTCGGCTCGGGGCTCCCGGCGCCCGTCGGCCTCAAGCCTCCCGGCGCCCGTCGGGCTCAGGCCTCCCGGCGCCCGTCGGGCTCAGGCCTCCCGGCGCCCGTCGGGGCGCTCGGGCACCGCGACGGCCTCGGTGACCGCCGTCGCCGCCCGCTCACTCCACGGGGACACCACCGCGCGCCGTGGGCGGGGCGCCGTGAACAGCGGCATCGGCACGTACACCCGGGCGTCCACGGCCTCGGCGAGCAGCAGTGCGGCGACGAGGCTGCTGGGCCGCTCCGTGGGGGCGGCGGCCAGGCAGCGCCGGCACAGCTCGGCCACCTCCCGCGGCAGGCCGTCGATCTCCGGCAGCGGCCGGGGTGGTTCCCGGCGGCGCAGCCCGAGCAGCTGCGTGGCGGTGCTCGCCTCGTACGGCAGCCGTCCGGAGAGGCAGTGGTAGAGCAGCACACCGAGGGCGTACAGGTCGACGGCCGGCGTGACCGGCGCCCGGTCCAGCTGCTCTGGGGCGAGGTACGCGGGGGTGCCCACCACCATCCCGTCCGGCGTCGGGTCGGGCGCGCCCGCCGGCGTGGCGATGCCGAAGTCGAGCACCTTCGCCCCGGCCGGGGTGAGGATGACGTTCGCCGGCTTGACGTCGCGGTGGACGATGCCGTGCGCGTGCGCCGCGGCCAGCGCCGCGCAGACCTCGGCGCAGACCCGCACCGCGATGCGCCAGTCCAGCGCACCGGTCCGCAGGTGGGCGGCGAGCGTCTCGCCCTCGACGAGTTCCATGACGATGTACGGCGTCCGCGGGCCGGGTGGGGTGCCGCAGGTGCCGAAGTCGTGGACGCTCGCCACGTTCGGGTGCACGAGGCGGGCCGCCGAACGGGCCTCCGCGCGGATGCGCTCCACCGAGGAGTCCGCGTCGTCCTGCCCGGGGGAGATCACCTTCACGGCGACCGGCCGGTCCAGCACCACGTCGTGGGCGCGCCACACCTCGGACATCCCGCCGACGCCGATGCGCTGTTCGAGCCGGTACCGCCCGTCCAACGTCCGCATCGACCGGCTCCTCGTCCTCGTCCTTCCGCCCGTGGGCGCCTCCGGTCGCGGTACCCGGGCCCGGAGCAGGGCAAACCGTGGTGATCATCGGAGCGCGGTGGACCGTGAGGCGCTGCGGGTCGCACCCGGGTGCGGTAGCTTCCGACGCGGGGGCGGCGTCACGCCGGACGCCGGCACGGCGAGGGGGCGGCGATGAGCGAGGTGCGCGTACGGTTCGTGGGCGGGCCGGCCCACGACCTGGTCCGGGCCCTGCCGGCCGGCCCCGACGGTGCCCCGCCCGTCCGCTGGATCATGCGGCACCCGGGGCAGGACGCTCCCGTCGACGGGGGCCCCGACCACCTGTACGAGCGCGAGCGGCCCGACGGGACCGGCACCTGGACCATGCGGTACGTGCGCACCGACCCCATCGGGGTCACCGAGTAGCTCCCGGCCGGCACACAGCGCGCGCACAGGTTCCACAGGGGCGCGGCACAGGAAAGCGTCCCACGATGGGGGCATGGTCTCAGACGGGCAGGCCGCGCACGGCCGCATCGAACTGCGCCGCCCCGACGGCGAGCCGGTCCGGGTGCTGGTGGTCGACGACGAACCGACGTTGACCGACCTGCTCTCGATGGCCCTGCGGTACGAGGGCTGGCAGGTGCGCAGCGCGAACGACGGGACGGGCGCGCTCGCCACGGCCCGGCAGTTCCAGCCGGACGCCGTGGTGCTCGACGTGATGCTGCCCGACCTGGACGGCTTCCAGGTGCTGCGGCGCATGCGCGAGCACGCGCCCACCGTGCCGGTGCTCTTCCTGACCGCCCGTGACGCCGTGGAGGAGCGCATCGCCGGGCTCACCGTCGGCGGGGACGACTACGTGACCAAGCCGTTCAGCCTGGAGGAGGTGATCGCCCGGCTGCGTGCGCTGCTGCGCCGCTCCGGTCTCGCGGTCGCCGCCCGGGACGCGCTGCTCACCGTCGGTGACCTCACCCTGGACGAGGACAGCCACGAGGTGCGCCGCGGCGGACAGCCGGTCACGCTGACGGCCACCGAGTTCGAGCTGCTGCGTTACCTCATGCGCAACCCACGCCGGGTGCTGAGCAAGGCGCAGATCCTCGACCGGGTCTGGAACTACGACTTCGGCGGGCAGGCCAACGTGGTCGAGCTCTACATCTCGTACCTGCGGAAGAAGATCGACGCGGGCCGGACGCCGATGATCCACACGTTGCGCGGCGCGGGGTATGTCCTCAAGCCCGCGGAGTGACACCGGGCTGCCGCGCCGGGTCGCCGGCGCGCTGCGCCGCCGACTGTCCGGCTGGACGCTGCGGACCCGGCTCGTCGTCACGCTGGTCGCCCTGCTGGCCCTGGTCTGTCTGGGGACCGGCGCGCTCACCACCGTGGCGCTGCGGCACGTCCTGATCGACCGGGTCGACGCCCAACTCGTTCCCGCCGTGCGGGGGCCGGAACGTCCGTGGCGGTGGGCGCCGGATCCCGCCCGGGCGCAGATCCCACCCGGCCTGCCACCGGGGTCGGTGGTCGCCACCGTCACCGGCGGCGAGGTGGCCACCGCGTTCACCCAGACCGGGAACCAGCCCGGCGGGGAGTCGTTGCCGGTCGACGAGGTCGCGGCGCTGTCCCGCCTGCCCGTCGACGGCCGGCCCCGCACCGTCGACCTGGGTGAGCGGGGCGACTACCGGGCGGTCGCCCGGGCGGGGCCCGGCGACCGGGCCCAGGTGGTCGCGCTGCCGCTGTCCGGTGTGCGGGAGACCGTCTGGTGGATGATCGTCGCCCAGGCCGGCGTGGCCACCGCCGGGCTGCTCGTCGCCGGCACCGCCGGCGCGCTGGTCGTACGGGCCACGCTGCGCCCGCTGCGGCGCGTCGCGGCCACCGCCGGCCGCGTCAGCGAGCTGACGCTGGACCGGGGCGAGGTGGCGCTCTCCGAACGGGTGCCCGAATCCGACACCGACCCGCGGACCGAGGTGGGGCAGGTGGGCGGCGCCCTCAACCGGATGCTCGGGCACGTCGCCGCCGCGCTCGCCGCCCGGCAGGCCAGCGAGACCCGGGTCCGCCAGTTCGTGGCCGACGCGAGCCACGAGCTGCGCACCCCGCTGGCCGCCATCCGGGGGTACGCCGAGGTGGCCCGACGCGGTCGTGACCAGGTGCCACCGGACGTCGCCCACGCGCTGCGCCGGGTGGAGTCCGAGAGCACCCGGATGACCCACCTCGTCGACGACCTGCTCCTGCTCGCCCGGCTGGACTCCGGCCGGCCCCTCGTCGCCGAGCCGGTCGACCTCACCGCCCTCGTGGTCGACGCGGTGAGCGACGCGCACGTGGCCGGGCCGGAGCACCGGTGGCAGCTCGACCTGCCCGACGAGCCGCTGACCGTCACCGGTGACGCCGCCCGCCTGCACCAGGTGGTCGCCAACCTGCTGGCCAACGCCCGCGTGCACACACCACCCGGCACCACGGTCACCACCACGCTGCGCGGTGAGCCGGACGCGGCCGTGCTCCGCGTCGCCGACGACGGTCCCGGGGTGCCCCCGACGCTGCGGGCGGAGATCTTCGAGCGGTTCACGCGCGGCGACAGCTCCCGCTCACGCGCGCACGGCAGCACGGGCCTCGGCCTGTCCATCGTGGCGGCCGTCGTGGAGGCGCACCACGGCACGGTCACCGTGGACAGCCACCCCGGTCGGACGGTGTTCACCGTACGACTGCCGTCCCCCGCCCCCTCGCCGTAATCGGGACGGGTGGGGTGGTCAGCGGCCGAGCGCCTCGGCGAGCACGTCGACGACGCGCCGCGTGTGGCGTCCGTCGGGGTCCTCGTCGACGTTCAGGTCGGTCACGCTCATCCCCAGCAGCCGTTCGGCGCGGGCCAGTGGCGCGACGAGCGCGACCAGTTCGGGCCAGCGCAGCCCGCCCGGCACCGGGTAGGTGACCGCCGGAAGGTCGGCCGGGTCGACCGCGTCGAGGTCGAGGTGCAGCCAGGCGGGGCCGGCGCCGGCGGCCAGCGCCGCGCCGACGGTGCCGGGGCCGCGCCGGCGCAGCTCGGCGGCCGGCACCTGGCGGATCCGCGGGTCGACGCGGGCCGCCTCCACCCGGCTGGCCTCGTCGGTGGGCGGGCGGTGCCCGAGCAGGTGGACGCGACCCGGGTCGGCCAGCGGGCCGTCGACGCCCGCGGCGGCGGCCGGACCGTGCCCGGTGACCACGCTGAGGTCCATGTCGGCGCCCTCGCCGGTCTCGGAGGTCGCGCCGTCGAAGAAGTCCGGGTGGGCGTCCACGAACCACAGGTCCGTCCCGAAGGGCAGGGCCCGGCAGATGCCCGGCAGGATGGCGCAGTCCCCACCCACGACCAGCGGTCGCCGGCCGGCGGCGAGCAGGTCGGCGACCCGCGCGGCGATGGCGTCGCCGGCGCGGCGTACGGCGGCGGCGCCGACGAGGCCGCTCTCCGGGTCGCGGGTGGCATCGTCCACGCGGGCGTCGACCGCGCCGCCGTCCTCGGCGGGCAGCGCCGAGAGCAGGCCGGCCCGGCGCAGCGCCGCCGGCGCCTCCTGCTCGCCCCGCCCCCGGCCGGACGAGTCCAGCGGCGCGTCCACCACGGTCCAGCGCACACCGGCACGGTACCGGCATCCTCGCCCGCGGTGTGGCCGCTTCGCCCGGTCGCGTCCACCCGTGGCAGGCTGGGCACGTGTACCGGGAACGTCCCGCCGGTGTCGCCGGCGGCACGCTGTGGACCAGCGCCAACCCGGGCGGCACGCGGACCGGCCGGGTGCTTCCCGACGGCTGCGTCGACCTGCTGTGGTCCAGCCGGGCCGGCCTGCGGGTGGCCGGCCCCGACCGGACGGCCTTCCTGAGCGTCAGCGCGCCCGGGGAGCGGTGGGTGGGGTTGCGCCTGCCCCCGGGCGTCGGCCCCGCCGTGCTCGGCGTGCCCGCCGACGAACTGCGGGACACCCGGGTGCCGCTGGCGGCGCTCTGGGGTGACCGGGCGGTCGCCGAGCTCGCCGAGCGGGCGGCGGCCGATCCGGCGTCCACGTTGACGGCGCTCGCCGCGCGGCGGCTCCGCGCGGCCGGCGGCCCGGATCCGCTCGGCGCCCGGGTGGCGGCCGCCGCGGCGGCCGGCGTCCCGGTGGCCGCCATCGCCGCCGAGGTCGGGCTCGACCCGCGTGCCCTGCTGCGCCGGTCCCGGGCCCTGTTCGGGTACGGCCCGAAGACCCTCGCCCGGATCCTGCGGATGCGCCGGGCGCTGTCCCTGGCCCGCTCCGGCACGCCGCTGGCCGAGGTGGCCGCCGCCTGCGGGTACGCCGACCAGCCGCACCTGACCCGGGACGTGCGGGATCTCGCGGGGGTGCCGCCGGCCGTCCTGCTCGGCGCCGGCTGACCCGGCCGGGGCGCGGCCGCCGGCCGGCCGGGCTCAGTCGGTCGGGAGGGGCGCGAAGAGGTCGACGCCGTTGCCGTCGGGGTCGTGCAGCACCGCGTACCGCTGCCCCCAGAAGGCGTCCCACGGCTTCAGGTGCCCGTGGTAGCCGGCGTCGGTCAGTTCGGCGTACCACCGGTCCACCTCGGCCGGCTCCGCGCAGCGGAAGGCGAGGTTGGCGCGGGGGCTGCCGGTCGGCGGCGCCCAGTCCGGGTCGAAGGAGCGCACCATCGTGACGTCGTCCCAGGCGAGCCGCAGGCCACCCGGCAGCGTGACCTCCACGTGCGGCTCGGTCTCGGCACCGGCCGGGATGTCCAGGCCGAGGCGGCGGTAGAAGTCCAGCGTCCGCGCCATGTCGGTGGTGGCGAATCCGATCAGGTCGAATCGAGGCGTCATGGACCCGACCCTAGGAAGTCCTCCCGCCGGGTGTCTTGAACGAATCGGACCGCCGCGGACTCCCCGGTGTGGCCGCACGGCGGCGGTGATCGGCGTACGGTGGGGAAAGTCCGGCCTTCCGGGTCAAAAGCCGCAGCGCTGCACCTCCGGGACGCCGGTGTCGTGACGGTGAGGGAAGGAGCGCTCGGTGAACCATCTGGCCTACCTGGACGCGGGATCCGGCAGCCTGATCGTGCAGGCGGTGGTCGGCGGGGTGGCGGGCGTCGCGGTGGCCGCCAAGCTCTACTGGCGGCGGCTGGTCGACCGGTTCCGGCGCCAGCCCACCGACCAGCGCTGACCCGGGCCGGCGATGGCGATCTCCCCCGCGGGCGTACGGCCCGAGCCCGGCTCCTTCCGCGACCCGGCCAACCGGGTCTTCCACGTCGGCGACGAGGTGCTGCGCGGGCTCGACGCGCGGGCCGCCGAGCACTGGCGGGCGCTGGCCGGCAGCGAGTTCTTCACGTCCCTGCTGGCGACCGGCAAGGTCTGCGCCACCGAGGTGCTGGAGCCCGCCCGGGTCCCGGCCGACTCGGCGTGGGCGGCCGTGCTGCGGCACGAGCGCATCCCGTTCGTCTCCCACCCGTACGAGTGGTCCTTCACCATGCTGCGCGACGCCGCGCTGCTGCACCTGGAGATCCTTCGCGCCGCGCTGCCGGCCGGGTTCACCACGAAGGACGGGTCGGCCTACAACCTCCAGTGGCGCGGCAGCGCGCCCGTCTTCATCGACGTCGGCTCCTTCGAGCCGGTGCGCGACGGGGAACCGTGGGCGGGCTACCGCCAGTTCTGCCAGACCATGCTCTACCCGCTGCTGCTCACCGCGCACCTCGGCGTGGACTTCCAGCCCTGGCTGCGGGCCCGGGTCGACGGGATCGAGGCCGACGCGCTGCGGCCGCTGTTCCGGGGCCTCCGGCGGCTCCGGCGCGGCGTGCCGACCCACCTGCACCTGCACGCCGCCATGCAGAACCGGCACGCCGAGGCCACCACCACCGACGTCCGCGCCCAACTGCGCGCCGCCGGCTACTCCCGGGAACTCGCGCTCGCCACCGTACGCGGCATCGAGAAGCTCGTCCGCCGGCTGGAGCCGACCTCGTCGGCCAGCCACTGGAACGACTACCAGCGCACCTGCGGCTACTCCGCCGAGGACCGGGTGGGCAAGGAGCGGTTCGTCGCCGCCGCGCTGGCCGACGGGCCCCGGCCCCGCCTCGTGCTCGACCTCGGCGCCAACGACGGCCGGTACGCCCGCCTCGCCGCACGCCACGCCGACCACGTGGTCGCCGTCGAGCAGGACCCGGCGGTCGTCGACACCCTCTACCGGACGCTGCGCGACGAGGGCGAACGGCGCGTCCTGCCGCTCGTCATGGACCTCGCCGACCCGTCGCCCGGCGGCGGATGGCGCGGCACCGAGCGGGCCTCCTTCGCCGACCGGGCCGCCGCGGACGCGGTGCTCGCCCTGGCCGTGGTGCACCACCTCGCGATCGGCCGGAACGTGCCGCTGCCCGAGGTGGTCGCGTGGCTCGCCGACCTCTGCGCGCCCGGCGGCCGCGTCGTCGTCGAGTTCGTGCACCCCGAGGACCCGATGGCGCGCCGCCTGCTGGCCAACAAGCCCGAGGGGCTCTTCCCCGACTACCACCGGGCGGAGTTCGAGCGGCTGCTCGCGACGCGCGGCCGGATCGCGCGGCGCGAGGAACTGCCCTCGGGCACCCGGACGCTCTACACGGTGGTCGTGGGTGGCTGACCCGGCGACCGACGGGCCCGAGGCCGGTCCGGGCGGGGACACCCCGGCCGCCGGGACGGCCCCGGCCGGGCGTCGCGCCCGGTGGACGGCGGCGTTCCGGTCCGAGCTGGGCCGGGTGCTGGAGGTCGTTGCGCTCGTCGGGCTCGTGGTCACCCAGCCGCTGCTGGACGTGCTCGGCCACAGCCCCGACTTCTTCCTGTTCCACCGCGCCGACCGGGAGCAGATCCTGCAACTGGTGGCCCTGGTCGCGCTGGCGCCCACGGTGCCGGTCGTGCTCTTCGGCGCACTCACCCGCCTCGCCGGCCGGGCGGCCCGTTCGGTGACGCACACCGTGCTGGTCGGGCTGCTGCTCGCCGCGCTCGCCGTCCAGGTCGGCCGGCACGGCACACCGCTGCGGGGCGTACCGCTGCTGCTGGCCGCGGCCGTGGTCGGCGCGGCCGGCGCGGCGGCCCACCGGCGGTGGCGGACACCCGGCCGGGTGCTGCGGGTCGCCGCCGCCGGGCCGCCGGTGTTCGTGGCGCTCTTCCTGCTCGTGTCGCCGACCTCGGTGCTCGTGCTGCCCCGGGCGGCCGGCGAGGCGACCGGCACGGCGGCCACCGACGTCCACCCGCCCGTGGTCATGATCGTCCTCGACGAACTGCCGCTGGTCTCCCTGCTCGGCGCCGACGGGCGCATCGACGCGACCCGATTCCCACACTTCGCCGAGCTCGCCGCCGGATCGACCTGGTACCGCGACGCCACCGGGGTCAGCGGCTGGACCCCGTACGCCCTGCCGGCCATGCTCACCGGCCGGTACCCGGAGCGGGGCGTCGCCCCGCACTACTCGCAGTACCCGGAGAACCTGTTCACCGCGTTCGGCGGCCTGTACGACATCCGCGCCGAGGAGAGCATCACCCGCCTCTGCCCGCCCAGCCGCTGCGAGCAGCCGGTCGCCCCCGAGCAGGGGCTCGGGGTGCTGGTCCGCGAGACCGGCCGGCTGCTCGGCCAGGTCACCGCGCCGCGGGACAGCCTCGTCGACCCCGAGGACTCCTACCGGGAGCAGACCGCGGCCGAGGCCGGGCTCGACGCGGCCGAGCCGATCCCGGACGACCCGACGTTCCGCTGGGACAGCCTGGACGACAACCAGCCGGCCCGGTTCACGAGCTTCCTGGCCGGGCTGAAGCCGGCGCCCCGACCCACGCTGCACTTCCTGCACCTGCTCATGCCGCACTCGCCGTGGGCGTTCCTGCCCTCCGGCGCGCGCTACGACGGCCCGGAGGACCTGCCGAACGACGGCCACGGCTGGGTGGAGCTGGCCCGGCAGCGGCACCTCGCGCAGCTCGGCTACACCGACCGGCTGATCGGGGAGACCCTGCGGACGCTGCGTGCCACCGGCCTCTACGACCAGGCGCTCGTGGTGGTCACCGCCGACCACGGGGTGAGCTTCACCCCCGGCTTCCAGGGCCGCGGCATGGACGCCATCAAGGCCGCGCCCGGCGAGGTCGCCTGGGTGCCGATGTTCGTGAAGGAGCCCGGCCAGCGCGCCGGACGGGTCGACGACCGCAACTGGGAGCACGTCGACCTGCTGCCGACGGTGGCGGACGCGGCCGGCATCCGGCTGCCGTGGCGGGTGGACGGCCGTTCCGCCCGGGCCACCCCCCGCCCGGCGGGACAGAAGCACTTCTACGACCGCCCGGGGGAGCCGACGCCCATCCCGGACGGGGTGCCGAAGCCGCCGCCCCTGCCGGCCGTACACCCGCTGGTCGGCACCACCGTGAGCCAGCGACCGGCGGGCGGGAGCGCCCGGGTGGCCGACCTCGCCGCGTTCCGCGACATCGATCCCGACGCCGGCGCGCTGCCGGCGCTGGTCTGGGGCACCGTCCCGGACGACGTCCCCGACGGCACGCTGCTCGCCGTGGCCGTGAACGGGCGCGTGGGCGCGGTCGTGCCGGTCGTGCCCCCCGACCCGGGCGGGCGCCGCTTCGCCGCGCTGATCGCCGACGACCGGCTCTTCCACGCGGGGAAGAATCGACTCGACGTCTACCAGATCGCCGCCGACGGTGGGTTGCGCCACCTCGCGCTCTCCTGAGCACGGACGCGCGATTCGCCGGTTTCCCCAGCCGGGCGGTCGGGAATCGGGTGACGCATACCTCACCCCCGAACCACCGCAGGCGGTGTCCCCGCAACCACGATTACGGTAAAAGCGAAGGCAATTCAACGAAGATTCGCCGGCGAAGCGAGGAACCACATGACGGAAGTCAAGCTCGATCACCCCGGTGGGCAGCTGTCGATGCCGGTACACGCCGCGGTCGAGGGCCCCGCCGGTATCGGGGTGAGCAAGCTGCTGAAAGAGACCGGGCTGACGACGTACGACCCCGGTTTCGTCAACACCGCGGCCTGCTCGTCCGCGATCACCTACATCGACGGCGACGCGGGGATCCTGCGTTACCGTGGCTACCCGATCGAGCAGCTGGCCGAGAAGTCCTCCTTCCTGGAGGTCTCCTACCTGCTCATCTACGGGGAGCTGCCCACCGATCAGCAGCTCAGCGAGTTCACCGAGTGGATCCGCCGGCACTCGCTGCTGCACGAGGAGATGCGGCGCTTCTTCGACGGCTTCCCGCGGGACGCGCACCCGATGGCGGTGCTCTCCTCCGCGGTCAGCGCGATCTCGACCTTCTACCAGGACAGCCTGGACCCGTTCGACTCCGAGCACGTGGAGATCTCCACCGTGCGGCTGATGGCGAAGGTCCCCACCATCGCCTCGTACGCCTACAAGAAGTCGATCGGGCAGCCGCTGCTGTACCCGGACAACTCGCTCGGCTACGTGGAGAACTTCCTGCGGCTGACCTTCGGCGTGCCGGCGGAGCCGTACGAGGTCGACCCGGTGATGGCCCGCGTGCTCGACATGCTCTTCATCCTGCACGCCGACCACGAGCAGAACTGCTCCACCTCGACCGTCCGGCTCGTGGGTTCCAGCAACGCCAACCTCTTCGCTTCCGTCTCCGCCGGCGTGAACGCCCTCTTCGGCCCGCTGCACGGCGGCGCCAACCAGGCCGTCCTCGAAATGCTCCAGCGCATCCAGGCCGACGGCGGTGACGTCCGGACCTTCGTGCAGAAGGTCAAGGACCGGCAGGACGGCGTGAAGCTCATGGGCTTCGGCCACCGGGTCTACAAGAACTACGACCCGCGCGCGGCCATCGTGAAGAAGGCCGCCCAGGACGTGCTCGGCCGCATGGCCAAGCCGGACCCGCTGCTGGACATCGCCATGCAGCTGGAGGAGATCGCCCTCGCCGACGACTTCTTCGTGTCCCGGCGGCTCTACCCGAACGTGGACTTCTACACCGGCCTCATCTACAAGGCCATGGGCTTCCCGACGAAGATGTTCACGGTGCTGTTCGCCCTGGGCCGGCTCCCGGGCTGGATCGCCCAGTGGCGCGAGATGATCAACGACCCGGAGACCAAGATCGGCCGTCCGCGGCAGGTCTACACCGGCTACTCCGAGCGGAACTTCGTCCCGCTGAACGAGCGCTGACCCAAGCCACAGCGACGAGCGGCCGCCGGCCCCCGAAGGGGCCCGGCGGCCGCTCGCGTCTCACCCGCCCCCCGCGCCCGTCCCTGCCCCCGCCTCTGCCCCCGGTGATCATGAGGTTGGCGGGGACGAACCGGACATCCCGGCCCGCCAACCTCATGATCACCGGGCGTGGGCGTGGGCGCGGGCGCGGGCGCGGCGCGGGCGCGGCGCGCGGCGCGGCGCGGGGCGCGGGCGCGGGGAGGGGGTGGGGCGGTCAGCGGAGGTTGGCTGCGGCCAGCAGGTTGCCGTCGGGTACCGGCGGGAGGGCGCGGCCCTGGGCCATCCGTTCGGCGGTGCGGGCGGCCGTGAACGCCGGGTCGCCGGCGATGGCGGCCGCGTACGTGGCGGCGGTGCGCTGGGCGATGGCCGGCCAGCCGTACCGCTTCCGCACCACCGACCGCGCCCGGCGGGCGAGCGCTGACGCCCGGTCCCGGTCGACCAGCAGCGCGTGGACGGCCTCGGCCAGCCCGTCCGGATCCCCCGGCCGGAAGGTCATGCCGGTGACGCCGGGCTCGACGATCTCGGCGAGGCCGCCGGTGGCCGCCACGGCGAGCGGCGCGCCGGCCGCCGCGCCCTCCAGCGCCACCATGCCGAACGGCTCGTAGATGCTCGGCACCGCGAAGCAGTCCGACGCGGCCATCACGGCGGGCAGGTCGTCGCCGAGGAAGCCCGGCATGCTCACGGCGCCGGCCAGGTCGAGCCGGTGCACGAGCGCCTCCAGCTCGTCCCGGTACGGGCCGTCGCCGGCGATCACCACGCGCAGCCCCGGGTGCCGCTCCCGCAGCCGCGGCAGCCCGGCGAGCAGGTCCTGCACGCCCTTCTCGTAGACCAGCCGTCCGGCGAAGGTGACCAGCGGGCCGTCCCCGGCGTACCGGGCCCGCGCCGCGTCCACGGCCCGCCGCGGCGCCTGCCAGCGGTGCGGCTCGACGCCGTTCGGCACGACGTCCACCCGCGGGGCCGGCACCCCGAACAGGGCCGTCACCTCGTTGCGCATGTAGCCGGAGCAGGCGATGACGCGGCCGGATTCGGTGGTGAGCCAGTGTTCGACGGCGTGGATGGTGCGGTTCATCTCGTCGGGGAGCCAGCCTTGGTGTCGGCCGGCTTCGGTGGCGTGGATGGTGGTGACGAGGGGGAGGTCGAGGTGTTCGCGGAGGGTGATGGCGGTGTGGGCGACGAGCCAGTCGTGGGCGTGGATGACGTCGTAGGTGTCGGTGGTGGTGGCGTGGAGGGCGGCGCGGGTGAGGGTGTGGTTGAAGGCCATGGTCCAGGCGAGGAGGCTGGGGGTGGCCAGGGGGAAGGTGACGGGGTCTTCGGTGGCGCGGATGATGCGGACGCCGTCGGTGTATTCCTCGGTGGGTGCGCCGTCGGTGTGGCGGGTGACGACGGTGACGTGGTGGCCGGCGGCGGCGAGGGCGGTGGAGAGGGCGTGGACGTGTCGGCCGAGTCCGCCGACGAGCACCGGCGGGTACTCCCACGACAGCATGAGGATCCGCCGCGCCGGCGGGGGCGTCCCGGGGCCGGCCGGCGGCGGGGTCGGGGACCGCGTCGGGGTGGGCCGGCAGGTGCGGTCCGTGGCGGTGGCGAGCTTCTCGCCGACCCGCAGCGTCGTCACATTCGTCTCCGTCCAGGCAGGGGCGTACGCGCCGGCGGCGGTGGCGGCGCGGTTGCGTGATGGATGGCCGGGGTGCCGACGCGCGGGCGCGCGTCCCCCGCACCAGCAAAGGGCATCCGGGCACGAACCGCATCTCGAGGAGCGCCCGGGTGACCGACGACACCCGAACGGGTGACCCGCCCGGGTCGTACGGATTTGTGGGTGTCGGCCGCAGGATTGGGCGGGGCGGTGGCGGGGCAATACCCGGCCTGCGCACCGCCCGGCCCGCCGTGAGGTGCGCTCATGACGCGCGGGCGCGCTCATGACCGGGACGAAGGAGCGACATGCAGGTCTGGCCGGGCGAGCGCTACCCCCTCGGCGCCACGTACGACGGGATGGGCACGAACTTCGCGATCTTCAGCCAGGTGGCGGAGAAGGTCGAGCTGTGTCTCTTCGACGAGTGGGACACCGGCGCGGAGCGCCGGGTGGAGCTGCGCGAGGTGGACGCGTACGTCTGGCACGCGTACCTGCCGGGGATCGGGCCCGGGCAGCGGTACGGCTACCGCGTCCACGGCCCGTACGACCCGGCGAACGGCCTGCGCTGCAACCCGCACAAGCTGCTGCTCGACCCGTACGCGAAGGCCGTCGACGGCGACGTGACGTGGGATCCGGCGGTCTACGACTACGAGCACGGCGACCCGGAGCGCATGAGCACCGCCGACTCGGCGCCGTTCATGCCGAAGTCGGTGGTGGTCAACCCGTACTTCGACTGGGGCAACGACTCCCCGCCGCGCACCCCCTACCACCACTCGGTGATCTACGAGGCGCACGTGCGCGGCCTGACCATGCGCCACCCCGACATCCCCGAGGAGCTGCGCGGCACGTACGCGGCCATCGGCTCGCCGCCCATGATCGAGCACCT
Source organism: Micromonospora globbae (assembly GCF_003610785.1). GTDB lineage: Bacteria > Actinomycetota > Actinomycetes > Mycobacteriales > Micromonosporaceae > Micromonospora > Micromonospora globbae. Next base: position 201,493 of record NZ_RAQQ01000002.1, read on the forward strand.
GAACCGGCTCGGGGTGACGGCCATCGAGCTGATGCCCGTGCACCAGTTCGTGCACGACCACCGCCTCGCCGACCTGGGGCTGCGCAACTACTGGGGCTACAACACGATCGGCTTCTTCGCCCCGCACCACGGCTACTCGGCGATGGGTCGGCTCGGCCAGCAGGTGCAGGAGTTCCGCGGCATGGTGCGGGCGCTGCACGCGGCCGGCATCGAGGTGATCCTCGACGTGGTCTACAACCACACGGCCGAGGGCAACCACCTCGGCCCCACGCTCAGCTTCAAGGGCATCGACGCCCCGAGCTACTACCGCCTCTCGGAGTCCGACCGGCGGTACTTCGTCGACTACACCGGCACCGGCAACAGCCTCAACGTCCGCAGCCCCCACTCACTGCAACTGATCATGGATTCGCTGCGGTACTGGGTGACCGAGATGCACGTCGACGGCTTCCGCTTCGACCTCGCGGCCACCCTGGCCCGCGAGTTCTACGAGGTCGACCGCCTCTCCACGTTCTTCGAGGTGGTGCAGCAGGACCCGGTGGTGAGCCAGGTGAAGCTGATCGCCGAACCGTGGGACGTGGGCCCCGGCGGCTACCAGGTCGGCAACTTCCCGCCGGAGTGGACGGAGTGGAACGGCAAGTACCGGGACACCGTGCGCGACTTCTGGCGGGGCGAGCCGGCCACCCTGGCCGAGTTCGCCTCGCGGATCTCCGGCTCGGCCGACCTCTACCAGGACGACGGCCGCCGCCCGTTCCACAGCATCAACTTCGTCACCTGCCACGACGGGTTCACGCTCACCGACCTGGTGTCGTACAACGACAAGCACAACGAGGCCAACGGCGAGGAGAACCGGGACGGGGAGAGCCACAACCGGTCGTGGAACTGCGGCGTGGAGGGGCCCACCGACGACGAGGCCGTACGCGCCCTGCGCGCCCGGCAGCGCCGCAACTTCCTGGCCACCCTGCTGCTCTCCCAGGGCGTCCCGATGATCGGCCACGGCGACGAGCTGGGGCGCACGCAGCGGGGCAACAACAACGCGTACTGCCAGGACAGCGAGCTGACCTGGATCGACTGGGAGCAGGCCGACGAGGGGCTGCTGGAGTTCGTCCGACGGTTGGTGGCGTTCCGCCGGAGCCACCAGGTGTTCCGCCGCCGCCGCTTCTTCACCGGGCTGCCGGTCGGCGGCCGGGACGTCGGCGCCCCCCTGCCGGACCTGGCCTGGTACACGCCGGACGGTCGGGAGATGACCGGCGAGGACTGGGGCAACGACTTCGGGCGGTCGGTGGCGCTGTTCGTCAACGGGGAGGGCATCCGCGAGCGCGGCGCGTACGGCCAGCGCCACCACGACGACTCCTTCGTGCTCTGCTTCAACGCCCACGACGCGCCGCTGGACTTCACCCTCCCACCGGCCGAGTTCGGCCAGCGCTGGCAGGTGGAGATCAGCACCGCCGAACCCGACGCCGAGAAGACGACGGTGGTCGATGCGGGCGGGGCGCTGTGCGTGCCGGACCGCTCCCTCGTCGTGCTGAAGAGGGCCGGCTGACATGTCCACCACCCCTCGACCGGACGTGCCGCGGGTGGGCGCCACCTACCGGGTGCAGGTCCGCCCCGACTTCGACCTCGACGCCACCGCCGGGCTCGCCGGCTACCTCGCCGACCTCGGCGTGACGCACCTCTACAGCGCGCCGCTGCTCGCCGCCGCCCCCGGCTCGGCGCACGGCTACGACGTCGTCGACCACCGGGCCGTCAACCCGGAACTCGGCGGCGAGGCGGGCCGGCAGCGGCTGCTGCGGGCCCTGCGCGCCGTGGGGCTGGGCCTCGTCGTGGACATCGTGCCGAACCACGCGGGGGTGGCCGTGCCGGCCGCCAACCCCGCCTGGTGGGACGTGCTGCGTCGCGGCCGCGCGTCGGCGTACGCGTCCTGGTTCGACATCGACTGGGAGCGGGGGCGGCTGCTGCTGCCGGTGCTCGCCGACACGCCCGACGCCCTCGACGACCTCGCGGTCGTCGACGGTGAGCTGCGCTACCACGAGCACCGCTTCCCGATCGCCGACGGCACCGGCGACGGCAGCCCGCGGGAGGTGCACGACCGGCAGCACTACGCGTTGGTCTCGTGGCGGCGCGGCGACGCCGAGCTGACGTACCGCCGGTTCTTCGCCGTCTCCGGCCTCGCCGGCCTGCGGGTCGAGGACCCGGAGGTCTTCGCCGCCACCCACGAGCTGATCCTGCGGTGGGCCACGGCGGGGGAGGTCGACGGCATCCGGGTCGACCACCCCGACGGGCTGCGCGACCCCGCCGGCTACCTCACCCGGCTGCGGGACGCCGCCGGGCCCGTCTGGCTCGTCGTGGAGAAGATCCTGGAGTACGGGGAGGAGCTGCCGGACTGGCCGGTCGACGGCACCACCGGCTACGAGGCCCTCGCGGCGGTCTCCGGTCTCTTCGTCGACCCCGACGCCGAGGCCGACCTCACGGCGCTGGACACCCGGCTCACCGGCCGGCGCACCTCCTGGCCGGACCTCATCCACGACACCAAGCTCGCCGCCGCCACCCGGCTGCTCGCCGCCGAGCTGGGCCGGCTCGCCGCGCTCGCCCCCGACCTGGAGCCGGCGGCGGCGCGTGCGGGGCTCGCCGAGCTGGCGGCCGCGTTTCCGGTCTACCGGGGCTACCCGCCCGAGGGCGCCCGGCACCTCGCCGCGGCCCGGGCGGAGGCCGGTCGCCGCCGCCCCGACCTGGCCGGCGTGCTGGACGCGCTCACCCGCCGCCTGCGCGACCCCGACGACGAGCTGGCCTGCCGGTTCCCCCAGTTCACCGGCGCGGTCATGGCCAAGGGCGTCGAGGACACCGCCTTCTACCGGTGGAGCCGCTTCGTGGCGCTCAACGAGGTCGGCGGCAGCCCCGCCCACTTCGGCACCCCGCCGGCCGAGTTCCACCGGTTCGCCGCCGCGCGGCACGTCCGCTGGCCGGCCGCGATGACCACGCTCTCCACCCACGACACGAAGCGGTCGGAGGACGTGCGGGCCCGCCTCGCCGTCCTCAGCGAGCTGCCGGACCGGTGGGCCGGGCTCGTCGCCGGGTGGACGGCCCGCGTCCCGCTGCCCGACCCGGCGTTCGCGCACCTGCTCTGGCAGACCGCCGTCGGCGCGTGGCCCATCGAGCGCGAGCGGCTGCACGCGTACGCCGAGAAGGCCGCCCGCGAGGCCGCCGTGTCGACGAGCTGGACCGACCCCGACGCGGCCTTCGAACGGGCCCTGCACGCGGTCGTCGACCGGATGTACGACGACCCGGAGCTGCACGCCGAGCTGACCGCGTTCGCCCGGGAGATCACGCCGGCCGGCTGGTCGAACTCCCTCGGCCAGAAGCTCGTGCAGCTCGCCATGCCGGGGGTGCCCGACACCTACCAGGGCACCGAGCTGTGGGACAACTCGCTGGTCGACCCGGACAACCGCCGGCCGGTCGACGTCGACGTACGCCGGGAGCTGCTGGCCCGGCTCGACGCGGGCTGGCGCCCGCCGGTCGACGCCGGCGGAGCGGCGAAGCTGCTCGTCGTGTCGCGGACCCTGCGGCTGCGACGCGACCGTCCGGAGCTGTTCACCGGCTACCGCCCGGTGCCGGCGCACGGCCCGGCGGCCCGGCACGCCGTCGCGTTCGACCGGGGCGGCGCGCTCGCCGTGGCCACCCGGCTGCCCCTGCGGCTGACCCGCGACGGTGGCTGGCGCGACACGTTTCTGTCACTTCCCGGACACACTGTGACCGACATGTTCACCGGGCGGGTCTACAGTGGGTCTGAGCTGCTCGTTCATGATCTGCTGAGCACCTATCCCGTCGCCCTCCTCGCTCCCACCGATTCCGTGGAGGCTGCCCGATGACCGAGTTCACGGTGTGGGCGCCCGAAGCCGCCCGGGTCCGGCTGCGCCTGTTCGGCCGCGCCGACCACGAGATGCGCGCCGACGCCGGCGGGTGGTGGCGGGCCGAGGTGCCCGACGCCGGCCCCGGCACCGACTACGCCTTCCTCCTCGACGACGACGACTTCGCCCTGCCCGACCCGCGCTCCCTCTGGCAGCCCGATGGCGTGCACGGGCCGAGCCGGGTCTACTCCCACGACGCCTTCGCCTGGACCGACGGGTCGTGGACCGGCCGGCAGCTGCCCGGCAGCGTCCTCTACGAGCTGCACGTGGGCACCTTCACCCCGGAGGGCACCTTCGACGCGGCCATCGGCAAGCTCGACCACCTGGTCGACCTCGGCGTCGACCTGATCGAGCTGCTGCCGGTCAACGCCTTCAACGGCGAGCACAACTGGGGGTACGACGGCGTCTGCTGGTACGCGCCGCACCAGCCCTACGGCGGCCCGGACGGGCTGAAGCGGCTGGTCGACGCGGCCCACGCCAGGGGGCTGGGGGTGATCCTCGACGTCGTCTACAACCATTTCGGGCCCTCCGGGGCCTACGCGCCGATGTTCGCGCCCTACCTCAGCGAACAGAGCAACCCGTGGGGCCGCACGGTCAACCTCGACGGCCCGCACTCCGACGGCGTGCGCCGCTACATCGTCGACTCGGTGCTCATGTGGCTGCGGGACTACCACGTCGACGGCCTGCGCCTGGACGCCGTGCACGCCCTGCCCGACACCCGCGCCGTGCACCTTCTCGAGGAGATCGCCGCCGAGGTGGAGACCCTGTCCACGCACCTCGGTCGGCCGCTGTCGCTGATCGCCGAGTCCGACCTCAACGACCCGCGGCTCATCACGCCCCGCGAGGCGGGCGGGTACGGGCTGCACGCCCAGTGGAACGACGACGCCCACCACGCCCTGCACACGCTGCTCACCGGGGAGCGGCAGGGTTACTACGCCGACTTCGGGTCGCTGGAGGCGCTCACCGACGTGCTGACCGGCGGCTTCTTCCACGCCGGCACCTGGTCCAGCTTCCGGCAGCGGCACCACGGGCGGCCGGTGGACCGGCAGCGGACGCCGGGGCACCGGTTCGTGGCGTACCTGCAGAACCACGACCAGATCGGGAACCGGGCGACCGGGGACCGGATCTCCACGTCGCTGTCGCCGGCCCTGCTGCGGGTCGGGGCGACGCTGCTCATGACCGCGCCCTTCACGCCGATGCTGTTCATGGGGGAGGAGTGGGCCGCCTCCACGCCCTGGCAGTTCTTCACCAGCCACCCCGAGCCGGAGCTGGCGGCGGCCGTCGCGTCCGGACGCCGGCGGGAGTTCGCCGCGCACGGCTGGCCTCCCGGGGAGGTGCCCGACCCGCAGGACCCGCAGACCTTCGCCCGCTCCCGGCTCGACTGGGCCGAGCTGGACAAGCCCGAGCACCGGGAGATGTACGAGTTCCACCGGCGGCTCATCGCGCTGCGGAAGAGCCGGGCCGACCTTTCGGACCCGCGGCTGCACGCGGTCGACGTCCGGCACGGGGACCAGTTCCTGCTGATGCGCCGGGGTGAGTGCCTCGTGGCGGCGAACCTGGCCGGCAAGGCGCAGCGGATCACGCTGCCGGGAGTGGTGCGGAAGGTGCTGCTGGCCACCGGGAACGGGGTCACCGTGATGCGCGACCGGATCGAGCTGCCGGCGGAGACGGCGGCCGTCGTGGCGCTGTAGCGGGGTCGGCAGGCGGCGGGCGCACCACGAGGGAACCGCCCGGCACGGCGGGACGGGCCGGTGTCGCGGCTAGCCCGCGCGCAGTTGCCGGTGCATGGCGATGTCGTCCACGCGGTGCAGCGTCTCCGCGTTCCGCGGCCGCAGGATCAGCGACAGCACGGCCTCCGGAACGAGGCGGGTGACGCCGGCGGCCGCCATCCAGCCCATCCGGAGCCGGGTCGCGGTGTCCGAGACCGGCTCCAGCGTGAGCCGGACCCGCGCGGTGCCGAGCGGTCCGGCGTGCGCCTCGAGTTCGAGCAGCCGGTTCGGCTCCATCGCGCGGACCACCGTCTGGTCCTCGATCTGCACGGGCCACGGGCCGATCCGGTGGTGCACCCGCGCGCCGACCGCCGGCCAGCGTTCGTCGACGGCCCGCACGTGCGCGGCGCCGACGACCCAACTGGCGTAGCTCCAACCATCCGCGAGCACGGCGAAGACCCGCTCGGGCGAGGTACGGATGGTCCGACTGACTTCGATCATCACGTCTCCTCCGCGTGCCGTACGCCTTCCCGGTCCGTGCCGCGGCAAACGACGGCGGTGTGACCTGCCTCCTCCCGGTGGTTCCGACGACGGACGCCGTTGTAACGTCATTCATCGTGAAAACCCTGGGAGCGGGGCCCGTCGGGGAGACCATCGATCCCACCCGGCACCGGGCCCTCGGCACCGCGAGCCGCGCCTCGATCCTCGAACTCGTGCGTGACGCCGGCGGCGGCCTGACGATCGCCGAGGTGGGCGAGCGGACCGGGCTGCACCCCTCCACCGCGCGCAGCCACCTCGACCGGCTCGTGGACGCCGGTCTCCTCGTCAAGGCGCGCGCCAGTGGCGGGCAGCCCGGACGGCCGGCGTGGCGCTACCGGGCCGCCACGGGGGAGGCCCCTGCACCGGCGCCGTACCGGGCGCTCGCCGCCGCCCTGCTCGACCACCTCGCCCGTCAGGGCCGGGGTGACGTCCGGGCCGAGGCCACCCGCGCCGGGCAGGACTGGGGCCGCCACCTCGCCGCGGCCACCCCGGCGGGCGGGAACCCCGTCGACACCCTGCTGGCGGTGCTCCGCGGCCTGGGCTTCAACCCCGGCCTGCACCCCACGGCGGACGGGAGCACCGAGATCCACCTGTCCACCTGCCCGTTCCTCGAACTGGTGAACCGCAACCCCGACGCCATCTGCGCGCTGCACGTCGGCGTCGTGCGCGGCGTCCTCGACCACGCCGGGGCCGGGACGAGCGGAGCCGTGCTGGAACCGTTCGGCGCGCCGACCGCCTGCGTGGTGCGACTCACCCTGCCGCCGAGCGTCCGCCCACCGGCATGACCACCCGAGCGGACACGAGGCGCCCGGGGCGGCGTACCCACCCGCCGGCCGACCCCGGCGGCCGCAGCGCCAACCCTGGCCGTCTGGTGCGCCGGTTCGTGCCCCCGCAGCACGGCGCCTGGGCGATGCTGCTGCTGCCGTACGTCGTCGGGGTCGCGCTGGTCGGGCCGCGCTGGCCGCATCTGCCGCTGCTCGTCGCCTGGCTGGCCGGCTACCTGCTGTCGTACTACGCCTTCCAGGCCGTCAAGAGCCGCCGGCCGCGCCGCTTCGCCGCGCAACTGCGGGTGTACGCGCTCGTCACGGCGCCCCTCGCGCTGACGGTGGTCGTTGCCCGGCCCGCCGTGCTCTGGTACGCCCCCGCCTACGCCGTGCTGCTCGCCATCAACGCCTGGTACGCCTGGAGGCGACGTGAGCGGGCCCTGCTGAACGACCTCGCCTCCGTGGCGCTGAGCGGCGTGATGCTCCTCGTCGTGGCCACCGTCGCCGGCGTGGCGCCGGTGCGGGTCCTGCCGGCGTTCGCGGCCCTGCTGTTCTACCTGGCCGGCACGGTCCTCTACGTCAAGACCATGATCCGGGAGCGGGGGAGCACCACCTACCTGCGCGCCTCGATCGCGTACCACCTGGCGGCGCTCGTGGCGGCGACCCTGCTCGACGTGCTGCTCGCGCCGGTCTTCCTGGTGCTGCTGATCCGGGCGGCGGTCCTCCCGGCCCGTCGGCTGCGGCCCGCCCAGGTCGGCGTGATCGAGATCGTCTGCTCCCTGCTCGTGCTCGCCGCCGTGCTGGTCGCGTCCTGACCGACGGCCGGCCCCGCACCGTCGCGTCCGCCCGGACCGGCCGGGACGGTGTCGTGGGCTTCGTGCCGACCGCCGCCGCGCTCAATCCCCTGCCCTGATCCCTGAGCCGGACGACTGCGGCCGGCCGTCCGGCCAGTTCTTCGTGAAGATCCAGTCGAGGCCGTCCTCACCGGCGGTGTCGAGGCACGCGGCGCGTCGCAGCCCGCTGCGTGTGGCGACCGTGGCGGAGGCGACGTTCGCGGGCCGGACCCGCGCGATGACGGGGCGACCCGGCAGATGCGTGGCGGCCCAGTCGACGACCGCGGTCGCGGCTTCCGTGGCCACCCCGTCGCCCCAGGCGGCGGGGGCCAGGCGGTAGAAGAGGTTGAGCACCTCACGACCGGCCAGGTGCATCACCTTGAGGCCGCAGAAGCCGAGGCTGAGGCGCTCGTCGTCGGCCTCCCGGGGGTGGACGACCCAGTAGCCGAAACCGTGGTGTCGCCAGTGCTGGTCCCACCGGCGGTAGAGGTCCTCCGCGTCCGCCTGGCTGGTGAGCAGGTCAGCCGGGTTGTGCGCGCATGCCCTCCGGTCACTGTGGACGCGGTAGATGGCGCCGATGTCGGCGGGGGTGGGGCGCCGCAGGGACAACCGCGCGGTCGACAGTTCTTCGTTGCCGCCCATGGCGTCCATCCTCCCAGGGCGGGACGGTCGGGCCGGTGCCGGCGCTCCCGACACCGGCCGCCGCGGTGCGCTGGTCGGGGACCGTCAGTCGCGCAGCATCCCCGGCCCGAACACCTCGTACGCGATGCGCTCCGGCGGCACACCCCGGCGCAGCAGGCCGCCCCGGACCAGGCTCATGAACGGCACCGGCCCGCACAGATGCACCCGCGCCCCGGGGGAGAGCGGGATCCGGGCCGGGTCGACCAGCCCCTCGGCCACCTCGGCCTTCAGCCCGGCCAGCTCCCCGTCGGTCGCGTCCTCGTACCACAGCCGTACGGACAGGTTCGGCAGCCGCTCCTGGAGCCGGGGCAACTCCTCGCGGCGCGCGTGCGCGGAGGGCGTCCGGTCGGCGTGCACGAGCACCACCTCCCGCTCCGGCTCCGTGGCCGCGAGGTGTTCCAGCGCCGACAGGGCCGGGGTGAGCCCGATGCCGGCGCTCACGAGCAGCAGCGGACCGCCGTCGCCGAGCGCGCTGACCTCGCCGAACGGCGGGCTCAGCCGCAGTGTGTCGCCCGCGGCCACCCGCTCGTGCAGGTACGTGGAGACCATGCCGTCCGGCGCGTCACCGGCGCCGCGTACGCGCTTGACGGTGATCCGCCAGTCGGGAGCGCCCGGCCGGCCGGAGAGGCTGTACTGCCGGATCTGCTGCCCCCGACCGCCGTCCAGGTCGACCGCCACCGAGACGTACTGCCCCGGCGTGAACGCGGGCGCGGGAGCGCCGTCGGCCGGGACCAGGGTGAACGAGACGACGTCGGCCGTCTCCCGGGTCCGGGCCACCACCCGCCAGTCCCGCCACACCGCCCCGTCCTCGGCCACCCCGGCCAGGGTGTAGAGGCGGGCCTCCCGGGCGATCAGCTCGCAGGCGAGCAGCCAGTACACCTCGTCCCAGGCGGCCGCGACCTCGGCGGTGACGGCGTCGCCCAGCACCTCGCCGACGGCGGCGAGCAGGTGCCGCCCGACGATCGTGTACTGGGTGGCCGTGATGCCCAGCGAGGCGTGCTTGTGCGCGATCCGGTCCAGGATCGGACCCCACGGCACGCGCCCGTCGCCGGTCAGGTGCTCGGCGTAGGCGACCACGGCGGCGGCGAGGGCGGCCTTCTGCTGCCCGGTCGCCTGGTTGCCCCGGTTGAAGACGTCCAGCAGTTCGGGGTGGGCGTCGAACATGCGCTGGTAGAACCGGCCCGTGATCGCCTCCCCGTGGGCCTGGACGGCGGGCAGGGTCGCGGTGACCACCGCGGCTGAGGATTCCGAGAGCACGACTACTCCTTCCGGCGTGGATGAGGTCGACCTCCACGGAACAGAAACGCAACACCGCGGATCAGGGCCGAAGGTCCCGGGACCGCGTAGCGCCGCTCACACCCGCCCCCGCGCCCGCGACGACCGGCGGCGCGGCCGGCAGGGGCCGGCGGGCGGTCTCGGACGCGCGATGGACGTCGGCCCGTACGCGGCCGCCGGCCGCCGTGGTGGCCGGTGCGGGGATCACGCCGAGGTGCCGGGCCGGGTGGCGCACCGTCCCACGCCGGGGAGGAAGCGTCCGACCCGGGCGGCGTAGCGGCGGTAGGCCTCGCCGTGGGTGGCCACGAGGTGGGGCTCCTCGACCGCGCGGACCTGTAGTTGCAGTGCGAGGACCAGGACGAGCCAGGCGGCCAGGGCGACGGCGTTGGGCACCATGAGGGTGAGGCCGAGGGTGGTGGCCGCCATCGCGGTGAAGATGGGGTTGCGTACGAGCGCGAACGCCCCGCCGGTGACCAGGTCGGTGCGCTCGGCCGGGTCGACGCCGACCCGCCACGAGGTGCCCATGGCGAGCTGGGCGGCGAGCGTGGCGGCGATGCCGGCGACGGTCACGACGAGGCCGGCGACGTGCAGCCACCGCTCGTCGAGGCCGGGCAGTGCCGGCAGGCCCGCGAGGGCGGCTGCCGGGCCCGCGAAGCCGAGCACGAGGCTGGCGAGGAACAGCAGTTTGGCCCACCACCGCAGGGTTCCGGGCGGACCGGCGTCGAGGCGCAGGCCGGTGTCGCCGGTGCGGCGCCACTGCGACAGGGTGCGCCAGCCGAAGGCGAGCAGCAGTCCGAGCAGGTAGAGCAGCAGCGCGAGCCAGGGCACGTCAGTTTCCCAGGGGTGTCGGCGTGGTCCGCCGCCAGGCGGACCGGCGCAGGAGCCGCAGGCCGTTGAGGCCGACGATGACGGTGGACCCTTCGTGGCCGGCGACGCCCAGGGGTAGGGGCAGGTCGCCGACGAGGTCCCAGGTCACCAGGACGACGATGAAGGCTGCGGCGATCAGGAGGTTGGCCTTGACGACCCGCCGCGCTCGGCGGGACAGGGCGATCAGGGCCGGCAGGGTGCCCAGGTCGTCGCGGACGAGTACGGCGTCGGCCGTGTGCAGGGCCAGGTCCGATCCGTGGCGACCCATGGCGACGCCGAGGTCGGCCGTGGCGAGCGCGGGGGCGTCGTTGACGCCGTCGCCGACGAGGAGGACCCGCTGTCCCCTGTCCTGGAACTCGCGTACCCGCTCGGCCTTGCCGGCGGGGAGGAGGCCGGCGTGGGTCTCGGCGATGCCGGCCTCTGCCGCGAGCCGCCGGGCCGCGCCGGGGTTGTCCCCGGTGAGCAGGACGGGTGTGGCGCCGGTGAGGGCGGTGAGGGACGCGACCGTGGAGGCGGCCCGCGGCCGGATGCGGTCGGTGAAGGCGAGCACGCCCCACGGCCGCCCGTCGACGGCCACCACGACGGCGGTGTGGCCGGCGTCCTGCACGTCGGCGACCGCCCGCCGGACGTCGGCGGCGTCGCGGTCGGGTCGTTCGTCGGGCGGGCCGGGCCGGCCGACGGTGACGCGCCTGCCCTCGACGAGGGCGGAGACGCCGCGGCCCGGGGCGGAGCCGAAGTCGCCGGCGGGCGGGACCGGCACTCCGCGGTCCCGGGCGGCGGTCACGACCGCCACGGCGAGGGGGTGCTCGCTGGGGTTCTCGGCGCCGGCGGCCAGCCGCAGCAGTTCGGTGGCGTCGACGCCGGCCGCGGGGTGGACGCCGGCGAGGCGCGGGGTTCCGGTGGTGAGGGTGCCGGTCTTGTCGAACGCCACCAGGGTGGTGTCGGCGAGTCGTTCCATGACGACGGCGGACTTGACGAGCACTCCGTTGCGGCCGGCGAGCGCGATGGCGGACAGCAGGGGCGGCATGGTCGCCAGCACCACCGCGCAGGGGGAGGCGACGATCATGAACGTCATGGCGCGCAGCAGGGTGGGCTGGAACTCGGCCCCGACGGCGAGCGGGATGCCGAACAGGGCGAGGGTCGCCACGACCACGGCCACCGAGTAGCGCTGCTCGACCTTCTCGATGAACAACTGGGTCTTCGCCTTGGTGGCCGAGGCCTCGTCGACCAGCGCGACGATGCGGGCGATCACCGACTCGCCGACCGGCCGGTGCACCCGGGCCACGAGCGCGCCGGTCCCGTTGAGCGTGCCCGCGAACACCTCGTCCCCGGCCGCCTTGGTCACCGGCAGGGGCTCCCCGGTGATGGTGGCCTGGTCGACGTCGCTGACGCCGTCCAGCACCAGCGCGTCGGCGCCGATCCGTTCGCCGGGCCGGATCCGGATGACGTCGCCCACGGTCAGGCCGGCGGTGTCCACCACTTCCTCGCCGCCGTCGGGCAGGAGCCGGGTGGCCCGTTCGGGGGCCAGGTCGAGCAGGGCGCGCACCGAGTCGGCGGTCCGTGCCGTCGCGACGGCCTCCAACGCGCCGGAGGTGGCGAAGATGACGATCAGCAACGCGCCGTCGAACACCTGCCCGATGCTCGCCGCGCCGATCGCCGCCACGATCATCAGCAGGTCGACGTCCAGGGTCCGCGCGCGGAGCGCGCGCAGGCCGGCACGTGCCGGTTCCCAGCCCCCGGCCGCGTAGCACCCGAGGTAGAGCGCCCACCACAGCGCGGGAGGCGAGCCGAGCAGCTGGGCCGCACCGCCGAGCGCGAACAGTCCGGTGGCGACCATGGCCCACCGCACCTCGGGCAGAGCCCAGAGGCGGGCGACGAGGCCGGGCCCGGCGGGGCGGGTGGCGCTGACCGGTGGCGAGAGCGTCGAGCTGGTCACGAGGAACCACAATACCTGCGTGCATGCGAAGGTAAACAAGCAGCCATGCAGACGAGTAGTGGGGTAGCGGGCTATGGTTGGCGCGTGCACACGTCACTGCCCGACTTCCAGATGCCGAACGAGGAGCAGGTCCACCTGGCCGCCGAGGGCTTCCGGCTGCTCGCCGACCCGACGAGGATCAAGATCCTCTGGGCGCTGCTCCAGGGAGAGTCATCCGTCGCGTGCCTCGCGGACCTGGTCGGAGCAAGCCCCACCGCCGTCAGCCAGCACCTCGCCAAGCTGCGCCTCGCGGGCCTCGTGAAGGGTCGCCGGGAAGGCACCTTCGTGCACTACTCCGCGGCCGACAGCCACGTACGCGCCCTGCTCGCCGAAGCGCTGTTCCACGCCGACCACGCGGACAACCCCGACCGGCACGACGACCAGCCGCACGTGCACGAGCCGAGGCCGGCAGCCAGCCGCGGCTGACCGGAGCCGCGCGATCGTCGCGGCAGGTCCAGGGAGGTCGACCGGCGACCGCCCGACGAGGGGTGCGCCGACGTCCGGCCGCGGCCTGGACGAACCTCAGGCCCCCCGGCTGCGCGCGGCGGTCGAGGACACCGCGGCCAGGTCGGGATGTGCGGGCAGAAACACCGTGGGAACGCCCAGCGACTGGTTCATCGCGGCGAGCCGGGACTCGGTCTGCAGGTCGCTGGTGTTGCGCACCCCGCGGACGATCACCCCCACCTCGTGGTGACGGCACCAGGCGGCGGTCAACCCGCTCCAGGCCACCACGGTGACGGTGGTCCAGTCGGCCGGCAGGACGGCCCGGACGGCGGCCGCTCGCTCCTCCGCGTCGGCGCGCGGGTGCTTGGCGCCGTTGACCGCGACGAGGACGACCACCTCGTCGAAGAGGTGGCGTGCCCGGTCCACCACGTTCAGGTGTCCGGCGGTGAAGGGATCAAAGCTGCCGGGGTAGACGGCTCGCACGCGCCGGTGCGCCACCACACGGTGCTGCGCGACGCCGTCCACGCCGCCCGTGTCCGCGAGCGACCGAAGGTGAGCCACGTGGGGCATTCTCCCTCGCCGCCGTCGGGGCCGACGCCCGGGACGGCAGCCCCGGTCAGGCGGCGTCGCACCTGGCACCGACGCGGACGACCGCGCCGCTTCCGATCACTCGGCGAGACGTGTCGGCGCGTCGGTGTCCGCCTCCTGCGACGCGGCCCAGGAGGCGAGCAGGCGCAGCGCGTCCTCGGACGGGGAGGCGGGCTCGGCGGTGTAGATGGTGAGGGTGAGGCCCGGCTCGGCGGCCATCTCCAGCCCCTCGTAGGCGACGGTCAGGTCGCCGACGACGTGGTGGTGGAAGTGCTTCACGCCGGTGCCGTGGTGCCGGACGTCGTGCGCGCCCCATCGCCTGCGGAACTCCGTGCTCCGGGTGGAGAGTTCACCCACGAGGTCGTGGAGGTCCTTGTCGTAGGGGTCGCGGCCGGCTTCGGTGCGGAGGATGGCGACGCAGATGTCGGCGGCGAGGTCCCACTCCGGGTAGAAGCGGTGGGCCTTCTCGTCCAGGAACGTGTGCCGGGCGATGTTGGCGGGGCGCTGCGGCTGGGCGTACGCCTCGGCGTAGAACGCGCGGGCGAGCCGGTTCGCGGCGAGCAGGTCCAGGCGGCCGTTGCGGACGAAGGCGGGCCCCTCGGTGACCGCGTCGAGGGTCCACTGGAGGCTGGGGCGTACCGACCACTGCCGGGCGGTGCGGCGGCGCGGCCGCATGAGGGCGGCGCTGCCGTCCGCGGCCCGGGCGAGGTCGAACAGGTGCGCCCGCTCCGCGTCGTCGAGCTGGAGCGCACGGGCGATGGCGTTCAGGACGCCGGGGGAGACGCCCGCGAGGGCCCCGCGTTCGAGTTTCGCGTAGTACTCGATGCTCACGCCGGCCAGCGCGGCGACCTCGCTGCGGCGCAGTCCCGGCACGCGCCGGTTCGTGCCGGCGGGCAGTCCCGCCCGCTGCGGGCTGATCTTGGCGCGCCGCGAGACCAGGAACTCGCGGACCTCGGTGCGGTTGTCCACGTCTCGACCGTACGTGCCGCCGCTCCGCCAAAGGGTGCCCTGTCGGTACACCTGTCAGGGGAAACTCCCTGAGGCGGGCCGGCCGGGGTTTGCTGGACGGCGTCGCACACGAGCACCGGCCCTCCGGTGAGCCGCTCACGTCTCGGCTGATCACTCCCCGGATGGCGGCAATCCCCCGTCCTGCCGGGGTATGCGGGACGGGTGGCCCGTTTCGGCCGGACTCCGAACTCGAAAGGAAGATCCCCATGCGTGGTGCTGTCCTCTACGGCGCCGGTGACGTCCGGGTCGAGGAGCGCGAAGATCCGCGCATCCTTCTCCCGACCGACGCGATCATCCGCTTGTCCGCGACCTGCATCTGCGGTTCGGACCTGTGGCCCTACCGCGGCGTCGAGGCGGTCAAGGGGCCGGCGCCGATGGGCCACGAGTACGTCGGCGTCGTCCAGGACGTCGGCAGCGAGGTCAGGAACGTCACACCGGGCCAGTTCGTGATCGGCTCGTTCTTCGCCTCGGACAACACCTGTGTCATCTGCCGGGCCGGCTATCAGTCCTCCTGCGTCCACCGGGAGCCGGTCGGCGGGCTCGGCGCCCAGGCCGAGTACCTGCGCGTGCCGTTGGCCGACGGCACCCTGGTGGCCACGCCCGACACCCCGCCGGACGACCTGATCCCGAGCCTCCTGGCGGCCTCGGACGTACTGGGCACCGGCTGGTTCGGGGCCGTGGCCGCCGAGGTCGGGCCGGGCAAGACCGTCGCCGTCGTCGGTGACGGCGCCGTCGGCCTGCTCGCCGTGCTGGCGGCCAGGCAACTCGGCGCCGAACGCATCATCGCGATGAGCCGGCACGAGCCCCGCCAGAAGCTGGCGGCCGACTACGGCGCGACCCACATCGTCACCGAGCGCGGCGACGAGGGCGTCGCCCGCGTCAAGGAACTCACGGACGGCCTCGGGGCGCACTCGGTCATCGAGGCGGTCGGCACCCAGGAGTCGATGATGCAGGCCATCCGCGCCACCCGTCCGGGCGGGCATGTCGGCTACGTCGGGGTGGCCCACGACGTGCGCCTGCCCGGCGACGAGTTGTTCTTCTCCCACGTCCACCTGCACGGCGGCCCCGCGCCGGTGCGTCGTTTCCTGCCCGAACTGATCGACCTCATCTGGAACCGGCAGATCGACCCTGGCAAGGTCTTCGACCTCACCCTGCCCCTCGACCAGGCTGCCGAGGGGTACCGGGCCATGGACGAACGCCGGGCCGTCAAGGTCCTCCTCAACCCGTGACGGCCACCCTCCGGCCGCACCCACGCGCGGCGTACGGGCCGGATGCGCCACCGCGCGGGGCAGGAACCCGGTGGCGGCCGTGTCGCGGGAGGGGTGGGACGGGCGCTGGGCGCGGCGGCGTCAGGCACGGTGCGACGGGATGGTGTGCCACGCCACGACGGCGGCGGCGACGGTGATCGCCGCCGCGACCAGCGAGGTGGTCTGCATCGCGGCCGTGAACGCCTCGCGCGCGTGGTGAGCGAGCGCGGAGTCCGGTGGGGTGACGGTGAGGGCGGAGGCGAGGGAGTCCTCGATCATGGTGCGGTCGCCGGCCGGCAGGCCGCGCGGCAGGGTCAGGTTCGCGCGGTACAGGAAGGTGACGAGCGAGCCGAGGACCGCGATGCCGAGGGCGACCCCGAGTTCGTAGGCCGTCTCGGAGACGGCGGAGGCGGCGCCGGCTCGGCGGGGCGGGACCGCGGAGACGACCACGTCGACGGTGAGGGTCTGGGCGATGCCGACGCCCAGGCCGATGGGTACCAGCGCAAGCCCGAGCCACAGGTAGTGCTCCGCGCCCTCGGCCCCGGCGACCGCGACCAGTCCCAGTGCCGTGAGCACGAGTCCGATCCCGATGGCGCGTCCCGCGCCGAGCCGCGCCACGACCAGCCCGACCACGGCGATGGCCCCGATCGCCGCGATGGTCGCCGGCAGCTCGGCGAGGCCGGCCCGCAGCGGGCCGTACTCGCGGGCCAGTTGCAGGTACTGCGAGAAGAAGAACAACAGACCGGTCAGCGCGAAGACCGCCACGAAGTTGGCCAGCACGGCGCCGGAGAACGCCGGACGGCGGAACAGGCTGATGTCCAACAGCGGCGTGGCGAGTCGCCGCTGGCGGCGGGCGAACAGGTAGCCGGCGACCACCGCGGCCACGAGCGACACGGCGGTGACGGCGTCCGGACCCGACTTGGCGAGATCCTTGACCGCGTAGACGAACGGTACGACCGCTGCCATGGACAGCGCCGCGGACAGGAGGTCGAACCGACCCGGTGACGGGTCGCTGGATTCCGGCAGCAGGATCGCGCCCAGGGCCAGGAGGACGATCATGACCGGCACGTTGATGAGGAACACCGATCCCCACCAGTAGTGCTCGAGCAGGAACCCGCCGACCAGGGGGCCCAGGGCGGCTCCGCCCGCGAAGGCGGCCGACCACACGGCGATGGCGCGGGTCCGTTCGCGGGCGTCGGTGAACAGGTTGCGGATGATCGACAGCGTCGACGGCATGATCGTCGCGGCGGCGACGCCGAGCAGCAGGCGGGCCACGATCAACGTTCCCGCGTTCGGGGCGTAGGCGGCCAGCACGGAGGCGAGCCCGAAGCCGACAGCGCCGACGAGCAGCGTCTTCTTGCGCCCGACGCGATCGGCCAGGTTGCCCGCCGTCACGAGCAGCCCGGCCAGGGCGAGGGAGTACACGTCCCCGATCCACAGGATCTGTGTCGCGTTCGGCGACAGGTCCTGCGTCAGCGCCGGTACCGCGAGGTACAGGACGGTCCCGTCGATGGCCAGCAGCAGGATCGCGATGACCAGCACGCCGAGGGCGGCCCAGCGCCGACGGTGGGGGGTGGTGCCGGTGACCACCGGCGTGGGGTCGTGGAGTCCCATGGCAGAAAACTGTACCGTCCGGTCGGTATAGTTAGGGGCGTTCGCGTGGACCCGCCACGTGGGATCCATCACCTGACCATCGTGTGCCGGAGAGGTGTTGCCGATGGGCCGAACGGCAGGTCGCAGTGCGGGGGACACCCGCGGCATGGTGCTCGACGCCGCGCGTGACCTGTTCCTCCGCCGTGGGATGGCCGCCACGCTCGACGCGATCGCTCAGCACGCCGGCGTGTCCAAGGGCGGGCTGATCTACCACTTCCCCAGCAAGGACCACCTCATCACGGCACTCGTCGAGTCGCTGCTCGACGCGTTCCGCCGCGCGGTCCACGAGCATCTCGATCCGGACGACGACCGCCCCGGACGGCTCGCCCGCGCCTACGTGCGCGCCTGTCTGCACGTGCAGGATCCCGGAGCCGTACGCGAGGACACCATCCTGATCGCCCAGTTGATCACGAACCCCGCGGTGATCGACATCGCCCGTTCCGACGCCCGGCGATGGCGTGACGACCTCACCGCGGACGGCCTGCCCGGCCGCGTCGTCAGCCTCGTCATGGCCGCCGCCGACGGCGCGAGCATGGCCGTCCTGTGGGGCGGAGAGCCAAGCGAAGCGGAGAAGGAAGAACTCGCCCGCCAGCTCATCGACCTGACGCTCGACCCCACCTGACCCCTGCCGGGCCACGAGCGTCCGGGACCGGCGCTGTCGTCCCGGGCGAGGGCCGCGCCCGGGACGGCAGCCCCGATCAGCCGGTCAGAAGTCGTCGTCGAAGCTGACCGTGCCGGTCACGCCCACCTGGTACGCGGACACCCGCCGCTCGAAGAAGTTCGACAGCTCCTGGACGTCCTGCAACTCCATGAACGCGAACGGGTTGCGGCTGCCGTACATCGGCGCGATGCCGAGGACGGCCAGGCGCCGGTCGGCGACGTGCTGGAGGTACTCGCGCATGTCGGCCAGCGACAACCCGGAGACACCCTGCTCCAGCAGGTCGGCGGCGAACTGCACCTCGCACTCCACCGCCTCGGCCAGCATGTCCCTGACCTGCCGCTCCATCTCGGCGTCGAACAGGTCCGGCTCCTCGGCGCGTACCGTGTCCACCACGTCGAAGGCGAACGCCATGTGCATCGACTCGTCGCGGAACACCCAGTTGGTCCCCGAGGCGAGGCCGTGCAGCACGCCCCGGGAGCGCAGGAAGTAGACGTAGGCGAACGCGCCGTAGAAGAACAGCCCCTCGATGCAGGCCGCGAAGCAGATCAGGTTCAGCAGGAAGGCCCGACGGTCCTCCCGGGTCCGGAGTTCCCGCAGCGCGAAGATGGAGTCGATCCACTTGAAGCAGAACTCCGCCTTGCGGGCGATCGAGGGGATGTTCTCCACCGCCGCGAACGCCTCGAACCGTTCCCTCTCGTCCGGCACGTACGTGTCGAGCAGGTTCAGGTAGAACTGGACGTGCACCGCCTCCTCGAAGAGCTGCCGGGAGAGGTAGAGCCGGCCCTCCGGGGAGTTGACGTGCTGGTAGAGGTTGAGCACGAGGTTGTTGGCGACGATGGTGTCGCCGGTGGCGAAGAACGCCACGAGCCGGGACACCAGGTGCCGCTCGGCGGGTGACAGCCGGGCCAGGTCGGGCAGGTCGGAGTGCAGGTCGACCTCCTCGACGGTCCAGGTGTTCCGGATGGCGTCCTTGAACCGGTCGAAGAAGTGCGGATAGCGCATCGGCCGCAGGGTCAGGTCCATGCCGGGGTCGAGCAGCATGTGCCGCTCGCCGGTGCGCGGTTCGGGAACGGTGGTCACTGGCAGGCCTCGCAGCTGTCGGGGTTCTCCAGGGAGCAGGCCAGCGCCGCCGCGTCGCTCGCCGCGACGACCGGGCTGATCACCGGCGCGACGGTGGCCTGCTGGATGCGGGTCGCCGGACGCGACCGCAGGTAGTAGGTGGTCTTCAGCCCGGACTTCCAGGCGTACAGGTACATCGACGAGAGCTTCCCGATGGTCGGGGCGGCGAGGAACAGGTTCAGCGACTGCGACTGGTCGACGAACGGCGCGCGGGCGGCGGCCAGGTCGATCAGCGCCCGTTGCGGCAGCTCCCAGGCGGTGCGGAACAGTTCCCGCACGTCGGCGGGCAGGTCCGTGATCCCCTGCACCGAGCCCTCGGCGCGCTTGATCTGCTCCCGGACCGCCGGGGTCCACAGCCCCCGCGCCTTCAACTCCCGGACCAGGTACGTGTTGACCTGGAGGAACTCACCGGACATGGTCTCGCGCTTGAACAGGTTGGACACCTGCGGCTCGATGCACTCGTAGCAGCCGGCGATCGAGGCGATCGTGGCGGTCGGCGCGATCGCGACGAGCAGGGAGTTCCGGAGCCCGTGCGCGGCGACCGCCGACCGCAGCGCGGCCCACCGCTCGGTCTGCGCCGGTGTGACGCCCCACAGGTCCGGGTGCAGGTCGCCCTTCGCGGCACGGGTTTCGGCGTACGCGGGGTGCGGGCCGAACCGTTCCGCGAGCCCGGCCGACGTCTCCAGGGCGGTCAGGAAGATCTCCTCCTGCACCCGGGTCGACAGCTCGCGCGCCCCGGCGGAGTCGAACGGCAGGCGCAGCGTGAAGAAGGCGTCCTGCAGGCCCATGAGCCCGAGCCCCACCGGTCGCCAGCGAGGGTTCGAGGCCGCCGCCTGCGCCGACGGGTAGTAGTTGATGTCGATCACCCGGTCCAGGAACACCACCGCCGTGCGTACCGTCGCCCGCAGCTTCTCCCAGTCCACACCGGAGGTGGTGACGTGGGCGGCCAGGTTGATCGACCCCAGGTTGCACACCGCGGTCTCGGTGTCGTCGTTCACCTCCAGGATCTCGGTGCACAGGTTCGACAGGTGGATCGTGTTGCCGGGGGCGCCGGTCTGGTTCGACAGCCGGTTCGCGGCATCCTTGAACGTCATCCATCCGTTGCCGGTCTGCGCGAGCGTCCGCATCATCCGCCCGTACAGATCCCGGGCCCGGACCCTGCGGACGGCCTTCTTCTCGGCCGCGCGGTACGCCTCGTCGAACGCCTCGCCGAACAGGTCGGGCAGCTCGGGGGCGTCGGACGGGTCGATCAGCGACCACTCCTCGTCCGCCTCGACGCGGCGCATGAACTCGTCCGGGATCCAGTTCGCCAGATTGAGGTTGTGCGTACGCCTCGACTCCTCGCCGGTGTTGTCCCGCAGCTCCAGGAACTCCTCGATGTCCGGATGCCAGGGTTCGAGGTAGACGCAGGCCGCCCCCTTGCGCCGGCCGCCCTGGTTCACCGCCGCCACACCGGCGTCGAGCGTCTTGAGGAACGGCACGATGCCGTTGGACCTGCCGTTCGTGCCCCGGATCAGCGCACCGCGTCCGCGGACGCGCGACCAGGAGATCCCGATCCCACCGGAGAACTTCGACAGCTTCGCGACCTGGTGGTACCGCTCGTAGATCGAGTCCAGCTCGTCCCGGGGCGAGTCGACCAGGAAGCACGACGACATCTGGGTGTGCCGCGTCCCGGAGTTGAAGAGGGTCGGCGAACTCGGCAGGTACGCCAGGCTCGACATCAGCCGGTAGAACCCGATCGCCTCGCCGGGCGTATCCGACAACCCGCACGCGACCCGCAGCAGCCAGTACTGCGGCGTCTCCACGACGAGTCGGGACTCCGGATGCCGCAACAGGTACCGGTCCGTGACCGTGCGCAGGCCGAAGTACTCGAACCGGAGATCCCCGTCCGGGTCGACGGCGTCGTCGAGCTTGCGGGCGTTGCGGGCGACGAACGCCGCGGTGGCGTCCCCGATCAGTCCCAGGCCGTGGGCGTACGCGATCGCCTGGCTGAAGCTCGCCACGCCCTGCCCGCGGACCTCCTTGTCCACGTACGCCGCCAGCAGCCGTGCCGCGAGCCGCGAGTACTGCGGCTCCTCGCCGATCAGCTCCGCCGCCGTCTGGATCGACAGCTTGTCCAGCTCGGCGGTGCTCGCCCCGTCGTACAGCCCGCTGATCGTTCGGGTGGCGACCCGCAGCGGGTCGACCTCGTCCAGGTCGGCGACCCAGCGCTCGACCGCCCTGACGATCTTGTTGACGTCCACCGGCTCGGTGTCGCCGTCGCGCTTGCGGACCCGCATCGCCTGCCGACGCTGCTCCGGTGCCGCCTGATCGGCCACCGCCACGTCCTGTGTCGCCGTCACGTCCCCTCCTCACGCCTGTCCCGAGGTCGACGGGCGCGCAGGAGGAACGCCACTGGTCGCCGGGCGGCGCACCGGTCGGGGGGACCGGCGTCTCAGGGCGTCGGCCGTCCCGCGCGGCCTCCGACCGCCACACGCGACGCGTGCGGCGCGCTGGCAGGTCTTCGGACTCGTGGGCGTGACCGGAGGTCGCCTACTGGCCGTCGCTTCCCAGACCTCGTGGCCCAGTGCTGTGGTGACGGCGGTCGTTCCCACTCACCGCTGCGGGGCAGTCCCGGATTCCCACCGGCTTCCCTCTTGCCTCGACCACCGTGGACCGGTGGCCGAACCAGCTGCACGGACACCATATATGGGTGCGCCCCCAACATGGCAACACCACATGGTGTGTCTGGCGTGTCGCCAGTATCACCGCGGACCCGGGACTCGCACAGGTCGTCGATGGACGGTGACCCGAGGTCGGGGTGGGCCGGCCGTGTCGCCGCCCCGGGGATCCGCGGCGCGCCGTCGTCCGTCGCGTGGGCGTCGGGCGCCGGCGACCCGCGTGGTCTACTGAAGGCGATACTCCGCGGGCCCGGCCGACCGCGAACGCGGCGCCGCACGCGCGACACCCGGACGAGGCGACCCCGCCCAGGCACGGTGAGGCGTTACCGATGAGACTCAGCTACTGCCAGGACACGACCCCCGCCGACTGGCTCGTGGGATCGGACACGCCCGCCGAGCAGTTGATCACTTTCGGGCCGTCGGGGTTCGAGGCGTTCGCGCGGCTTCGCTTCATCCCTGATCCCACCCGTCCCGGCCAGCAGGAGGCGGACGCCGACGTTCCCGACGACCACCCCACGGACATCGCGCAGACGCGGCGGGCGCTGCGCCTCCTCGCGCCGTTCACGTCCACCCCGGACGAGTGCTACTTCTGCCTCTGGGAGGGGTACTCCGACGCCCCGCTGCCGCCCGAGGTGCAACACGGCCGACTGGTCGAGCTGCCCCACCGCCGCTACGCCCTGCTGCGCGGTTCGCTGGCCGACATCGACGCCTGGGAGGCGGACCTCGGCGGCGGGCAGAACATCGCACCGCCGGCCTTCGTCTGGCCGGCCGACCACAGCTGGTGCTTCGCCAGCGACGTCGACCCGCACTGGGCCGGCATCGGCGCCGAGCGGGCCGCCGTCGACGCGCTCGTCGGTGACCCGCGGCTCGACGTCGTACCGGCCCGGCCGGCAGACCCGCGGCCCTCGTACCGCTGATCGACGAGCCAGGCAGTGTCCGCTGGCTCCCCCGGGCGGCGATCTGGGATGCTTCGCCCATGCCTTCCTTCCCGCCCACCTTCGCCGATGAGATCATCGCACTGCCCGCCCACGCCCAGTTCGAGGCGTTCCTCGACGAGCACCGAGCCGCGCTCAACGCCTGCCTGGACGGGTTGACGGAGGAACAGGCGCGCCGGTCGTTGGTGGCCTCCCGGACCACGCTGCTGGGTCTCGTGAAGCACGCGACCTTCGTCGAGAAGGTCTGGTTCGACGAGGCCGTCACGGGCCGGTCGCGCGCCGAGATCGGCATTCCCGAGACGTCGGAGGAGTCGTTCGTCCTCGACGACGACGACACGATCGCCAGCGCCCAGCGCGCGTACCGCGAGGCCTGCGAGGCGTCCCGCCGGGCGACGTCGTCGCTGGGTCTGGACGACATCCTCCGCGGGCACTGGCGCGGCCCGCTCCCGCTGCGGTGGGTGTATCTCCACGTGCTGCGGGAACTCGCCCAGCACTGCGGGCACGCGGACATCCTCCGGGAACAGCTCCTCGACCGGTAGCGCGTGGACGCCGCCTCATGCCGCCGGCAGGGCGTCGTCAGTCGCTGCTCAGGAGCATGTTGATGAAGACGAGCAGCTTGCGGCCCGGGGTACGGGGCAGGTTGGGTAGCGGCACCCGTACCTGGCTCTCCACGAACGGCAGCGCCACGGTGACCGGGATGGTGCGCCGGTGGACCGGCGTGCCGAGCCGTACGCTCCACTGCTGCGCCGCCTCGTCGAGCTCGGCCATGATCTCGTCGATGGTGCGCGCGTCGCCGCGTTCGGTGGCGTCCGTGAGCGCGGCCATGCCGGCCCGGAACGCGTGCACCTCGGGCTGTTCGCGTAGCCAGGCGATGACCCGGCCGAGGCTCCAGCCGCGGCGTTCGGCCGTTGCCTTGACGTAGTGCGCGAGCACGGGCGTGGGCACGGCGGGCTGGGCGGCGCCCAGCCACTTCTCCTTGCGCTGCAGGTAGGCGGCCCGCACCTGCTCGGTGAAGACGCCGAGGATGCGGGAGGCGTGACCGTACTCGGGCGAGTCGTCGTGGTAGGCCTTGCTGCGGTCGAGCAGGAGCGCCGAGCCGGCACTCTCCTGTAGCGCGAGGTAGTAGAAGAGCCGGATGAGCAGCAGTGGGCCGTGCCCGAACACGCGCGGCTGCGACCCGAACGCGCTGGTGAAGGCCCGCAGCACGCCGCGGGTCTCTTCGCGGCGGTCCAGGCCGCGCACCACGTCGTCCCAGTAGGTCGACGGATAGAAGTGGGTCCCGGGATACTCGGCGGCGAGCGCCGGGGGTGTGTGACCGCCGGGCAGGACGTCGCGGAGCCGCACGTCTGGCATCTGCTGGAACAGTTCGGCCCCGCGCAGGTAGAGATCCGAGACCGCCTGCGGGTCCAGGTCGAGGATCTGGAAGCCGGGGCCGACGTCGGTGGTCCACTGGAGTCGTTCGCGGTTGGCGTGGATCGTCGGTCCGTCGAGCAGGACACGGTCAAACAGCACGAGACACTCGAGAGCCGCGGCCTCCCACGGCGGCGTGTGCCGCGCGGGGGCGAAGCTGTCCAGGCGCAGCCACAGCAGGGTCGACGTGTCGACCAGTAGAGACGGCGTACGGTCCACCGGGCCCTCCTTCGCTGGTACCTCACGCATTGTGGCGGCCGGCGTCCATCCCCGGTGCCTCGCCGCCGGGAGCGGCCCGTCGGCAGGCTGGGCGACGGCTGACTGTGGTCGCGGTGACGCCGGTCGCCGACCGCCGGCGGGAAATCCGGGTGCGAGGGCCGGTGGGGTGGTCTGTGATCGAGGGATGGCGATCACGATGGGTACGCCGGCGGTCGACGAACTCGGCGACGTGCTGCGAGTGTTGGGGGAGTGGCAGCACGACGGCGGGCCCGTGCAGCTGCATCCGGGAGATGTGGGGTGGTTCTGGCGGTTCGGTGCGGAGCGGACGGCGACGGCCACGCGGACGTGGAGCCGGGCCGGGGACGTTCTGGCGGTCGGACTGCTGGACGGCGCGGACCTGGTGCGGTTGGCGTTCGCGCCGGACGCCCTACGGGACGAGGAGCTGGCGCGGCGGGTGGTCGAGGACGTGTCGGCGCCCGAGCGTGGGGTGCTGCCCGAGGGCGCCGTGTCCGTCGAGGTGCCGGTGGGCGCACTCGTCCAGGACCTGTTGTCCACGCACGGCTGGGAGAGCGGTGAGCCGTGGACGCTGCTGCGGCGTGACCTCGGCGTGCCGGTGCCGGATCCCGGTGCTCGGGTCGAGGTGATCGGGCCGGAACGGGCGCACGAGTGGGCCGCCGTCGTGCGGGCGTCGTTCGACGGGTCGACGTTCACCGAGGAGCGCTGGCACGCGATGGCGTCAGGTGTGCCGTACGCCGGCGCGCGGTGCCTGGTCGTTCGCGACGAGCGGGGCGAGGCGGTGGCGGCCGTGGCGGTGTGGTCGGCGGGCGGCGGCAGGCCCGGGCTGATCGAGCCGATGGGGGTGCACCGGGCACACCGCGGTCACGGACACGGCCGAGCGATCACGATGGCCGCGGCTCGCGCGCTCCAGGAGTTGGGTTCGTCCAGCGTCGTCGTGTGCACCCCCAGCGCCAACGTGGGCGCCGTCGCCACGTACCGGTCGGCGGGCCTGGACCGGTTGCCCGAGAGACGGGACCTGCACCGCGCCGCCGCCTGAGGTGTTCGCAGTGACGGTGGTCAGGTGTGGGCGAGGACGGACGGTCGGCGGGTGCGGCGCACGTGGAAGCGGGCGCCGTGGGCGAGGGAGAGACCCAGGCCGGCGAAGGCGAGTCCGCCCACGTGGCCGACCCACGGGGACCAGCCCTCGACGTCGCCGACCGTGAAGCCGGCGGCTGTGGCGACGATGGTGGCGAAACCGTAGGGGGTCAGGGTCACGGCGCCGGCGCCGCCCAGGACGAGCAGCGCCCGGCGTGGCAACCGCTCGCCCCAGGGCCGGGTCAGCGCCGCCAGCAGCAGTACCCCGGCGAGAGCGCCCAGCACGGTGAAGTCGATGCCGTGCCGCTCCATCCACACGAGCACCTCCGGCGCGCCGTCCGCGCGCAGTGCGGCGGCGAGGTCACCGGGTGGCCGGCCGGCGTTCCCGCCGAACGCCCAGTAGGTCTTCATCAGGACGTAGGGAGCCAGCGCGGCGATCCCGAGCCAGACGATCTTGGGCGTCGTCGTCGAGGTCATGCGCTGATTCCACTGCGGCCCGGGCCGCGGAACATCCCTCCGGGGAACCAACCGGCTCCCCCACGAGGGGGACCGACAAGCGCGCCGGCCACGGCGACCGGCACTCAGGCCCGCCGCACGTCGTCCCAGCGCCCCGGGAGGTGCCGCACCACCCGCGTGCTGCCTGTGCAGCCGGACGGGCAGTCCACGTGGTAGTTCGCGGACTGCCGCGCGCCGGCGAGGAGGTACGACAGCCCCACCAGGTTGCCGCTGAGCCGCGCCGCCTCGGCCTCGATGTCCTCGAAGCGCCGCTGCTCGGCCAGCAGCCAGCCGAGCTGCCGGTAGGAAGGGTTGCGGCCCGGTTCGGCGAGCAGGTCCCGGACGAGCTGGGTCGCCTCCTCCAGGCGGCCCTGTGCCGCCAGTAGCCGCACGCGAACGTGCTCCTCGCCCGCGTCGACGGCCGATCGGTAGGCGGCCACGGCCTCGTCGGAGCGGCCGAGCTTCTCCAACAGGACACCGAGGGGCCATCGCGGAACGCCCTTCGTACCGATCGCTGACCGGTAGGCGTGAACCGCCTCTTCCATCTGGCCCGCCCGAGCGTGCACCTTGGCCAGTCCGACACCCGCCGTCGCGTCCCCGGCCGCGATGGCTGTCCGGTACGCGGCGACCGCCTCGTCCACGCGGCCTGTCTTGGCGAGCAACGCGGCGAGACGGGACCGAGCGTGTGGCTCGCCCGCCTCCAGCGCTGCCCGCCATGCGGCGATGGCCTCCTCGGTGCGGCCGGCATCCGCCAGCATGTCCGCGAGGCCGCCGTACGCTCCAGGCAGGCCGGCCTCGATGGCGGCCCGCCATCGCGCCTCCGCCTCCTCGACACGGCCGTTCTCCAGGAGGAGGTCGGTCAGGCGGTCCACGTCCCGCCAGTCCCCGTTGCGGGCCCGGGCCTCGAGAATCGTGATCGCCTCGTCGACCCGTCCCCGCTCGACCAGCCAGTCGGCGCGGTCGTCCGGAGCAGTCGGCCCATCGATCATGACGGCACCATACGACCCGGATGTGCGACGGCCGTACCCGATTTCCGCGGTCATGGTTTCCCACCGACGGGCAGCTGGCTCGGCGTGTGCGCTGTCCGGCGTGCCGGGCTCGGGAGCGCTGAGCGCCCGCGCCGACCAGCCGGTCGAAGAGCAGTCCGTCGACGAACGCGACGAACTGTGCGCTGGCCGCGTACGACCGGTTGCGCCGGTCCCGCACCCAGGCCGTCGCCCGCGCGTCGTGGCGGGCGGGGCGGCTCGGCCAGCAACTGCGCCACCCGGCGGCCATCGCGGTCCGCGACGTCCTGATGCGGCTGACCCCGGCGCGCGTCGCCGTGCGCGCGATGACCCGGCAACTGGCACCCGCCGGCCTGACCGGCCGTTCAGGCGGCGGCGCGCCGTCGGACCCGAGGGCGTGCGGGTGTCGGGCGACGTCGAGGCTGGCGCCTCCCGTCTCCCGCCGCCCCGGAAACCAGGGGCCTCCGTGGGCCGTCCGGGACGCTGCCTGGCGTCTCGGACGGGCGCAGGCGGCCGCCTACGCTCCCCGCGACCCGGTCCTTCCTCGATCGCGCGCGCGGCGGCCGGCGGCCGGCGCAGGCCCGGGGGAGCGGGCCGGGGCGTCCAGCGTTCCGGTGTCGGCGTCGCCGGTGCCGGTTCGCCCGGTGTGGTGGTGCAACAGCCTGGTCAGCAGTTCGGTCAAGCGCTGCCGCTCCTCGGGTGACAGCGGAGCCAGTAGTTCGTCCTGGGTCTCGGCGAGCCGCTTCTCCAGTCGCCGCAGCTGCCGCCTGCCCGCGGCGGTCAGCGTGATGATGTTGCGCCGCCGATCGGCGGGATCCGGGGAGCGCTCGACCAGTTCGCGGTCGGCGAGTTCGTTGATCGTCGCCACCATGTCGCTGAGGTGGATGCCGCTACGCCGGCCCAGCGCGGCCTGGCTGGCCGGACCGAACCGCTCCAGCGTCGCGAGCAGGCGGTAGTGGTAACCGCGGGCGCCGACCGACGAGAACCCCTCGGCCACCAGGCGGTGCGCGTGGCCGGCGGTCTGGGTGAGCAGCCAACTGGGCAGGCTCTCCCAGGTGGCGGGCGTCTCCTCGGGCGGGTTCTCCATGTGACGAGTCTAACCAATCGTTCGGAGCACCAACGACTGTGCTACCGTTCGTGGCATAAACGTTAGTCGTATAAACGTTAGGAAGCCGACTGGATCCTTGAGCCGGGACCGCACCCCGCGTCCCTCGGGCCGACATCGCCTGGAGGTGCCGCACCTGTCCGCCGAGGAACTCTTCCGCACCCACATCGAGTGACACGAACGTCACCTGGTCGAACTGAGAGGCCATCATGACCAGCACCGAAACCGTCATCCGCACCCTCGCCGACCGCGCCGAACTCGCCGACCTGGTCGCCCGCCACAGTCTCTGGATCGACGAGCGCCGCTACGGCGAGACCGACCGCCTCTTCACCGAGGACGTCGTCGTCACGTCGCCGCGCGGGGAGGCCCGCGGCATCGAGGCGCTCGTCCACCTCGTGCGCGCCGGCCACGACACCTATGCCCGCACCCTGCACAGCAAGTCCAACCTCGTCATCGAGGTCGACGGCGACACCGCCACGGTGCGGGCCCACGACGTCGCCGTGTTCGTCATCGACGACAAGACCGAGGCCGTCGCGGCCGGTGTCCACCACTACGAGGCGCGCCGCACCGCGGACGGCTGGCGCTTCGACCGCCTCGTGGTCGCCCCGGTCGCCCTGACCGAAGCCCTCGGCCGAGCCCTCTAGGGGTCCCTGCCGGCCGCGAGCCCCCGGCGTCCGGGAGTTCGCGGCCGGCGGGCCGTGCGCCTTCGCCGAGTCGCGCCGGGCCGTCGTGCCCGTGGCGCCGAGAGGCGCGTGGGGGCCCGGCGCGCTCGCGCCCGCCGCACCACGAACCACCCCAGGCGGACGTGTCCGCTCGTCACCAGCCCAGCGCCGGCTGGCCCATGACCTCGCCTCCGACTGCCGCGGCAAGGTCGTACGCGAGCTCCGGTCGTGCGGGGTGGACGTGCACGTAGACGCTGTGGCCTGCCGGTGCGGGAGCGTGCCACAGTTCGGCGCCGTTGACGGCGAGTTCGAACCCGCAGCGGTTGTGCTGGCCCGGCCAGCACGTGTGCCACGAGATCGACGCGGGGTCGGTGTTCGTGGCGGCGAGGACGGTGCGGGCCACGGTGTTCGGCAGCGGGTGTTCGGGAGTGGAGACCTCGGCGTCGATTCGTGGCAGTCGACGGAGTACGGCCACGATGTGGGGCGTCATGTCCGTGACGAGGTAGCCGTTGCCGTCGCCGTCCCGGCTCGGCCGGTCGCCCGCCGGCAGATGGGGCAGCAGCGCGCCCGTGACCGGGCCGAGCGAGCGGGCCGGGATGGACAGAGCGAGGAACGCGGGTCCAACGCCCAGGTACCGGTCCAGATCATGGCTGTCGGTCTCCACCCGGGCACTGACGTCCTGGGGGCAGCGGCAGTCGATCGACCTGAGGGCCACCAGGCGCTGTGCCATCGCGTACGCGGCCTCACGGTCGTCACTGGTGTGTATCCGGTAGACAGCCGAGTTCCCCACGGAGCGCAGTCTCTCAGCCACCCGCACGGGAGCCGACGACCGGCTCGCCGCCCTGGCCACCGCGCTCGACGGAACGCAGCAGCGCGCGTACCTGCGGCTCGCCTCGGAACGCGGGCTGCGTGCTCCGACCCGGGACGCGACCAGGACGACCGACGACGGACGCTACGCGCCGCCGGTCAGGCCGGCGACCGGCCCTTACCCTGCTCGACGCAGAACTCGTTGCCCTCCGGGTTGCGCAGCGTGACCCAGCCGCGTCCGTCCGCGGTGCGGTGGTCCTCGTGGAGCTTCGCGCCGAGGGCGATGACGCGTTCCACCTCGTCGTCGCGGCTGCGTTCGGTCGGCTGCCAGTCGAGGTGGACCCGGTTCTTCACCGTCTTGGCCTCGGGCACCCGGATGAACAGGATGCCGGGCACGGGGGAGGGCGCTTCGACGAGCACCTCGTCGTCGCCCGGCTCGTCCACGTCGGACACCAGCCATCCGGTCACCTCGCTCCAGAAGGTGGCGAGGCGGTAGGGATCGGCGCAGTCGACCGTGACGTGGCGGAGGATCATGCGCCACCCTAACCGACGGCACCGACGTGAGCGGCGCGCCGGCCGCGTCCGCGCAGGTGACGGCATCCTCGCTCGGGCGGGACGACGGACGCCGTTTCGGGTGCGACCGACGTGACCGGCGCTGGTAGCCTGACGCGTCCCGCGCGAGAGGTGGAGTCTGCCCGGTGCCCAGGTTGGTGCTCTGGAGGTTGGTCGCGGTGGGGGCCGTCTGCCTGGCGGCAGCCTGCGGTCCGCCATCGGCTCGTCCCGAGAGCGACGGGATCCCCTCAACGGCAACGGCAACGGCGACGGGCTCGGCCACCGCCACGAAGCCCGCGTACGCGGTCCCGCCGACCGGCGGCCCCGGCTACTCCGCCGCGCTGTCCGCACGCCTGCTGTCCCCGGACTCGGCGCCGCCCGGATTCGACGTCGAGATCGCGACGACCATGTCGCCGGACGCCGGAGACCATCGCCCGGGCGTCGCCGACTCCTGCGCGGGCGGCATGATCCCGCTGCTGTCGGCCGCACGGCTGACCGGGACGCCGTCAGCGATGGCCGCGGCCGTCCTCAGCCTTGACGCGGGTCCCGACAGCCTCTGGGTGGGGAGCGAAGTCCTCCGGACCTACGCCGACGACGGTGCGCGGCGGGCGATGACCGACCTGCGGACCCTCGTCGGCCGCTGCCCGACGGTCGTGTCGCCCGGCGGCGAGGACACGTGGCGCTTCGCGGTGACGCCGGGGCCGCGGCTGGGCGACGAGAGTGTCCACGTCAGCTGCCGCATGACGTCCGGTCCGCACACGTTGGGCTGCGACGGCCTTCTCGTCCGGGTCGGCACCACTCTGGTGGTCGTCAAGGAGGAGGGCAACGAACCCGGTGGCGAGAGGTACCTCGTCCCGCTCGCCGAAGCCGCGGTCCGCCGGTACCAGGCGACCGGATCCGGAACGGCCTGACGGGCCCCGTCGCCGGCACTCTCCACGGCGCGGACGGGTGACCGCAGCACGGTCAACCCGTGGGGTGGGAGCCCGGCGTGTGCCCGAACGTGCGCCGGAAGACGTCGATGAAGGCGCTGGCCGACGACCAACCGCACCGGTGCGCGACGGCGGTGACCGGCGTCCTCTCGGCCAGCAGGACCAGCGCGACGTGAAGCCGTAGCTGGGTGCGCCACTGTGGGAACGTCATGCCGAGGTCGGCGCGGAACAGCCGCGACAGCGTGCGCGCGCTCGCGCCGACCTCCCGGCCCAGCTGGGCGAGGGTACGCCCGTCGGCGGGGTCGGCGCGGAGGATGTCGCACACCGCCCGCAGCAGGGGAGAGGCGGGGGTGGGCAGGTGGAGCGGTTGCTGGGGTGAGGCCCGCAACTGGTCGAGCAACACCGCGCGCAGCCGGGCCCGTTCCGGGCTGTCGTCGTCGGGGCTCCGGGTGAAGGCGACGATCAACTCCCGCAGCAGCGGGCTCACGGCGAGCACGGTCGGCACGTCCAGAGCGAGCGGGTTCTCGGTCGCGGGTAGGCCGACCAGATGCAGTTCGAGTTCCCCGTGGGCCTGGTGGGCGTGCACGGTGCCGGCCGGCACCCAGATGGCCCGGGTCGCCGGGGCGACCCACGTGCCCGCGCTGGTGGTGACCGTCAGCACCCCCCGGCGGGCGTAGACGATCTGGTGGTCGTCGTGCCGGTGGGCGTCGATCGCGCCGCCGGACGCCAGCCGGCGGGTGTCGGTCGGAGCGACCGGCTGGTGGCGGATTTGCGTCATCCTTCGGCAGTTTATCGGAAGTGAGACGCGGCACCGCGCGCCGATGATGACCGGGTGCGAAGGAGTACGTCAATCGGTCTGCTGTCCGTCGGACACGCGTGCGTCGACGTGTACCAGGGTGCCGTGGCAGCCCTGATCCCGTTCTTCGTCGCCGAGCGCGGGTACGGCTACGCCACCGTGGCGGGCGTCGTGCTGGCGGCCTCCCTGTTGTCGTCGGTGGTCCAACCCGTGTTCGGCGCCCTCACGGACCGGCGGGCGATGCCGTGGCTGCTGCCGGTCGGCACGCTGCTCGGCGGTGTCGGCATCGCCGCGAGCGGAGCCTCCGGCTCCTACGGGCTCACCCTCCTGTTCGTGGCGGTCTCCGGGATCGGTGTGGCCGCGTACCACCCGGAGTCCGCGCGGGTGGCCCGGCTCGCCAGCCAGGGCCGGCACAGCGCCATGGGTTGGTTCTCGGTGGGCGGGAATCTCGGCTTCGCGCTGGCCCCACTCATGGTCGGCGCCGTCCTGGCCGCCGGCGGGCTGCGCCGGACACCGCTGCTGGTGCTGCCGGCGCTCGTCGGCGCCGTGCTGTGCCTGCCCGTGCTGCACGCGCTACGGCAGCGGCAGGCCCACGGCACCGCCACGGCGATGCGCGCCGGCGACGACGACAGAGCCTCCTTCGTGAAGCTGTCGCTCGCCGTGATGTGCCGCTCGATCGTCTTCGTCGGCCTGAGCACCTTCATCTCGCTGCACGCCCAGCAGCGGATGGGTGGCAGCACCGCGGCGGGCACGGCCGCCCTGTTCGTGCTCTACCTCGGCGGGGCGGTGGGCTCGGTGCTGGGCGGCGCGTTGGCGAACCGGTGGGACCGGGTCACCGTCTCCGGCTGGTCGTACCTCCTCACGGTGGGAGCGGTCGCGGGCGTGGTGTTCGTGCCGGGCCCGGCTCTCTACCTGTTCGTGGCGCTGACCTCGGCCGGTCTGTACGTGCCGTTCTCCCTCCAGGTCACGCTCGGCCAGGACTACCTGCCCTCGCGGGTCGGCACCGCGAGCGGGATCACCCTCGGTCTCGCCGTGAGCGTCGGCGGCCTGGTGAGCCCCGTCGTCGGCCGCGTCGCGGACGCGACGTCCCTGCGGACGGCCCTGGCACTCCTGGTCGTGATGCCGGCGCTGAGCTGGCTGCTGTTCCGGACCCTGCCCGAACCCGCCCCGCCGCGGTTCGCGGTGGAGACGCCCGCCGGCGACGGGACGCCCGCCGGCGACGCGGAGGCGGTAAGGTCTCGGATCGTCTCAGGTGGACCGGCTCGGTGGGCGGGAGGCGGGCATGCCGATCACAGGTCAGCGGGTGGTACGGCGGACCCTCGGGCGACGTCTGACCCGGCTCCGGCAGGCCAGTGGCAAGACCCGGCGTGAGGTGGCCGAGGCGAGGCTGGGCATCTCCGAGCCGACGCTGCACCGGATCGAGACGGGCAAGGTGCCGGTGACGCCCGCGAACGTGCGGGCGCTGTGCTGGCTGTACGGCGTCGACCAGAGCGTCACCGACGTCCTCGCCGAACTGGCGCTGGGGACCTCGCAGGAGGAGTGGTGGGACGCCAACCCGGTGATCCCCGACTGGTTCAAGCTCTACGTCGGCCTGGAGGCCAGCGCCACACGGATCCACACCTACTACGGCGAGATCATCCCCGGCGAGTTGCAGACCGAGCGGTACGCGCTGGCCGTGTTCGCGGCCGAGGGGGTGACCGACGACGAGACGGCGCGGCGACACGTCAAGCTGCGGATGCAGCGGCAGAGGGCGCTGTTCGCGCGCCGTCCCGCGCCGCGGCTGGTGTTCGTCCTCGGAGAGAACGTGCTGGCGCGGCCGGTCGGCGGCGAGACGGTCATGGAGGAGCAGCGGAAGCACCTGTGGGACGTGGCCGCGAGCGGCGCCGCGGAGATCCGCATCCTGCCGTTCTCGGTCGGCGCGCACGCGGCGATGGCCGGCGCGTTCCGCATTCTGGACTTCGACGACCCCGACGACCCGGACACGGTCTACCTGGAGTCCCACGTCGGCGCGCTCTACCTGGAGGAGCCGCACGAGGTGGACGAGTACCGGCGGATCTTCCAGCTCGTCCACGACGCAGCCGTTCCGCTGGACGAGCACCGGTAGCCCGCGGGACGACACGCCCCGGCCCCTGACGGCCGGGGCGGTACCACTACTACCCACGAAAGAGGCGGCATGACTGGTGTGAGTGGCGACGGCGAGGCGAAGCCGGCGACCGCGGCCAGGATCTACGACTACTACCTCGGCGGCACCCACAACTTCCCGGCCGACCGCGAGGCCGCGCAGGCGATGCTCCAGGTGCTGCCGCTGGGTCCGCAACTGGCCAGGACGAACCGCGCCTTCCTGCGGCGTGCCGTGCGCCACCTCGCCGAGTCCGGGGTGCGGCAGTTCCTCGACGTCGGCTCGGGCATCCCCACCGAGGGCAACGTCCACGAGATCGTCCAGCAGGTCGCGCCCGACGCGCGCGTCGTCTACGTGGACATCGACCCCGTGGCGGTCGCGGAGAGCCTGGAGCTCCTGGAGGGCAACGAGCTGGCCACCGCCATCACGGGCGACCTGCGCGACCCCCGGTCGATCCTGTCGCACCCGCAGGTCACGTCGATGCTCGACTTCACCCGGCCGATCGGCCTGCTGCTCGGCGCCGTCCTGCACTTCGTGCCCGACGACGAGGTGGCGTACGACGCGGTGGGGCAGCTGCGCGCGGCGCTTGCGCCGGGGAGCTACCTGCTCGTGTCGCACGCGACAGCGGATGACGCGCCGCACGAGCAGGACGAGCTGGACGTCGCCCACGACATCTACCGGCGGAAGACCGCGACGCCGCTCGGCCTGCGCACCCGGTCCCAGGTCGAGCGGTTCTTCACCGGGCTCGACCTGGTGGAGCCGGGCTTGGTCTGGCTTCCACTGTGGCGGCCGGCTCCGGACGACCCGCAGTACTTCGCCGACGACCCGAAGCTCAGCTCAGGGCTGGGCGGAGTCGGTCGGATCCCCTAGTCGCGACCGACCGACGGAGCCCGCCGGTGGAAGCCGACGGAGCCCGCCGGTGGAAGCCGGCGGGCTCCGTCGTGCCTGTCGTCGTGGGCGGACGAGCGACGTCGTCCGACCGCGATCTCAGCCCAGCAAGCGGTCGAACTCTCCCCGCTTGGCGCCGTAGAGGAACGAGTCCCACTCCTCGACAGTGAACCGCACGATGCCGGCCGCGGGGTTCTTGCTGTTGCGCACCTCGATCATCCCGGCGTGACGGCGAGCCTCGACACAACTGCCACCGTTGCCCGTCGACCTGCTGGACATCATCCACCCATCGCTGTCAGGCATCAGTTGCTCCTCTGTGGACGGTCGTTTCCGGCCGTCTCGAACGTTGCTTGCCCCTGTGCAATCACACACGACGCGATCACTTTGGGTGACCGGCCGCGGAGAGCGGCGAGGGTCAATCGGGAACGTTTCCCCAGCACATCAGCCATTCTCTGACCCTCGCGTCCTGGATGCGCGCCCTCACTCGAAGATCGCGCCGCACGTAGAGTAACTGATGACCGCTCGGCTGCACGAGTTCACCGTGACATGTCGTCTCCGTGAAATCTTGCACGGTGCGGCTTGCGCTGCCATGCTCATCGGTGCGTACCCGCCACAGTGGAACCAAGGAGGGCGACGATGTCCGCGCCACCGCTGCGCCCACAGGACCATCCGACGACGTCCCCAGCCTCGGCACAGGAGTTCGGCGTGGGCGACCGCGTGTGGGTACGCCGCGACGACTCGTGGCGTCCCGGCGTCATCCTCTGCTCCAGCAGGTCCGCCGCCACGCTGCGGTACCGCCCGGCGGAGACCGTCGGCACCGCGGTGGACACGGTCACCTCGCACAGCCTCCGTCCCCGCCACGACGAGGACCCCTACCTCGATGATGTCCCCCTGGCGGACCCGGACCGGCCGCCGCCGGTCCTCGCCACCCGCCAGCCGGCGACCTCCACGGATCTCCGCGCCTGACCGCCGCGATCCGCACCCTCCACCGCCAGCGCCGCCCGCCTCCGCCGCCCTCCTCACGCACGCACCGTCTTGAGTGGCCAGTGCCCCGGAGAAAAGGTCACGGGGAGGTAACTCAGGGATCCATGTGCGGCGATGATCGCTAGCCTCGGTGGCTGACCAGGCGATCTCGTCTGGAGTTAGGTGGAGAGTGGATGAACATTCGGAGGAGGGTGGTCTCGCCCGTCGCGGCGGCCGGCGCACTGGCCATCATCACGAGCCTCACCACGGGCCTGCCCTCGGTGGCGCAGGCCGCTCCGGCGTCCGCGGCGGCCGACGCCCCGATCACCCACGAGGAGAACCCGCGGGTTCCCAAGGGAGCCGCGTGGACGGAGGCGTACTTCCCGTCCTCGGACGGCAGCGACGTCGAGCTGCACGCCGACGTGCTGCGCCCGGCGCACCTGCCGCCGCACGCGAAGACGCCGGTGATCCTGTCGGTGGGCCCGTACTTCTCGCACGCGGGGGAGACGTCGCCCGGCGGGTGGGACCGGGTCGGGCCCTCGGCGCGCTTCCAGGACTTCATCGACGGCGCGCGGCTCATGGAGCGCGGATACACTTTCGTGATGGTCGACCTGCGCGGCTTCGGCGGCAGCACGGGCTGCCTGGACTTCCTCGGGCCGGGGGAGCAGGCCGACATCAAGGCGGCCGTCGAGTGGGCGGCGAGGCAGCCGTGGTCGACCGGCAAGGTGGGCATGTACGGCAAGTCGTACGACGCCAACACCGGGCTGGCGGCCAACGTCCTCAAGCTCAAGCCGCTGCGGGCCATCGTCGCGCAGGAGCCGACGTGGAACC
Source organism: Micromonospora globbae (assembly GCF_003610785.1). Lineage (GTDB taxonomy): Bacteria > Actinomycetota > Actinomycetes > Mycobacteriales > Micromonosporaceae > Micromonospora > Micromonospora globbae. The sequence continues at coordinate 238,226 of NZ_RAQQ01000002.1, forward strand.
GGTACAACTACCTGTTCAGCAACGGCGTGCCGCGTTCCAACGCGACCAGCAGCCCCCGGAGCTACTACTCGATCGCCACGATGCCGCCGCTCGCCGACGACAGCGACCGCTACAGGGCGAACGCCGAGTACGAGAAGAACCACCCCGAGTGCGAGATCGACAACCGCACCAACACGCAGAACCCCGACCCGAAGTCGGAGTTCTGGCGTGTCCGTGACTTCGCCTCGCGGGCCGCCGGGTCCCACACGCCGCTGTTCGTCACGTCGGGCTTCATCGAGGACAACACCAAGCCCGAGGACATGCAGAAGTACCTGGCCAACCACCACGGTCCGGAACGCGGGTGGCTCGGGCAGTGGGAACACGTGCGCGGCAACGAGACCGACGCCGAGGGCCGGCTCAAGATGGGTCGGGCGGGCTGGTTCGACGAGGTGATGCGCTTCTACGACCAGCACCTGCGCGGCATCAGGCCGTCGGTGACCGACCCGGCGTTCTCCGTCGAGGACAGCCTCGGCAACTGGCGCGCCCAGCGGACCTGGCCGGTGGTCAACGACTCGTACAGGGCGCGGCTGTCGCCCGGGCGGTACGTCGACGACGGCGGCCAGACGCAGCGCACCGCCCAGCCGATGACGACGTCGCAGGCCGACGGCTGGGACATCGAGTACGCGCCGGAGGCCGGCTCACTGCCGACCGCCCGGACGGAGGCGCTCAGCGCCGACGCGCCCGGCAACAGCTACTGGACCTTCTCGACGCCTGCCGCCACGCAGGTGCGGCTCACCGGCACGCCGGAGATCACCCTGAAGACCAGGGGCCAGGGCAACGTCTGGGTACGGCTGTGGGACGTCGCTCCGGACGGCACGGCGACGATGTTCAACGAGAACGTCGCCGTGCTCGACGCCAGCGGGTCCACCTCGTTCGCCCTCAAGGCGACGGACTGGACCTTCGCGCGAGGACACCGGCTGGGCGTGCAGATCGGGACCATCATGTCGAGGGGGTGGCGACCCGTTCCCTCCGGTCAGACCGTCACGGTCACCGACGCGCGACTCGCCCTGGAGGTGCAGGACGCGCGGTCCGACCGGCCCACCCAGGGTGACCGGTCGCCGTACCTGGACCGGTACGTGGCGGCGAACACCATCACGCTCGACAGCGTCGGCGCCCCCACCTTCCCGTTGAGGGTGTCGAAGAAGGGCTGACCGGCGACGGCTGCCCGGCACCCTGCCGGGCAGCCGTCCGGGCGCGGAGCCTACGAGCGGCGCGGAGCGCCCGAACGGGGGCCGCACCGGTCATCGCCCGTGCGGCCTCCGCCGTCGCGGCGGCCCCGGTCTCCGTCGGGGCGCCGCACCCGGCGGCGTCGCTCATCGTGCGTCGCGCAGCGTGAGGACGTACGTGGCGGTCAGCGCGACGGCACGGTCCTCGTCCCGGGACAGGTCGGCGAGGACCCGGGACGCCGTGGCCCCCGGGATGTCCGCGAGCGCCTGCGCCAGCCGCCGACGTGCGGGCGGCCCGGCGGCGCCGTGCGTGAGGCGGTCGGCCATCCTGGTGGCGATCTGCTCCGCCACCGCGGGGTCGCCCGCCAGCATGCCCAGCGCGTCGGCGGCGTCGACGTCGTTCGCCTCCTCGACGACCATGTCGACGAGCGTCGGGATCACGTCGGCCACCCGACGCGACCCGAGCGCCAGAGCCGCGGACCTGCGGACCGCCACGTCGGAGTCCGTGAGGGCGTCCCGCAGTCGTGTCGTCGCCTCGTCGGTCGGGATCTCGGCGATGGCCCGCACCGCCCGTTCCCGCACCTCGGCCTTCGGCGAGCGGAGGCCCTCGGCCAGCGGCGCCACCGCGCTGTCGCCCGACTGCGCGAGGGCCCATCGGAGGGCACCGGCGACGTTCGGGTCCGTCTCGTGCAACGCGGCCTCGACCAGGGCGTCCACCGGCACCGGGACCCCGTCGACCGAGGACAGGGCGGCGCGCTGGCGCTGCCCGGCGCTGTCCGACGCGAGGGCCTGGAGGAGCGCGACGACGTGGAGGACGTCCTCCCAGTCGGCGGGTTCCGCGGCGCCGATCCGGCGCAGTCGCGTGAGCAGTTCCGTCTCCGCCGCGATGCGCGCGAGCGTCCGGCGGACGAGGTCGTCGACGAGCGCCGAGGGCGTGAAACCGGGATCGTCCAGCGCCCGCCCGACCTCGCGCAGCGACAACCCCAACGACCGCAGGCTCTCGATGTGGAAGATGCGCCGGATGTCCTCGCCCGAGTACTCCCGGTAACCGGACCCGGTGCGTCCTGTCGGCCGGACCAGGCCGAGCGACTCGTAGTGCCGGAGCATGCGGGCGCTCACCCCGGAGCGTCGTGCCACGTCACCGATCAACACTGCCTGTCACCCCTCCTGGGCGGTCGGGCCGATGGCCACGACGCGCTTCGCCTCCTCGATCGCGAACTCGAACCCGGCGTCCGGGTCGCGCAGCAGCCGTTCCGTGGCCCTCGCGTGCTGGCGCACCCGAGGGTCGGCATGCGTCAAGGCGGCGCGCAGGGACGGCACGACCACCTCACCGAGCGCGACCAGCGCGCGGCTGAGGCTCAACTGCGTCTCGCGTGCGCCGCGCCCGAGCTGTGTCACCAACACCCCGGCCAACCCGGGTTCCGCACCCTCGGGCACGAGGACGACGGCCGCTCGCCACGCGCTGCGCGCCACCTCGTCGTCGGCGTCGGTCAGGAGCGCCCGGGTGATGGCCGGCCACGCCCGCCGGTCCCCGATCTTGGACAGTGTGTGCAACGCCTGGCTCCGTGCCTGCGCCCGCTCGGAGCGGAGTTCGTCGACGAGCTTCGGCACCGTCACCGACGACGGGTGACGGGTGAGCGCCCACGTGAGCATGTCGCGCACGTAGAAGTCGGGCTCGACCGCGCACCGCTCGACGAGCGGGCCGACGAGCCGCTCCGCCGGGGTCGTGCCGGCCGCCAGCGCCGCCTGGAGCCGCACCGACGAGCTGCTGTTCGCCAGCCCCTGGAGTGTGCGCGCCGTGTGCGCGTCCTCCGCCGGCACGGTCATGGGGACCACCTCCGCGGCCCAGTGAAGACCTTGTCACTATGTCAAGGTCAAGCGCGGCCGCGCCGCGGGATGGGCACGCGCCTGCCGGGGGAGCGGCGCCGCTCTCAGGCGCGGTAGTAGGCCTCGACGGGTACGCGCGCCTCGTCGAACAGCGCGGGACCGTCCTGCGTCACGGTCGGCCAGGCGCCCGAGGCCGGGTTGAGCTCGACGAGCTGCTCGGTGGCCAGTGCGTAGACGACCCGGCCCAGTCCGGAGCGGACGATGCCGCCCGCGCACATGCCGCACGGCTGGCAGCTCGTGTACATGGTCGTGCGCCGCGCCGTCTCCGGGTCCAGTTCACGGGCCGCCCAGCGGGCGAGCTTCAGTTCCGGGTGGGCGCTGATGTCGTCGTCGCGCCGTACGGTGTTGTGCGCCTCGGCGAGGATCGTGCCGTCCGGCCCGGCCAGCAGCGAGCCGTAGGGCGCGTCGCCCAGGGTGACGGCGTGCGCCGCGATGGCGATGGCACGCCGCAGGAGTTCCTCGTCGGCAGTCGTGATCACGGTGGTGTCCTCCGGTGTCTGGCCAGGGCGGTCGGCGCCTGCCAGGCTACGGTAGGGCTGGCCCTACCCCGAGGATCCAAGGTCGCCATGTGTCGTGCGGCGCCTCCGCCGACCAGGCTGATCACCATGACACCAACGGTCGTCGAGGTCCTCGACGTGACGAAGAGCTACCCGGGCAGCGCCGGCGTGCGCGCCCTCGACGGTGTGTCGGTGGGCTTCGCCGCCGGCACGTTCTGCGCCGTGATGGGCCCCTCCGGGTCCGGGAAGTCGACGCTGCTGCACTGCGCGGCCGGCCTCGACCGGCCGGACAGCGGACGCGTGCTGCTGGCCGGGCAGGAGATCAGCGGGCTCCGCGAGCCGAAGCTGACCACCGTGCGGCGCCGGCGGGTCGGCTTCGTGTTCCAGTCGTACAACCTGATGGACTCGCTGTCCGTCTGGCACAACGTCCTGCTGCCGCAGCGGCTGGCGGGCGTGCGGCCGGATCGTTCCTGGGCGCGCGAGGTCATGCGGCGGGTGGGGCTCACCGGCCGGGAGAACGACCGGCCGGGCCAGCTCTCCGGTGGCCAGCGGCAGCGTGTCGCGCTCGCCCGGGCGCTGGCCGGGCGCCCGGAAGTGATCTTCGCGGACGAGCCCACCGGCGCCCTCGACCTCTCCACCGGACGCGAGGTGCTGGCGCTGCTGCGCGAGGCCGTGGACGGCTTCGGCACCGCCGTCATCATGGTCACCCACGACCCGGCCGCCGCCGCGTGGGCGGATCGCGTCGTCTTTCTCGCCGACGGCCGCATCGTGGCCGAGCTGGCGGACCCCACGGTCGAGAAGGTGGCGGCGCAGATGACGGCGGTGAGCGCCCGATGATGCGGCTCGCGCTCGGCTCGCTGCGCCGGCACCGCGGCGCGTACCTGGGCACCTTCCTCGCGGCCTTCCTGGCGGTGGCGCTGCTGGCCGGCGCCGGCCTGCTGCTCTTCTCGGTGCTGACCGCCAAGCCGCCGGCCGATCGGTTCGCCGCCACCGCCGTGGTGCTCTCCGGCGATCGCGAGGTCACCCTCCAGACGGTCAGGAAGAAGAAGGACAAGGTCAAGACGAAGACCAAGAGCGAGCGGCTGACCGGCGCCGGCACGCTGCCGGTCGACCTGGCCGGGCGGATCGCCGCGGTGCCGGGGGTCGCGGACGCGGTCGCCGACTACGCGTTCCCGGTGGCGTTCCCGGTGCGGGGCGAGGACGGCGCCCCCGTCGTCGGCCACGGTTGGGCGTCCGCCGCGCTCACCCCGTACACCCTGGAGCAGGGCCGCCCGCCGGCGGCGGGCGAGGTGGTGGTCGACGCGGACCTGGCCGCCCGCGGCGGCCTCTCCACCGGGGACCAGGTCCCGATCACGACCAGGACGGGCGTACGGACGCTGCGCGTGTCCGGCGTCGCCGCTCCCGCCGGACGGGACGGCCTGCCCGCCCAGGGCGCCGTGTTCCTCGCCGACCGGGAGGTCCCCGCCGTGTCCGGCCTGGCCGGTCCCACCGCGATCGGAGTGCTCGCCGCGCCGGGTGCGGACCGCGCCGCGCTCGCGGCGGCGGTACGCGCCGTGGCCGGCGACGCGACCCTGCTCACCGGCGCCGACAAGGTGCGCGGTGACCTGCCCGGGGCGCTGCCGGACTACATCGGCCCGATCTCCATCTTCGGCTTCACGATCGGGATCACCGCGTTCGCCGCCGTCTTCGTGCTCACCGGCACGGTCGCGCTGGGTGTGCGGCAGCGGCTGCGCGAGCTGGCCCTGCTGCGCACGGCGGGGGCGACCCCGGGGCAGCTGCGCCGCCTGCTCGGGCTGGAGAGCGTGGTGCTCGCGGCCGTCGCGGCGGTGCCGGCGATGCCGCTCGGTGTCGTGGTGGCCCGGGTGGTGGCCGCCCGGTTCCGCGCCCTCGGCGCGGTGCCGGCGCAGTTCACCGTCGGCGTGAACGTCCTGGTCCTCGGCGGGGCGGCCGCGGCCGGCGTGCTCGTGACGTTCGTCGCGGCCCGGATCGCCGGCCGGCGGGCGGTGCGGATCGCGCCGACGCAGGCACTGGTCGAGACCGCCACCGCCCCGCGCGGCGGCCTGCTCGTCCGCGTTCTCGCCGCCCTGGTCACCGCGGGCGGGGCCGTCGCGGTGCTCAGCTTCGTGCCGCTGGGCGGGCCGCTCGGCATGGGCATGAGCTTCGTGTCGTCCGCGCTGCTGCTGTGCGCGGTGGCCGCGCTCGGCCCGGTGCTGGTGCGCGCCCTGACCGCCGTCGTCGGCCGCCTGACGCGGGTGGCCGGGGTGACCGGCTGGCTGGCCGGCACGGTCGCCCGGGTGGAGAGCCGGCGCGTCGCCGCCGTCGCCGTGCCACTGGTGCTGATGTTCGCCGTCAACGCCACGATGCTGCTGAACAGCTCGCTGCTCGGCAGGCTCACCGCCGACGAGCACGCCGCCCGGAACGCGCCCGCGACCGGCCAGGTGACCGGCCCGGCCGGTCTGCCACTGGACGCGGTCGGCGACCTGGCCGCGCTGCCCGGCGTCACCGGAGCCGCCGCGACGCTGCCCACCCGGGCGATCGTCGCGCAGGGCGGCAAGCCGGAGGACCACCCCTCGCAGGGGCTGTTCCTGGCCGGCCGGGAGGCGGCCATCGACCTCGGCGTCCGGGAGGGGCGGATCGGTGGCGACGACACCTTCGCGGCCAGCTCCTACCTCGTGCGGCAGTACGGTTGGCGGGTCGGCGACGAGGTGCCGATCTGGCTGGCCGACGGGTACCAGGTCACGCTGCGGCTGGCCGCGGTGTACGAGCGGTCCCGGGGCTTCGGCGACATGGCGCTGCCCGCCCGCCTGGTCGCCGCGCACGACCCGCGCGGCCTGGTCGCGGCCGTCGCGCTGCGCTACGACGGAGACGTGGCGTCCCGCATCCGGGAGCGGTGGCCGGCCCTGCGGGTCACCCCGACGGCCGAGGCGGTCCGCGCCGGTGACGCGCAGAACCAGCAGGGCGCCTGGGAACTGATGGTGGTCATCTCCCTCGGCTTCACCGCCATCGCCGTGGTCAACACGTTCGCGATCGCCACCGCGGCCCGCCGGCGGGAGTACGCCGACCTGCGGCTGGCCGGGGCGACGGCCGGCCAGGTGCACCGCATGGTCACCGGCGAGGCGGCGATCACCGTGGCCGTCGGGCTGCTGCTCGGCGCGGCGGTCGCCGGGATCGTGGTGGGCGCGTTCAGCACGGCCCAGGACGGGGTCTTCCGGCTGATCGTGGACCCGGTGACGTACGCCGGCATGCTGGCCGGGGTCGCGGCCCTGGGCATGGTCGCCGGCGCCCTGCCGATCCGGCTGGTCCTGCGCCGCCGCGCGCTGCCCGCCGTGGCCGACGGTCGCTGATCATGGTGGCTATCCTGGTGCCGGTGAGGACGACCGGGCGGGCGCTGGGATACCTGGCCAGCGGTGTGCCCGCCGGGGTGGTGGGTCTCGTCTGGACCCTGGCGGCGACCCTGGTGGTCGGCCTGCTCGCCGTGACCCACCTCGGCGGACCGGCCTTCCTCGGCGCCGCCTGGGTCACCCGTCGGCTCGCCACCCTGGAGCGGCGGCGGGCCGGTTGGGTCCTCGACCGGCCGATCACGTCGCCCTACGTCCCGGTCACCGCCGACACCGTGGGGCGGCGGGTCGCCGCGGTCGCCGGCCAGCCGGCCACCTGGCGGGACGTGGCCTGGCTGGTGGTGCTGTTCCCGATCGGCCTCGCCGGCGGTGTCGCCGGCACGGTGATCGCGGCCGTCGACCTGGGCGCCGTCACCGCGCCGGCGTGGGCCTGGGCGGTGCCGAACCCGCACGCGCCGTTTCCCATGAAGCCGCTGCTCACCACCACGCCGGGCCGCTTCGGGCTCACCCTGATCGGGCTCGCGCTGCTGCCCCTGGCCGTGTGGCTGCTGCGCACCCTGGCCCGCGCCCAGACCGCCGCCGCCCGCGCGCTGCTGGCGCCGGGCCTGCACGCGCAGCTGGTCCAGGAGGCCGCCCGGCTCGCGCAGACCCGGGCCCGGGTGGTCGACGCCCAGGCCGCGGAACTGCGCCGGATCGAGCGCGACCTGCACGACGGTGCCCAGGCCCGGATCGTGGCCGCGGGCATGACCCTGGCGCTCGCGGCCCGCAAGCTGCGCACCGGCGGGGCGGCCGGACCCGACGTCGAGCTGGCCCGGCGCCAGCTCGACGAGGCCCTCGCCGAGCTGCGCCGGCTGGTGCGCGGCATCCACCCGCCGATCCTGACCGACCGCGGCCTTCACGCGGCCCTCGCGGCGCTGGCCGCCGACAGCCCGCTGGCCGTCGAGGTGCGCGGCGACCGGCAGGCGCGGTACCCCGCGGCCGTGGAGTCGGCCGCCTACTTCGTCGTCGCCGAGGGCCTCGCCAACGCCGCCAAGCACGCCGACGCGGCCACCTGCGTCGTCGACCTGACCCGGACCGACGCGGCGATCGTCGTGACGCTCACCGACGACGGCCGCGGCGGCGCCGACCCCTCCGGCGCCGGCCTCGACGGCCTGCGCCGGCGCGTGGAGGCCCTCGACGGCACGCTGACCATCACCAGCCCGCCCGGCGGGCCGACCGTACTGCGGGCGGAGTTCCCATGCGCATCGTGATCGCCGAAGACCTGCTGCTGCTGCGCGACGGCATCGTGCGGCTGCTCACCGACACCGGTCACACGGTCGTCGCCGCGGTGGACACCGCGCCCGACCTGCTCGCCGCGTACGACGAGCACCGGCCGGACCTGGCCGTCGTCGACGTACGGCTGCCGCCGGGCTTCCGCGACGAGGGGCTGCGCGCCGCGCTCCACCTCCGCGCCCGGGACCCGGACGGGCGGGTGCTGATCCTGTCCCAGTACGTGGAGCGGACGTACGCCGCGGAGCTGCTGGCGGACGGCCGGGGCGGGGTCGGGTACCTGCTCAAGGACCGGGTGACCGCGCTCGACGAGTTCCTCGACGCGATCGACCGGGTGGCGGCCGGCGGCACCGTGATGGACCCGGAGGTGGTCCGGCAGCTGTTCACCCGCAACAGCCGCACGAGCGGCGTCGGGGCGCTCACCCCGCGCGAGCGGGAGGTCCTCGGCCTGATGGCCCAGGGCCTGTCCAACGCGGCGATCTGCGCCGCGCTGGTCCTCGCGCCGGTGTCGGTCGAGAAGCACATCACGAACATCTTCGCGAAGCTCGACCTGCCGCCGGACGACGACGCGCACCGCCGGGTCCGTGCCGTCCTGGCCTACCTCAACCAGTGACCCCCACCCGGGTCACGGGTGCCGCGACCCCGACTCGTCCGCGACCTGGATGATCGTCCGGCCGGGCGTACGGCGGCGGCCGGCGAACGCCGAGGCCGCCTCGGACAGCGGCAGCACGGCGCCCACGACGGGCCGGAGCCGTCCGGCGCGGACCCGCTGGGCGAGGTCGGCCAGCCGGGCGCGATCGGGTTCGACGACGAAGAAGATCGCTCGCCCGTCCCGCGGCCGCACGGTGGGCGGCGCGGCGATGGTGACGACGGTGCCGCCGGGGCGTACCAGTTCGGTCGACCGTTCCAGGACGTCACCGCCGATGACGTCGAGGACCACGTCCACCTCGCCGGCGTCCCGCAGGTCGTCGGCGTCCAGGTCGAGGAAGGCGTGCGCGCCGAGGTCGAGCGCGACCTCGCGGTGGTCGGCGCGGCCGGTGCCGATCACGTGGGCGCCCACCTCGCGGGCGAGTTGGACGGCGATCGAGCCCACGCCGCCCGCGGCGCCGTGGACGAGGACGGTCTGTCCGGTCGTGAGGTGGCCGTGGTCGAAGAGCCCCTGCCAGGCGGTCAGTCCGGAGATGGGCAGCGCGGCGGCCACGGTGTGGTCGATGTCGGCCGCGAGGGGCGCGAGGTTGCGCGCCTCCACCGCCGTGTACTCGGCGAGCGTGCCGTTGCGGGCCCAGTCGGTCAACCCGAACACCCGCTGGCCCACCGTGAGGCCGGTGGTGCCGTAGCCGAGTTCCACCACGGTTCCGGACAGCTCGTGCCCCGGAATGCTGGGCGTCCGGTCGCGGCCGGAGCGATCGGTCCAGGTGGCGGGCCAGTCGAGCTCTCCGGGGGTGAAGCCCGCGGCGTGCACGCGCACGATGACGTCGTTCTCCGCCGCGTGGGGGTGGGGCATGTCCGTCAGGGTGAGGCCGCCGACGCCGGCGTCACGGTCTCGTACGGTGATCGCTCGCATGCGAGTCCTTCCGGGAGCGGTGGCCGGCACGGCGTGCCGCACCGACCACCGGGTTGGTGTCTGCTGGCTGTCCGGTCAGCTCGGCCAGGGCGCGCCGATGATGCGCTCGACCGTCGTCGTACGCCGGAAACCGGGGATGAAGTGCTCGATGATGTCGGAGTTCACGGTGCCGTTCGTGGTCTCCGGCCGGTCCTTGAACCCGTCGAACTGGGCGCGCAGGAACTCGTTCTTGAAGTCCCCGCGGGGGTGGACGGCGACGATCTCCGCCACCCGGTCCCGCTCCAGCCCGTCGAGACCGAGGCCGATCACGTCGGTCAGGACGCCGAGCTGCGTGATCGCGATCTCCGGACCCATCCGGTCGGGAATGCCCGGTGTGGTGTGCAGCGCGATCGCCGTCCAGACCGTCTCGGCGGCGGCCGTCGGGAACCCCCGCTCCAGCAGGAACCTCCGCGCGTGGTCGGCGCCGTCGACCTCGAACCGCTGCTCGACGTCGGAGAAGGGGTTCGCGAGGCCGACGTCGTGGAACAGGGCCGACAGGTAGAGCAGCTCCGGGTCCGGTTCCGCGCCGAGCGCGCGGGCGTGCATCAGGCCGAAGAGGAAGACCCGCCGGGAGTGGTGGTAGATGAGAGGGCTGGTCGTCTCCCGCACGAGCCGGGTCGCTTCGGCGACCGCCGCCGTCTCAGGAATCTCCAGTCCCGCGATGACCTCTGGCATGACCTCAGACTTTCCAGGAGCGTGGCTGGTGGTGTGGCCCGGATGGGCGACTTTCATGCTGCCCACCGACCCGGCCGCGGTGCCGCCTTCCTCCGGCCAGGAACCACCGATATCCGGACATGACGAGGACGCACCACCGCCCCACCCGCCACCGGCGGTCCGAAGCCACCCCCGGGGAGGGGTCCCCATCGTCGCCGGCGCGGAGCGTGCTACCAATGAACGGTGTCACGCCCCCCACGTCGCCGCCCGGGCGGCGGCCAGGGTCCGGCAGGTCGCCGCGCGGACCCGGGTTCCGAGGTACGCGCCGATCCGGGGGTGGCGCGGTGGTGAGCAGCGCCCCCCACCGCGTCGCGGTCCTCGTCTACGACGGGGTGACCCTGCTGGACGTCGCCGGTCCCGCGGAGGTGTTCAAGGAGGCGAACCGGTTCGGCGCCGACTACCGGATCGTGTTCCTGTCGCCGACCGGTGCGGACGTCACGTCGAACCTCGGGGTCCGCATCGCCGTCGACGGCGCCGTCGCCTCGGAGCCGGCCGCGGACACCCTGCTGGTGGCCGGATCCGACCGCTACCCGCGCGCCCGTGTCCCCGGCGACCTGGCGGACGCCACGCGGATACCGGCGGCCACCGCCGGCCGGGTCGCGTCGGTCTGCACCGGTGCGTTCGTCCTCGCCGCCGCCGGTCTCCTCGACGGCAAGCGGGCCACCACCCACTGGCAGGTCGCGCACCAGCTCGCCGCGTGGTGCCCGACGTGCCGGGTCGAGGCCGACGCGATCTACGTCCGCGACGGCGCCACGTACACCTCGGCGGGCGTGACGGCCGGCATCGACCTGGCGCTCGCCCTCGTCGAGGAGGACCACGGGCCCGACCTGGCCCGCGAGGTCGCCCGGGCCCTCGTGGTGTACATGCAGCGCGCGGGCGACCAGTCCCAGTTCTCGGCGCCGTTGCAGGGGCCGCCGCCCCGCTCGCCGGCTCTGCGCAGGATCACCGACCTGGTGACGGCGAACCCCCGCGGGGACCACTCCCTCGGCGAACTCGCGAGACACCTCAACGTGAGCCCCCGGCACCTCACCCGGCTCTTCCACGACGAGCTGTCCACGACGCCGGCCCGCTACGTCGAGAGCATCCGATTCGACATGGCCAGGGCACTGCTCGACCAGGGACACACCGCGACGCAGGCCGCGACCCTCGCCGGGTTCCCCAGCTACGAGAGCATGCGACGGGTCTTCGCCCGGAAGCTGTCCATCAGCCCCGCCGCCTACCAGCGCCGGTTCCGCACGACCCGCCGCGCCGGCGCGGGCTAGCTGTCCTGCCCAGGCACGTTGGTTGAGGTTGTGTGACGACATGACCTGACGGAGCGGGCGCGCCGGCGGCCAGCTGCGAGGCGCTTGGTGCCGCCCGCGCGCCGCACGGGCGCGGCACTCAGTCGAGCAGTCCGGCCTGGTGGGCGAGGATCGCGGCCTGGACCCGGTTGGCGAGGTCCAGCTTCGCCAGGATCCGGCTGACGTGGGTCTTCGCCGTCGCCTCGCTCATGTAGAGCGTCGCCGCGATCTCGCTGTTGGACATGCCCCGGCCGATGGTGACCAGCACCTCCCGCTCCTTGTCCGTGAGCACCGCGAGCCGCCGTTCGGCGTCGCCGCGCCGGTCCGGTGTGGGCTCGGCGAACGTCCGGATGAGCCGGCGCGTGACCCGGGGCGAGATCATCGCGTCACCGCGTGCCGCGCTGCGCACGGCGGCGAGCATGTCGTCGGCCGAGGCGTCCTTGAGCAGGAACCCGACGGCGCCGTTGCGGAGCGCGGTGTGCACGTACTCGTCGAGGTCGAACGTGGTGAGGACGACGACGTAGGGCGGCCGGTCGAGTCTCGCGATCCGCCCGGTCGCCGTCAGCCCGTCGGTCCGCGGCATGCGGATGTCCATGAGGACCACGTCCGGCCGGAGCGTCCGGGCGAGCTCGACGGCCTCGGCGCCGTCGGAGGCCTCGCCCACCACCGTGATGTCGGGGGCGGCCTCGAGGATGGTGCGCAGCATGGCACGCACCATCCACTCGTCGTCGACGATCAGCGTCCTAGTCGGTGCGGTCATCGTCCGCCTCGGGTGCGATCGGCATCTCGGCAACCAGCTCGAACGCGCCGTCGGCGGTGGGGCCCGCGGTGAGTGTCCCGCCGATCAGGCGTACGCGCTCGCCGAGGCCGAGCAGCCCGTGGCCGCCGGCGGGCAGGGCCGCACCGGGGGTGGGCCGGCCGCGGCCGTTGCTGATCGTAACCCGCAGCGACCGCCGCGTCTGCTGGACGCGGACGCGGGTCCGGGCGCCCGGAGCGTGCCGGTGCACGTTGGTCAGGGCCTCCTGCACGACGCGGTACACGGCGTGCTCGACGAGGAGCGGCGGACGCGCGCCGGTGGCGTTCTCCATCTCCAGGGTGACCGGTACGCCGAGCCGCCGGGACTCGTCGACCAGCGCCGCCAGGTCGGCGAGGCCGGCCTGCGGAGCCAGCGGCATGTCGTCGTCGGCGCGGAGGACCGCGACGAGGGAGCGCAGTTCCGCGAGCGCGGCGCGCCCGATCGCGCCGATCTGCCGCCCCATCCGCACGGCGTTCTCGCCCCCGGACGCCTCCAGCGCGGTGGCGTGCAGCACCATCAGCGACACCCGGTGGGTGACGACGTCGTGCATGTCGCGGGCGATCTGGGCCCGTTCGTCGCTACGGGCCTGCGCCACCCGCTCGTGTTGTTCGCGTTCGAGCCGCTCGGCCCGTTCCCGGATCCGTTCGACCAGGTTGCGCCGGGTGCCGACGTACAGACCGAGCAGCGCCGGCGCGACGCACACCGCGACGGTGACCGGGATGGCCCCGTCCGCGCCGGCGTACCACCAGATCGGGACGCCGACCAGGACCACCGAGACCAGGATGCTGACGGCGACCTTCGGCCACGCCGTCGTGCGGTCGGCCAGCGTGTAGAGCGCCAGCATGACGGCCACCTGGGCCGGCACGAGGACGTTGGCCACGAGCGTGCCGGCCAGCATGATCGCCGGGGCCCGGCGGCGCCGCCAGGACAGCACGCCGACCGCGACGCCGAGGGGAACGCCGAGCCACGCCGGGGGAAGGCCCGGCTCGAACCCGGCGAGGGTGGGCCCGAAGAAGTCGACCCCGAACTGGCCCGTCGCCACGCACAGCGCCGCGGCGGACGCCACCACCGCGTCGATCACCGGACGGCGGCGGGACCAACGCACCACCTGGTGCAGACGAGGCGAGGTCATCGTGCTCCCACCCTAGGGTCCGCCGACAGCCACCGGCGTCGGCCGAAAGTTGTACGCCACCTGCGCGGATTCTCACCGACCCGACGAGCGGCCATCCCGGATCCGCCGATGTCCGCGCGACCGCCGACGGCGACGCTCGGCACATGGGAAGAAAACGCCTCGACCCGCGAGGGCTGCAGCTCGTCTTCGGAGCCTTCGCCCTCATCGCGGGCACCCTGACCGCGCAGCGCCCCGACCCGCCCCACCCGCTGTTCACGACCGCGGCGACCTACGGCTACGCGGTCGCGGCCGTGCTGTCGATCGTCGGCTGGTTCGCATTGGGGCGCCCCGCGACCGCCGCGTACGCCCGGCGGGTTCTGATCGTCTTCCACCTGATCTTCGTGCCGGCGCAGTTCCTGTTCCTGCTGGCCCACGAGCTGCCGTGGCTGGGCATGGCGCTGTCCTCGGCGATCGTGGTCAGCCAGCGGCCCCGCTTCCCGCGGCTGGGGCGGACGTCGCGCAAGGTGTGGCTGACACTGCACGTCGGCATCGGGGTCGGCTGGTTGGGCGTGGCCACCGGCATGCTGGCGCTGGCGATCATCGGGGCGACGGCCGACACCCACGAGACGCAGCACGGCGCGTACCTGATGCTGCACCGGTTCGACCTTCTCCTCGCGATCCCGAGCGCCTTCCTGTCGATCATCACCGGTGTCGTGGTCTCACTCGGCACGCCCTGGGGTCTGCTCCGGCACTGGTGGGTGCTCGCCAAGCTGGCCATCGCGCTCGCCCTGCCGCTCCTCGCGTCGTTCGAGGGGCCCTGGATCGAGGAGCTCGAGGCCCGCAGCGCGGACGGCGTGATCGAGACCGGTACGACGGGGCTGCTGCTGACCGGTGCCATGGGGCTGTTCGCCGCCCTGCTGTGGACCGCGGTGATCCTCTCCGTCTTCAAGCCCGGCGGCCGGACCCGGTGGGGGCGTCCCAAGGGCGAGCCCCGCCGCACCCCGCGGACCGCGTCCACCGGGGCCGCGCGTCCGGCGCCCGGCGTGGCGCTCGCGCCGCCGGCCGGCAACGTCTGACACCCCCACCAGAAGGAGACAACCCGTGAGCAGTGCGTACGCCATAGAGGTCGACACCCTGACGAAGACGTTCGGTCGGCTCAAGGCCGTCGACGGACTGAGCTTCACCGCCGAGTACGGTCGCGTGGTCGGCTTCATCGGCCCCAACGGCGCCGGCAAGACCACCACCATGCGCGCCCTCGTCGGCCACATCCGGCCGGACACCGGCCGCGCGCACGTGGCCGGACGACCCTACCGGGAGCTGACCGACCCGCTGGGCACCGTCGGCGCCGTCCTGGAGGCCGGCGCCATGCACCCGGGCCGCAGCGGCCGGAACCACCTGCGGATCCTGGCCCGGCAGGGCGGGATTCCCGCGCGACGCGTCGAGGAGGTCATCGACGGAGTCGGTCTCGGTCGCGCGGCCGACCGCCGGGTGGGTGGCTACTCCCTCGGCATGCGCCAGCGGCTCGCCCTGGCCGCGGCGCTGCTCGGCGATCCCGCGATCCTGATGCTCGACGAGCCCGCCAACGGGCTCGACCCCGAGGGCATCCGCTGGCTGCGTGAGTTCCTGCGCGGCCTCGCCGCCGAGGGGCGGTCCGTGCTCGTGTCGAGCCACGGGCTGGCCGAGCTCGCGCTGATGGTGGACGAGGCCGTCGTCGTCGCGCACGGCCGGCTCGTCGTCCAGCAGCCCCTGGCCGAGCTGCGAAGGCTCGTGGGCGGCCGGACGGTGCGCATCAGCGTCCCCGAGCCCGACCGCCTCGCTGCCCTGCTGGCCGAACGGGGCCACCGGGTCCTCGGGTGCGCCGGGGACACCGTCACCGTCGGGGGCGACGACGCCCGCGCCGTCGGGAGGGTCGCCTTCGACCACGACATCGGGGTGGACCGTCTCCTCGTCGAGGAGCCCTCGCTGGAAGAGGCCTACTTCCGCCTCACCGCTGGAAAGGAATCGATCCGATGAGCGCGCTGACCCGCGCCGAGCTCATGAAGCTCCGCACCCTCCGGTCGACCTGGGTGGTGCTCCTCGTCCTGCCGGTCGTGGCTGTCGTCACCCTGATGGATGCCGCGCTGGACCCCGTGGAGCACAACACGCGCATCGTCGACTTCATGGACGTCTCACTCGCCGTGGTGAGCGTGGTCGTGGCCGCCTTCGCGGCGGCGCTGGTCGGCGGCGAGTTCGTCCGCCGGACCGTGGGGCTCGACTACCTGGCGGTGCCGAGGCGCGTCCCCGTGCTCGCCGCCAAGGTGTCGGCCTTCGCCGGCGTCGGCGCCGTCCTCGGGCTGCTGTCCGCGCTGCTGGCCACGGTCGTGGCCGCACCGATCGCCCTGGGGCGCGATGTCGTGCTCGACGGCCCGGGCGACGCCGTCCTGCGCGTCCTGGCGGTGACCGCCGCCGTGGCCGCCCTCAGCGCGCTGGGCGCCGCCGTGGGTGTGCTGGTGCCCCACCCGGCCGTCGCCGTCGGGGCGGTGATCGGGTGGCAGATCGTCGAGATGCTGCTCGGGACGGCCCTCGGCATCGGCGACTACCTGCCGATCCGCCTCGTCACGACGGTCGCGCACCTGGGCGGCACCGTGCCGCTGCCGGTGGCGTTCGGACTCCTGTGCCTGTACGTCGCCGGCGCGGTGGGTGTCGCCCTGCTCGTCGGGAGACGCCGCGACCTCGCCTGAGTCTCCGCGACGTGGCGAGGTGGGCTCCGGCCCGGCGGGGTCCCGCCGGGCCGGAGTGTCACTCGGGTCGGACGATCAGCTCGTCCGCACCGAACCGCTCACCTCGCTGTCGCGCACGGTGGCGCCGATGGCGTCCACCGAGCCGTTCACCCGGCTCTCCACGATCGACACCACGGAGGCGCCGGCGGCGTGGAGGGAGCCGTTGAGCGTCGAGTCGAAGGCGATCAGGCCCGCGCCCGGAGCGACCTTGATCGCGCCGTTCACGGTGGCCCCGTCCAGGCAGGTGACGCCCGAGCTGACCGTGAGGCCGCCGTTCTGCCGCGTGCTCAGAACGGTGGTGCAGGCCGGGTAGCTGGGCTGGGTCTGCACGTTCAGCTCCGCGAAGGAGAACGCCCGGGCGTTGTTCGTCCGCGGGTCGTCCAGCTTCAGGACGTCCAGGCCCTTCTGGATGTCGTTCGAGTAGATGTATCCGTTGTGGTAGTACGTCGACCAGGCCCCACCGAGGATGCGGCGGGTCTCCGAGAGCGGGCCGCGCTCCCAGTAGGCGATCTCGACCGGGTTGGCCGAGTCGGTGAAGTCGATCACCGAGATGCCGCCCTGGTACCAGGCCTGGACCATGATGTCGCGGCCCATGGCCGGGATCAGCGAGCCGTTGTGCGCGACGCAGTTCTCCAGGGTCGTGTTCAACCGCGGGATCTTGAAGTAGCTCCGGAACACCAGCTCACGGTCGGCGCCGGAGCCCACGATGTCGTAGATCGCGTCGGCGCCCTGGTTGGTCCGGTAGCTGCTGGTGCAGATCGCGCTGCTGCCGCCGCCCAGCTCGTCGGTGAAGACGACCTTGGTGCCGGTGTTGTTGAACGTGGCCGAGTGCCAGAACGCGAAGTTCGTGTCCCGGACCTGGCTGAGGACCACCGGGTTCTCGCGGTCGGAGATGTCGAACAGGACGCCGTCACCCATGCAGGCGCCGGCGGCCAGGTCCAGCTCCGGGTACGCGGTGATGTCGTGGCAGCCGCTCGTGGAGCCGGCGCCGGTGGTGCCCGGGAAGAGGACCGGGGTGGCCACCACGGCGGCGCTGGTCGGGTTGTCCAGCGGCACCTTGACGATCGAGATCTTGTCGTGCGGGGGCTTGCAGTAGAACGCGCCGTTCGACGGGCCGTACGACTGGATGTAGACGTAGACGCTCTTGCCGTCCTTGCTCGGCACCAGCGTCTGGGTGTGCGAGCCGCAGTCGGTCCGGACCGACTTGATGTACCGCGGGTTCGCCTTGTCGCTGATGTCGAAGATCCGGATGCCCTCCCAGGAACTCTCGAGGGCGGAGGACGCGCTCGTGCTGCTGCACGAGTCGTTGCTCCGGGGCGCGTCGACAGCGAGGAACAGCAGGTTGCCGAAGACCGACGGGTCGCCCTGCGAGCCGGAGCAGACCACCTGGCTGACCACCTCGGGCGAGGTGGGGTCGCTGACGTCGAAGACGTTGAAGCCCTCGTAGTTGCCGGCGAAGACGTAGTTGCCCTGGAAGGCCAGGTCCGAGTTGTACGCGCCCTCGCTGGCGAAACCGCCGAACTTCGGGATGTTGGCGATCTGCCGGATGTTGTCGCTGCTGGAGATCTCGTCGACGCCGGGGATCTCGGCGGCGGCGGTCACGTCGTCGGCCGCCTCCTCCGCGATGCAGTACTCGGCGAAGTTGTCTCCGGCGGCCCGGAAGGACTCGCAGTTGTCTGCGGCTCCCGTCGAGTCGGCGCCGCTGGCCGGCGCCGCGGCGCCGACGGCGGTGAGGAGCAGGGCGCCGGTGGCGGCGAGGCCGACGGCCAGCTTCCTGCTCCCTCGGGGGATCGGTTGGGACATGTAGTGACACCCTTCGTCGCGGGTGAGCAATGGGTAGCGGGACGATAACCCTGACTCGAAACTCAGTCGGCGTGGGTTTAGATCACGCTTCGGCAACACGGCCGACTTTGTGGCGGCTCAAATATCCGCAGGTCAGGCAATCGAGCCTTTTCGCTACCGGTGAGGCTGCCGTCGCTGGTCAACGCCGCGCTACCATCCCCGCCAACCTCGGGCGTAGGGCGGGAGTCGAGTGGTGGCAGGTGGACGGATGCGGGTCTTCTCCCGGCAGTCGCGGACGGTCGTGCTGGTCGAGCTGGCCGTCGTCGTGATCGTCGCGGTCGCGGCGGCGTTCGCCGTCTGGTGGCCCGACGGTGACCCGCGGCCGGCGGCGAGGACGAACGCGCCGCAGTCGATCGACCTGCCCGGCCTGCCGGACTCCACCGCCCCGGTGCTGATGCCCGGGCGTCCCGGCGAACCGGCGGAGAGTCGCCGGGCGAACGAGATGACGCCCGCGCCGCGCGCGTCGTACAACAACGCCGACATCCGCTTCGTCACGATGATGATCCCCCACCACGAGCAGGCGCTGGTGATGGCCCGGCTCGTCGGGGAGCGGAGCGGGAACCCGCAGCTGAAGATCATCGCCGACCGGATCCTGGCCGCTCAGGAGCCGGAGATCAGGACGCTCGAGACCTGGTTGACGGACCGCGGCCTGGACCGCACGTCCGGCGGGAACCACCAGCACGCGATGCGGGGGATGCAGTCGGCGGAGGCGCTGGACCGCCTCACCGCCGCGCGCGGCGCCGACTTCGACCGGATGTTCGTGAGCATGATGACCGACCACCACCAGGGCGCGATCGACATGGCCGGGGAGGTGCTGGCCCTCGGGGTGGACGGCATCGTCAACGAGCTGGCCAGCGGCGTGGTCGTCGAGCAGGGGGCCGAGATCAACCGGATGCGCCAGGTGCTGGAGGCCGCGCGCTGAGCTGCGCTCCGCGTACGCCCGCCGGCAGTGGGCCGGCGAAGTGAACGTTAACACGGCCGCAAGTGAGCGCTAACATACGCACGACTTCCGATCGTGTCAATAGTCCTACCTGCGCTGATATCTCCCGTTGACAAAGAGGACATGAGGGGTTGACATCTCCTGATGTTAACGCTCACACTTCTGCGCCAGATGGGCAGTGGCTGCCAGGCGGCGGAGTCAGGGCCGGCCGCACGGGAGGGCCCACCATGGCGTCAGAAAGGTGGAGGACAGTCCAATGTCGAAGAGGTTCCTCGCGGCCGTCGCCGGTGTGGTGCTGGCCGTCGGCCTGACCGGGTGCGGCGGGGATTCGTCCGCGTCCGGTGGAGGCGGATCCGACGACGGCACCATCACGATGGGCTTCGCCCAGGTGGGTGCCGAGTCCGGGTGGCGTACCGCCAACACCAAGTCCATCCAGGACTCGGCCAAGGAGGCCGGGATCGAGCTCAAGTTCTCCGACGCGCAGCAGAAGCAGGAGAACCAGATCAAGGCGATCCGGAGCTACATCCAGCAGAAGGTGGACGTCATCGCGTTCAGCCCGGTCGTCGAGACCGGTTGGGACGCCGTGCTGCTCGAGGCCAAGCGCGCCAACATCCCGGTGATCCTCACCGACCGCGCCGTGGACTCGGAGGACACGTCGCTCTACAAGACCTTCCTCGGGTCCGACTTCGTCGAGGAGGGCAAGAAGGCCGGCGAGTGGCTGGTCAAGGAGTCCGCGGGCAAGAGCGAGGTGAACGTCGTCGAGCTCCAGGGCACGACCGGCGCCGCCCCCGCCATCGACCGCAAGGAGGGCTTCGCCGAGGCCATCAAGGCGGCCCCGCAGATCAAGGTCGTCGCCTCCCAGACGGGTGACTTCACCCGGTCCGGTGGCAAGCAGGTGATGGAGGCCTTCCTCAAGTCCAACCCGAAGATCGACGTGGTCTACGCCCACAACGACGACATGGGCCTGGGCGCCATCGAGGCCATCGAGGCGGCGGGCAAGAAGCCGGGCGTCGACATCAAGATCATCACCGTCGACGCGGTGCGCGACGGCATGCAGGCCCTCGCCGACGGCAAGATCAACTTCATCGTCGAGTGCAACCCGCTCCTCGGCCCCCAGCTCATGGACCTCGCCAAGAAGGTCGTCAACGGCGAGCAGGTGCCCGAGCGCGTGGTGACGGAGGAGACGACGTTCACCCAGGAGCAGGCGAAGGCCGAGCTGCCCAACCGCAAGTACTGAGACCGGGCGGACCTCCGCCCACCGGTGCCCCCGCCATCACACCGATGGCGGGGGCCGCAACCCCGGCGCCCGGCCCCGCGGCCGGGCCATGGCCCGCAGCACGTGATGGAGGACCACCATGTCGGTGGACGCGAAGCAGGCACCGGCCGAACCCACCCCGCTCGTGCGGATGCGCGGGATCTCGGTGGAGTTCCCCGGTGTGAAGGCCCTCCAGGAGGTGGACTTCCGGCTGTTCCCCGGCGAGGTGCACGCCCTCATGGGGGAGAACGGCGCCGGCAAGTCGACCCTCATCAAGGCGTTGACCGGCGTCTACACCCCGGCCGCCGGGGTCACCACCCTCGACGGGCGGGAGGTGTCGTTCTCCGGGCCCGCCGAGGCCCAGGCGGCCGGCATCAGCACCGTCTACCAGGAGGTCAATCTCTGCCCCAACCTGACGGTCGCCGAGAACATCCTGCTCGGTCGGGAGCCGCGGCGCTTCGGCGCCGTCGACGGGCGGGCGACCCGGGCCCGCGCCGCCGAGCTGCTCGCCGACATGGGCCTCCACATCGACCCCGGCTCGGTCCTCGCCGAGCACCCCATCGCCGTCCAGCAACTCGTGGCGATCGCCCGCGCCGTCGCCGTGGACGCCAAGGTCCTCATCCTCGACGAGCCGACCTCCAGCCTCGACCAGGACGAGGTCGCCGAACTCTTCCGCATCATGCGCCACCTGCGGGACCGGGGCGTCGCCATCCTCTTCGTGTCGCACTTCCTGGAGCAGGTCTACGAGATCTCCGACCGGATGACGGTGCTGCGCAACGGCCGGCTGGTGGGGGAGCACCGCACCAGCGAGCTCAGCCGCCTCGACCTGGTCTCTCTCATGATCGGCCGGGAACTCGGCGCGCTGGCCGAGGTCGAACGGCTCGCTGGACAGGCCGGTGAGGAGGCCTCGACCGTTCCGGTGCTGGAGGCCAGGGGAGTCGGTCGCAAGGGCTCGGTCGCGCCGTTCGACCTGCGGATCAACCGCGGCGAGGTGGTCGGCCTGGCCGGTCTCCTCGGCTCCGGTCGCACCGAACTCGCGCGGCTGCTCTTCGGCGCGGACCGCCCCGACAGCGGCCAGGTGACCGTCGACGGCAGGGCCCTGCACCTGCGCGGCCCCCGCGCCGCGATCGCCGCCGGAATCGCCTTCTGCTCCGAGGACCGCAAGGGCGAGGGCGTGGTGGCCGACCTCAGCATCCGCGACAACCTGATCCTCGCCATGCAGGCCGCCAACGGCTGGGCCCGCCCGATTCCCCGCCGGGTCAAGGACCAGCTCGTCGAGAAGTGGATCAAGGCGCTCGACATCCGGCCGGCGAACCCCGACGCGCTCGTCGGCAAGCTCTCCGGCGGCAACCAGCAGAAGGTGCTGCTCGCCCGCTGGTTGGTCACCGAACCGAAGCTGCTCATCCTCGACGAGCCCACCCGGGGCATCGACATCGGGGCCAAGACCCAGATCCAGAAGCTCGTCGCCGAGCTCGCCCAGGAAGGCATGGCCGTGGTCTACATCTCCGCCGAACTCGAGGAGGTGGTGCGCCTGAGCCACCGCGTCGTGGTGATGAAGGACCGGGCCAAGGTCGCCGAGCTGGACCAGAACGCGACAGTGGACGACATCATGCGGCTCATCGCCCACGTCGACGAGCGTCCCGAGGCGGTGGCGGCATGACCTCCACCCGCCCCCTGGACCGCTTCCGCGCCAGCGGCCTGCTCTGGCCCCTCGTCGCCCTCCTGGTGCTGCTCGCGGCCAACGCCGTCGTACGCCCGTCGTTCCTGGCCCTGCGGATCCAGGACGGCCACCTCTACGGCAGCCTCGTCGACATCCTCAAGAACGGCGCGCCGACCATGCTCATCGCGCTCGGCATGTGCCTGGTCATCGCGACCCGGGGCATCGACCTGTCGGTCGGCGCGGTCGTGGCCATCTCCGGCGCGGTCACCTGCTCGTACATCGCGGGAGCGGGCGACCCCACCGGCGCCGGGGCGGCCTTCGCCGGCATGGGCATCGCGCTGGCGCTGTGCGCCGTCCTCGGCCTCTGGAACGGGTTCCTCGTCGCCGTCGTGGGCATCCAGCCGATCATCGCGACGCTCGTCCTCATGACGGCCGGGCGGGGCATCGCGATGCTCATCACCGACGGCCAGATCATCACCGTACGCAACCCGGCGTACCGCACCGTCGGCGCCGGCTTCCTGCTGCTGCCCGTCTCGATCCTCATCGCCGTCGCCGTGTTCGCGCTCGTCGCGCTCGTGACCAGGAGGACCGCCCTGGGCCTGCTCATCGAGTCCGTCGGCATCAACCCCGAGGCCAGCCGCCTGGCCGGTCTGCGCGCCCGCACCATCCGGTGGACCGTCTACGTGTTCGCCGCGATCTGCGCGGGCGTCGCGGGCCTGATGATCAGTTCGAACGTC
This sequence comes from Micromonospora globbae, assembly GCF_003610785.1. Classification (GTDB taxonomy): domain Bacteria; phylum Actinomycetota; class Actinomycetes; order Mycobacteriales; family Micromonosporaceae; genus Micromonospora; species Micromonospora globbae. Next base: position 261,119 of record NZ_RAQQ01000002.1, read on the forward strand.
AGCGCGGCCGACGCCAACAACGCCGGCCTCTGGATCGAGATGGACGCCATCCTCGCCGTCGTGATCGGCGGCACCTCGCTGGCCGGCGGCCGCTACAGCCTCACCGGCACCATGCTCGGCGCCCTGATCATCCAGACACTCACCACGACGGTGTACAGCATGGGCATCGCGCCCGAGATCACGCTCGTCTTCAAGGCCGTCGTCGTCATCGCGGTGTGCCTCCTGCAGGCGCCCAAGGCGCGGGCCGTGCTCCTGCGCCGCACCCGGCGACGGCACACGCCCCCCGATCCCGACGCCGAGGCCGCGGGGCGGCCGAGCACGCACACCCCGACCTCAGCGATGGTGGAGAAGGTGGCCCAGCCATGACGACCTCAGCGACGCCCGTCAAGGGCAAGAGCCCGCTCGCGCTCCCCGGCCGCCGGTCCGTCCCCGGCCGCGTCGTCCCGGTGATCGCCACGTTCGTGCTGTTCGTGCTCCTCTTCGGCGTGGGCACCGCCCGCTACGACGGTTTCCTGTCCGGCCAGGTCGTGGCCAACCTCTTCATCGACAACGCCTTCCTCATCGTCCTGGCCGTCGGCATGACCTTCGTCATCGTCACCGGCGGCATCGACCTGTCGGTGGGCGCGGTCGTCGCCCTGTCGACGATGGTGGCCGCCGCCGGCCTCCAGGCCGGGCTCCCGGCCCCGCTCGTGGTGCTGCTCGTGCTGGCCATGGGGTCGACGCTCGGCCTGCTCATGGGCCTGGTCATCCACTACTTCGAGATCCAGCCGTTCATCGTCACGCTCGCCGGCATGTTCCTCGCCCGCGGGCTGTGCTTCGTCGTCGGCGTCGAGTCGATCTCCATCAAGGACCCCACCTTCCGCACCTTCGCCACCGCCGCCATCCCGCTGTCCGGCACGGTCTCGATCACCTGGAGTGTGGTGATCGCCCTGGCGATCGTGGCGGTCGCCGTGTGGGTGCTGCACCGCACCCGCTTCGGACGGACGGCGTACGCGGTCGGCGGCAACGAGAACTCGGCGATGCTCATGGGTCTGCCGGTCGCCCGGGTCAAGGTCGGCGTCTACGTCATCAGCGGGCTCTGCTCGGCCATCGCCGGCCTGCTCTTCAGCCTCTACATGCTCTCCGGCTACGGCCTGCACGCCGTCGGGATGGAGCTGGACGCCATCGCCGCCGTCGTCATCGGCGGCACACTGCTGTCCGGCGGCGCCGGTTACGTCCTCGGCTCCCTGCTCGGCGTCCTCGTCCTGGGTGTCATCCAGACACTGATCTCGTTCCAGGGAACGCTCAGCTCCTGGTGGACGAAGATCGCCATCGGCACCCTGCTGCTCCTCTTCATCGTGATGCAGCGGGTCTTCATGCGGCGGCAGCCGTGACGACGTCCGCCGCCAAGGCGCCGGTGATGGCGGATGTCGCTCGTTTGGCGGGCGTGTCGCATCAGACGGTGTCCCGGGTCATCAACGGCTCGTCCAGCATCAAACCGGAGACCCGTGAGCGGGTGTTGCAGGCCATCGAGCGGTTGGGGTATCGGCCGAACACGGCGGCCCGTGCGCTCGTGCGCGGTCGGTCGGGGATCATCGGCGTCATCGGTACTGCCCGGACGTTGTTCGGTCCGATGAGTATTCATCGGACGGTGGAGGACGCGGCGCGGGCGGCGGGGTTTTTCGCGACGTCGGTGAGTTTGTCGGAGGTGACGCGGCAGGCGCTCAGTGATGCCACGGAGCATCTGATGCGTGTCGGTGTGGAGGGGATCGTGATGATCGCCGGTCATGACGAGGCGTTGGAGGTGGTGCGGACGCAGCGGTCGCGGGTGCCGTTCGTGGTGGTGGAGGGGGATCTGTCGAAGGCGTCGCTGACCGTCGGGGTGGATCAGGTGCTGGGTGCGCGGATGGCGACGGAGCATCTGCTGGGGCTCGGGCATCGTGAGGTGGTGCATGTGAGTGGTCCGCTGAACTGGGCGGAGGCGCGGGCGCGGGTGGATGGGTGGCGTCTGGCGATGGGTGGGGCGGGTCTGCGTCCGGTGGAGCCGGTGTCGGGGGACTGGAGTTCCCGTAGTGGTTATGTGGCGGGGCGGCGGATCTGTGAGATGCCGGGGGTGACGGCGGTGTTCGCGGCCAATGATCAGATGGCGATCGGTGTGTTGCGGGCGTTGCAGGAGTGTGGTTGTCGGGTGCCGGGGGACATCTCGGTGGTGGGGTTCGATGATGTGCCGGAGGCGGCGTATCTGATTCCTCCGTTGACCACGATCCGGCAGGACTTCGAGGCCGTCGGTCGCCGGGCGATCGAGGTTGTCACGCAGGCGATCCGGGGTGCGGAGTTGCACCCGTCGCCGTTGGTCGTTCCCACCCTCGTGGTGCGCGAGAGCACCGCGACTCCGACAAGGACCGAGACATGAGCGACGACAGGTACGTGGTGGGTGTCGACTTCGGCACGCTGTCGGGACGGGCCCTGGTGGTCCGGGTCTCCGACGGCGCCGAGCTGGGGTCGGCCGTGCACGAGTATCCCCACGCCGTGGTCACCGACGCCCTGCCCACCGGGGAGACGCTGCCTCCCGAGTGGGCGCTTCAGGTGCCCCAGGACTACCGCGAGGTCCTGCGGGTGGCGGTGCCGCGGGCCGTCGAGGCGTCGGGGATCGACCCGGCCGACGTCATCGGCATCGCCACCGACTTCACGGCGTGCACGGTGCTCCCGACCACGGCCGACGGCACCCCCCTGTGCGAGCTGCCGGCGTACGCCCGCCGGCCGCACGCCTACGTGAAGCTGTGGAAGCACCACGCCGCCCAGGGGCAGGCCGACCGCATCAACGAGCTGGCACGCCGGCGCGGTGAGGCGTGGCTGCCGCGCTACGGCGGGCTCATCTCCTCCGAGTGGGAGTTCGCCAAGGCGCTGCAGGTCCTCGAGGAGGACCCCGAGGTGTACGCGGCGACCGAGCGCTGGGTGGAGGCCGCCGACTGGATCGTGTGGCAGCTGTGCGGCCGGTACGTCCGCAACGCCTGCACCGCCGGCTACAAGGGCATCCTCCAGGACGGCGCGTACCCGTCACCGGAGTTCCTCGCCGGACTGAACCCCGCCTTCGCGGGCTTCGTGGCCGACAAGCTCGAACATCCCATCGGCCAGCTCGGCGAGGCCGCCGGCCGGCTCACCGCGCAGGCGGCCGCCTGGACCGGCCTGCCCGAGGGCATCGCGGTGGCCGTCGGCAACGTCGACGCCCACGTCACGGCCCCCGCCGCCCAGGCCACCGAGCCCGGCCAGATGGTGGCCATCATGGGCACCTCGACGTGCCACGTCATGTCGAGCACCGTCCTGCGGGAGGTGCCCGGCATGTGCGGCGTCGTCGACGGCGGGATCATCGCGGGGCTGTGGGGCTACGAGGCCGGGCAGTCCGGTGTGGGGGACATCTTCGGCTGGTTCACCCGGACCGGCGTGCCCGCGGCGTACGAGGCCGAGGCGGCGCGACGCGGCATCTCGGTGCACGACCTGCTCACCGAGCGGGCCGCCCGCCAGGCGGTGGGTGAGCACGGGCTCGTGGCGCTCGACTGGCACAGCGGCAACCGGTCCGTCCTCGTCGACCACGAACTCTCCGGGGTCGTCGTCGGGCAGACCCTGGCCACCCGCCCGGAGGACACCTACCGGGCGCTGCTCGAGGCCACCGCCTACGGCACCCGGGTGATCCTCGAGACGTTCCGCGACAGCGGCGTCCCGGTCGAGGAACTCATCGTCGCCGGCGGCCTCACCAGGAACCGGCTGCTCATGCAGATCTACGCCGACGTGACGCGGATGCCGCTGTCGGTCCTCGCCTCCGAGCAGGGCCCGGCGCTCGGCTCCGCGATCCACGCCGCGGTCGCCGCTGGCGCGTACCCCGGTATCACCGCGGCGGCCAAGACCATGGGCCGGGTCACCCGGGCCGCGTACCTGCCCGACCCGGAGCGGGCGGCGGCCTACGACGCGCTGTACGCCGAGTACCTGACGCTCCACGACTACTTCGGCCGGGGAGCGAATCCCGTCATGAAGCGGCTCAAGGAGATCCGCCGTTCCGCCCGGATCTCCGCCGGTCGAGAGGAGAGCTGACGTGACCGTCCTGGCCGACGTCGACGCGACGATCCGGAGCCTGCGCGAGGAGGTGTGCCGGCTGCACGCCGAGCTGACGCGCTACGAGCTCGTGGTGTGGACCGCCGGCAACGTGTCGGCGCGGGTGCCGGACCGCGACCTCCTGGTCATCAAGCCGAGCGGGGTCGCCTACGACAGGCTGACACCGGAAAACATGGTCGTCTGCGACCTGTACGGCCGGGTCGTCGACGGGGGACTGGCCCCCTCGTCCGACACCGACGCCCAGGCGTACGTCTACCGCCACATGCCCCACGTCGGCGGCGTGGTACACACCCACTCGACGTACGCCACGGCCTGGGCCGCGCGGGGCGAGCCGATCCCCTGTGTGCTGACGATGATGGCCGACGAGTTCGGCGGCGACATCCCGGTCGGCCCGTTCGCGCTCATCGGCGACGACTCCATCGGGCGCGGGATCGTCGAGACCCTCGCGCACAGCCGGTCGCCCGCCGTGCTCATGCGCAACCACGGCGTCTTCACCATCGGCCCGACGGCCCGGGCCGCCGTCAAGGCCGCCGTGATGTGCGAGGACGTGGCCCGCACCGTCCACATCGCCCGGCAGCTGGGTCAGCCGCTGCCCATCGACACACGCGACATCGACTCCCTCTACGACCGTTACCAGAACGTCTACGGGCAGCGCTGACCCGCCCGGCTACGCGAGGAGATCCACCCATGCCTGCTGACCCCCAGTACGCCCCCGAGTTGTGGTTCCTGACCGGTAGCCAGCACCTGTACGGCGAGGAGACGCTGCGTCAGGTCGCCGAACAGTCGCAGGCCATCGCCAAGCAGCTCGACGCCAGCGGGGTCGTGCCCGCGAAGGTGGTCTGGAAGCCGGTCCTCACCGACTCGGCCGCGATCCACGCCCAGGTGCTCGAGGCGAACGCGGCGACACGGTGCATCGGTGTGGTCACGTGGATGCACACGTTCTCGCCGGCGAAGATGTGGATCGCCGGGATGGACGCGTTGCGCAAGCCGATGCTGCACCTGCACACGCAGGCCGGCGCCGAGCTGCCGTGGTCCACCATCGACATGGACTTCATGAACCTCAACCAGGCCGCCCACGGCGACCGGGAGTTCGGATACCTCACGGCCCGCCTCGGTGTGGCCCGCAAGATCGTCGCCGGGCACGTGAGCAACCCGCGCGTGGTGGAACGCGTCGCCGCCTGGGCCCGGGCGGCGCTCGGCGCGCACGAGCTGCGGACGCTGCGGCTCGCGCGGTTCGGCGACAACATGCGCGACGTGGCCGTCACCGAGGGCGACAAGGTCGAGGCGCAGCTGCGGTTCGGGGTGTCCGTCAACACGTACGGGGTGAGCGACCTGGTCGAGCTGGTCGACCAGGTTCCCGACGCGGTGGTCGACGACCTGGTGACCGAGTACCTCGACAGCTACGACGTGGCGGCCGAGCTGCGCCCGGGCGGGGACCGCCACGAGTCCCTGCGCTACGGCGCCCGGATCGAGGCCGGCCTGCGGACCTTCCTCACCGACGGCGGCTTCCGGGCCTTCACGACCAACTTCGAGGACCTCGGCGGCCTGCGCCAACTGCCCGGCCTCGCCGTGCAGCGGCTCATGGCCGACGGTTACGGCTTCGGCGGCGAGGGCGACTGGAAGACCTCCGTCATGCTCCGCACCACCAAGGCCATGGAGGCCGGCCGGCCCGGCGGCACCAGCTTCATGGAGGACTACACCTACCACCTCGTTCCGGGGCAGGAGAAGATCCTCGGAGCCCACATGCTGGAGGTCTGCCCCAGCATCGCCGGCCGGAGGCCGACCCTGGAGATCCACCCGCTCGGTATCGGCAACCGGGAGGACCCGGTGCGTCTGCGGTTCACCGCGGCACCCGGCCCCGCCGTGGTGGTGGGCATCGCCGACCTGGGTGACCGGTTCCGCCTGACGCTCAACGAGGTCGACGTCGTCGAGCCCGACGAGGCGCTGCCGAAGCTGCCGGTCGCGTGCGCCGTGTGGCGGCCCCGGCCCAGCCTGTCGACCTCCGCCGAGTGCTGGCTGCTCGCCGGCGGTCCGCACCACACCGTCCTCTCGCGCGCGGTGGGCACCGAGGAGTTCCGCGAACTGGCCGAGATGCTGCGCACCGAACTCGTCGTCATCGACGCCGGCACCACGCCCGAGGCCCTCCAGCGCGAACTCCGCTGGACGGCCGCGTACCACCGCCTCGCCGCTCGCCTGTAACCCCGCTCCGACCACCGGGACCACCCGTTCGCACCGCACCGCGCGGACGGGCGGTCCCGCCTGCCTGCGTGCACCGCGCACGCGTGCCTCGAGAGGAGTCCCCATGTCACGTAGCCACCGCGCGTCCCACACCCGGCGGCGGCGACTACTCGCTGCGGCGCTCGCCGCAACCGTCACCTCGGCCCTGGCCGGCGCCCCGGCCCGGGGAGAGCCCGCCGCCGCTCACAAGCAGCGGGTCGACCTGGCGCCGCTGTCGCGGCCGTTCGTCATGCCCGGCTTCAAGGAGCAGGAGTTCAACGGCGCGCTCTTCGTCGGCGAGGGGGAGACCCGGTTCTCCGTGTCGGTCGACCTGCTCACCGGGGACAACAAGGTCGTCCACGAGAACATGGTCCCGAACATCCGACGCATCGGGCCCATCGCGACCGACGGGTCCTACTACGAGGTCGAGCTGAGCACCGACGACCGGACCCTCACCGCCGAGAAGCTCGGTGGCCTGCAGGCCATGCTCGACAACCCGGAGAGCTGGGACGCCGAGGACGTGGCGGCGGCACGGACCCAGCTGCCGACCCTCCGGGCCCGCTACGAGCAGATCCAGCGGGACCGGCGCGACATCGTCGTCCGCTTCGCCCGGGTCGGGCCGACCGAGCTCGTCGGATCCGTCACCGCGCTCGACGACGACACCACCGTGTTCATCGACGCGAGCGCGCCCTGGTCGGAACCGAGCCGGTACGTCGTGGCCGGCGAGCGGACGATGACGGGCACCACCACCGGACTGACCGATCCCGGCAGGCGGGCCCACCTGCGCGTCGACACCGACGCACCCGCCGACAGCGGCGCCTCGTACGCCTCCCTGAAGGACATGCTCAACGCGATGGTGGGCAAGAGCGGCGCGGCCGGCGACGCCGCGGCGGCCCTGCGGTGGGAGCTCGACCGCGACGAGACGGTCACCTTCACCGCCCGCATGGGAGACACGGAGCTGGCGCCGTCGGAGCGCTCGCAGGCCGAGGCACTCGCGATCCTGGCACAGGCCCGCAGCCGGGTGGACGACGGCAGCGTCGACGGCAGCGGGCCGGTCGGCCAGACGACGACGTACATGCGCGACGCCATGGCGCTCAACGCCAACTACGACGAGAAGTTCCGCCGCAGCTTCGTGATGTGGGGCCTCGGCGGCGGCGGTGACGACATCTTCAAGGGTTGGGATTCGGCCTGGGACGGCATCACCGCCCTGAGCCTCGACCCGGCGCTCGCGCTCGACCACATCCGGGACTTCTACGACCAGGGTGGGCCGCGGTACGACCAGCTCCACGCCGGCCCGATGCACGCCTACCTCGCCTGGCGGGCCTACGTCCGCACCGGCGACCGCAGCATCCTCGACCTGGTCTACCCGGTGATGGTTCCCTACATCGACCGGATGCGGGAGTTCGACACCGATGGTGACGGCCTGCTCGAGAGCCCGTGGGCGGGCGAGCGGCTCGGCGGCCGCGGCAACCACCTCGGCCTCGACGACAGCCCGCAGTACTACCACTTCGTCCAGGTCCCGACCGACGGCACCGACGACCGGGACAACACCAACCTGACCGACGTCGCGCTCAACTCGTACTACGGCCTCTTCGCCGAGACGCTCTCGCAGATGGCGGGTGTCCTCGGGCACGACGCGGACCGGACCCGGTTCGCGCAGTTGCACGACCGGCTGAAGCAGCGGGTCAACGACCGGCTGTGGAACGCCGAACGCGGCCTCTACCTGAACCGGTACCTGGACGGCTCGTGGGAGCCGACCACCACGCCCACGGTGTTCTACCCGCTGTTCGGCGGGCTGGCCGCCCCGGACCGGGCCGAGATCCTGGTACGTGACCACCTGCTCAACCCCGAGGAGTTCTGGGGCGAGTACGCCATCCCCAGTGTGGCGCGCAACGACCCGGCGTACTGCGCCGCGGGGGAGAGCCACGAGGAGGTTCCGGCCTACCGCTACTTCCAGAAGCACGACGAGGAGAACGCGTGCGAGGAGTGGCAGGGGGCCGTGTGGCCGCCGATGAACGCCACCGTCTACGACGGCCTCAAGCGGTACGGCTTCGACGGGCCGGCCGCGCAGCTGGCCGCCAAGAGCAGCGACCTGTGGCTGTCCACCTGGAAGGAGCTGGGCTGGTTCCCCGAGTACTGGGACCCGGAGCCGGGCCAGGTCATCAACGGCGCGGCCACCGACACCGCCTGGCGGACCTACAGCTGGTCCAACCTCATGCCGCTCATGGGCACCCAGGAGCTGATCGCCGACGAGCCGTGGGGCGACCCGCGGGGCGTGCGCTTCGGTACGCTCGGCCTGCCGGGCACCAACTCGGTCAACGAGGTGCCGCTGCACGGGCACCGGTACACGGTCGTGGCCGGACCCAGGTCGACGGTGGTCCACCAGGACGGCAGGCCCCTCTTCAAGGCGAACGGGGCGCGGGTCGTCGTGCGGGACTTCGTGGTCGACGGCGGGAGCGTGACCTTCACCGTCAAGGCCGACGGTGACGCCAGGATCACCGTCTTCACCGGCAAGGGGCAGCCCCGCACGGTGACGGTGCCGGAGGGCAGCACGCACGTGCGGCTCTGAGCCGGGGGTTCGGGCAGCGCCCTGCGCGGCGCTGCCCGAACCCGCCGACGCTCAGGCACGACCGGCCGCGGGGCGTCCGGGCGACCCGGAACCGTGCGCTCAGACCTCCAGCGGCAGCCCGTCCTGGTGCAGCCGGAAGGATCCGAGGGCGCCGGGGTCGGCCGCGAGCCGGAGATCGGGAAGTTGCCGTGCGATCCGCTCGACCATGATGCGGCTCTCCAGCCGCGCCAGGTGTGCCCCGAGGCAGAAGTGGATGCCGTGGCCGAAGGCGAGGTGCCGGCGGACGTCGCCGCGGTGGATGTCGAACACGTGCGGCCGGTCGAAGACGGCGGGGTCGCGGTTGGCGCCCCACAGCGACAGCGCCACCCGGTCGTACGCGGGGACCACTCCGCCGGCCAGCGCGACGTCCTCGAACGCGAACCGGGGTGGCACGATCTCGACCGGGCCCCGGAACCGCAGCGTCTCCTCGACGACCGCGTCCGCCAGCGACGGGTCGTCCCGCAGCGCCCGCCACTGCGCGGGGTGGGTGAGCAGCAGGCGGAGGCCGTTGACGATCAGGTCGACGGTGGTCTCCTGCCCCGCGATGAGCAGCAGTTGCACCAGGGCCACCAGCTCGTCCCGGTCGAGCTGGTCGGCCTGGTCCGAGCGCGCCACGAGCTCGGACACGAGGTCGTCCTCCGGGGCCGCCCGGCGGCGGGCCGCCAGCTCGTCGAGGTACGCGCCGAACTCCAGGGTGGCCGCCGGGCCGTCCGCGCTGGCCGACACGATTGCGGCGGACCAGGCGCGGAAGCGTGACCGGTCCGCCTCGGGGATGCCGACCAGCTCCGCGATGACGTTGACCGGCACCGGGTCCGCGAGGTGGGTGACCGCGTCGATGCGGCCCCGCCGCCGGGCGTCCCGGACCAGCCGGTCGGCGAGGTCGCCGATCCACGGCTCCAACCGGGCCACCGCCCGGGCGGTGAAGGCGCCGCTGACCAGCCCCCGCAACCGGGTGTGGTCGGGTGGGTCGAGGTTGATGAGCTGGCGGGACTCGATCCTCGCCACCTCGGCCAGGTGGTGCCGGGCGGGCTCGGGCAGGCCGGGGTGGTGGCGGTGGACCTCGTGCCCGATCGCCGGGTGACGCAGTCCCGCCAGCACGTCGGCGTGTCCGGCCACGACCCAGAACCGGTTGCCGGCCGGATCGATCTGCAGGACCGGCCCCGGGTTGTCCCGCACCCGGTCGTAGAAGGCGTGCGGGTCGCGGCGGACCGCCGGGTCCCACAACTCGGAGATGCCGAACGTGGCCGCCACACCGCCTCCTCAGGGCGTCCGATCGGCCCGGCGTGCGGACCGCGCGCCGGCGCGTCCGGAGGTCGCGTCGGCGCGCCGGGGGGTGTCGCGGCGCGCGACAGGGCAGCCCGCAGGACCGTCCGACGGGGAAGGTGAGCGTTAACATATGCGCGTTTCCAGGACGTGTCAATCGATAGACCTACTTGTACGTAGGGGATTGACGACGGGGTTTGTTAACGCTCACACTCCTGGCAACGGCCGAGCTCGGCTGCCGAGGGTCCGCGGTGGACGGCGGGGGCGTCCACCCTCCTGACCGGACCCCGGAACGCACGCTCGCCGCGTTGCGCGCGCGGCCAACCCGTCCTGCGGATGCCGATGTGCCAGGAGCCGTTCCGACCGGCGACCTGGCCCCCACACCACTGGAAGGACTGACCCAGGAGTGGCCCAATCCGACAAGGTCTCCGTCAATCGACGTCAACTGCTCCAGGCATCGGCGGCCGGGGTGGTGGCCGTCGCCGCCACCACCGCTCTCCCGACGGCGGCCGCCCACGCGGCGCCGGAGGCCGGGGCGGCGTCCGGCCCCTCACCGCTCGGCGTGACCCCACCGGACCCCGGTCCCGGCGGCACCGCTCCCGTCAGACCGTTCCCGCTGCACGACGTGCGGCTGGGCGACGGCCTGCTCCAGGAGAAGCGCGACCGCATGAAGAACTTCCTCCGGCAGTACGACGAACGGCGCTTCCTCGTGCTGTTCAACAACCAGGCCGGGCGGCCCAACCCGCCGGGCGTCTCCGTCCCCGGGGGCTGGGAGGACGGCGGCCTGCTCAGCGGCCACTGGGCCGGGCACTTCATGACGGCGCTCGCGCAGAGCTACGCCGACCAGGGCGAACCGATCTTCAAGAGCAAGCTCGACTGGATGGTCGACGAACTCGCCGCGTGCCAGGAGGCGATCACCGCCCGGATGGGCACCGGTGGTGGTTCGGGCGGCGCGGATCCACAGGCGCCGGCGATCGGCCGGGTGCCCGGCAGGTTCGGCCGGGGCCTCCGCCTGAACGGCCCGAGCGCCGCACAGCACGTGGCCCTTCCCCAGGAGACGATCAGCCAGCTCGGCAACTTCACGATCGCCACCTGGGTGAACCTGGCCTCCGCCCAGAACTGGAGCCGGGTGTTCGACTTCGGCCAGAACACCACCGTCAACATGTTCCTGACCGCGCGCGCCGGCGTCACCGGCAACGCGCCGCGGTTCGCGATCACGACCAGCGGTTCCGGCGGCGAGCAGCAGATCAACGGCGACGCGGCACTGCCGATCAACGAGTGGGTGCACCTGGCCGTCACGCTGTCGCAGAACACCGGCACCCTTTACGTGAACGGCCGGGTCGCCGGCCGGAACACGAACATGACGCTCAACCCGTCGCACCTCGGCAACCCGGGCAACCGGTGGATCGGCCGCTCGCAGTACGGCGACCCGTTCCTGGACGCGACCATCGACGAGTTCCACGTCTTCGACCGGGCGCTGAGCCAGCAGGAGGTCGAGTCGCTGCTGGACTCGCCGGCCGGCACCACCGGTGGCGGGACGATCGCCTGGTACCGGTTCGACGAGGAGGGCGGGACCACCCTCACGGACTCCTCGCCCAACGGCCGGGACGCGGGAGTCGTGGCCGTGCAGAGCGGGACCGAGCTGTGGGTCCCGACCCACCCCGGCTATCTGGGGGCGCTCCCGGAGGACACGGTGCTCCGGCTCGGCCCGCCCAGGTGGGCGGTCTACGGCGGCAACAAGGACACCAACACCTGGGCCCCCTGGTACACGCAGCACAAGATCATGCGCGGGTTGCTCGACGCCTACTACCACACCGGCAACCAGAAGGCGCTCGACGTGGTAGTCAAGATGGCCAACTGGGCCCACCTGGCGCTGACCGTCGGGGACAAGAACCACCCCGACTACACCGGCCCCATCACGCGGGACAACCTGAACTACATGTGGGACCTCTACATCGCCGGCGAGTCCGGGGGCGCGAACGAGGTATTCCCCGAGATCTACGCGCTCACCGGCGACGGAAAGCACCTGGAGACCGCCAGGTTCTTCGACAACCGGGAGTCGCTGTTCCAGGCCTGTGTGGAGAACCGCGACATCCTCGTCACGACGCCACAGACACGCCCCGGCCGGCGCCGCCCGGACCGCCTGCACGTCAACCAGCACGTCCCGCAGTTCGTCGGATACATGCGCGTCTACGAGCACAGCGGGGACCCGGAGTACTTCCAGGCCGCCAAGAACTTCTTCAAGATGGTCGTCCCGCACCGCATGTACGCGAACGGCGGCACGGGCGGCAACTTCCCCGGCTCCAACAACAACATCGAGATGTTCCAGAACCGGGACAACATCGCGAACTCGATCGCCCAGGGCGGCGCGGAGACCTGCAGCGCGTACAACCTGGGCAAGCTGGCGCGCAACCTCTTCCTGCACGAGCACGACCCCGCGTACATGGACTACTACGAGCGGGGCCTCATCAACCAGATCGCCGGCTCGCGGGCCGACACCTCCAGCGTCAGCAACCCGCAGGTCACCTACTTCCAGCCGTTGACGCCGGGCGCCAGCCGCAGCTACGGCAACACCGGCACCTGCTGCGGCGGGACCGGCCTGGAGAACCACACCAAGTACCAGGACACGATCTACTTCAGGTCCGCCGACGGCGGGACGCTCTGGGTCAACCTGTTCCTGGCGTCGACGCTGACGTGGGCCGACAAGGGTTTCGTCGTCACCCAGGAGACGAACTACCCGCGCGAGGACCACACCAGGCTGACCGTCGACGGCCGCGGCCGGCTCGACATCAAGCTGCGGGTGCCGGGCTGGGTGCGGCGGGGCTTCTTCGTCACGGTCAACGGCGTCGCGCAGGACGTCGACGCCACGCCGGGCAGCTACCTCACGCTGAGCCGCGACTGGGAGCCCGGCGACACGATCGAGGTCCGCATGCCGTTCAGCATCCGGATCGAGCGGGCGATCGACCGTCCCGACACGCAGGCGATCTTCTGGGGCCCGACCCTCCTGCAGATCCTCGGGAACCCGGGGGCGGGCAGCTACCGCGAACTGTCCCTCTACCGGTACCTCAAGCGGGACGGCGACTACGCCCGCGCGGCCATCACCCACGCGAGCACCACGCCGGCCGGTGACATGCTCTTCACCATCCACGGCTTCACCCTGCGGCCCTACTACATCAGTGACACCCAGCCCGTCTCGTCGTACTTCCGGCGGGTCGAGCCGACCATCGTGTTCGGGTCCGTCGACACGGGCGTGCCGAACCGCAAGCGCAACGACGGCCTTCCGAACTACGACGTCCCCGTGGCGGGCATCCCGTCGCCCGGCACCGACGGCCCGACCTTCCTCGACCTGGTGTGGGACGAGGCGCCCTTCGCCACCCACGGCGCGTTCGTCTCCACCGTCGCCCGCACCGCCGAGGCGTTCGTCGAGGCGGGAGTCTTCACCGACGCCGAGAAGGACGTCGTGGTCTCGCACGCCGCCCGGGCGAGCAGGGAACTCGCCCCGTAGGAGCACCGCGGTCGCCGCCAACCGTGTGGCGACCGACGTCGTGAGCCAGACGGCGGTCTGACCGACTCTCGTCGGTCAGACCGCCGTGCCACCCCCTGCCGGCGGCGAGCCGGGCAGTCTCCACTCCTTCCGCACACCGCCCCAGGCGGGAAGGCCGTCGGCTCTCGCGCACGCGCCGGCACGTCGCCGCACGGACCGCCGCTGCCCGCCGGGCCCGGGCGTAGGGCCGGCGGCACGACCAGTGCTGGCGCCTCCAGGACGTGGAGGCGACCCGAACATGAGGAGTGTGAGATGAGCAAGCAGTTCTCCCGCCGGTCGGCCCTGCGCCTCGGTGCGTTGGCCGCCTCGGCTCCCGCCGTGGCGTCGCTGCTTCCGGCCACCGCCGCCCACGGGGCACGTTCCACCACGGACCCGGCCACGACCGTCCCCCGACCCGGCTGGGTCGGCCCGAACTGGTCCGTCACACCGTTCGCGCTCAACCAGGTGGCGCTGCGGGACGGCATCTTCCAGCAGAAGCGCGACCGGATGCTCCACTACGCCCGGCACTACCCCGGCACCGGAGGCGTCCTCGACGGGCCCGACCGGATGCTGCACCTGTTCCGCGCCAACGCCGGGCTTCCCGCCCCCGGCACCTACCCGGGCGGCTGGGACACCCCGCGGCATCTGCTGCGCGGCCACTTCACCGGTCACTACCTGACGCTGCTCGCCCAGGCGTACGCCGCCACCGGCGAGGACGTCTTCGTCGACAAGCTCGACTATCTGGTCGAGGAACTCGGCAAGTGCCAGCGGGAACTGGACAAGCGGAACCTCGGTCGCGTGCCGGGCAGGTCCGGCAGGGCGGTCCGCCTCGGCGACCCGCACCCGAACCAGTACGTGCAGCTACCGGCGGGCATGCTCGACGGCGTCACCGAACTCACCATCGCCGTCTGGGTGAACCCGGCCGTCGCGCAGACCGGCGCCCGGATCGCCCACTTCGGCGCGAGTCCCACCTCGTACCTGTCCCTGACCGCGGACAGCGCGGGCCCGCGGTTCGCCATCACCAACCTCGGCAGCGCCAACGAGCAGCAGATCACCAGCAACACGGGGATTCCCGCCGGCCAGTGGACACACCTCGCGGTGACGCTCTCGCCGACCGGCGTCGGCCGGGTCTACGTCAACGGGGTCGAGGCCGGCGCCAAGGTGCTCGCGCTGACCGCCGCCGCGCTGGGACGGACCGTCGACAACTGGATCGGACGGTCCCGGAACGACAACGACCCCTTCCTGAACGCCACCGTCGACGACTTCCGGCTCTACCGCCGGGCGCTCGACCCCGCGGAGGTCCAGGCGCTGCACTCGGACGGCGCGCCGGCCCCCTCCGACCTCGTGGCGTGGTACCGCTTCGACGACGAGGGTGAGACGGCCGTCGACCACTCGGCGAACCACCGTGACGCCCGCATCGTCGGCGTCGGCTACCCCGGCTTCCTGGCGGCGTTCCCGGAGGGCCAGTTCGTCCGGCTCGAACCGCCCACCTTCCAACCGAACAGCGGCCCGAACGCGGTCTGGGCCCCCTGGTACACCTGCCACAAAATCATGAGAGGCCTCCTGAACGCCTACGACCTGACCGGCAACGAGGAGGCCCTCGACATCGCGTTCCGGATGGGCGACTGGGCCCACCAGCGACTGAGCCGCATCAGCCGGGACGACCTCAACCGCATGTGGGACATCTACAGCGCGGGCGAGGCCGGGTCGATGAACGAGGTGATGGCGGAACTCGCGGCGCTCGCGTCGGACGAGGACCGGAAGGCCCGCTACCTCGCGACGGCGAAGGCCTTCACCTTCGACACGCTGTTCGACGCCTCCGTGGCGGGACGCGACGAACTGAACGGACGCCACGCCAACCAGTACATGGCCCCCAACATCGGGTACCTGCGGATCTACGAGCAGACCGGCGAGGCGGACTACCACACGGCGGCCCGGAACTTCTGGTCCATGGTCGTCCCGCACCGGATCTTCAGCAACGGCGGCGCGGGCCGGAGCGAGCACTTCCGCCAGCGAGGTTCCATCACCTCCGGATTCACCTCCTCGTCGGACCCGAGACACGCCGAGACGTGCTGCGCGTACAACATGCTCCGCCTCACGAGGAACCTGTTCTTCCACGAGCAGGATCCGGCGTACATGGACTACTACGAGAAGGCCCTGCACAACCAGATCCTGAGTTCACGGCGCGACATCGACAGCGTCACGAGCACCGAGGTGACCTATCACCAGAACATGTGGCCGGGCAGGTCGCGCAGGATCGGAAACGTCATCGAGTACAGCCGGTACGGCGGCAACGGCAGCTGCTGCAACGGGACCGGCCTGGAAAGCCACACGAAGTACCAGGAGTCGATCTACTTCAGGTCCGCCGACGAGTCGACGCTCTACGTCAACCTGTTCATCGCGTCCACGCTCACCTGGCCGAGCCGGGGATTCGTCATCACCCAGGACACCGCCTACCCGACCCGGGGGGCCACCAGGCTGAGGTTCGACACGGGCGACGGCCCACTCCAGATCAAGCTCCGCGTGCCCTCCTGGGCCCGCAAGGGCTACACGGTGACGGTCAACGGCGTCCGCCAGGCCCTGGACGCCGCTCCGGGCACGTACGTCACGCTGGACCGGCACTGGACGGAGGGGGACGTGGTCGACGTCTCCATGCCCTTCAGCTTCCGCGTCGAGAAGGCGCTCGACGACAGGGCCATCCAGTCGATCCTCTACGGGCCGACGCTCATGGTCGTCCGTGACGACACACCGAGCTACCGGCAGTTCAGCTTCTACAAGGACCTCAAGCTGGACGGGGACCTGGCCCCCGCCATCGCGCCGACCGACGTCCCGATGCACTTCACGACGCACGGTTACACGCTGGCCCCGTACTACGTCTCCGACCCGGTCCCCGGCGAGTTCAACGCCTACCACCCCTACGTGAAGCGGGTGGAGCCGGAGGTCGTGTTCGGATCGGTCAGGACGGGTGTGCCGAACGACGGCATCCGCGACGAGGACGGCGAGACCTTCCTGGACCGGGTCTGGGAGGCGGCGCCGTTCGCCAACCACGGTCAGTTCGTCCGCCGCGTGGAGGAGGTCTCCGGCCAGTGGCTCGCGGCCGGCCGCCACACGCGGGAGCAACGCCAGGCGATCCTCGCCGGCACCGCGCGGGCCGAACGGGACCTGCGCGGCTGACCCCGGTCCGGAGACACGTCGGGATCGGGCGCGCGGTCGAAGGGCCCGTCCCGACACGGGCGGAGGGGCTGCCGGGAGCAGCCCCTCCGCCCGTGTGTCAGCTCGCCGTCATCGAAGGTGGAACAGCGCCCGGAGGGCGGTCCCGTCGTCCGCCGTGGCGGTGACCGCGTAGCAGGCGCCGGGCGTGGTGGGTGTCTTCCAGGTGAAGACGAACTGCCCGGCCGTGGTGTCGTAGCGCAGGGCGGTGCTGCCCGGGGTGAGGACCTCGACGGCCTCGACGCCGGACGAGGTGGCGCAGTCGATCCGCGCGGCCGTCATGGTCACGGCGTCGGTGTCGGTGATCTCGTCGGCCGCGAACAGCTCGAACTTCAGGGGCACGGTGCTGCCCGCCCTGACCTGGTTGCGCACGCCGTCCATCTCGACCGGCTGGTGGAACCCCTTCGCGGTCCAGGGCAGCACCGTGTACGTCTGCGTCGCCGTCGCGGTGTTGCCCGCGACGTCGGTCGCCGTGGCCGTGACCGTGTGCGTCCCGACGGTGGTGCGGTAGCCGCTCACGACGCACCCCGCCGGACCGGAGGTGGTGTCGCTCGCCGTGCACGTGGGGGCGGGCGGCACGGAGCCGAAGTGGACGACGCCGATGGTGGAGTCGAAGGTCGCGGTCGGCGCGACCGTGTCCACCCGGACCGTCGCCGATCCCGGCTCCTCGACGTTGCCGCGGCGGTCGGTGGAGCGGTACTCCACGCGGTGGGTGCCCTGCTGGTCGACCGGGACCGCCGTGCCGGGGTACGCCGTCCACTCGCCGCCGTCGATCCGGTACCGGGTGTCGGCCACGCCGAACGCGTCCGTCGCGGTGAGCGTGAAGGACGGGACGGTCCGGTACCACCCGTCGTCGCCGTCCGGTTCCGCCGGCGACCAGGCCACGGTCGTCGTCGGCGCCACCGTGTCGCCCGGGTCGTCGGCGAAGACCCGCCAGTCGGTGAGCGCCACCGCGGACCAGGTGGTGCCGTTGCCGTTGGCCCGGATGGTGGCCCGCACGCGGGGCGTGGTGACCGGGTCGAACGTCACGGTGTTGAACGCCGTCGTGCTCGTGCCGTAGCCGGACGCGCCGGGCACGTCGCGCCAGGTGGAGCCGGCCTCGTCCCAGTACTGCAGCACCCACCCGTCGGGCTCGGCGACGCCCTCGCCGCTGCCGCGGTTCGAGTCGCGCCAGAACTTCAGCTCCGTCCCGGTGATCCGCACCGGGCGGGACCAGTCGTACTGGACCCACTGTGTCGCCGGGCGGCTGCCGGACCAGGTGCCCCAGATCTGCGCCTGGCTCGGGTTCGGCGGGTCGGCGCCGTCGTTGAGCGCGGTGAGACTGTTCCAGCCGGCGGTGTAGGACGCGGACGGCGTCGCGAGCGGGGCGATGTTGCCGGTGAGCGGCCCCGACAGGTCCGCCGGGACGGTGGCCGTCCTGGCGGTGCCCAGGTTGCCCGCCACGTCGACCGCGCGGAACGACACGGTGTGCCGGTCGGCGTCGGGCGCCGCGATCGGGCCCGTGTAGGTGGTCCACGCTCCGGTGCCGATGGCGTACTCGATGCGGGCCACCCCGGAGGTCGCGTCGCTCGCGGTCACCGTGACCGTGCGGGTGTCGCCGTCCACGGTGCCCGTGCTGACCGGCGCGGTGGCGTCGATCCGTACGGCGAGGTCCGCGACCGCCGACACGTTGCCCGCGCGGTCGGTCGCGGTCGCCGTGACCGTGTGCCGTCCGTCTCCGGAGACGGTGACGTCGACGTACCGCACGTCGGTGGCGACGGCCGGCTCCCCGTCGTCCAGGTGGGCGGTGATGGTCATCCGGCCGCCACGGTCGTCGACCGCGGCGACCCGCACCCGTACGGCGGACCGGAACCACCCGGCCGCGCCGGCGCTGCCGACGGGCGTGAGGGTCAGGGTCGGCGCCGTCTCGTCGCCCTCGGTGTCGCCCGGCGAGATCACGGTGACCTGCGCGGCGACGCGGTCGGCGGCGTAGCCGAGCACGGTGCCCCGGACGGTGAACGTGCCGGGGGCGGCGACCTGCTCGGGTGTCACCGGGTCCCAGAAGACCGGCACCCGCAGCGTCTCGTCGCCGAACGACACCGGGACGGTGCCGGGCAGGTCGGTCTCACCCACCTCGACCGTCATCGGCGGTGGGGTGACCGACGGCGGTTGTGCGGCGAGGATCTTCCACTCCTCGACGGCGACGGCCGAGTAGGTGCTGCCGTTGGTCGACGCGTCGAAGATCGCCCGCACCTGCGTGGTGGTCACCGGGTCGAACGTGGTGTCCTGGAAGCCTCGGGTGCCGGTCGGGTAGCCGCTCGGGTTCGGCACGTCGACCCACTGCCCGGTGGCGAGGTTCCAGTACTGGATGCGCCAGCGCGCGGGCGCCGCGACGCCCACGCCGGTGCCCTGCGGCTGGTCGTTCCAGAAGTCGATCTGGGAACCGGAGATCCGCATCGGCTGGTCCCACGTGTACTGCACCCACTGCTGCGGCGGGTTGTCACCGGTCCACGTGCCCCACATGTCCGGTGGCAGCGGGTTGGACCGGACGATCTCGTCGTTGAGCGCCTTCACCCAGTACTGGGTGGGTACGGGGTCGTTGGAGACGGTGACCGTCGCCTCCTGGGCGATGTTCGGCCGAGGGGTGAGGTCGCGCCCCTTGACGGGCGTCGGCGTGACCGGCCTGATCCGCGGCGGGGTGAGGCTGTCGTCCCACTCGAGCCTGTCGATCGCCACGGACCGGCGGAAGTGGCCGCCGCCCACGGCGTCGGCGGTGTGGTAGGCCAGGTACCACCGGCCGTCGAACTCCACGATGCCGGGGTGGCTCGTCGTCGAGGAGACCGGCCGCAGGATGGTGCCCCGGTAGGTCCACGGCCCGGTGGGCGACGACGCCGTCGCGTACGCGATGCAGGCGTGGTAGTTCGCCGGGGTGCACGGCGAGGTCGGGCCGGCGTTGTTGCCGGCGTACGCCAGGTAGTAGGTGCCGTCGCGCTTGAAGATCCAGGGCGCCTCGAAGAGGCCGGTCAGGCCGGAGACGGCACGCTGGGTGCCGACCGGCGTCTTCATGTCCTGCGCGAACTCGAGCATCCGCAGCTGGCCGAACGTGCCCCAGTAGACGTACACCCGCTGGTTCGGGGCGGCACCGTCGATGAGGATCGTCGGGTCGATGTTCTGGATGGTGTTCGCCGTGGGCACCCGCTGGGAGATCAGCGGGCCGCCCACGTGGTCGCTCCACGGGCCGGTCGGGCTGTCGGAGACGGCCAAACCGATGGCGAACCTGTCGGCCGCCGGGCTGTCCCGTTCGTAGACCGGGACGTACCAGTAGTAGCGGCCGTCCACGCCCTGGATCATCTGCCCGGCGTACGCGCGGCCCGGTGTCGCCCAGGCGAAGACCGCCTCCGGGCGCATCAGTGACGGGAAGTGGGTCCACTGCCCGGACGCGACGTCCCCGGTCCGGAACGCGCCCCACTCGTTCATGACGAAGTCGTTCGTGGACGGCCCGGCCTGGTCGTGGCCGGTGTAGATGTAGAGCTGGTCCCGGCCGCTGTCGTTGCCGGGGGCGCCGGCCGGCACGACCACGGGCGCCGGGTCGGCGGAGTAGTAGCTGCCGTCGCCGAGGATCGGGTTGCGGGTGTTGGTGAAGGTGTACGAGTCGGCGGCGTGGGCCGGCGTGGCGACCCCGGTGATGCCGCCGGCGACGAGACCGGCCACCGCCGCCGCGGCGAGCGCGGCGCGGAAGCGGCTCACCGGTCCGCGGGTCCGTGGCGCGGCGTCGCGCCGGATGCTGTTCACGGTTCCGACCTCCTCGTCACGACTGCGCCGAGCCCTGGTCGTCGGTGGTGTCCGCCGTGACCGGCGGCGTGGCGACGGGCAACCACACGCGCATGGTGGACGGGCCGCGTTCGGCCCACTCGTGGTACGGGATGAGCGGCACGTCGAACGACACCGACGGCGCCGGCTCCAGCGGCCGCTCGGCGTACGGCCAGGGGCGGTCCCGCCCGGCGCCCGGCGCCGCGACGAGACGCACGAGCGGCCGCCCGTCCTGGTCGTCGACGCCGGCGGCGGTGTCGATCCGGACGTCGGCGACGTCGGTGACGGTGCCGTGGCTCGCGCGGTCCAGGTCGACGGACTCGAGGCAGCAGACCTCGGGTCCCCGCTCGACGGCGACGCTGCCGCGGACCGCGTCGATCCGGGGATCGGGGTGGGTGAGCCGGGGCCGCATCGGGAGGACCAGCTCGACCACGTCCCCGGCGCGGAAGGCGCGACGCACGGTGACCCACCCCGGGGCGGCGGACTCGGTGCTGGCGTCGCCGGCCGCGTCGTGCACCACCAGTCGCGCCCCGTCCGCCCACGCGGGCACGCGGATCGAGAGCGTCCAGGGGTCGACGGCGTCGCGCCTCGCGGTGACGCGGACCGATCCGGAGCGGGGATAGTCGGTCTCCACGTCGAGGGCCACGACCTCGCCGCTGTCCAGCCGGGTCCGGATCTCGCAGGTGGCGAACTGGTGGAGCTGGACGCCCTGCGGGTCGGCCGTGGCGACGAGCGCGTCGAGGCTGGCGAAGGTGCGTGCCACGTTCGGGGGGCAGCAGGAGACCCCGAACCAGGGGGCCCGGAGGGAGGACTCGGCGCGCAGCGATGCCGTGTCCGGGTCCGGCACGGTGCCGGGAGTGCGCTGGTGCAGGGTGTTGGCGTAGTAGAACGCGGTTCCGCCCGCCGAGGGGGACGTGGCGACCACGTTGTAGAGCGTCCGCTCGATGAGGTCGCCGTAGCGCGTGTCGCCGCGGGCCAGCGACAGCCGCCAGCTGAACATGATCGAGGCGATGGCGGCGCAGGTCTCGGAGTACGCCCGGTCCGGTGGGAGGACCCAGTCCTCGCCGAAGGCCTCGTCCTGGTGGTGGGAGCCCTGGCCTCCGGTGATGTACGTACGCCGGGCCACCGTGTTGTCCCACTGGGTGGCCAGGGCGGCGAGCAGCTCCTCGTCGCCGGTGTCGACGGCCACGTCGACCGCGCCGGCCGCCAGGTAGTTGGCCCGGACGGCGTGACCGCGCAGCACCGTGGCCCGGCGGACCGGCACGTCGTCCTGGAAGTACTGCTGGCCCCACTCGATCGGGCGCAGCGTGCCGGTGCCGCGGCGGGCGACGAACAGTTCGGCCTGCCGCAGGTAGCGCGGTTCGCCGGTGAGGCGGGCCAGCTCCGCGAGACCGACCTCGATCTCGGGGTGCCCGCACACGCCCTGGACGCCGTCGGGGCCGAACACCGCGCAGACCAGGTCGGCGGCGCGGCAGGCGACGGCCAGCAGGCCGTCGTCGGCGTCCGGCCGGGTGCGGCCCCGGGCCACGGCGGCCTGGAACAGGTGGCCGAGGCAGTACAGCTCGTGGCCCCACTCCAGGTCGGACCAGCGGGGCGCCTGCCCGGGCCGCCCGAAGTTGGTGTTGAGGTAGCCGTCGGGCTCCTGGGCGCGGGCCACCCGGTCGACCGCGGCCCGGAAGGTGGCCTCCAGCGCGTCGTCGCCGGTGCGGCCGATCTCCCATGCCAGCGCCTCGAGGTACTTGTAGACCTCGGAGTCGGAGAACTCCCGCCCGCGCCGGCCCTCGGGCAGGGAGCCGGCGGCGGCCCGGTCGAAGTTCGGGAGCCAGCCCTCCCGCTCCAGCCAGTGGCCGATGTGCGCCAGGGTGTGCCGGTGGTTGACCGACTGCCGCTGGGCCCAGAAACCGCCGGTGATGTGGACCTCGTCCAGGCCCAACGGGCGCAGCCGCCCGGTCGTGGGAGCGGCGGGGACGAACCCGGCCCGACGGCGGGCGGTCCGTGGATCTGCGATGGTCATCGTGGGGTTCATCCTTTGAAGGCGCCGGACATGAAGCCGCGGACGTAGTGACGTTGCAGAAGCAGGAACAGGACGATGCAGGGCAGGGCCAGCACCACCACCCCGGCCTCCGTGGCCCCGTAGTCGACGACTCCCTGCACCTGCCCGCGCAGGTTGGAGACGGCGAGCGGCAGGGTGAGCTTGTCGGAGTCGTTGATCAGGATCAGCGGTGCCATGAAGTCGTTCCACGCCGTCAGGAAGGCGAAGAGGCCGACGGTGATCAGGCCGGGTTTGACGGCCGGGAGCAGCACCCGCCACAACGCGGCCCAGGAGGAGCACCCGTCGACGAGGGCCGCCTCGTCCAGCTCGCGCGGGATGGCCTCGAACGAGATCCGCATCATGAAGGTGGAGAACGGCAGCTGGAACATCGTGAGGACCAGGGCCACGCCGATGAGCGAGTTCTGCAGGTTCAGCTCGTTGAGCAGGACGTAGAGGGGGATCAGCATGGTCGCGTACGGGACCATGAGGATCGCCAGGGTGGTGAGGAACAGGATGTTCCGGCCGGGGAAGCTGAAGCGGGCGAACGCGTACCCGCCGAGCAGGGAGATCGCCAGCGTGAGCACGACGGTGGTCAGCGAGACGAACGCCGAGTTGGCGAGGTACTGCCAGATGCCGGCCTGGTAGTCGGCCAGCGTGCGGTAGTTGCCGACTCCCCACCCGTCGGTCTGGTTGGTGCCGGCCTGCGGCGACACGGACGAGACGGCCGTCCAGACCAGCGGGAACAGGAAGATGACGGCCAGGCTCCCGGTGAAGATCCAGTACGGGGTGCGCAGGACGAGGCCGGCCACGCGGGTCGTGGGGGCACGGCGGACGGGACGGCGGCGTGGCGGCGCGGGCCTCGCGGCGCCGGGCAGGGGGTGTGCCGACGGGCCGGCGTCCGGTTCGGTGGCGACCGGGGCGCCGGCCGGGGTGGGTACGTGGGTGCTCATGTCGCCCTCACTTCTCGTCCGGGTTGTGGAAGGCCCGTAGCTGGACGGCGTTGATGACGACCAGGGCGATGAGGGCGATGACCGACAGCGCGGCCGCCACGCCCAGGTCGTTCTGCCCCTGGAAGGCCATGATGTAGATGAGCTGGACGACCGTGATGGTGCTGTTGTCCGGCCCGCCCTTGGTGAGGATGTAGAACTGCTCGAAGGCCAGCAGCGAGCCGGTGACGCACATGATCGTGGTCAACGCCAGCGTGGGCCTCAGCAGCGGCAGGGTGATCCGCCGGAACGTCTGCCAGCGGGACGCGCCGTCGATCCGCGCCGCCTCGTAGAGCTCGGAGGGGATGCCCTGAAGACCCACCAGCATCAGCAGCATGTAGAAGCCGGCGAACCGCCAGACGATGAGGAACACCGTGGAGAACAGGGCGGCGTTCGGGCTGCCGAGGAACGTCCAGCCGAAGTTCGCCATGAGGTCCGCGGCGGGACCGGCGATCGGTGAGTAGAGCACGTAGAACAGCAGGGACGCGGAGGCGAGCCCGAGGGCGCTGGGGATCAGGAAGGACGCCCGCAGCAGCCCCTTCCAGCGGCTGGACTCCTGCACGAGCAGGGCCAGGCCCAGGCCGAGCGCGATGAGCAGGACGGTGGCCAGGACGGTGTACTTGACCGTGAAGACCACCGAGTCGGCGAAGAACCGGTTGTCGAGGACCTTCGTGTAGTTGTCCGGGGCGTTGAAGCCCTGGTCGCCGGTGAGCAGCGGCCAGCGCGACAGCGACATCCTGACGACGAGGAGCAGCGGCACGACGAACAGGACCGCGACGAACACCGCGGTCGGCGAGACGTAGAGCCACCCCTTGACGGCCTGACCGCGTCGTGCGGGTGATGCCGGGCCGGAGCGCCGGCGGGACCGTCCGGCTCGGCCGGACATCATGGACACACTCATGGTGTGGCCTCCAAGAGAACTGCGGGGGCGGGGGAGCGGGACACGGCGGCGCCGGACCCGGACGGTCGACGGACCGGGCCCGGCGCCGGGGGCGGTGGGCTGCTACTGGGACAGCACCGAGGTGATCTGCTCGTTGTTCGACTGGAGTTTGCCGCCGTCGCCGAGCACGTAGTCACGCACCAGGCTCAGCCACGGGCTGTTCGCGGCGTTGTACGCCTGCTGGAAGTTCGTCGCGACGGGCGTCTGGCCCTTGCCGGCCACCTCGTTGATCGTCACGAGGCGCGGGTCCTTGGCGGCGTACGTGTTGTTGGCCAGGTCCTCGCGGGAGACGACGTCGTTGTTCTTGGCCAGCACCTCGACCTGGGCCTCCTCCGACATCATCCAGTTGAGGAAGTTCCAGGCCTGCGCGGCCTTCTTGGAGTCCTTCGAGATGCCGATGCCGTCGCCACCGACGAACGT
This sequence comes from Micromonospora globbae, assembly GCF_003610785.1. GTDB lineage: Bacteria > Actinomycetota > Actinomycetes > Mycobacteriales > Micromonosporaceae > Micromonospora > Micromonospora globbae. The sequence goes on from NZ_RAQQ01000002.1 coordinate 286,193, forward strand.
GGACGCACCGCCGCCGGGACCGGGGATGCCGGCCACGCCGGCGTCGAACGGGGTCGAGGAGAGCAGCGTGGCCGGGTAGAACATCAGGCCCACCTTGCCCTCGGTGAACCCCGCGGTCCAGGTGGCGCCGGTCTCGTCCTTCGACGACGGCAGCACGGCGCCGGACCTCCAGAGGTCCCGCCACGTGTCGAGGACCTTCGTGCTCTGCTCGCTCGTGAAGGTGGCCTGCGTGCCCTCGCTGTTCATCACCTGGCCGCCGGCGGCCCAGATGCTCGGGAACCAGGTGAAGACGAGGCACCCGCCGCAGTTGAGGCCCGTGGCCGTCCCGTACACGTCCTTCCTGCCCAGGGCCTGGATCTTCTTGGCGGCGTCGGCGTACTCCTCGAGCGTCGCCGGCGCCTTCTCGGGGTCGAGCCCGGCCTCCTTGAACAGCGCCTTGTTCCAGAACAGCATCGACAGGTCGAGCACGAACGGCAGGACGTGCTCCTTGCCGTCCACGGTGCCCGCGCCGAGGTGGCCCTTGTTGATCGAGTCCTTGAAGCTCAGCCCGTCGATGTTGGCGCTGATGTCGCGGAACAGGCCCTGCCGGACCCAGTTCGGCACGTACACGATGTCGGCGGCGAAGAGGTCCGGCAGCCCGCCGGAACCGGCCGCGGCGCCCACCTTGGCGACGTAGTCGTCGTTCGGGACGACGGTGAGGGAGACCTGGTTCTTGTGGCTCTTGTTGTAGGCCTCGACGAGGAGCTTGGCCTGCTTCTCCAGGGGCGCGCGCGTCCAGAGCGTGAGTTCGCTGCCGTCGTCGGTCCCCTCCGCGGCGACGCTGACCGCCGCTCCCGGCGTCCCGTTTCCTCCGCCGCCGCAGGCGGCCAGCGCGAGGACGGCCGCGCTGAGCCCGAGTGTCATGGCGGCCCGCAGACCGCCACGCCGGTGGAATATCTTCATCGCTACTCCTTCGCCCATCGGTGAGCGGGAGCCGCTGCACGGCCCCGGTGGTGGTGTGGTGCCCCCGTCTTGCCGGCCCCGCGACGATGCCGGTACGGGTGGCCCGGGATGCGTCGGAGTCCGTCGTTGTCGTCGAAGATCGCGTAACGAACCGTGATCGGTGCCTGTCGCCGAAAGCACCGAAACCCTTTTCGTTTCGTGTAAAGTAGTGGCCGACGTCACCCTCGTCAAGCACTCGGCGTCCTGACGCAGGGAGCGGCCGCAACGATGGAGGAGAGCGCATGGCGGGCAAGGACCAGGCCGGGGGCGGCAAGGCCGTGACCCTGACGGACGTGGCACGGGTTGCCGGCGTCTCGGTGGCCACGGCGTCGAAGGCGCTCAACGGGCGCAGCCAGGTGGCGCCGCGGACGCGGGCCCGCGTGCTGCAGGCGGCCGAGCAGCTGTCCTTCGTCCCCAACACGCTCGCGCAGGGCCTGCTGGTGGGCCGCACCGGCACGGTCGGCCTGCTCACCAGCGACCTTCAGGGCCGGTTCGTCATCCCCATCCTCATGGGCGCCGAGGACGCCTTCGGGGCGGGCCGGGTCAACGTCTTCCTGTGTGACGCGCGCGGCGACACCATCCGCGAGCAGCACCAGCTCAAGGCGCTGCTGAGCCGCCGGGTCGACGGCCTCATCGTGGTCGGGAGCCGGACCGACGCGCGCCCGTCCATCGGCCACGACCTGCCGGTTCCCGTCGTGTACGTGTACGCCCCGTCCGAGGATCCGGAGGACCTGTCGCTGGTGCCGGACAACGTCGCCGCCGGGCGGCTCGCCGTCGAGCACCTCATCAGCTGCGGGCGCCAGCGCATCGCGCACGTGACGGGCGACCCCTCCTACGCGGCGGCCCAGGACCGGGTCCGGGGCGCCCTGGAGGCGCTGGACGCCGCCGGTCTGGAACTGGTCGGCGAGGTGATGTACTCGGAGTGGTCGGAGCGCTGGGGCCGCGACGCCACCGCCGTGCTGCTCGAACGCCACCCGGACATCGACGCGGTCCTGTGCGGCTCGGACCAGATCGCCCGGGGCGCGTTGGACACCGCCCGGGACCAGGGCCGCAAGGTGCCGGGCGACATCGCGGTCATCGGGTTCGACAACTGGGACGAGATGGTCACCAACTCCCGGCCGGAGCTGACGAGCATCGACCCGAACCTGCAACTGCTCGGCCGGTCCGCGGCCCAGCGCGTGTTCGCCGCCCTCGACGGCGAGGACCTGGGCAGGGGTGTACACACCCAGGCGCCCCGCCTGGTCATCCGTGGCTCCACGGTGGCCCGCCGGTGACCTGACCACCGCCGCGGGCGACGGGCGGCCCCGGCCGCGGCGCGGCCGGGGCCGCCTCGCCGTGCGGGGTGACGCCGGCGTCGCCCCGGTGGACCCGTGACCCCGTCGCGGCCGAATTGACATCGGCGGGCATCTTGCCGAAAAGGTTTTCGTACGCCAAGGTGAGCGCTAGTGACTCCGGTCACGTGAACGCACGGAGCGTGTCCGACCACCACTGCTTCCCATCCCGGCGGACCCCCCGCGCCCGTGCGTCGCCGTCCCCACACCGGCTCACGGAGGTAGGAGATGACCAGTAGACGCACGCGGAGAGGGCCGGTCTGGACGGCCCTGGCCGCGCTCATGGTGGGAGGGATCGTCGGGCTGCCCTCCGCCGCCCACGCCGACGGCCCCGTCCTGCCCGGCAACGAGAGCGACATCGGGCGCTACACCGACGGGCGAAGCCATGTCATGGACATCGGCGACCCCGTCTACAGCAATGTCGGCGACGTCGCCGCGCAGCTCGCACCCGGGGTCCCGTTCACCGCCGGCAACATGCACCAGTCGATCTTCGAAAAGGACCTGGCCGCCGGCGGGACCGACTACTACCTCGACCGCGTCCTCGGGGTGCGCGGAACCCTCGGGTCAGCGGTGCTGATGACCCGAGGCCGCTCCCTGTACATGCGCGGCGCGAGCAACAACAACTTCACCGTCATGGGCTTCGCCGGCAGCACGTACGTCGGCGGGCCCAACAACCTCGGCAACCTCTACACCGTCACGGTGCCCGGCCAGACGGTCACCGAGGTCAACGCCGACCGGTTCAACGCGCCGAGCCACGCGAGGAGCCGGTACACGATCGGCACGACCGGAGTCACGGCCGACCTCACGAAGTTCATCACGTACGACAACGTCGCGGTCACCGCCATCGACTTCAGCAACCCCGGCAGTTCCCCGGCGACCTTCACCGTCCGCGCCGCCTCGCCGCTGGCCACCCGGGCCGGAGACGGCGCGGCCGAGCTCACCGGCACCCGCACCATCACCAGCGGCGCCAACAACGGCCTGGTCGACACGCCCTGGAACACCGTCACGATCGACCTCACCGGCGCCGGCTTCACCCGCGACGGCAGCAACCTCGACCGGCAGGTCACCGTGCCCGCCGGCGGGTCCGTGTCGCTGTCGGTCGTGGGCGCCGTCTCGTCGGCGACGCTGCCCGGGACGGTCACGAGCTACCGGCAGTACGCGCAGATGCCGCCGGCCGAGGCGGTGCGCACCGGCATCACCGAGTTCCACCGCCGCTGGGCCCAGGACGTCCCCTACATCGACGTGCCCGACCCCGCGCTCGAGAAGGCCATCGTCTACCGCTGGTGGGGCGAGCGCTACAACACCCTCGACGCCAACGCGCCCGGCTACGTCTACCAGTACCCCACGACGGTCGAGGGGTCGCACCTCTACCAGAACGCCGTGGCCCTGACCCAGCCGATGCACCTGCAGGACACCAAGTGGCTGCGGACGCCGTACCTGCCGTACGGCCAGATCCTCAACATCGGTGAGCTGTCCGGCTCCTCGGCCTTCCTCGACAGCCCGGGCCACACGAGCTGGAACAACCACTACTCGCAGTACCTCGGCACGGCGGGGCTCGAGGCGTACAACGTGCACGGCGGCGGCCGGGAGATCGCCCGGAAGTTCGCGCACTACTTCGAGGGTGACGGCGTCGGTCAGCTCGAGCACTACGACGGCAACGACGACAACCTCATCGCCTACGACACCAACTACATGCCGGGCAACGACGCGGACGCCATCAGCTTCGGCTTCCCGAAGGCCAACGCCGGCGCGCCCGGTGCGCGGACCATCGAGCGTCCCGAGTCGGCGTACGTCTGGGGCGCGTTCGACGCCGCCCGCCAGCTGTACCAGCTCTCCGGCGCCGACCGGGCCACGGTGGACGCCATGGCGGCCCGGGCCGACGAGATCCGCGCGGCCGTCCTCGGCCGGCTGTGGAGCCCCGACATGCGGATGTTCCTCGCCGGCACCTCGCACGGCGCCACCTCGGCGGCCAGCTCCAACGGCCGGCCGAACCCGCTGCCCGCGGACGCCCGCGACCTGATCCCGGCCAAGGAGTCGAACCTCTACGACGTCTACGCCGAGAACCTCATCCCGTTCGACGAGTGGCAGAAGTACGTCGACGGCTTCCGGTTCCTGACCTACGGCGACAACTTCCCGATCTTCCCGTTCTACACCGCCAACCAGTACGACCGGGCGGCCTACGGGATCGGCGGCTCCAACAACTTCTCCAACATCAACTTCACGGTGCAGTACCGCGGCGTCCGCTCGGCGCTGCGCCACTACGACCCGGAGCAGAAGTACATCACCCCGGCGTACGCCAAGCGGCTGCTCGACTGGATGGCCTGGAGCATCTACCCGAACGCCGACCTGCGCGCCCCGAACCAGGCGGAGTACTACTCCAACTGGAACCCGACCACGAGGACCTACAACCGCAACAACCCGAACCACGTGATGCTCGGGAACATGAACTACATCTTCGTCGAGGACATGGCCGGTCTCCAGCCACGCTCCGACGACAGGATCGAGCTGTGGCCGATCCGGTTCGGCTACGACCACTTCATGGTCAACAACCTGCGCTACCACGGGCACGACGTCACCGTCGTGTGGGACCCGGACGGCAGCAGGTACGGTCTCGGCGCCGGCTACAGCCTGTTCCTCGACGGCGAGAAGAAGGTCAGCACCGACAAGCTCGGCCGGCTCACCTACGACCCGAACACCAACAGGGTGGAGGCCGAGGACGGCCTGACCGTCACCTTCACCGCGTCCGGCGGGACCACGTTCCCGAGCGCCGTGGACACCCCGATCACCGACGACCGGGTCGTCACGTACCTCAAGACGGCCGGCATCGACCTCACCGAGGACGCGCCGAACCTGGCGGCGGGCGCGGAGCTGAGCTCGTCGTACACCCAGCAGGGCGCCCGGCCGACCCCGTGGCGGCAGTTCCACACGCCGGGGTGGAGCACCACCTCGATGAACTACACGCCCGGCGCGATCAGGGAGACGGAACGGCCGGTGTCCCTGTCCGCCGTGACCGACGGCGTGACCGCCAACGAGCCGTACTGGGGCAACCACGGCACCACCGAGAAGAACGGCTACGTCGAACTCGACCTGGGATCGGCCAAGGCGTTCGACAACGTGAAGGTGACCTTCGTCAGCGACCGGCAGGCCGGCGGCTACCACGAACCCGCGCGCTGGTGGGTCCAGGTGCCCGACGGCGACGGAGGGTGGAAGGAGGTGCCGGGCCAGTTCAAGAACCCGACCGTACCGGCGGCCAAGTTCAACGAGGCGCTCTTCACGACCGTGACCTCGGACAAGCTGCGCGTCGCCTTCACCAACAGCCCGACGTACTACACCGCGATCTCCGAGATCCAGGTGTTCGACTCCGGCCGTGAGGTGCCGCCCGTCGCCAACCAGGCGCCGGTCGTCACGGCCACCCGTGACGCCTCGGCGGACGGCAACCTGTCCACCCGCCTGGTCGGCACGGCGTCCGACGACGGCATCCCCTACGACGACGAGCTGCGCTTCGGCTGGGAGACCGCCTCGGCGCCGGAGGGGGCCGGCGTCATCTTCTCCGACCCGAAGGCGCTGGCCACCCGGGTGACCGGCACCGTACCCGGCGACTACGTGTTCCGGTTCGTCGCCGACGACGGCGACAAGCGGTCGGAGGCGACCGTCGCCGTGACTCTCACGAGGCGGGCGGTCTCCGCGGAGTTCGGCTCCTCGGCGACGGTCACCACCAGCGGCACGGCGTCGTGGGAGAACCACCAGCGGGTCAACGAGGCCACCAACCCGGCCAACTCGAACCCGGGCACCGGCAACGGCTGGGGCAACTGGGGCCAGCCGCAGAACGGCACGAGCGTGGCCCGGGAGGCGTGGATCCAGTACAGCTGGACCTCGCCGGTGCGGCTGTCCTCGACCGACATCTACTGGTACGACGACAACGGCGGCACCCGCCGGCCGACGGCCTCGACGTACGCCGTCGAGACCTCCTCGGACGGCACCACGTGGACGCCGGTCACCCTCACCAAGGGGTCGACGTACGCGGGTGGGCTGGCCCTCAACGCCTACAACCACCTCGACTTCGCGCCGATCACGACGAGCCGGTTGCGCATCCGCATCTGGGGCGTCATGGGCAGCGGCGCGGGCACCGGTGTGCTGCGCTGGCGCGCCAACGGCGAGACGGTCGACTCGGTGCGCTCACCCGTGCTGATCCGGACCGCTGTGGGCCAGGTGCCCACCCTGCCGAGCGAGCTCGACGCGGTCTACGCGAGCGGCGCCCGCGGCAAGGCCGCGTTCAGGTGGCAGGAGATCACGCCCGAGATGGTGGCCGAGCCCAACGTCGATCCGTTCGTGGTCTACGGCACGAACGACGCGTACGGACTGGTCGCCGAGGCCCGCGTCTACGTGCGGCCCGAGATGTCCCACGGCGGCATCTCGATCCAGGGCGTCGAGACGTTCGCGCAGACCGTGGAGGTGGGTGAGCTGCCCTACCTGCCGGACAAGGTGGAGGTGTCCTACAACGACGGCTCCCGGGACAACCAGGCCATCGGCGTCGAGTGGCGCTTCGACCGGAGCGTGGTCGACACGCCCGGCCGTCACACCGTCATCGGCGACCTGGTCCTGCCCGACTACGTCAGCGAGGCCGGCGCGACGCGGACCACGCTGACGCTGACCGTCGGCGAGGACACGGTGGCCCCCACGACGGCGCTCACCCGGTCGCCGGCGCAGCCGGACGGCAGCGACGGCTGGTACACGAGCGTCCCGTCCTTCACGCTGGCCGCGTCGGACGCCTTCGCCGTGGCCCGCACGGAGTACCGGCTCGACGACGGACCGTGGACGACCTACCCGGGCAGCCCGGTCGTGGTCGACCAGCAGGGCAGCCACCGGGTGGAGTACCGCTCGACCGACGAGCGCGGCAACGTCGAGGAGGCGAAGGCCGTCACGATCAAGGTCGACACGGTCGCGCCGACCGCGAGGTTCGACGCCACCCTCGGCATCGTCCGGTTCGGGGCGGTGCCGCCCGCTCCGACGTGCACCGCGAGCGACGCCACCTCCGGGCCGGCGGGCTGCGTGGTCACGGGCTACCGCACCGACGTCGGCACGCACACCCTCACGGCCACGGCGACCGACGTCGCCGGCAACGTGGGCACGGCCACGCAGACGTACACGGTGCTGCCGTGGACGGTGAAGGGCTTCCACGAGCCGGTCGACATGGGCGGTGCCGTCAACACGGTCAAGGGCGGCAGCACGGTGCCCCTGAAGTTCGAGGTGTTCTCGGGCGACACCGAGCTGACCGACCCCGCGCTCGTGACGATGGCCGCCGAGCGGGTAGCGTGCGGCGACGCCACCGGGACGGACGACGTCGAGACGGTCACCAGCGGCGCCACCGGGCTGAGGTACGACCCGGACGCCGGCCAGTTCGTCTACAACTGGAAGACGCCGGCCACCCCCGGCGCCTGCTACACGGTCACGGCCACGGCACGTGACGGGTCGAGCGTCACCGCGCTGTTCGCGCTCCGGTAACGACCGACGTATCCACACGGAGGGGCCGCCTCGTGCGGCCCCTCCGCCTGCCCGCCCGGCTCGCACCGAGCGGCCGCCGGCCCGTGGGTAGGGACAGGGCGTTATCGGCGGAACCGGGCGCATCGGGTCGGCGCAGGGCATAGCGTCACGGTGGCGGCGCGACCGCCGGCCGCCCGTCCGGCGGCCCCGCCCCGGTGGAGGAACCGACGTGAACCGTATCGACGGAGTGCTCCTGCCCGAGCTGGAGGATCCGACCCGTGACCCCCTGCTGCCCCGGGCGCTCGGCTGGCTGAGCCTCGCGCTCGGAGCGGGCGCCGTGGCCGCGACCGGTCCGCTCGCCCGGCTGACCGGCGTGGACGACTCACCCCAGGCCCGTACGCTGATCCCCGCCGTCGGCGCCCGTGAGCTGGGGCACGGCCTCGGGCTCGTCCTCAGCGGCGGCCGGGCCGGCTGGGCCTGGAGCCGGGTGGCGGGCGACGCCGTGGATCTCACCCTGCACGCCCGCGCCTGGGCGGACCGGATCGGCGAGCGGCGCCGCCGCGTCGCCCTCACCGGGGCCGTCGTCGCCGGCATCACGGCCCTCGACCTGATCGCGGCGGTCGGCGCCACCCGGGCCCACCGCGCCCGGGGCCGGATGATCCGCGTCGACCTCGGGGTGACGGTCAACCGCACCCCGGCGGAGGCGTACCGGTACTGGCGCGACGTCGAGAACCTGCCCCGCTTCCTGTCCCACCTGGAGGCCGTCCGCGCCGACGACCTGCGCCGCTCGCACTGGATCGCACGCGGCCCGGCCGGCCGGCACATCGAGTGGGACGCGGAGATCGTCGACGACCAGCCGAACCGGTCGATCGCCTGGCGGTCGCTGCCCGGCGCCCGGGTGCCCAACGCCGGCCGGGTCCGGTTCGTGCCCGCGCCCGGCGACCGCGGCACCGAGGTTCGGGTGCAGCTCGGCTACGCGCCGCCCGGCGGCGCGGTGGGCCGGGCCGTGGCGAAGCTCTTCGGCGAGGAGCCCGAGCAGCAGGTCCGCGACGACCTGCGCCGCTTCAAGCAGGTGCTGGAGACCGGGGACGTGGTGCGGTCCGAGGGCAGCCCCGACGGGATCTCGGTGCGGCAACAGGTCATGCAGCGGCCCGCGCAGCCGCTGCCGGCCGGCCTGCGGCGCTGAACCGGGCGAGTGCGAGGAGGGGAACGATGAAGGCCACCGCCTGGATGGGCAAGGACAAGGTCAAGGTCATCGACGTGCCGGAGCCGTCGATCATGAATCCGCGCGACGCGATCGTACGGATCACGACGACCGCGATCTGCGGCTCCGACCTGCACCTCTACCACGGCTACATCCCCGCCATGCGCAAGGGCGACATCCTCGGGCACGAGTTCATGGGCGAGGTCGTCGAGGTGGGCCCCCAGGTGCGCAACCTGCGCCCCGGCGACCGGGTGGTGGTCCCGTTCCCGATCGCCTGCGGGCACTGCAACTCCTGCCAGCGCGGCCTCTTCTCCGTCTGCGAGAACTCCAACCCCAACGCGGGCGTCGCCGAGAAGATCATGGGTCACTCGCCGGCCGGCATCTTCGGCTACTCCCACCTGCTCGGGGGGTACGCCGGCGGCCAGGCCGAGTACGCCCGCGTGCCGTTCGCCGACGTCGGCCCGGTGAAGGTGCCCGACGAGGTGCCCGACGACCAGGCGGTGATGCTCGCCGACGTCCTCCCCACCGGCTACATGGGCGCGGAGATGTGCGACATCAAGCCCGGGCACGTCGTCGCGATCTGGGGCGCGGGACCCGTGGGCCTGCTCGCGGCGGCCAGCGCGCGTCTGCTCGGCGCCGAGCGGGTGTTCGTCATCGACCGGTACCCGTACCGGTTGCGGCTCGCGCGCGAGCACGTGGGCGCCGAGACCATCAACTACGAGGACACCGACGTGCTCGACGCGCTCAACGAACTGACCGCGGGACGGGGCCCGGACGCCTGCGTCGACGCCGTCGGCCTGGAGGGGCACCACGGCAACGCGGCCATCTACGCGTACGACCGGGCCAAGCAGGCGGTCCGCGCGGAGACCGAGCGCCCCTTCGCGCTGCGGCAGGCGATCCTGGCCTGCCGCAGCGGCGGCGTGGTCTCGGTGGTGGGCGCGTACGGGGGGATGGTCGACAAGTTCCCGATGGGCGCCTTCATGAACCGGTCGCTGATCATGCGCGCCGGGCAGTGCCACGTGCAGCGCTACACCCGGCCGCTGCTGGAGCGCATCCAGCGCGGGGAGATCGACCCCAGCTTCATCGTGAGCCACCGGATGCCGCTCAAGGACGCGCCGAAGGGTTACAAGATCTTCCAGAAGAAGCAGGACGAGTGCTCCAAGGTGCTGCTCTCGGTCTGACCGCCGGGGCTCGCTAGGCTGTCGCCATGCGCGCCACCACCCATGATCGCCGTGTCGGGACGCTGGTGGCGGAGCCGATCGGCCGGTGAGCGGCACCCCCGTGCCCCGGCCGCGGCGGGGGACCGGCGCGTCCACGTCCGGCCGGCCGACGCTGTCCGACCGCTGCGCCCGGGCCGTGCGGTCCCGGCCGTTCGAGGTCGCCATCGTCGTCCTCATCGTGGCCAACGGGGTCGTGCTCGGCGTCGAGACGTTCCCGCACCTCGGCACGGCCGGGCCGGTGCTGCGCTGGTTGGAACTCGCGTTCCGGGTCGCGTTCGTCACCGAGATCGCCATCCGGCTGCTCGCCTACGGACGCCGCCCGCAGGACTTCTTCCGGCACGGCTGGAACATCTTCGACTTCCTCGTCACGCTGGCGATCTTCGTGCCCGGCCTGCACGGCGACCCGGCGCTGCTGCGGGTGCTGCGCGTGGCCCGGGTGCTGCGCCTCGTGCGCTTCTCCCCGGGGCTGCGCACGATCGTGGCGGCACTGCTGCGCAGCCTCCCCGGCGTCGCCGGGTTCCTCGCGCTGGCCGTGGTGACGCTGTACGTCTACGGCATGGTCGGCTGGCTGATCTTCGCCGACACGTACCCGGAGCAGTACGGCGACATCGGCCGCTCCCTGCTGACCCTGTTCGTGCTGCTGTCCCTGGAGACCCTGCCCGACCTGATCGAGCAGGGCATGGCCGTGTCCCCGTGGACGCTGCTCTACTACGTCAGCTACGTGGTCATCACCGTCAACCTGCTGCTCAACATCCTCATCGCGGTCATCGTGAACTCCATGGAGGAGGCCCGGCGTCTGGAGATGACCGAGCGCCTGGCGCCCGGGTACGACGAGGACGGCGACGGCGTACCCGACGAGGTGGACCGCATCGCGCTGACCCAACGGCTGGACGACCTGCGGGCCGTCGTCGCGGAGCTGGAGCGGGAACTGCGCATCGACCGCGAGGACGGGCACGCCCGGCAGGGGACGGGCCGGCCGTCGGCCGGCTGACGGGCGACGCGGGCCGACCGGTCAGGGCAGCGGCCACTCGTGCACGGGCCGGTTGCTGTGCATGAGGTCGACGTAGTGGCGCACCACCTCGCGCAGGGCCGCCGGCCGGTCCAGGTGGTCGGCGGACTCCAGCCGGTGCAGCGTCTCCACCTGCCAGGTCGCCCCGTTGCGCCCGGTCAGGCAGCGCTGCTCGACGATGCCGAGCAGCCGGTCCCGCTCCCGCGGGTCCACACCCCACCGGTCGAGGCCGTGGTGGGCCAGCGGCAGCAGCCGGCGCAGCACCAGCTCGGTCACCGGCAGGTAGCCCAGGCCCGGCCAGAACACCTGCGCCTCGATGCCGTACCGGGCGCAGCTCGTGAAGTTCTCCTCGGCGGCGCTGAACGACATCTGCGACCACAGCGGCCGGTCCGCCTCGGCCAAAGCCCGCACCAGCCCGAAGTAGAAGGCGCCGTTGGCGACCGTGTCGACGACGGTCGGCCCGGCGGGCAGCACCCGGTTCTCGACGCGCAGGTGCGGCCGGCCGCGCAGCACGTCGTACACCGGCCGGTTCCACCGGTAGATCGTGCCGTTGTGCAGCCGCAGCTCGGCGAGCTTCGGCACGCCGCCGGCCGCCAGCGCCTCGGCCGGGTCCTCCGGATCGCAGACCGGCAGCAGCGCCGGGAAGTAGCGCACGTTCTCCTCGAACAGGTCGAACACGCTCGTGATCCAGCGTTCGCCGAACCACACCCGGGGACGTACGCCCTGCGCCTTGATCTCCTCGGGCCGGGTGTCGGTGGCCTGCTGGAACAGCGGGATCCGCGTCTCCCGCCACAGCTCCCGCCCGAAGAAGAGCGGCGAGTTGGCGCCGACCGCCACCTGGACGCCGGCCACGACCTGGGCGGCGTTCCAGTAGTCGGCGAACTGCGGCGGGCTGACCTGGAGATGGAACTGCGTGCTGGTGCAGGCCGCCTCCGGGGTGATGGTGTCGGCCGTGACCGCCAGCCGCTCCACGCCGTTGATGGCGATCCGCAGATCCTCGCCGCGGGTGGCGAAGATCTGCTCGTTGAGCAGCTCGTAGCGGGGGTTGGCCGAGAGCGTCCGGGCGGTGAGGTGGTCGGGACGCAGGGTCGGCAGGATGCCGATCATGACCATGTGGGCGCCGACCGTCCGGGCCTTCTCCTCGGCGGCGTTCAGGCTGGCCCGCACGTGCTCCTCGAACTCGGCGGTGCCGGTGCCCGACAGGCGTCGCGGCGGGACGTTGATCTCGACGTTGAACTGGCCGAGCTCGGTCTGGAAGTGCGGGTCGGCGACGGCCGCCAGCACGTCGGCGTTGCGCATGGTCGGCTGCGCGTCGTCGTCGACGAGGTTCAGCTCGATCTCCAGCCCGGTCATCGGGCGGTCGACGTCGAAGCGGGACTCCCGCAGCATCTCGGCGAAGACGTCCAGGCAGCGGCGGACCTTGTCGCGGTACCGCGCCCGGTCCTCCCGGCTGAAGCTCCGCACGCCGACTTCTTCGCCCATGGTCACCACCCAGTCACCGCCGGTCCTCCTAACCTCGCACGCGAACGGCGGGCGGGGGAAGACCACGAGCACTTCTCCGTACCCATCCCCGGCCCGGGTGATCCCTGTCGCGTCCGGCCGGTCGTGCCCGGTCCGGAACGCCACCACCGCTAGCATGGCCCGCCGAGAGGTGGTGGCGGTGGCGAAGCGAGACACGGTGACGCGGCTCTTCATCGGAGCGGCGATCGCCGAGGCGTGTTCCTGGCTCGGCCTGCTGGTGGGGATGGCGGTCAAGTACGGCCCGCCCGGGAACGAGCTGGGTGTGAAGGTCTTCGGGCCGATCCACGGCGGGCTGTTCGTCGCGTACCTGCTGCTCGTCCTCCTCGTCGCCCGCCGGCACCGGTGGAGCCTGCTGGCCACCGGGGTGGCCCTCGCCTGCGCCGTGCCCCCGTTCGCGACGCTCGCGTACGAGCGCTGGGCCCACCGCCGGGGGATGCTCGGCGCCGCGCCCGCCCCGGCGCGGCCGGAGCCGGCGGCGGTGCGCTGACGCCGCCGCACGACCTCACCCCGGCCGTCGGCGGGCTGGCCGCCCATCCCGGCCGGGGAGCACGCTGACCGCCGGCGCGCGGCTCGGCCGGTCCGCGCGCGGACCTCGCCTCAGCCGCTGCCGCCGTCCGACCCGAGCGCCGCGGCCCTGCGGGCCAGCGCCGTCAGCGTCGCCTCGTCCCGCGATCGGACCGCCGCGGCCGGGGTCAGCCAGGAGCCGCCCACGCACGCGACGTTGGGCAGCGCGAGCCATCGCGGGGCGGTGTCGGCGCTGACGCCGCCGGTGGGGCAGAACGTCAGGTCGGGCAGCGGCTGGGACAGCGCCGCCAGGTAGGCGGGGCCGCCGGCGGCCGCCGCGGGGAAGAACTTGACCGTGGTGAGGCCGGCCTCGGCCAGGGCCATCATCTCGCCGACGGTGCCGGCCCCGGGCAGGTACGGCAGGCCGGTGTCCAGGGCGGCCCGGGTGAGCCGGGCGGTCGCGCCGGGGCTCACGAGGAACCGGGCGCCGGCCGCCGCGGCCTCGTCCACCTGCGCGGCGGTCAGCACCGTGCCGGCGCCGACCACCATCTCCGGCACCCGCGTGGCGACCTCCCGCAGCGCGGGCAGCGCGGCGGGGGTGCGCAGGGTGATCTCCATGGTCCGCACGCCGCCGCGCAGCAGCGCCCGGGCCAGCGGTACGGCGTCCGCGGCGTCGTCCAGGACGACGACCGGGATGACCGGACCGAGCCGGACGAGGTCGGCCGCGGAGCGGATCGTAGTGGGCGCGTCCATCGTCAGAACACGATCGGTTGCAGCGGGATGCCGTGTTCCCGGCAGTGGTCCTCGTACCGTTTGAGCTTCGTCTCCGCCGTCTCGACGTACGCGAGGTCGCCGGTCTCCGTCACGTACTCGATCGGGCCGTGGATGGCGAACAGCGTCAGCATCGGCTCCGCGTCGGTGACGTCGGCGACCAGCGTGTGGACGTCGCCCGGCGGCTCGTAGACGTACGCGCCGGGTTCGGCCTGCCAGTCGTGCTCCAGGTAGTGCCAGCGGCCCTGCACGACCCAGCCCTCGACCTCGGACAGGTGGCGGTGCCGGTTGACGACGCCGCTGCGGGCGACCTTGAGCAGGTTGACCCAGCTTCCGGCGCGCAGGTTGATCCGCAACGGCTTGAACCAGACGTTGGCGGACCCCTGCGGGATCCAGGGCAGGTCCCGGGCCCGGACCAGCGAGTCCGAGACGGGCTGGACGTTCTCCATGATCCTCCTTGACGGTGGTGCCGGACGTGTGGCGGGCGGCGACCCCTCGGGCCCGCCGGTCAGTGCGGGTGGTGGTGGCCGTCCTCGCCGTGCCGGTGCCCCACGTGGAAGTCGACGACGCGGCTGCTCACCGTGCCGGTCACCGCCGCCTCGGTGGTGAGCAGCATCCCGGTCACCGACGCCGCGGCCTCCAGGGCGCGCAGCACCACGCCGACGGGGTCGCCGACGCCCTCACCCAGCAGGTCCCGGTAGTCGCCCGTGCGCGCGTCGTACCCGACGTGCCCGGGCAGGTCCGCGACGCGCTCGGCCACCGAGGCCCCGTCCGCGCCGCCGTTCGCCGCGATCCGGCGCAGCGGTTCGCCGAGCGCGTGGCGGACCACCTCCACGCCCGCGCGCTCGTCACCGGAGGCCGGCAGCGCGGCGAGGACCGCGCGGGCCTTCACCAGGGCGCTGCCGCCGCCGGCCACCACGCCGTCGCGGGCCGCCCCGCGGGCGGCGGCCAGGGCCTCCGCCACCCGCTGCCCGCGCGCCCGCCGCTCCACCTCGGTGTGGCCACCGACGCGCAGGACGCAGACCCCTCCGGACAGCCGGGCGATCCGCAGCCGGTGCCGCTCCCGCTCCCAGTCGGAGGTGGCGGCGGCCAGCTGGGCGCGGATCCCGGCGACCCGCCGGTGCCGCGCCGCCTCGGTCCCGGCGCCGCCGACGATGGTGGTGTCGGTACGGGTGACGACGACGCGGCGGGCCTCGCCGAGCATCCCGAGCCCCACGTCGGCCAGCCGCAGACCCGCCTCGGGCGTGACCAGCTCACCGCCGGTGAGGGCGGCCACGTCCCGCAACGTCTCCCGGCGGGTCTCGCCCAGCTCGGTCGCCCGCACGGCGACGCTGCGGAACGAGTCCTCCACGTTGTTCAGCAGCAGCGTGGCCAGGGCGTCGTCGACCACGTCCTCGGCGATGACGAGCAGGGGACGTCCGGTCGCCACCACCTGCCGCAGCAGCGGCAGGAACTCGGCGACCGCGCCGATGCGGCCGTCGTGCGCCAGGACGTACGGGTCGTCGAGGACGGCGACCGTCCGCTGCGGGTCGGTGACCATGTACGGGCTCAGGTAGCCCCCGGGCAGCCGCATCCCGTCGAGCAGGTCCGCCTCCGTGCCGGTCGCGTCCCACTCCTCGACGGTCACCACGCCGTCCGGTCCCACCTTCTCCCACGCGGCGGCCACCAGCTCGCCCACCTCCCGGTCGCCGGCGGCGGTGGTGGCGACGGCGGCGAGGTCGGCGAAGCCGGCGACGGGCCGCGCCTCGCGGCGCAGGTGCGCGCGGACCGCGTCGACGGCGGCGTCCATGCCGCGCCGGACCGCGACGGGGGAGGCGCCGGCGGCGACCGCCCGCAGACCGTGCCGGGCCATCGCCTGGACGAGGACGACCGCCGTGGTGCCGCCCCCGCCGGCCTCCCGCCGCGTGACCTCGGCGGCCGCCCGGACCAGCCGCCGCCCCAGGTCGGCGTACGGGTCGTCGAGGGTCAGGGCGGCGGCGACCTCGGCGCCGTCGGAGGTCACCCGGGGCGGGCCGGCGGGGCGGGCCAGCACGACCGTCCGGCCGCGCGGGCCGAGGGTCACCGCGGCGGCCTCGGCGAGCGCGTCGACACCCGCCCGGAGCCGGCGACGTGCGGACTCCGCGAACAGGATCTCGGGCATGGCGGGCGCGTCCTTCCGGTCGGGGGAGCGGGGGTGCGCGGGCGCCTCCGGCTCCCGTCGCGGCTCAGGTGGGCAGCTGCGCCTTGAGGTACGCGGCCATCGACGTCAGCGACGCGCGGGCCTCCGCGTCATCGACCCCCTCGGCCACGTCGGCGAACCGGTCGATGGCCGCCTCGCTCTGCTCGGCCAGCCGGTCGGCCGCCTCGAGGCTGGCCCGCATCCGCGCACGGTCGGCGAGCTTGACCGCCCCGGCCGCGTAGAAGCGGTTCACCAGCGCCTCGGCGTCGTCGAGCACCGGCCTGCGCCCCCGCTCCATGATCAGCGCGGCCTGGAGCATGGCGCGGGCGTAGCCGGTGTCGTAGAGCTCCCCGCCGTGCCCGCCGCCGCCGACCCCGGCGTACTGGCCGCCGATGGAGCCGTTCTCCCGGTCGAAGTCCAGCGCGCGGGGGTGTTCGGCGAGCACCCCGCGGTCGTAGCCCTGCCGGACCAGCTCCCGCATGAAGGCGAACATGTCGGTCTCGCCGTTGTCGGGGAACACCTCCGCGTACCGCTCCCGCGGCTTGTCCACCGTGACGTTGCGGTAGTGGATGTGGTTCACGCGATCCTTGGCGCCCACGTAGCGCAGGAACTCGACGGCGTCGTGGCCCACCTCGGGCGTCACCCCGGCGTGGACGGTCAGCCCGTTGGCCGGGCTGTCGTACGTGTCGATGAGGCGCTTCCAGTCGGCCACCGACGCGAGCACCTGCGGGTTGCCCCGGCTGATGACGGCGGGCGGGTCGTTGGGGTGCACGGCCAGCCGGACGCCGGCCGCCTCGGCGACGGGCACCACCCGGTCGAGGAAGTACTTGTAGTTGTCCCAGATCTGCTCGTACGTCAGCAGGGGGGTGCCCGGGCGTGGCGGCAGGTCCTTCACCGGGACGCCGTCCACCTCGCGGTGGTAGTCGAAGGCCGTGTAGCCGGCGCCGAGCCGGTCCTCGTCGTCGATCAGCTCGTAGTAGCCCTCGGTGAGCCGGTGGACGTAGAAGTTTGTACTCGACCACGCGGATGCCGGCCTGACCGGCGGCGACCAGCGACTGCCTGATGTACTCGATCTGCTGGTCGCGGCCCTCCTGCCCGCGCACGATGCTGTCGGTGATGTTGATGAGGTAGGCGGTGATGTGCAGCCCGGCCGCCTCCAGCCGCTGCCGGTCGGCGATGAGCGTGGCCGCCGTCCAGGGCAGGGGCGGCGGGTTGGTGATGAGGGCGCCGGTGACACCGGCCTGGCGCCAGCGGCGGACCGTCGCCTGGCTCGGGTTGCGCGAGAACCACTGGCACAGCCGCGGCGTGTTCGCGCTCTCCTTCACCTGCTCGGGCCACTTCAGGTACGGGTACGGCAGGCCGCTCGACCCGGCCGTACCCGCCTCGCTCGCCTCGGCGGCGGCCGGCCCGCCGCTGCCCGCGATGGTCAGACCGGCGGCCGACACGGCCGCCAGCGATGCGCCCTGCCTCAGGACGTCCCGGCGGGATTGCGCCATGATGCGCTACCTCTCGTTCGTCGGTACGGGTGGCGGTGCGGGGGTGCGTAATCGACGCCGACACGGCCGAAACTGTCTGTTACCGCGCCGTGATGCGTTTTCCGGCACTGCGGTAGGACGATGTGGCGGCGCCGCGATTGGGCGTGCGAAATCGCCGCCGGCGCCCGGTGAGGGTGGGGCTTTCGGCTCGTCCGGGTGGGCGGAAATGTGTCGACCGGGCGCGCCCTGCCGATTTCGGGCGTGGCCCGCCCCGCCGGGTCGGTGGCCCGCCACCTGCGGGGACACCGCGCGCTCAGGATGTCGGATCTCGTGCCACGGCGCCTCCCGGCGAGGTCGAATGGACACAGTCGACACAGCAGGACCAACCGTGAAGGGATCGACGGTCCCCATAACAACGCAGTAACGAAGAACCCGGGTTCGTGTTGGCAGACGCTAGCCTCGGCCCTCGTCGGTTGTTAAGAACGAGTTACGAATGATGCCATCCGCATCCTTGATTACTCGTTGTCGACGCTGATCCGGTGACGCACACCCACCGATCGGCGGCGTGCCTGGCGGCAGGGGGTTCTCGGTGCTCAGGACGGATACCCGGCTGGAGTGGTTCGTCTCGTTTCTCGGCGTGGTGGACACCGGGAGCTTCGTGGCCGCCGCGGAGGCCACGCACCGGTCGCAGCCGCGGGTGAGCATGCACGTGGCGGCGCTGGAACGGGAGGTGGGGCTGCCCCTGTTCGACCGCCGCAAGCGGCCCGTCGAGCTGACCGAGGCGGGCGCCGTCCTCGCCGTGCACGCACGCGCCGTCCTGCGCGAACTGGAGGCCGCCGAGGCGGCGATGGCGCCCTGGCGGGGCGGCGCGCGTGGGGTCGTCACACTCGGCTGCTACCCGAGCGCCAGTGCGGCGTTCGTTCCGGCGCTGCTGCGCGAGTTCGCCCGGACCGTCCCGGACGTCAAGGTGGTGCTCATCGAGCGCGCGACCCTGGAACTCGACCACGCCCTCACGACGGGCGAGGTGGACGTCTGCCTGCGTCCGATGTCACCGCCCCCGACGACCCCGTCGGTCGTCGGCCATCCTCTGTGGCGGGAGCCGCTGGTGGTGCTGCACCCGATCGACCACCCGCTGTCCGAGCTCCCGGAACCGTTGGCCGTCGCCGACGTGGCGACGTACCCGCTGGTCTCCATCGGACGCCTCGACGACGCCCAGTCCTCGGAATTCGAGGTCTACCGGCTCTTCCGGGAGCACAGCCGCGAGCTGGAACCGGTGCAGGCGACCAACCAGCCGCAGACCCTCGTCGAGATGATCCGGGCGGGGCTCGGCGTCGGCGTCACGAACTGGCTGGCCGTACGCATCGCCGACACCGAGGGGGTGCGGATCCGCCGGATCGAGGGCGACTGCGGTCGCCGGGTCGCCGTCTACCGGGACATGTCGCGGCCCATGAACCCGGCCGCCCGCAGCCTGCTCGAACGCATCGTGCAGGCGCCCCGGCCGCCCGGCACGCAGCCCCCCGGCGCGGTGCCGGAGGCCCCCGCGATGGCGCGCTGACGTGCCACCTCGGTGCATCCGTTGTGCGGATAGGTCCATTCCGTTTCCGTTGTTAACGCCCTGCAACAACTCGCCTAGTGTCATCCGCACGCAACCGCCGGAACGGCTCGACGGGGAGGGAGGACACGGTGCGTACGCCACAGGAACCGTCTCCGACCTTCCTCCTCACCGGACGGCGGGCCCTCGTGACCGGAGCCGGAAGCGGCATCGGCCGGGCCATCGCCGTCGCGTACGCGGCGGCCGGCGCCGACCTCGTGCTGCTCTCCGAGCGGGACAACCTCGACGAGGTGGCGGAGGCGGTGCGGGCGCACGGCGCGACGGCCACCTGTGTCCGGTTCGACCTGGCCGACGTGGCCGGCCGCGCCGGGTTCGTCGAGGCCCTCCTCGACGAGCACGAGGTGGACGTCCTGGTGAACAACGCGGGTGTCATCCGCCGCGCGCCCAGCGAGACGTTCCCCGACCACGACTGGTACGACGTCATCGAGGTCAACACCCACGCGGCGTTCCACCTCGCCCGCGCGGCCGGCCGCCGCATGCTCGCCCGCGACGGCGGGAAGATCATCAACATCGCCTCGGTGCTGAGCTTCCAGGGCGGCGTCTTCGTCCCGTCCTACGCCGCGAGCAAGCACGCGATCGCCGGCCTCACCCGGGCCCTCGCCAACGAGTGGGCCGGCCGGGGTGTGAACGTCAACGCCATCGCGCCCGGCTACGTCGAGACCGCCGTCACCGAAGGGCTGCGCGAGGACCGGGAACGCCGGGCCGAGATCACCGTCGGCATCCCGGCGGGCCGGTGGGCCACGCCGCAGGACATCGTCGGGCCGGCCGTCTTCCTCGCGTCCGCGGCCGCGGACTACGTCCACGGACACATCCTCGTCGTCGACGGCGGCTGGCTCTGCCGTTGACGCTTCGCCGACAACCTCGAAAGGAGCGGGAGCACGTGACTTCCGTACCGACGCACGACATCGTCGAGGCCTACCGCGGCCTGGCGACCGCCTCGGTGGCCGACGCCGTGGAGAAGACCGGTGAGCGCGGGTACCTGACCGGTGCCATCGGCCCGGTCCTGCCCGGCAAGCTGGTCGGTCCGGCGGTGACCGTGCTCGAGGAGCCGTGCGACTGGGCCGAGCCGCCGACCCTCGCGCTGCGGGCGATCGACGAGTCGCCGGCCGGCAGTGTCCTGTGCATCGCCGCCGGCGGCGCGGACGTCGCCGTGTTCGGCGGGCTGATGGCCGCCGGCGCGGTGGTGAACGGGATCGCCGGCGCCGTGCTGGACGCCCGGGTGCGCGACATCGAGGAGATCCGGCGCGACTACCCCCAGCTGGCGATCTACGCGCGGGGCGGCGTCCCCTCGACGACGGTCGGCCGCTACCGGACGGTGAGCCTCAACGAGCCGGTCGAACTCGGTGGTGTCGTGGTGTCGCCGGGGGACCTGATCGTCGCCGACAGCGACGGCGTGGTGCGGGTGCCGGCCGACCGGATCGTCGAGATCCTCGAGATCGCGCAGGGCATCGAGAAGGCCGAGCGCGAGCAGACGCAGCTGATCCACGAGTCGGGGTCCCTGCTCACCGGCCTCGCCAAGCACAACCGGGTCTGAGGCCGTGGACATCCTCGCCCTCGGCGAGCCGCTGCTGGAGTTCACCGCCGGCGACGACCGCCCGTTGGAGGCGGCGCGGACCTTCGCCGTGGGGTACGGCGGCGACACCTCCAACGTCCTCATCTCGGCCAGCCGGTGCGGCGCCGCCACCGGCTACATCACCCGCATCGGCGACGACGGCTTCGGCACGGCGCTGCTGCGACTGTGGCAGGCCGAGGGCGTGGACACCGCGCACGTCGTCCGCGAGCCCGGCGGCCGGACCGGCATCTACTTCATCTCACGCGACGCCGCGCACAGCTCCTTCACGTACTACCGCGCCGGCTCGCCGGCCAGCCGGCTGAGCCCCGCCGACGTGCCGGGCGACGCGGTCGCCCGGGCCCGGGCCCTGCACGTCTCGGGGATCACCCAGGCGATCAGTGTGTCGGCCTGCGACGCCGCCTTCCACGCCATGCGGCTGGCCCGCCGCCACCAGACGCTGGTCACCTACGACCCGAACCACCGGCCGGCACTGTGGCCGCTGGACCGGGCCCGGGCCGTCGTGACCCGCAGCGTCGAGCTGTGCGACGTGGCACTGCCCAACGTGGAGGAGGGGCGGCAGCTCACCGAGCTGGACGACCCCGAGGCCGTCCTCGCGTGGTTCGCCGCGCGCGGCCCGCGCATCGTGGCGTTGAAGATGGGCGACCGGGGCGTCCTGCTCTGGGACGACGGCCACGTCAGCGAGATCCCGCCGCACCCGGTGGTCCCGGTGGACAGCACCGGGGCCGGTGACGCGTTCGACGGGGCGTTCGTCGCCCGGCTGGTCCAGGGGGCCACGCCGTCCGACGCCGCCCGCTACGCCGCGGTCGCCGGCGCCCTCACCACCCAGGGCGACGGCGCCGTCCACCCGATACCGCGGGACGCGGCGATCCGCTCCGCCCTGCGGAAGGACCCGATCACGATTCACCAGCGGAGGCGATAACCATGCCGTTGCGAGACGTCTGCGACTCGCCGCCGTCGGCACAGCGGTGGTCCTGCTGGCCGCCGCCTGCGGCGGTGGCTCCACGGTCGACGACGACGACGGCGCCGGCGGGGCGGCGCTCACCAAGGTCCGTGCCGGCTACGTGTCGGCCATCGACCAGATCGGGCTGCCGGTCGGCCTGGAGGGCGGCTACTTCGAGGAGGAGGGGCTCGACGTCGAGCTCGCCCAGCCGTTCCCGACCGGCGTCGACGCCCTCAACGCGTTGCAGGCCGGCACCGTCGACATCATCCAGGTCGGCACGCCCCTCATCGCCGCCGCCCAGAAGGGCATCGACCTCGTGCTGCTGGGCAACTACACCGGTTCGGCGAGCCAGCGCAGCATCGACGAGACGATGGCGGTCGTGGCCGCGCCCGGCGCCGAGATCGACCCGGCCGACCTGAAGACGCTGCGCGGCAAGCGGATCGGCGTGTCGGTGGCCTCGATCAACCACCTCTACCTGCTGGGCCTGCTCGACTCGGTGGGCCTGTCGACGAACGACGTGAAGATCGTCAACACCGCGCCGCCGGACATGGGCGTCGCCCTGCAGACCGGCGGCGTGGACGCGGCGGTCATCTGGGACCCGTGGCCGATCGTCGTCACCGAGCAGGTGCAGGGCGCGCGGGAGATCCTGCGCGGCGGCGGCCACATCCCGTTCGTCGGGTACATCGTCGCCACCCGCCAGTTCGTCGACGGAAACCCCGAGGTCGTCGAGAAGTTCCTCACCGCCCGGGCGGCGGTGGACCAGTGGATGCGCAAGAACCCGGACGAGGCCGGGGAGTCGGCGACCCGGTGGCTGCCCGGCACCAAGCCGGAGGTGGCCAGGAAGGCGATGCAGTACAACACCAAGCAGCTCGACCCCCGCTTCAGCGCGTGCAACTACCTGGCGCTCGACACGATCAGCCGGCTCCTCGCCGAGCAGGAGGTGGTGCAGCCCGGCTTCGACGTGAGCAGGTACTTCGCGCCCGAGCCGATCCTCGGCATCATGTCGGCCGAGCCGGCGCTCTTCGACGACCTTCCGGCCGTCCCGGAGGCGGCGGCGATCGGTGCCGGGTACACCTTCAACCGTGACGAGGCGGTGAAGGCTTGTCCGTGACACTCGGCCGGACGGCCGGCCCGGGCTTGCGGGGGCGCACCGCCGCCCCCGCGAGCCGCGGCCCGCGCGGCCGCCTGGCCTCAGCGTTCTGGTTCCTGCTGCCCTTCGCCCTCCTCCTGGTCGTCTGGGCGGTCGTGGTCGCGGCCACGGGCACACCGATGCGGATCTTCCCGCAGGTGACCGACGTCGGATCGGCCATCGCCGACATGTGGGCCAGCGGCGACCTCCTGCGGCACCTCGGCGCCAGCCTGCGGCGCGTCGGCGTCGGCGCCCTGCTCGCCGTGGCGACGGCGCTGCCGTTCGGCATCGCACTCGGCGCGAGCCCCAAACTGGCCGCCTTCTTCACCCCGCTGCTGCGGTTCTCGGTCTCCCTGGCCGGCATCGCCTGGATCCCGATCGCCACGCTCTGGCTCGGCTACAGCGACCAGGCCGTGATCTTCATCGTGTGGAACGCCATGTTCTTCGCCCTCACCTACAACGCGCTGCTCGGCGTGCAGCAGATCCCGATCGAGCTGATCCGGGCAGCGCGGTCGATGGGCACCGGGCGGCTGCGGATGTTCTGGGAGGTGCTGCTCCCGGGCGCCCTGCCCAGCGTCGTGACCGGCCTGCGGATCGGCCTCGGGTACGGCTGGCGCGGCCTGGTCGCCGCCGAGATCATCGCCAGCAGCGCCGGTCTCGGATACGCGTTGTTCCTGGCCCAGAAGAGCTTCGACACCGACGTGGTCATCGCCTCCATGGCGATCATCGGGGTGCTCTGGCTCCTCATGGACCGGCTCGTCCTGTCGCCGTTGGAGCGGCGCACGGTCGAGCGGTGGGGCATGAAGTCGGTGGTGAGCTGAGGTGGCGGACATGGTGGCACCCACCGACGGCGCGCTGGACCGGGCCGCGACGCGGACTCCCCGCCGTCGGCTCGCCGTCTGGCTGCGACGCGTCACCCGGACCGGGGCGGTCCGCACGCTCGGCCCGTTCGTGCCGATCGTCGTGCTGTGGTGGCTCGCCGCGGAGCTGGAGGTCTTCCCGGCCGCGTTCTTCGTCGGCCCGGACGCCGTGCTGACCGAGTTCCTCGACCTCATGCGCAAGGGGGTGCTGCCCGGCTACCTGTCGGACTCGCTCACCCGGCTCGCGTACGGGATCGGGTTCGGGCTGCTCATCGGCCTGCCGATGGGCTTCCTCGTGGCGATGTCGGCCTGGGCGCGGCGGCTCACGTGGCCGTTGCTGCTCTTCTTCCAGGCCATCGCCGACATCGCCTGGCTGCCCATCGTGATCGTGTGGTTCGGCTTCAGCCTGACCGCGGTGACGTTCGTGATCGTCTACACGATCGTCTTCCCGCTCGTCCTGGCCGTGGTGTCCGGGGTGGAGCAGGTCCCGCAGGAGCTGGTCCGCGCCGCGCGCAGCCTCGGCGCCGGCCGGTTCCGGGTCTTCGTGGAGGTCATCGTGCCCGGTGCGCTGCCGGCGGTGGCCGGCGGCATCCGCACGGGCCTGGGCTACGGCTGGCGCGCCCTGATCGCCGCCGAGATCATCGTCGGGACCAGCGGCGTCGGCTTCATGATGTTCGACGCCCGCCGCGTCGGCGACGTCTCGGAGGTGTTCCTGGGCATGATCGTTCTCGGCGTCCTGTGGTACGCGATGGACGCCCTCGTCCTGGCTCCGTTCGAACGGGCCACCGTGGAGCGTTGGGGAATGGTGCGACAAGTGGAGGCCGGCAGGTGACCGCGCTCGAGATCAGTGGGCTCGCCAAGGAGTACGTCGACAGCTACAGCGGTGACCGGGTGACCGCGATCGGCGAGGTGACCTTCACCGTCGAGGAGGGGGAGTTCGTCTCGATCCTCGGCCCCAGCGGCTGCGGCAAGACGACGGTCCTCAACATCATCGCGGGGTTCGTGGAGCAGACGGCCGGCACGGTGAAGGTCGGCGGCCGGGTGGTCGACGGTCCCGGGCCCGACCGGGGCGTCGTCTTCCAGAACCACGCCCTGTTCCCCTGGAAGACCGCGGCCTTCGGCCTGCGGATGAAGGGGATTCCCGCCGCCCGGCGCCGGGAGATCGCGCTGGAGCACCTGGAGCTGGTGGGGCTGGCGGGCTTCGAGAACCGGTATCCGCACGAGCTGTCCGGCGGTATGCGGCAGCGGCTCGGCGTCGCGCGGGTGCTCGCCAACGAACCGGCGGTCATGCTCATGGACGAGCCCTTCGCGAGCATCGACGCGCAGACCCGGCGCAAGCTCCAGGAGGACCTCACCCGGGTGTTCGAGCTGCGCCGGCCGACGGTCTTCTTCGTCACCCACGACATCGACGAGGCCGTGTTCCTCTCCGACCGGGTGGTCGTGCTCTCCCGCCGGCCGAGCCGGGTCCGGGAGATCGTGACCGTCGACCTGCCCCGGCCGCGCGACTGGCAGGGCACCACGGCGCTTCCGGAGTTCCGCGAGATCGCCAACCACATCACGGCGCTGCTGTCGGAGGGGGGTGACCGTGAGGGACCGGAGCTCACCGCTGCGTAGGGCGTGGCGGGCCCGCACCCTCCGCCGGGTCGTCGTCGTCCTGGTCCTCGTGCTGGCCTACCAGGCGTGGCTGGCGATCCAGGCGTCCGGCAAGGTCGCCGAGGGTGTCGGCGAGCGGCGCGACGCGCGGGGACGGTTCACGGTGTCCGTCGAACTCGGTTTCGCCCCCGAGCGCTACCACATCCTGGAGCTGCAGAAGCACGGCCGGATCGCCGGCACCGACGGCAACACGGTCCGGCTGCGGTCGGTGTCCGACGCCGGTGTGGACGCGCTGGCGAGGGAGTACTGGATCGAGCGGATCGTCCCCGCGCGCTGACGGTGCCGTCCGCCGCGCGGGCGGTCACCGCAGCGCGGACCAGAGGGCGACGCCCAGCGCGACCAGCAGCCCGACGACGGCCTGGAGCAGCAGCGGCGGGCCGAGGTGCGTCCAGAGCGTCGCGGTCCGCGGGGTCAGCAACTGGCCGGTCGTGAGGTTGACGATCCGCTCGATCCGTGGCGGCAGCTCCGGGTCGCGTTGCGGACGCAGGGTCAGCTGGACGTGGTCGGCGGGGTGCAGCGCGCTCTGCGGCAGGTGCCCGTGCAGCTCGACCTCGCAGAGCCGGCCGGCGCCGTCGCGCAGCCGCAGCGGGGTGACGAGGTACTCCGGGCCCTTGCGCAGCTGTTTCCAGCTCCGGCGACCGCCACCGCCGGAGCCGGGCAGGATCGCGCGCGCCAGCAGGCGCAGCAGCGCGCCCACGCCCGCCGCGGCCAGCACCACCACCAGCACCGGCTGACTGACCGGCAGCTCCCGCGTGTACCCCTCCAGGAGCCGGACGACCCGGCCCGTGAGGATCCGTTCGGTGGGATGGGCGATCCGCCGGGTATCGAGTCCGCTGTCCATGGTCACCACCGAGAGTCCTGATCGGTTCACTCATGGTATCGGCGTGTCGGGTTGAACGGCGTGAATGAAACCTGGTCATGCGCTCACGACCGGTCAGGTGACATCCGGGACGGCACGGGTAAGCGCAGGGCCGAGCTGGAAAGGGGTCGAGCATGCAGCTGTCCTTCCTGCGCCCGCTCTACGACCGCCCCGGGCCGTGGTGCTCGGTGTACCTGGACGCGTCGGCCGACACGCACGACGCCCACCCGGCCCTCGACCTGCGCTGGCGCGCACTGCAGGGCCAACTCACCGACCAGGGCGCGGACGAGCCGACCGTCGCCGCACTCGACCGGGTGGTGCGCGGGCACGACCCGATGCCGGGGGACTACGGTCTCGCCGTCTTCGCCACCCGCGGGCGGGTGGTGCTCACCGAGTTCCTCTCCGCGCCGCCGCTGCGCGACCTCGCCTCGTACGCGCCGCTGCCGCACGTGATGCCGCTGCTCGCCCAGCGCGGCGAGCAGGTCGCCTGGGTGCGCGTCCTGGCCGACCGCACCGGCGCCGACGCCATGGCGGTCAGCGCCGGCGGCGTGCCGCGGCGGGCCAGCGTGGTCGGGCGCGAGGAGCACCAGCTGCGGCGGGTGCAGCCCGGCGGCTGGTCGCAGTCCCGTTACCAGCGCGCGGCCATGGAGGCCTGGCACCACAACGCCGGCGACGTCACCGCCGCGACCGTCGAGCTGGCCGAGCGGGTCGGCGCGGACGTCGTGGTGGTGGCCGGCGACGTACGCGCCACCGGCATGATCGCCGCGCAGATGCCGCCGCGCTGGCAGGACCTCGTGGTCCGCACCGACGCCGGCTCCCGCGCGGGCGGCGCCGACCAGACCCTCCTGGACGACCTCACGGTGCAGACCATCGCCGAGGTGGCCGACCAGCGCATCACCGCCGCCCTGGACCGCTTCGGCATGCAGGAGGACGTCGGCGCCGGCCTGGACGCGGTGGTCTCCGCGTTGCAGCGCAACCAGGTCGAGAACATGCTGATCGTGGACGACCCCTCCGCCAACGGGGAACTCTGGATCGGGCCCGAGCCCACCGAGATCGCGGTCGACCCGGGGCAGCTGAGCGCCATGTCGGTCGACGACCCGCAGCGGGTGCGCGCCGACGCGGCGCTGGTGCGGGCGCTGGTCGGCACCGACGCGGAGCTTACCGTGCTCGGCCCCGACGAGGCGCCGGAGCTGACCGACGGCGTCGGCGCCGTGCTGCGGTACGTCGACCCGAGCACCCCGGGGCGGGGCAATGGCTGAGCGGACCGCCGCCGACCTGGTGGTCGAGCGGCTGCGCGCCTGGCGGGTGCCGCGGGCGTTCGGCTACCCCGGCGAGGCCATCGCACCGGTCGTCGCGGCGCTGGACCGCGCCGGCGGCGACCCGGAGTTCGTTCCCGCGCGGCACGAGGAGACCGCCTCCTTCATGGCCACCGGGCACGCGAAGTTCACCGGCGAGATGGGGGTCTGCCTGGCCACCCAGGGACCGAGCGCGGTGCAGCTGCTCAACGGCCTCTACGACGCCAAGCTGGACAGCAAGCCGGTGGTCGCCATCGTCGGCGAGGACGTCGCCGGGCCGCTGGGCGGCGCGCACCAGGAGATCGGCCTGAGCCGGCTCTTCGCCGACGTGTGCAACCAGTTCGTCCACTACGCCCGCAGCGCCGGCCAGGTGCCGACCCTGCTCGACCAGGCGTTCCGGACCGCCGCGGCCACCCGCAGCCCGGTCTGCGTCGTGCTGCCCCGGGCCGTGCAGGAGGCGGCCGTGCCCGACCTCCAGTCGCACGCCGCCGGGGTGATCACCGCGACGCCCGGCGAGCCGCTGGCGCGCGTACTGCCGCACGAGGTGGACCTGGCGGCCGCCGCGCAGCTGCTGGAGACCGGCTCGCGCGTGGCCGTCGTCGTCGGCCAGGGCGCCCGGGACGCGGCGGACGAGGTCCTCGCGCTCGCCGACCGTCTCGGCGCCGGTGTGGCCAGCTCGCTCCTGGGCAAGCCCGTGCTCGACGAGCGGCTGCCGTTCCACGCCGGCGTCCTCGGCGAGGTCGGCACGCGGGCCGCCGCGGAGCTGATGGGCGGCTGCGACCGGCTGCTGCTCGTCGGCACCAACAACCCGTGGACGGGCTACCTGCCGATGCCCGGTCAGGTGCGGACCGTGCAGATCGACATCGACGGCCGCCGGATCGGCAGCCGCTACCCGGTGGACGTCCCGCTCGTCGGTGACGCCGCCGAGACGCTGCGCGCGCTGCTGTCCCGGCTGCCGGACCGGCCCAACCCGCGGTGGCGGGCCACGGTCGAGAACTCGGTGGACCGGTGGCGGCGCGAGCTGGCCGACCAGGCCGCCGCCCCCGCCGAGCCGGTGAACCCACGGCTCGTGCTTCAGGAACTCTCCACGCGGATGCCGCGCACCGGCTCGGTGGCGGTCGACGTCGGCTCGGTCATCTACTGGTACGCCCGCCACCTGGAGCTGCCGCCCGGTGTGAACGCGCAGCTGTGCGGCACGCTCGGCTCGATGGGCTGCGCCCTGCCGTACGCGGTCGCCGCGAAGCTGGCCGCGCCGGACGAGCCGGTGCTCGCGCTCGTCGGCGACGGCGCCATGCAGCTCAACGGCCTCGCCGAGCTGATCACCGTGGCGAACCACTGGTCGCGGTGGCGCGACCCGAGGCTCGTGGTGCTCGTGCTCAACAACCGCGACCAGTCGGGCACGGGCGGCGGACGGCAGCCGGTGCACGATCCCGCACGGCGGCGCCCGGACGTGCCGTACGCCGGCTGGGCCCGGCTGCTCGGGCTGCACGGCGTACGCGTGGACCGCCCGGAGCTGGTCGGCGCCGCCTGGGACGAGGCCCTGGCCGCGGACCGGCCGTGCGTCGTGGAGGCGGTGGTCGACGCCCGGGTCCCGCTGTCGCCCCCGGAGCCGGCCTTCGCCGACCTGCGTGGCGTGTTCGCCGACGGCGACGCCGCCCGTCGGGTCCGTGAGCAGGTCGACCGGCAGCTCTCCGTGGCCGCGGAGGACCTGGTCTAGCGGTCGGCCGAGCCCGTCGTCCACGCGGCTCTGGCGTGTCGACGCCGGCGGCACCCGGGCCCGGGTGACCCGGACGGCCCCGGTGCCGCCGAGGTGCGTCGTCCCGCGCGTGCGGGCCGGGCCTCGTCGTGCCCGGCGCTCGTCGTGGGGCGCGTCCGCCACCACCGGGGACGCCCCGCCCCGCGCGACCACCGGCGTCGTGGCGCGCGCGTCCCCGAGCCGCGCTCCCGTCTGGGGGACGCCCGGCAGAACCGGCCTCATCGGCGGGGTTGGTCGTCGTCGCGTGGTCCGGTCGCCGTGGGCGACCCGTCCCCGGACCGCGTCAACCGTCCGGGACCGGCGAAGCGTCCCCCATCAGCGGAATGGTCCCGACAGGTGGGGGAGGGCCCGTTTGAACCCCATCCGGACGGGAAGCCGGGCCGCGTGGTGAGCGAACGAGGCAAGGTGGGGCCGGTGCGCAAGATGCGCGAGGGGCTCGTGGCGGCCGACGCCGGGCTGGCCGGCGACCGGGTCGTGGCGGCCGGCAGTACCGCCCGCATCCTGGTCGCCGCCACGGCCCGCGCGCTGCGCGGCATGGACTGCGCCGATCTGGGACATCCGGGGCCGGTGTCCCGGTTCCCCGGCGCGCCGGACCCGGTCCGCCGGGCGGCGGCGACGCGGGCGGCGGGCCGCGTCGCGCTCACACCCGCGCAGGTCGCCGAGGTGGACGCGGAGCGGGTGGCGCGCTGGTTCGTCGACCAGTACCCGCGCCGCAGCTACGCGGGCGCGGTGCTCGGCTCGCCGCACGGCGCCGCCGCGCACCTCGCCGTCGCCCTCGGGGTGCCCTGGCTGCCCGCCGGCTTCGAGATGACCGCCCACTGGGCGCAGGGCGGGGTGGACCGACCCGGCGCCGCCCTGGAGCACGGGGCCGGACTCGCCGCGCGGCTGCTCGCCGGCAACGACGACCTGCACGTACGCCAGGTGCACTGCCCGGCGAGCCGAGGCGCGCTGGCCGGGGCCACCGTGCTGCTCGCGGCCCGCTGGCGGTCCCTGCCGGCCGCGTACCGGCGGTTCCTCACCGACCGGCTGGCCCCCGGCGCCCCGGTGCTGCTGCTGCGGGACGCGCGGACCTGGCCGGTGGTGGACCCCGGGCAGGGGCACAGCTTCCAGGTCGGCTGCCCCGGCAGCGGGCTGGACCCGGTGGACTTCCACCCGGACAGCCACGCCCTGCGCCAGGTGCTCCGCTCCGCGGGCGGTGACGCCGCCCGGTGGGAGCCACCGCAGGTCTCGTCGCCCTCCGGGTACGCCGAGCACGGCGTGGAGTCCGGTTTCGAACTCAGCGCCCGGGACTGGGCCGGGCGCGCCGGTCGCCGCCTGCACCGGGTGCTCTTCCCGCGGCCGGAGGCGCTGAGCGCGGCAATCGCCGACCTGTACCGGCGGTGGCTGCGCGCCGCGGGGAAGACGGGGGACCGGTTGGTGGTGGAGTGCGGGCGGCTGCTCGACCCGTGGCAGGTGGTGCGCGCGGGGATGGTGCCGTACTGGTGCGAGAACGCCACCCGGCGCAGCGTCGAGGGGGTCGAGTGGTGGCTCGCCGGCAGCGAGCCGTTCAGCTCGGTGGACGTGCTGCCCGAGCCGCCGGGGGTGCGGTCGCCGGCGCTCGCCGGACTGCCGCAGTGGCTCGCGGTGGCCGGGTTCGGCCGCCGGCGGCGGGCCCTGGACCGCACCTCCGCCCGGGGTTACCCGGTCACCTCGGTGCCCACCCGCCGGGCCACGGAGGTACTCCGCGCCCAGCCGTACGACCTGCCGGTGCCGCCCCCGCTGACGGCTGCCGAGGCCCTGGAAGCGCTCCGCGACAGCGGCACCCACCAGGGGTTGCTGGTCTCTTGAGGGGAGCCTAGCGAAACATCCTCGCGAACCCGGGATCCCGTGATTGAGTACCTACGGAGCGGGAACATCGCTGGCTGCGATGGACTGATCACGTTGCGCAGCGTGTCGTCGCCCGCTGGCGTCCCAGTCACGTAACCCACTTCCGGCCCGGTGCGTGGCCCGACCACGCGCACGACCGGTTTCCCAATCCGGGCGGGGGACCTTCCTGAGGGAGGCGCGGATGTTCGGACAGACCACCACAAGCACACCACCACCGACCGAGCGGGGCCTGGAGGACCTCGACGCGGCCGCCCTGGCGTACGCGGCGCGGATCCAGGGACTTCCACCCGAGCGGCGGCAGGAGGCCCGTGACGACCTCGTCCGGTTCGCCCTGCCGTTCGCCGGCCGGCTCGCCCGCCGGTACCGGGGGCGCGGTGAGCCGCTGGAGGATCTGGAGCAGGTGGCCCGACTGGGGCTGGTCAACGCCGTCGACCGGTACGACCCGGAACGGGGCTCGTTCACCGCGTACGCGGCGATCACCATCGTCGGCGAGATCAAGCGGCACTTCCGCGACCGCACGTGGGGCGTGCACGTGCCCCGCCGGCTGCGTGACCTGATCCTGGAGGTGGGCCAGGCCACCGCGGCGCTCACGAGCGAGCTGTCCCGGGCGCCGTCCGTGGCCGAGCTGGCCGAACGGCTGGAGACGCCGGAGGAGGAGATCCTCGCCGCGCTCGAGTCGGCCGCCGGCTACAGTCCCGCCTCGCTGAACGCGCCGGTCGGCGGGGAGAGTTCGGCCGAGTTCGGCGACCTGGTGGGCGAGTCGGACAACGCGCTGGAATCCGTCGACGACCGGGTCACCGTGAGCGGTCTGCTGCACCGCCTGCCCTGGCGGGAGCGGCGCATCCTCGCCATGCGCTTCTACGGCAACCAGACGCAGGCGGAGATCGCCGCCCGCTTCGGCATCTCGCAGATGCACGTCTCCCGGCTGCTGTCGCGCGCGTTGACCTGGCTGCGCCAGGCGATGCTCGCCGACACACCGCCGCCCTGGCAGAACGGTGCCGCCGAGGAGCCGGCCAAGCCGCGCATCTCCGTACGGCAGAACGGCGACCGCGTGGTCGTCGAGGTCGGCGGCGACGTCGACCGGGACGGCGCGGACCAGCTGCGACGGGCCATGCTGGAGGCCGTGACGGGCCAGCCGAGCGAGGTGGTGGTCGACCTCGTCGGCGCCGGCGGGGTCGACGCCGGCGGGATCGCCGCGCTGGTGGCCGGCCGCGACGCGGCGGCCCGCACGGGCGTGCCCCTGCGGCTCACCCGCGTGCAGCCGGCGGTGCGCCGCTCGCTCACCGCGGCCGGCCTCGCACCGGCCCGCGACTGAGCCACGACCGACGCGGGGCCGGGCCTGCCCGGCCCCGCCGTCGGCCGGTCGACGGCGACCGCGGGCGGGCGCCGTCCACCCACACCGGCGCGGGGCCGGCACCCGGAGAGGGTGCCGGCCCCGCGGCCGTCGTGCCGCCGCGTCACTCGGGCGGGTCGCCGTGGCTGCGCGGGTGCCGCCACTCGTCGTTCTCCTGTGGTGCGCGCTGGGCGCCCAACCGGGTCTCCTCGGGCTCGTCGGTCTCCTCGAAGCTGGGCCGGCGGACGTGCTCCGGGTCCGGCACGTTGACCGGGCGGGCGCCGGACTGCGGCGCCGGGGTGTACTCGGTCGCCTCGCGCGGGCCGTGCGCGCCCTCGGCGGCCGGGGACTCGGGCACCTTGCGGACGTGGCGCATCTCCTCGCGGAACTCCTGCGGCGGCCGGGTGGTGCGCTGCGGGAGGTCGCGGCCGAGGTCGGCGACGACGGGGCCGTACTTCGCGTCGAACGCGGGCCGCTCGGAGCGGATGCGGGGCATCCGGTCGAAGTTGCGCAGCGGCGGCGGGCAGGTGGTGGCCCACTCGAGCGAGTTGCCGTAGCCCCAGGGGTCGTCGACCGTGACCATCGCGCCGTACCGCCAGGACTTCCACGCGTTGTAGATGAAGAACAGCGTGGAGAAGCCGAGCACGAACGCGGAGATGGACGAGATGGTGTTCAGCGTGGTGAAGCCGTCGGTGGGCAGGTAGTCGGCGTACCGCCGCGGCATGCCCTCGTTGCCGAGCCAGTGCTGCACGAGGAACGTGCCGTGGAAGCCGAGGAACATCGTCCAGAAGTGGACCTTGCCGAGCCGCTCGTCGAGGAGCCGCCCGGTGAACTTCGGCCACCAGAAGTAGAAGCCGCCGAAGAGCGCGAACACCACGGTGCCGAACAGCACGTAGTGGAAGTGCGCGACGACGAAGTACGTGTCGTGGGTGTGGAAGTCGACCGGCGGGGCGGCCAGCTGCACGCCGGTGAGGCCGCCGAGCAGGAAGGTGACGAGGAAGCCGATGGCGAACAGCATCGGCGTCTCGAACGTGATCTGCCCCTTCCACATGGTGCCGATCCAGTTGAAGAACTTCACGCCGGTCGGCACGGCGATGAGGTAGCTGAGGATGCTGAAGAACGGGAGCAGCACCTGGCCGGTGGCGAACATGTGGTGCGCCCACACGGTCATCGACAGGAAGGTGATCGCCATGGTGGCGAGCACCAGACCGGTGTAGCCGAAGATCGGCTTACGGGAGAAGACCGGGATGATCTCGGTGATGATGCCGAAGAACGGCAGCGCGATGATGTAGACCTCGGGGTGGCCGAAGAACCAGAACAGGTGCTGCCAGAGCATCGGCCCGCCGGTCGCGGCGTCGTAGACGTGGGCGTTGATCAGCCGGTCGGCCGCGAGGGCCAGCAGCGCCGCGGCGAGCAGCGGGAAGACCAGGATCACCAGCACGCTGACGAAGAGCATGTTCCAGGTGAAGATCGGCATCCGGAACATGGTCATGCCGGGGGCGCGCAGCGTCAGGATCGTGGTGATCATGTTGACCGCGCCGAGGATCGTGCCCAGGCCGGAGACGACCAGCCCGAGCACCCACAGGTTCGCGCCGACACCCGGGGAGTGCTCCACGTCGCTCAGCGGCGTGTACGCGGTCCAGCCGAAGTCCGCCGAGCCGTTCGGCGTCGCGAAGCCACTGATCACCATGAGGCCGCCGAACAGGAACAGCCAGTAGGCGAGCGCGTTGAGCCGGGGGAACGAGACGTCCGGCGCGCCGACCTGGATCGGCACGATGAAGTTCGCGAAGCCGAATGCCGCGGGGGTGGCGAACAGCAGCAGCATGACGGCGCCGTGCGAGGTGAACAGCTGGTTGTACTGCTCCGGCGACAGGAACTGCATCCCGGGCCGGGCCAGCTCGGCGCGCATCAGCATCGCCTCCAGGCCGGCCACGAGGAAGAACCCGAACGAGGTCAGCAGGTAGAGGATGCCGATCTGCTTGTGGTCGGTGGTGGCCAGGAACCGGATGAGCGAGGACCCGGGGAGGGACTTGCGGAGCGGCCCGGGGTACCCGCCGAAGCGGGCTGGCGCCAGGATCGCCGGTCCCCGATCTCGGCCTGGCTCCGTCGTCACCCGCTCGGGCATGGCTCTCACCTCATGGTCGGCACAAGGGGACGGGCGTGCCTACCCGACCCGCTCCCTATGAAACCAGGCCGAAGGGGTAAATCTGCTCAATTCGCGGTGCCGGTCAGTTCACCGGCAGCATGGCCCAGACCGCCTTGCCGTCCCCGACGGGCGCGCTGCCCCAGCGCTGGGCCAGCTCCCGGACGAGCAGCAGGCCGCGGCCGCCCTCGGCGCGCGGCTGGGGAGCGCGGGCCTGCACCGACCTGCGGCACCCGTCGACCACCGCGAGATGCAGGTACGGCGGCCGCAGCGTCAGTGTCACCTGCATCGGTGTGCCGGCGTGCCGGACGACGTTGGCGACCAGCTCGCTGAGGACCACCGAGGCGGGCCCGGCCACCTCCGGCAGGTTCCACCGGGCGCAGGCGTCCCGGACCAGCTCCCGCGCGCGTCGGCACGCCTCGGCCACCGGCTCCAGGCGGGCGCCCAGCCGGGGCGCGACCGCGGCCCGGGCCGCGCGGGTCGCCTCGTCGCAGTCCCGCCGCACCGGCACCACCCGGCAGGTGGTCGACTCGGCCAGCCACCGCGCGGCGGGCGGCGGCGGGGCGCACAGCACCACGGGCACGGCCGGCCACTCCTCGGCGCGGCGGGCCGCCGCCGCGAACACCGAGAGCGCCAGGCGGTCGCGGACGGCGACCCCGCCCAGGTCCACCACGAGGGCGTCGGGCTGCGCGGTGAGGCACGCGTCCAGCGCCCGGTGGACCGCACGCATCGTGCCCAGGTCGAGCGTCCCGTCGAGACGGACGACGGTGACCGGCGAACCCTCGCGCACCTCGCAGGTGATCCGGCTCGACATCAGGACCTCTTCGCGTCTCGTCGGTGGGACTCAGGAACTACCCCCCGCCCCGACCGACGAAACCGGCCTCACGCGAGCCGCCCTCGCGCTCCCGGGATCGGAGCGCGACGGCGTCGCGGCCGAGCGTGCCCGCGTCCGCGCGGGCTCGGCTCAGCGGCGTCGGCCGGTCAGCGCCCCGAGCGCGATCATGATCACGCCGAGTCCCAGGTGCAGCCAGTTGTCCGCGGCGTTGAGCGGCAGGACGTTCGCGCCGCTGTCGGCGTCGACGGCGAGCCCGTAGAGCCAGAGCACCAGGTAGATCGCGCCGCCACCGACCAGGTAGGTCCGGGCGCGGGTGACCGTCCGGGCCATGACGAGGCCGGCCACCCCGAAGGCGAGGTGGACGAGGTTGTGCAGCACCGAGACCTGGAAGGCGCCGAGCAGCGTGGCCCCGGAGTGGTGGCCGGCGAGGCGCAGGTCCCCGATGGGGTCGGTGACCCCGGGAACGAAGCCGAGAACGCCGACGATCAGGAAGACCACGCCCACGACACCGGCCGCCCGGCGTACCGGCGGCTTGCCGTCGGCCGGGTTGGCCCGGGCGCGGGAGTGGGCCATGGGTCCGGTCACCGCCGTCTCCTCCCTCTGCGGGCCTCGGCCGGGGCGCGGCTACCCGGGATCGGGACGGACAAACCGCGCCCGGCGGTGGCGGGGCGCCGGCGTCACGACGGACCCCCGGCCATGTCGAACGCCGTGAGGTGGGACTCCTCCCGCCAGGCCGGCCGGCGGGGCGTCGCGGCCAGCTTCCGGACCCGCTCGTAGAGGGTGAGGTACCGCTCGGCCATCACCGCCGGGGTGAACCGGGCGACCGCCTCGCGGCGGCACTCGTCCGGGTCGAGGACGCTCGCCGCGAGCACCAGCTCGCCCAGCTCCTCCTCGTCGGCGGTGAGCAGGCCGGTGCGGCCGTGCGCGACCAGCTCGGGCAGGCAGCCCCGGGCGATCCCCACCACCGGGGTGCCCAGGGCCAGCGACTCGACCACGGCCGTGCCACCGGGCTCCTCCCAGCGCAGCGGGAACAGCGCCACCCGGGCGGTGGCCAGCAGGTCGTCGCGCTCCCGTCCGGCGACCGTCCCGACCCAGCGCACCAGGTCCCCGTCCACGTACGGCGCGACCTCCTCGACGAAGAAGCGGACGTCGGGGTTCTGACGGGCCTCCTCGCCGGCGGCGGCGAGGTCCTCCGGCCGGTGGTACGGGCCGACGGGGCCGGCGAGGACCAGCCGGAAGCCGACCCGGTGGGCGAGCCGGGCGCCGAGGTCCTGGCCCTTGCCCGGGTTGATCCGACCGAGCACCACCACGTGGTCGCCCTTGGCGGGCCGGGGCCGGCGGTCGGCGTCCACGGCGAGGGGGGTGGACAGGTGCACGTGCCCGACCGAGTGGTCCCGCAGCGCCTGCGGCGCCCGCGCCAGCTGGGAGGCCGAGACGCCGTTGACCCGTACCCGGCCGCCGCCGTCGAGGGTCCCGTAGAGGGCGGGGTGCTTGGCCAGGTCCCAGTGCAGCGTGTGCAGCACGGGCGGTGCGTCGGCGCCCATCGCGGTGAGGGTGGCCAGGCCCACCGCCTCGACGTGGTCGTGCACCAGGTCGATGTCGTCGCGGGTGTGCAGCTCGCGGACGACGCCCGCCAGGTGCGCCTGCGCGACGCCGCAGACCTGGTTGTACGGCCGCTGGAGGGAGGCGAACTGGCCCTCGGGGAAGACCGACACCAGCTCGTCCACCGGCAGGGTGCTGTCGCCCACCGAGGCGAGCACCACCCGGACCCCGAGGCGCCGCAGTTCCGGCACCAGCGTCGCGATCACGTTCTCGATGCCGCCGTAGCCGGGCGGCGGCACCGACAGCCAGGGGCCGGCGTTCATCAGCACGGTGAGGCTCATCGCGCCCACCTCCGTCCGTGGGCGCGGCGGGCGGTGGACGGCCGGCCGTTCACGCCGCCGCCATCCGCCGGCGCGGCACCCGGTGCCGCAGCTCCGCGAGGGGCGGACGTTCCTGGATGGACACGTCGCTCACCACGATCTCCCGCTCCAGGTTGGGCAGCGCCTCGGAGCCGCCGCGGCGGAACTGGGTCAGCAGCGGGGTCGGGTCCGCGCCCGGCGCCGCCCAGCCGCGGCGCTGCAACCGGGACCAGACGGTCAGCAGGATCTGGGCGGACATCCGCCCCAGCGCCGCGGTGTCCTGGTGCCGGTGCTTGCGCTCGCCGAGGTCCACCTGCGCCAGCGCGTCCAGCCCGACCAGTTCGAGCAGGTCGATGAGCATGGCCGTCTCCACGCCGTAGCCGGAGACGAACGGCACCTGTGCGAGGACGTCGCGGCGGCCGGCGTACTCGCCGGCGAGCGGCTGCACGAATCCCGCGAGCTCCGGCCAGAACAGGTTGAGCAGCGGCCGGGCCATCAGCTCCGTCACCCGCCCGCCACCGTCCGGCTCCACGCTCGTCGCCCCGACCAGGGGCCGGTGGTAGAACCCCTTCACGAACTCGACCGACGGGTCGGTCAGCAACGGGCCGACCAGCCCGGTCACGAAGTGCGGGCGGAACTCCCGCAGGTCGGCGTCGACGAACGCCACCACGTCACCCTCGGCGGCGGCCAACCCCGCCCACAGGGCGTCCCCCTTGCCGGTCAGCCGGGGCAGCCCCCGGGTCATCGCGTCCTGGCTCACCACCTCGGCGCCCGCCGCCCGCGCGACCTGCGCGGTCCGGTCGGTGGACCGCGAGTCCACCACGATCAGCTCGTCGACGAGGGCGACCCGGTCCATGAGGTGCTCGCGGATGGTGGACACGATCGCACCGACGGTCGCCTCCTCGTTGCGCGCGGGCAGCACGACGCTCACCCGGCTCGCCCCCTTGGCCCGGACCAGCCGTCGGGCGTTCCACTCGGCGGCCGACGTGGTCCGGTAGGTGGCCCAGGCCTCCACCACCGGAGAGACGGTCGAATCACTTTCCCGCACGGGACACACCCCCAGATCGTGGCGGAAAACACGGCCTCGCATTTCCCAGTGCCGGCGTCGCGCTAACCGGATCATGCCTACCAGCTTGATCACGATTCGTGCCGCGTCGGGTTCCCTCATCGTGAACGTTTGGTTGCCCGGCCCCCGGGGGAGTGCTTGCGTCGATACACGAATCCCTGGCGGGAGAGGGCGGGTCGCATGCGTACGTGCCGGGTGGGACTGGTCGGTGCCGGCGGGGTGGCGCAGCGCCACGCCCGCGTGCTGTCCGGATTCGAGGACGTCGAACTGGTGGGGGTGACCGACGTGCGCCCCGCCGCGGCGGCGGCGCTGGCCGGCACGCACGGCGCCCGGACCTTCCGCGACGTCGACGAACTGCTCGCGGCCGGGCCGGACGCCGTGTACGTCTGCGTGCCGCCGTTCGCCCACGGCGCCGTCGAGGAGGCGGTCGTGGCCGCCGGGGTGCCGATGTTCGTGGAGAAGCCGGTCGCCGTCGACCTCGTCACCGCCGAGCGGATCGCCGACCTGGTCGCCCGGCGCGGGCTGCTCACCGCCGTCGGGCACCACTGGCGGTACCTGCCCGTGGTGCAGCACGCGCGGGACCTGCTCGCCGGCCGTACCGTGCGGATGGTCAGCGGCGCCTGGTGGGACAGGGTGCCGCCGGTCGACTGGTGGTGCCGGCGCGACGGCTCGGGCGGCCCCGTGGTCGAGCAGGCTGCCCACGTGCTCGACCTCGTCCGGCTCCTCGTCGGCGAGGCGACCGAGGTGACCGCGTACGGCGACGGGAGCCCCCCGCCGGTCGAGGGGGCCGACATCGACTCGGTCACGGCGGCCACCCTCCGCTTCGCCGGCGGCGCGGTCGGCACCCTGACCGCCGCCTGCGTGCTCGGTTGGAAGCACCGGGCCGGGGTGGAGATCCTCGCCGACGGGCTCGCGCTGACCCTGACCGAGGACGGCCTGCTCGTCTGCGACGGCGACGGGGAGCGGCGCCTGCCCGCCGACCCGGAGGCCGCCCGGGTGGCCGTCGACCGGGCCTTCGTCGACGCCGTCCGGGGCCTGGGCGACGACGTCCGCGTCCCGTACGCCGAGGCCCTGGCCACCCACCGGCTGGCGCTGGCCGTGGCCGACTCGGCCCGCACCGGACGCGCCGTACGCCTCGACCAGCCGGCCCCGGCGACGCTCCCGGCCAGCGGGGTGACCGTCGATGCGTGACCGGGTCGTGGTCGTCGAGGGCCCCGGCCGCGTACGCGTGGTCGAGCAGGACGCCGGGCCGCTGCGACCCGGCACGTTCCGGGTCCAGACGCTGTTCAGCGGCGTCTCCGCGGGCACCGAACTCAGCTACGTCAAGGGCACCAACCCCTATCTCAACGTCACCTGGGACGCCGACCTCGGCCTGTTCCGCCCCGGTCCGCCGAGCAGCCCGTACCCGGTGACCCGGCTCGGCTACATGCAGGTGGGCCGGGTGGTCGAGAGCGCCACCCCGGCGGTCGCGGAGGGCGCGGTCGGCGCCATGACGTACGGCCACCGCACCGGCTGGGTGGCCGACCCGCTGGCCGAGCGGTTCGTGCCGCTCCCCGACGACCTGGACCCGCTGCTCGGCGTCTACGCCGCCCACATGGGCCCGATCTGCGCCAACGGGCTGCTGCACGCCGCCGCCGACCTGCACGGGAGCGACGTGCGCTCCCTCGACGACGGGGTGGCCGGCCGCCGCGTCGCCGTGGTCGGGTGCGGGGTCGTGGGCCTGCTCACGGCGCTGTTCGCCCGGCGGCACGGCGCGGCCTCCGTCGTGGTGCTCGACCCGACGCCGCAGCGGCGGCAGGTCGCCGAGGCGCTGGGGCTGGAGGCCCTCGACCCGGACGCCGACGACGCCGCCGTGGTGCTCAAGACCCGCTGGGCGCACGCGGCCGGCGACCGGGGCGCCGACGTGGTGTTCCAGTGCCGCGGCCAGGCGTGGGCCCTGCACCTGGCGCTGCGCCTGCTGCGGCCGCAGGGGACCGTGATCGACCTGGCGTTCTACCAGGCGGGCGCCGACGAGGTGCGCCTCGGGGAGGAATTCCACCACAACGGCCTCTCCGTCCGGTGCGCCCAGATCGGGCGGGTGCCCCGTGGTCTCGCTCCCACCTGGGACCGGGAACGCCTCTCGGCCGCGACCGTCGACCTGCTGCGGGACGACGGCGACGCGATCGGGAAGCACCTCGTCTCGGCGGTGGTGCCGTTCGACGAGGCGCCCGCCGTGCTGACCGACCTCGCCGCCCGGCGGCGCCACGAGCTCCAGGTGGTGCTGGCGGTCTGAGGCGCCGGTCGGGCGCCCGTGCCGACATGCCGACCGGGCGGGA
Organism: Micromonospora globbae; assembly: GCF_003610785.1. Classification (GTDB taxonomy): domain Bacteria; phylum Actinomycetota; class Actinomycetes; order Mycobacteriales; family Micromonosporaceae; genus Micromonospora; species Micromonospora globbae. The sequence continues at coordinate 326,984 of NZ_RAQQ01000002.1, forward strand.
CGCGGAAGGCGGCCGAGTTCGCGTACCGTTGCGGCTCATGGGTGTGTCGCAACGGTTGAAGAGCAGGTTCCGGCGGTTCCTCCAGCGCCCGGGCACGACGGTGGACCTCGCGCCGCTGGAGAAGCTGCTGCCGGCGATCGCCGCGCGCGAGGACGACCTCGCGGCGCTGGACGACGCCGAACTCACCGAGGCCGCCGGCAAGGCCACCGGCTACGAGGAGATCTGCGCGATCGGCCGGGAGGCCGCCCGGCGCGGGCTCGACCAGCGCCCGTACGATGTCCAGCTGCTCGGCGCGATGGCGCTGCTGTCCGGCAAGGTCGCCGAGATGGCCACCGGCGAGGGCAAGACGCTCACCGCGACCATCGCCGCGTACGGGCACGTCCGGATGGGCAACGGGCCGGTGCACGTGCTCACCGTCAACGACTACCTGGCCCGCCGCGACGCCCAGTGGATGGAGCCGGTCTACACCCTGCTCGGCCTCACCGTGGGCTGGGTCAACGAGGCGTCCACCCCGCAGGAGCGCCGGGAGGCGTACGCCTGCGACGTCACCTACGTCTCGGTGAGCGAGGCGGGCTTCGACTACCTGCGCGACCAGCTCGTCACCGACATCGCCGACCGGGTCCAGCGGCCGCTGAGCACCGCCATCGTCGACGAGGCCGACTCGATCCTCATCGACGAGGCCCGGGTGCCGATGGTGCTCGCCGGCACGGTCCCCGGCGAGCAGGACCCGGTGCACACGGCCGCCGCCCTGGTGCGCGGCCTGCGCAAGGGCAGGCACTACACGGTGGCCGAGGACGGCCGCAGCGTGGCGTTCACCTCGGCCGGGCTCGCCGCCGTCGAGGCGAAGCTCGGCATCGACCTGTACGACGAGGAGAACGTCCAGCAGCTCTCGGCCGTGAACGTGGCGCTGCACGCGCACGCCCTGCTGCACCGTGACGTGGACTACATCGTCCGCGACGGGTCGGTGGAGCTGATCGACGAGATGCGCGGCCGGGTCGCCCAGCGGCGGCGCTGGCCGGACGGGCTCCAGGCGGCCGTGGAGGCCAAGGAGGGCCTCGACGCGACGGCCGAGGGCGAGGTGCTCGGCACCATCGCCGTGCAGGCGTTCATCGGCCTCTACCCGAGGGTCTGCGGCATGACGGCGACCGCCGTCCTCGTCGGTGACCAGCTGCGCGAGTTCTTCGGCCTCGAGGTCGCCGTGATCCCGCCGAACACCCCGTGCATCCGGGAGGACGAGCCGGACCGCATCTACGCCACCCGGGCCGAGAAGGAGGAGGCGCTGATCGACGAGATCCGGCGCTGCCACGAGGTCGGCCGTCCGGTGCTGGTGGGCACGCTGGACGTCAAGGAGTCCGAGCAGCTCGCCGCCGGCCTGCACGCCGCCGGCGTGCCGTGCGCCGTGCTCAACGCCAAGAACGACGACGAGGAGGCGGCGATCATCGCCGAGGCCGGCGCGTTCGGCGCGGTGACCGTCTCCACGCAGATGGCCGGCCGGGGCGTCGACATCCGGCTCGGCGGCAGCGACCAGGCCGACCGGGAGCGGGTGGCCGCCCTCGGCGGCCTCTACGTGATCGGCAGCGGCCGGCACGACAGCCGCCGGGTCGACGACCAGCTGCGCGGCCGGGCCGGCCGCCAGGGCGACCCGGGCGGCTCGGTGTTCTTCGTCAGCCTCGAGGACGACCTGGTGGTCCGCCACGCCGCCGACGTGGTGCCGCCGTCGCCGCGGATGCACGCCGACGGCCTGGTCACCGACGAGCAGGTCGACTACGCGGTGGAGCACGCCCAGCGGGTCGCCGAGGGCGTCGACCACGAGATCCACCGCAACACGTGGCGCTACAGCGTGGTCATCGAGCAGCAGCGCAAGGCCCTCGCGGAGCGGCGGGAGCGGCTGCTCACCACCGACGTGGCGGCGCTGATGCTGCTGGACAAGGTGCCGGAGAAGGCCGGCGAGATGGACGAGGACCTGCTCTGCCGGGTGGCGCGGTCGATCGCGCTCTACCACCTCGACCGGCTCTGGGCCGAGCACCTGGCCGAGCTGTCGGAGGTCCGCGAGGGCGTGCACCTGCGCGCGCTGGGCCGGCTGGACCCGCTGGACGAGTTCCACCGGGCCGCGGTCCCGGCGTTCAACGCGCTGATCCCGGAGATCGAGGCGCGCACCATCGCCACCTTCACCGAGACCGAATTCGATGAGGACTGGGAGCCGGACGAGGCCGCGCTGGTCCGCCCGAGCGCCACGTGGACGTACCTCGTGCACGACAACCCGTTCGGCTCGGAGCTCGACCGGCTGATCGCCTCGGTGGGCCGCCGGCTCACCGGCGCGTCCCGCTGACGTCACCCGGGGCCCGCGCGGCGCAGGCCGGTGCCGGGCAGGCCCCGTTTTGGCCCGTTTCGACCCGTGTACGCGGGGGTAGTAGGGCGGGTCCGAAGACTCGGGAGAGAACAGAGCATGACACAGGTGATGGCACCGGCCGACCGCGCCGTGGCCGGCGGCGGAGCGGGGGCTGGGCGCCGGTGAACCTCGACACCGACCAGCCGGCGGTCGCGACCGTCGGCGTCCTGGAGACCGCCGCGCTGTTGCGCGAGCTGACCGCCGGCCTGATCGCCGCGACCGATTTCGACGAGGCGCTGGCCGCGCTGGTCCGGATCACCCGGGACGCCGTGGCCGGGGTGAGCTGGTGCGGTTTCACCGCCCTGCGCGCCGGGGAGCCGGCCGCTGCCGCCGCCTCCGATCCGCGCCTCGCCGGCCTGGACGACCTGCGGCACGGCCCGGACACGCCGGCCATGGACGCGATCCGCCGGCGGGAGATGGTGCTGTCGGAGAATCTGCGCCACGAGCGGCGCTGGCCGGACTGGACGCCCCGCGCCGTCGACCTCGGCGTCCGCGGGGTGATCTCCGCCCCGCTCGACGTCGACGACCACGTGCTGGGCGCCGTCAACCTGTACGCGGGCGCCGCCGACGCGCTCACACCTCAGCACCAGCTCACGGCCATGCTGCTCGCCGAACACGCCGGCCTGCTGCTGGCGGCCGTCCGCGACCGCGCCCGCCAACTGGAGGCGGCCGGCGAGCGGGACGCCTCCCTGCTCGACGGCGGGGTCGTCGGCCAGGCCATCGGGGTGATCATGACGCAGCGCGGCTGCCCGGCCGAGGAGGCGTTGGAGGTGCTCCGCACCGCCGCCTCGTCCCTCGACATCCCGCTGCGCGAGGTGGCCGAACGCCTGGTCCGCACCGTTTCCCGACCCCGGGACAACTGACGGCCGTCCCCTCCGCGTCGTTTCGGCCCGTTCGCACCCGGGTAGCACCCTGGGCTCAGGGGCGAGGCGACCAGAGGAGGGGACGATGCAGAGCCGGCTGCGGGTGCAGGGGCACCCCATCCAACCGATGCTGGTGACGTTCCCGTACGGGCTCTTCGTCAGCGCCGGGATCTTCGACCTCACCGACGTGATCGGCGGGCCCGCGTTCCTCGGCGAGGTCGGCTACTGGACGGCGGTCGCCGCGCTCGTGAGCGCCGCGCTGACCGCCGTGGCCGGGATGGTCGACCTGTGGGACGTGCCGGGTGACCGCACCCGCGCGACGGCGATCGCCTTCAACCTCGTGAACCTGGCGACGGCCGGGCTCTTCCTGCTGGCCTGCCTCATCCGGGCCGACTCCCCGCAGCGGGGCGCCTCGGTCGCGCTGCTCGCCGTCGAGGTGCTGGCCCTCGCCGTGGGCGGGGTCGGCGTACGGCTCGGCGCGCGTCTGGTGCGCCGGTTCGACGCGGGCCGGGCCGCGGAGACCACGAGCCTCGACGCGCTCGACGGCGTGGCCGGCTCGACCGTCGAGATCGTCACCCCGACCCGGTCCCTGCGCGGCCGCTGACAAACGGGTTGCCGCCGGCCGGCGCCGGCCGGCACCCTCGCCCGGTGGACACCGATCCGGACTTCGCGCGACTGATCGAGGAGGGCGCCGCGGCGCCGGTCGAGGGCTGGGCGTTCGACTGGCTGGCCGGTCGCGCCACCGAGGAACGTCCCCCGTGGGGGTACGCCCGCATGGTCGCCGAGCGGATGGCGACCGCCGACGCGGCCCTGGACGTGGACACCGGCGGCGGCGAGGTGCTCGCCGAGGTGCCCCGGCCGCCGCGGCTGCTGGTGGCCACGGAGGGTTGGCCGCCGAACGTGCCGGTCGCCCGCCGGGCGCTGCGCCCGCTGGGCGCCACCGTCGTGGCCGTCACCCCGGACGCCCCGCTGCCGTTCCGCGACGCGAGCTTCGATCTCGTGGTGAGCCGGCACCCGGTCCGCACCGACTGGCCGGAGACGGCCCGGGTGCTCCGCCCCGGCGGCACGTTCCTGTCCCAGCAGATCGGTCCCGGCACCGTGCGGGAGCTGAGCGAGGCCATCCTCGGACCGCTGCCTCCGCCCGCGCAGCGGCATCCCCGGCAGGCGGTGGCGGCGGCCCGGGCGGCCGGACTCACCGTGGTGGACCTGCGGGAGGCGACGCTGCGGACGGTCTTCAACGACATCGCGGCGGTGGTCTGGTTCCTGCGCAAGGTCGTCTGGACCGTGCCCGGCTTCACGGTCGACCGGTACCGCCCCCAGCTGTACGCCCTGCACCGCCGCATCCTGGCCGAGGGCCCGTTCGTGGCCCACGCCCGCCGGTTCCTCGTCGAGGCCCACCGCCCCACCCGCTCCGGCCGATCATGAGGTTGGCGGGGCCGGGCGCCCGCCGAGTGGTCAGCGGGGTGCGGCGGCGGTGTGGTGGGCGGCGAGGACGTCCTGGCCGAAGTCGCTCTCGGGGCGGCGCAGCACGGTGTGCGCGTGGTTGCCGTCGTCGGTGGTGTTGTCGTACTCGATCAGCAGGTCGTCACCCTGCACCCGGTAGTAGTGCCGCTGGCCCGGCTGGACCGGGCCGGCCCAGGCGACGTGCAGCTCGCGGCCGTCCAGCCGGCGCGCCTCGCGGGTCGCGAGCTCCGGCGGGAGCCGGTCCAGGTAGACGGCGACGAGCTGGTCGAGCAGCGCCCGGGCGGTCGGGCCGAGCCGGTCGGCCGGGACGCCGAGCGGCTCCACCGGCCCGCGCACCCGGGGGCGGGTGGCGCTCACGATGTCCCCGGGCGCCTCATCGGCGATGATCGCCCGGGCCCGGGCGGCCGGGCCCATCGAGTCGAGCAGCGCGCGGGCCAGGTCCTCCTCGACGCCGAGCGGCCGGGAGACCGGGTGCCCGGCGTGCCGGACCGTGGCCGGGTTCGCGCCGAAGAAGATCGGGGCGGGGGAGACCTGGTCGTCCACCACCGTCATGCTGACCGACAGGTGGTGGCCCTCCAGCCGCCAGGCCCAGCGGTCGTCCCGCACGGGGTCGCCGAAGACGGCCACCCAGTAGTCGCCGCTGTGCCGGCCGCCCCGCCACCCCTCGGCGCGGTCCAGCACCTCCTCCAGCGCGACGATCGCCATGGCCTGCGCGTACGCGGCGGGGCTCAGCGCGGTGGCCAGCAGCCGGTGCGCGGCCTTGCGGGCGGGGCGGCCCAGGTCGTCCAGGCAGACGCCGGGCCGGGGACGCGGCCGGTACCCCAGCCACTGCCGGGCGTCGGTGTCGTCGAAGCGGTACACCGCACGGGCCCGCGCCGGCTCGTCGAGCGCCGCCAGGAGGTCGCCGGCGGCGGCGCGCATCTGTTCGGGCAGCGGGTCGTCCACCGCCTCTGTATACCGGGCCGGACCGCGGCCCGCCCGCGATGTCGGCGGGAAGGCCGCGACCCCGCCGGGGCGCGGTGACCGCGGGGCGGCGGGAAGCGGGCGCCCTGGTACGGTCTGGCGCGCGTGGGGGAGGGCGATGGACGACGCGATCTACGTGGGTAACGCGGGTGTCGACGGCGCGACCAACGGTGGATGGCTGCTGGGGCACTTCATGCCGCCGGGCGAGGTCCGGCACAGCACCGACGTCGAGATCAAGTGGGGTGTGCACCCGCCGGGGGAGACCCGGGCACGGTGGGCGACCGGGGAGCGGCGTACGGCGTTGCTGGTGCTGGTGAGCGGGCGGTTCCGGGTGGAGTTGCCGGACCGCACGGTGGTGCTCGGCGCCCCCGGCGACTACGTGGTGTGGGGCCCCGGGGTCGACCACTCCTGGTACGCCGAGCGGGAGTCGGTGGTCCTCACGGTCCGCTGGCCGTCGGTGCCGGGCTACCGGGTGGAGCCGCCCGTCATCCGGTGAGCCGGCCGCGCCGCGGAAGGGTCCGCGCGCGCGTGAGCGGTGGCCGGGGTCCGCGAGCGGGAACGCCCGCCCGAGCCCGACGACCCGGAATCCCAGCATCCGATATCCCCACTAAACCGATAGGGTTTATGGGCTATGGTGGACGGTGTCGCCGACCCGTGAGGACAGCCCGATGACCCACCGCACCACCGATCTGCTCGCCGTGGCCGCCCGGTGGGCGGCGGACCCGGGCGGGTGGCCGGAGCCGCTGCGCTTCGATCCCGTCACCCGCTGGTACGCGCGACTCGCCGCCGACGCCGACCACGAGGTGTGGGCGCTCAGCTGGCTGCCGGGGCAGGGCACGGACCTGCACGACCACGGTGGCTCGGCGGGGGCGTTCCTCGTCGTCGCCGGAGTCCTCACCGAGGAGACGGTCAGCGGCGGCCGGCTGCGCCCCCACCGGCTGCCCGCCGGCGCCGGCCGGCGCTTCGGCGCCCGCCACGTGCACCTCGTCGCCAACCGGGGCGACGCCCCGGCGGTCAGCGTGCACGTCTACCGTCCGGCGCTGCGCTGGATGACCCGCTACGACCTCACCGGCGGCCGGCTGCGGGTCGCCGAGGTGGCCGAGGCCGGGGTGGCGTGGTGACGACCGCGCCGCGCCGTCCGCTCCCGCCCACCCGGCCCGGCCGGTCCCGCTGTCGACACCGGAAGGACACGACCATGAGCCAGCTCCAGGCCACCGGTGCGCCGGCCTCGCCGCCGCCCGGCTCCCGCGGCATCGACGAGATCCTGGCCGCCGCCCGGGCCCGGCTCGACCGACTCGACCCCGAACGGGCGCACGTCGCCTGCCGGACGGGGGCGCTGCTGGTCGACATCCGCCCGGCCGCCCAGCGGGCCGCGCACGGCACCGTCCCGGGGGCGCTCGCCGTCGAACGCAACGTCCTCGAGTGGCGCTTCGACCCCCGCTGTCCCGCCCGGCTGCCCCAGGCGGTCGGCTACGACCTTCCCGTCGTGGTCATCTGCCAGGAGGGCTACACCTCCTCGCTGGCCGCCGCCGCCCTGAAGGACCTCGGGCTGTGGCGGGCCACCGACGTAGTCGGCGGATTCGCCGCCTGGCGGATCGCCGGCCTGCCGGTACTCGGCCCGACCCCGCTGCCGCCGTCCCCGTTCCCGCCCCCGGTCACCGCCGCCCGGGCACGTCGCTGACCGCCGCGCTCCACCGGGCGCGGCGGGCGTACGCCGCAACAGGAGGCACCATGTCCGTCGTCGCCGTCCCGCCCCGACCCCGCCCGCCGGCCCGCGCCGACCGCCCCGGGCCGCGCCGCGCCACCGCGACCCTCACCCTCACCGTCGACCTCCCGCCGGGCCCGCTCACGCCTCGGCTGGCCCGGCTGCTCGACCTGATCGGTGAACTCGCCGAGTCCGGCGAGGGCAGGCTGCGCGCCGCCGGCGCCGCGCCGGCCGTACCCGGCCCGCCGTCGCCCGTACCGGCGCCGGGCCCCGCGGCGTCCGGCCCGCTCCCACCCGGCCCGGCCGCCGCCGGACCCGAGGAGGTCCGCATCCTGGCCGGCCCGCGGGTGGTGCGCCACGGCGGGCGTACGGTGACGCTGACCCGCATCGAGTACGACCTGCTGCTCTTCCTGGCCGAACGCCCCCGTCGGGTCTTCACGCGGCGGCAACTGCTCAGCAGCGTCTGGGGATACGACCACGCCGTGGCCCGCACGGTCGACGTGCACGTCCGCCGGCTGCGGGCCAAGTTCGGCCCCGGCGCCCCGCTCGTGACCACCGTGCACGGCGTCGGCTACCGGCTCGCCGACGACGCGCGGATCACCGTGGAGCGGGACGGGTGACGGCCCCGGATCCACATGGGAGCGCGCCCGGTCGAGGTGAACGATCCTCACCGGACGCGGCCCGCGCCGGGCGGCGTGGAATGTGAACCGGGCGGGGACCCCCCGTATCGGGTCATCTCGGCGGCTCTGCTGTAATCATCAGGCCTCGTACGCAGAGCGAGCATTCGGCTCCGATGTGTTCGTCAATTGTCACATTCATGCAACGCAGCCGCCTCTTGACCCTCGCACGGGTGCCGGGAAGCATCGATGAAGCGGCGTCCCGGGCCGTGGGGATATACCCGGACCAGCCAAGGAGGACCATGTCGGTCAGCCCCGCCTCGTCGCGCGCCGGATGGCATACGTCCCAACCCGCGGTTCCCGGTCGGCCCCCCGGCGGCCAGCGCCGCCCGGCGAGCACGCCCGCACCGGTGCTCACCGTCACGCTCTCCATCCCGCTGGCGTGCGAGGAGTCGCTGACGCCGCCCGCGCGCCGGTTGCTGGAGGCCGCCCGGGAGCTGATCGAACGCGGCGAGGGCACCGTGACCGGGGTCCCCGCGACCGTCGAGCGTCGGGTCGACGTGCCGGCGAACCGGGCCGCCTCCCGATCGGTCGCCCCCACGATCCCCACCCTGCACATCCTCGCCTCGTCCCGCTCGGTGCTGCGCGACGGCGAGCCGCTGCCGCTGACCCGCCTCGAGTTCGACCTGCTGCTGCACCTGGTCGCCCACCCCCGCCGGGTCTTCACCCGGCTGCAACTGCTCAACGCCGTCTGGGGCTACGAGCACGCCGGCGTACGCACCGTCGACGTGCACGTACGCCGTCTGCGCGGCAAGGTCGGCGTGGACGTGCCGCTGGTCACGACGGTGTACGGGGTGGGCTACCGCCTCGCCGACGACGCGCGGGTCACCGTCGACCGCAACGGCTGACCCCGCCGCCGGCCCGGCAGGATGGTCGGGTGCGCATCCGTCCCATCTCGCCCGAGCGGCTCGTCGCGGAACTCACCGACCACCTGGCGGAGCGGGCCGCCGGCACCGGCACCGGGCGGCTCCGGGTCGGCGTCGACGGCCCGGACGCCGCGGCCCCGGACGAGCTGGCGGCCGCCCTGGTCGACCCGTTGCGCGCCCGGGGCCGCCCGGTGCTGCACGTGCGGGCCGGCGACTTCCTGCGCCCCGCCTCCGTCCGCCTCGAACGGGGGCGCACCAACCCGGACGCGTACTACGAGGGCTGGGTGGACGAGTCCGGCCTGCGCCGGGAGGTGCTCGACCCGGCCGGTCCGGGCGGCTCGGGCCGGATGCTGCCCTCGCTCTGGGACGCCGACGCCGACCGGGCGAGCCGCGCGGCGTACGTGCGACTGCCGCCCGGCGGGGTCGTGCTCGTGAGCGGGGCGCTGCTGCTCGGCGGAGGGCTGCCCTTCGACGTCACCGTCCACCTGGCTCTCTCCGCGGCCGCGCTGCGCCGGCGCACCGCACCGGAGCGGCGGTGGACCCTGCCGGCCTTCGACCGGTACGCCGCGGAGGTCGCCCCCGACTCCTTCGCCGACGTCGTCGTGCGGGTCGACGACCCCCGCCACCCGGCCCTCGTCGAGCCCGCGGAGCCCGCCTGAGCGCGCCGACGGCAAGCCCGGCGGGCGGCGCACGGCACCAGCGCGGGCGGGTGGGCGAGGCGCCGGCGAGCGTGGCGCGCTCGCTCCGGCGCAGGGGTGACGGAACCGCACCGGCGTCCGGAAAATCCCCGGTTTGATCGACTGGCGGGGTGGGTATTCGCCCGGCTCACAGAGCACGGGTGACCGCTCGTGCACCGGACGCGACGACCGGGGCCACCGCGCACCGGGCCCCGGTTGACCAGAGGCCAGGAAAGGCAGGCAGTCATGCTCGTCCACGACACGGTAGGAACGGGCCGTACCCAGGCGGAGATCGACCAGATCCGGCAGTCCCTCCAGGCGCGCTACGACGAGCTGTCCGCGGAGTACGAGCAGGCGGTGCTGCAGAGCCAGGTGCTGCGGCTGGTCGAGGTCGGCGACACCGCCGGCGACGACCAGGCCGACAGCGGCACCAAGACCGCCGAGCGGGACACCGCCCAGTCCCTGCTGCGGACGATCCTCGACCGCCGCGCCCAGTACGAGCACGCCCTCACCCGCCTCGAAGAGGGCACCTACGGCTTCTGCGAGGGCTGCTCGGCGCCGATCCCCGTCGAGCGGCTGGAGATCTTCCCCTCCGCCACCACCTGCGTCACCTGCAAGCAGACCCGGGAGCGGCGGGCGGCCTGACGAGCCAGCGGTTGCCGGTCGGTCCGGAGCGCGGTGGACTCCACCCATGGGTGACATCAAGGTGGGCACCGCGTCCTGGACCGACCGGACGCTGTTGGACTCCGGCTGGTACCCGCAGACCGCGGACACCCCGGAGAAGCGGCTGGCGTACTACGCCCGGCAGTTCCCGCTGGTCGAGGTGGACGCCACCTACTACTCACCGCCGGCCGAGCGGACGGCGCGGCTGTGGGCCGAGCGCACCCCGGCCGGCTTCACGTTCAACGTCAAGGCGTTCAGCCTGCTCACCGGGCACCCCACCCGGGTGAGCGCCCTCTACAAGGACCTGCGGCCGCAGACCGACAAGCGCAACGTCTATCCCGACGACCTCGCGCCGCAGGCGTACGAGGAGGTGTGGACGCGCTTCCTCACGGCACTCGACCCGCTCGTCGAGGCGGGCAAGCTCGGCGCGCTGCTGTTCCAGTTCCCGCCGTGGTTCACCATCCGGCGCGACAACAAGCAGTACCTGCTGGAGGTCGCGAAGCGCTGCGCGCCGCTGCGGCCGGTGATCGAGTTCCGGCACGCCTCCTGGTTCGACGGGGACAACCGGGACGAGACGCTGGAGTTCCTGCGCAAGCACCACCTGCCGTACGTCTGCGTGGACATGCCGCAGGGACACCGCTCGTCCGTCCCGCCCGTCCTGGCCGCCACGGCGGACCTCGCCGTGGTGCGCTTCCACGGGCACAGCGAGAAGTGGACCAGCACCGACATCCACGAGAAGTTCGGCTACCGCTACTCCGACCGGGAACTGCGCGACTGGGCGCCGAAACTGCGCGAGCTGGCCGACTCGGCGCGGGAGACGCACGTGCTCATGAACAACTGCTACCGCGACTACGCGCAGACCAACGCCGCCACCCTCGCCGGGCTGCTCGGCGCCGACTGACCGGGCTCACCCCGGACGGGTGACGCCACCTCACCCACCCGAGCGGCACCGTGGAGGGTGCGTGCGGTCGGTCCACCGACCGGCGCACCACGAGGAGGTGACCGGGAATGACGGCTCGGGTGGTGACGGATCCCCGGCGCGGGGCCGTCCTGCACGTGGTCGGCGCGTCCGGCGACGCCCGGCAGGCCCCGCGGGCCGGCCGGCGCAGCCCCGTCCGGGCGCGTCCCGGACCGGCGGGTCCGCCGCGACGCGACGACGACCGACGCTGGGTAACCGACGAACGGGGGTGGGAAGATGGCTGAGCAGTTGGTGTCGGCGTTCGAGTCCTCGATGGACAAGACGAACCTGATCCTGAAGGACATCGAGAACGCCTACGGCTGGCCCAAGGAACAGCGCAACCAGTCCTACGCGGCGCTGCGCACGGTGCTGCACCTGCTGCGCGACCGGCTGCCGGTGCAGGAGAGCGCCGAGTTCGCCCAGCAGCTGCCGGTGCTGGTGCGCGGCATCTACTACGACGGGTGGAACCCGTCCGACGTGCCGATCAAGCTGAACCGGGACGACTTCCTCTACGAGGTCCGGCAGGGCTTCCCGTACGACGTGGAGGGCGGCCCGGAGCGGGTCGTGCAGGTGGTGCTCGACACCCTGCGCCGGCACGTCACCCAGGGCGAGTGGGAGGACGTCAAGGACACCATGCCCCGGGACCTGGCCCGGATGATGCCGTGAGGTGACGCCGGCCCGCCCCGCCTCCGGGGCGGGCCGAAGGTCACCCGGCGGGGACGCGGCTCACCGGCAGCCCGGCCCGCCGGGCCAGGCGGGCGAAGGCGACGGCGTCGACGATCGCCGCCCCGCCCGGATCGTTGTTGAAGTAGACGTACGCCGGCGCGTCGCCGAACGCCTCGGCGATCCGGCGCACCCAGGAGGCGAGCGCCGCGCGGCCGTACCGCGGATGCGGGTGCGCACGCCCCTCGTGCAGCCGCAGGTAGCCGAAGTCGGTGGTGCGCCACAGCGGCGTGACCGGCCGGCCCCGGCGGTCCGCCCAGACCAGCGCCGCCCGGTGCCGCTCCAGCACCGCCCGGGTGGCGGCCGTCCACCACGACGGGTGGCGCGGCTCGACGGCCACCCGCACGTCCGGCGGGAACAGCCGCAGGGTGCCGTCGAGCGCCGCGGTGTCGGCGCCGAGGGTCGGCGGCAGTTGCAGCAGGACCGGCCCGAGCCGGTCGCCGAGCGCGGTGGCCCGGCCGAGGAAGCGGGCGACCGGTTCGGCGGGCTCCGCGAGCCGCCGGATGTGGGTCAGGTAGCGGCTCATCTTCACCGCCACGCAGAAGTCGTCCGGCGTACGGGCCCGCCAGGCGGCGAACGTGTCCCGCTCCGGCAGCCGGTAGAAGGCGTTGTTGACCTCCACGGTGGCGAACCGCTCCGCGTAGTGCTCCAGCCAGAGCCGCTGCGGCAGCCCGGGCGGGTAGAACCGGTCGCGCCAGTCGCGGTACTGCCATCCCGAGGTGCCGACCAGGACCATCGCCGGCTACCAGAGGTCGAAGCGGAACACCTCGAACGCGACGCCGTAGCGGACGCCCAGCCGGGTGCCGGTCGGCCGCGCGAGCCCCTCCAGGAACTCCTCGGCGTCGAAGCCGCCGTCGCCCAGCCCGGCCAGGTACGCCTCGTGCGCCCGCAGGGAGGCCACCCCCCGGTCGAACGTGTCGGTCACGTCGACACCGTGCGCGGCGAGGGGCGACGCCGCGGCCCACACCTGCCGGACCCCGGCCCACCGCTCGAGGCCGTCGGTGAGCTGCTCCGGGAACACCCACCGGTTGCCGGCGTCGCGCACGGCGTCCAGCACCGCCCGCCCCGTGGCGATGTGGTCCGCCTGGTTCAGGGCGTACGCGCCGTCCCACGTCTCCCGGAAGTTCGTCGTGATGACGATCTCGGGCCGGTGCCGCCGCACCACCTCGGCGATCGCGCGTCGCAGTGGCACGCCGTACTCCAGGACGCCGTCGGGCAGCCCGAGGAACTCGACGGTGTCGACCCCGACGAGCGCCGCCGAGTCCCGCTGCTCCTGCTCCCGGATCTGCCGGGCGCGCTCGGGCGGGATCCCGTCGATGCCCGCCTCCCCGCTGGTGACGAGGCAGTAGGCGATCCGCTTGCCCTGGCCGGTCCAGCGCGCGATGGCCGCGGCCGCGCCGAACTCCAGGTCGTCGGGGTGGGCCACGACCGCCAGCGCGCGCTGCCAGTCCTCTGTCACCGGTTCGAGCGGAAGCATGGTGGGCTCGGTCATCGACACCTCCTGCGCGTCCGCCCCATCCTGCCACCGCCGTCCGCGGCGTGCCGCCCGCCGTCCGCGCGGCCGGCGCCGGCGGGTCGGACCGTCGGTGCGGCCGCGCTGGCCGAACCGCCCGTGCGCGCCCTACCGGCCGTCTACGGTGTGGTTAGAGGAGACCGAGGGTGGGGTAGCACCCGCTGCACGACGGACCCCGGCGTAGGCGGGGCGGCATGAGGGAGCAGCGATGGCACTCAGCGACGACGACATGACGACCAGCGGCGCCGGTGGCGGCGAGGGTCCCGCCGACGGGGGCGCGACGCCGGGCAAGCGCGACGGCGGCGCGGACGGCAGCGCCGACGAGGGTGTCGAGCGCGGTCTCGACCGGGGGGCCGACGAGGGCGCGGAGGGCCCGGCGGACGGCGGCGCCACTCCCGGCAAGCAGGACGGCGGCGCCGACGGCGCGGCCGAGGGCCCGGCGGACGGCGGCACCACCCCGGGCAAGCAGGACGGCGGCGCCGACGGCCCGGCCAACTGACCGATCGCCATGACGGACATCGACCCGCCGGGCGGCAACGGCCGCCCGGCGGTGCCGTCGCAGGCCGCGGCGGACGCCCTCGCCCGCTGCGTGGCCGTGGAGCCCGCGAAGTTCGCCGCCGCGCACTGGGGCCGGACCCCGCTGCTGTCCCGGGCCGACGAACTGCCGAACCGGGCCGGCTTCACCGACCTGTTCAGCCCCGACGACGCCGACGAGCTGCTCAGCCGGCGCGGCCTGCGTACGCCGTTCCTGCGGATCGCCAAGGACGGCGAGCTGGTGCCGCCGGCCCGCTGGACCGGCGGGGGCGGCGCCGGCGCCGAGATCGGCGACCAGGTCCTCGACGAGCGGGTGCTGGAGCAGTACGCCGCCGGAGCGACCCTCGTGCTGCAGGGCCTGCACCGCACCTGGCCGCCGCTCATCGACCTCGCCCGCGACCTGGGTCTCGCGCTGGGCCAGCCGTTGCAGGTCAACGCCTACCTCACGCCGGCCGGCAACCAGGGGTTCGCCACCCACTACGACACCCACGACGTCTTCGTGCTCCAGGTCGACGGCCGCAAGCACTGGCGGATCCACCCGCCGGTGCTGCCCGACCCGCTGGAACGGCAGCCGTGGGGCGGCCGGGCCGACGAGGTCGCCGCGACCGCGGCCGGACCGGCCACGCTCGACGTCGTCCTCGCCCCGGGCGACGCGCTCTACCTGCCGCGCGGCTGGCTGCACAGCGCACAGGCGCAGGAGTACAGCTCGCTGCACCTGACCGTGGGCGTGCGCGCCCTCACCCGGTACGCGCTCGTCGAGGAGCTGCTGGCGCTGGCCGCCGAGGACGGCCGGTTGCGGACGAGCCTGCCGCTGGGCATCGACGTGGCCGACCCGGACGCCGTCGAGCCGGAACTCACCGAGACGGTGGAGGCGCTGCGGGACTGGCTGCTGCGCGTCGACCCCGCGGCGGTGGCCGGGCGGCTGCGGAGGCGGGCCTGGCCCGCGGCCCGGCCGGCGCCCATCCGCCCGCTCGCTCAGGCCGCCGTGCTCGCCACACTGGACGCCGACACGCGGGTCGCGGTGCGGCCCGGGCTGCGGTGGCAGCTCGAACCCGAGGGCGACGACCGGGTCGCGCTGCGGCTGTTCGACCGCACCATCACGCTGCCCGCCCAGTGCGCGCCCGCCGTCCGGGCGCTGCTCACCGGCGCGGTCGGCCGGGTCGGTGACCTGCCGGGCCTCGACGACGACGCCGACCGGGTGACGCTGGCCCGCCGGCTGCTGCGGGAGGCCGTGCTGGTCCCCGCCTGACGCCGCCGCCCACCGGCCGGCGACCCAGCGGCACGACGCTGGTCACCGGCCGGCGACCAGCAGCACGACGGTGGTCACCAGCCCGGCGGTCAGCACCACGATCATCGGGCGGGGGCCGAGGACGGCGTGCCGCCGGTCGGCGAGCACCTTCGCCGGTACCAGGCCGACCAGCGGGCCGAACAGCGTCACCACGAGGGCGAGCACCGGCATCCCGACCGCGAGGTCGCCGCCGTAGCCGACGCCGGCGGCCCGGGCGGCCGCCCCGAGGGCGTACGCGAGCACGGCGCCGGCCACCCCGCAGAGGGCGAGCAGCGGGTTCGTCGAACCGGGCAGCTCGCCCGGCTTGCGGGTCCGGTCGAGCAGTTCGCGGACCCGGTCGAGCAGCAGGACCGGGTCGGCGTCGACACCGGACGTGGGCGCCGGGGGTTCGGCGAGCCGCCGACCGGCGGCGCCGAGCCGCTCCCGCAACTGCTGCCACAGGTGCGCCACCTCCGCGTCCACCCGCTCCTGGAGTTCCCGCGCCTCGGCCAGGTCCCGCTCGGCCCGCCGGACCCGCTCCTCGGCCTCGGCCACGGCCCGGTCGGCCGCCGCGCACTGCCGCTCGTGCCAGGCCCGCGCCTCCTCCCGCTGGGCGTGCACCCGTTCGCTCACGTCGGCCAGCCGCCGCACCTGCGCGGCGTACGTCTCACTGGGCACCGGTTGGTTCATCGCGACGGTCCGTAGGGGATGATGACCTGGCCGGTGCGGTGCACCGCCCGGTCGAAGAAGAGTCCGCGCCACGGGCGGGGATACCAGTCGGGGCCCCCGGTGCCCGGGTGGAGCGAGCCCAGCTCGCCGCCGTGCGTGTCGAGCGCCACCCACGCCCCGATCTGGTCGGTGCGCGCCGCCGGCCCGCCCAGGTCGGCGCGCATCCGGGCCACACCGCGCCACCAGGCCAGCACGTGCGTACGCCGCTCCGGCCCGTCGTGCAGGATGCGGCGCAGCCGCTCCAACCCCGTACGCCCGCCGGCGCGGGCGGCCAGCGCGCCGGAGGCCGCGTCCACGGCGAACAGCAGCAGGTAGTGCGGGTCCGCCGCGGCCGCCAGCCCGTCGGCGGTCTCGGCCATCAACTCGGGCACCGTCTCCTCGTCGTACCAGGCGGCGTCGTCGGCCAGGTCCTCGTAGAGGGCCCGGGCGACCGGGTCGGCGTCCGGGTCGAGGCAGGCGATGGAGAAGCGGGCGGTCCCGGGCCGGTGCTGCCGGGCCAGCGAGCGGGCCGCGGCGTCGAGCACGGCGCACGCCTCGTCGACCCGCGTCCCGAGCACCGCGAGGTTGCGGCCGGGCGCCCGCGGCAGCCGCAGGGCCGCCGAGCGGGCCTGCACGTCGATGATCTCGCCGAGGAGCGCGACCGGCCCGCGGGCGGTGCCCTCGTCGGGCCGCAGCGCCCGGAAGTCCGGGGCGTCGGCCAGCCGGGGGATCGCGTCGCCGTCGAAGAGCCGGGCGGGCGCGGCGTCCTGCGGGCGCATCCGCCACAACCGGTGCTGCAGGCCGCTCCAGGTCTCCCAGTCGCTGGCCGACGGGATGCGGGCCACCTCGTTGCCCTCCGGCAGCCCCGACTCGGCGTTGACCACCGCGTGCCAGCGGGGCAGCGACTGTGCGGCGTCGTTGCGCTCGGCGAGGATCCGCAGCGCCTTCGGCAGGGCGATCCGCAGCGTGAACTGGGCGACCAGGGCCGGGCGCCCCCACAGCGCCTCGATGCCCCGCACGTCCTGCGAGGCCAGCACGAGGTGGATGCCCTGCGAGCGGCCCCGGCGGGCCAGGTCCTCCAGGAGGTCGGCGGCCTCGCGGGCGACCACGTCCCGGCCGGCGAGCAGCATCTGGAACTCGTCGACGACCGCCACGATGCGCGGCCACCGCCCGGTCGGGTCCACCGCCCGCAGCTCGGCGAGCTTGGTGACCTCGTGCTTCTTGGCGGCGTCGGCCCGCCGGCGCAGCTCCTCGGCGAGGAAGCGCAGCAGGGCCAGCCCGAACTCCCGGTCGGTGTTGACGTTGATCCCCACCAGGCGCATGTGCGGCAGCCAGCTCGGGTCGCGCCGGCCCTGCGCGAACCGGGCGAAGGACACGCCCTCCTTGAAGTCCAGCAGGTAGAACTCCAGCTCGGCGGGGGAGTAGCGCGCGGCGAGCGACCCGATCCACGCGAAGATCAGGTTGGTCTTGCCGGTGCCGGACGGGCCGCCGATCAGCGCGTGCGGCGGGTAGTCGCCGAGCGTCAGCAGCACCTGCCGGCCGTGCGCTCCCTCGCCGATCGGCGCGGTGAGGCCGGTGGCCGAGTCCTCCCGCCACATCCGCTCCGGCGGCGGCAGCAGGTCGGTGAACGGGGCCGGCGGCGGGCCGGCGTTGACCCGGGTCGCCACGTCCCGGCAGGTCCGCGTCACGAGCGCCGCCGGTGGCGGCGGGTCGAGCCGGACCGGCACGCCGGCGACGCGTACGCCGTCGGGGTCGGCCACCACGCGGGTGACCGTCGGGTCGTCGGGCAGCCGCACGCCCCGCGCCACGAGGTGCACGCCGCAGGCCGCGCCGGTACGGACGATCCGGTCGAGCTGGCCGCGTTCGTGCCGGGACAGCTCGTCGCCGCCGAGCAGCACCGCCACCCGCCACGGCTCGGGCCGGCGGCCCGTGTCGGCGGCCAGGTCCCGCAGCGAGCCGTGCTCACCGGCGAGGACGGTCTCGTTGATCCGGCGGACCTGCTCGACCAGGTCGTCGAGGAGCCGGCCCAGCCCGCCGGGGCCGACGAAGGTGAGCAGCCCCGCGGTGCCGAGCGGGGCGAACCCGGCCAGGCCGCCGCCGAGGTGCTCCGGGTCGTACCCGACCAGCCGGACGCCGCCCGGTTCGGCCCGCCCGAGGGAACGCAGCAGCAGCGCGGAGACCACGGCGTCGCAGCCGTCCCGGTCGCTTCCCGCCAGCTCGACGTGCCCGGCGTCGAGCAGCGGCACGAGCGCCGGCACCGGCTCGGCGCCCGCGATGGCGAGGGCGCCGACCCGCAGCGGGCCGGGAGCCTCGCCCCGCCCGGCGGGCGTGGCCTCCCACCGCGGCCACTCCTCGGAGGCCGCGCCGGGCGCCTCCCGCCGGGCGGCGTCCGTGGCCCGCCGGGCCAGTTCGGCGATGCGGGCCGCGTGCCGGTCGTCGATCTCGGCGAGCCGGCGGTCCCGCTCCGCGCCCACGCGCGCCGGCACCTCCGCCGCGGCGCGGCGGACCCGGGCGAGGCGTTCCCGTCCGGCGGTCAGGTCGGCCTGGGCGGCGAAGAGCCGGGTACGGGCCGCGCCGAGCGCGTCGGCGAGCGTGTCCCGGACGCGGCTGACCAGCTGTGTACGCCGGTCAGCCATCGCCACCCCGGCGGGAGACGCGGTGCGGCGCGCCGGTCCACGGGCCGGGGCGCGGAACGCCCGCCGGTGGGCCGCCCGTGGCCGCCCGGGCCGGATCCGGCGCTGCCGGACGCCCGGCGGTCGCCGTGGAGTCGCGGGGCCCGGTGGTGCCGGCCCGCCCCGCGCGGGCCGCCGGCGAGCCGTCCCCGGGACGGCCCGCGCCCGGCCGGTCGCCGCCGGCCCGATCCGCGCCCGCCCCGCCCGTGCCGCCGGCCGCCGGCCCGAGGTCGGGCGGCAGGTCCCGGCCGAGGCGGGCGAGGAGCACGCCGGTCAGCACGCCGCCCGCGACGGCCGAGTCGGCCGCGTGGGGCGGCTCGCCGGAACGCCGGGGCGGGGGCATCCGGCACACCCGGGTCAGCAGCGTCTCCAGCACCGGCGCCGGCAGCCCGGGCAGCAGGTCGCGCACGGGACCGCCCAGCGCCCCGCGGAGACGGTCGAGGTCCTCGGCGCGCGGCGGGTGCCGGAGCAGGTCGGTGGCGAGGTCGCGCAGCAGGGGCGGCGCGAGCGCGGCCAGCCCCAGACCGACGTCGGCGTGCGCTCGGCGCAGCTCGGTACGCAGCCGGTCCCGGTCGCCCGCGCGGACGCCGCGCACCACCCGCCGCAGCAGCTCCGTGGAGTCGCTGATCCGCTCGTCCGGCTCGTCGGCGCCCTCCGGCCCCCCGGTCAGCTCCGCCACCCGCACCGACCACCAGCGCCGCATCCGCACCTGCTCGGCCGGCTCGGCCGGTACGACGACCGGGGCTGCCTCGCGGGGCGCGTCGTGCCGGGGCTCGGGGCGGGGCGCACGGGCCGGCGGCTCACCGCCCACGCCGAGGCCGATGGCGGCGAGGTACGCCGCCAACTGCTCCTGGGCGAGCCGCAGCGCGTACCCGGCGGTCTCGGCGTGTTCGGTGGCGGCGGACAGCTCCGGCACCCCCATCGGGTTGGCCGACTCCTGCCGCACCCACCTCAGCCGCTCGCTGGCCAGGCCGAACTTCTCCAGCGCCTGGCTGACCAGGCCGAGCGGCAGCTCCTCGGCGGCGGCGCGCACCTGCGCACCGATGTCCTCGACGATGGACACGGGTACGCCTCACAGAGCCGCGACGTACAGCTGTGCCTGCTCGACGGCGACGAGGGTGGCCGCGAGGCACTCCTCCAGCTCCTGGCTGGCCTGTGTCAGCGACGCCTGGGCCGCCTCGACCGTCTCGTGCCCGCTGCCCTCCAGCGCGCCGGCCAGGGTCTGCTGCGCCTCGGCCAGCTTCTCGCCGGCGGCCTGCACGGCGCTCTGGCCGTCGCCGATCTGTTGCAGTGCAACGTCGATGGCTGCCTTGAGCTCGGCGACGCTCGCCACGGGGGTACCTCCTGGGGGCGGGGAGGCCTTCATTAGAGCCTACGCGTGCGGAGCGACGACATCCGCCCTGTCAGTGTTCCTGCCCCGGTGACCGCTTGTCACCAGGAAGCGCCGGGAGTCCGATTGGTGGGACCGTGCCGCAAACCGCCACCCGCCCCCGGCTCACCCCACCGGCGCCCCGTCCGGGCCCTGGGCGCCGTCGCGCAGCCAGCGCGGCCCGTACACCTCGGCGCCCCGCGCCGTGACGCGTTCCCGCAGCTCACGGTCGGCGGTGACGACGACCCGGCGGCGCCGCGGCGTCGCGCTCACCAGGTCGACGACGGCGTCGTCACCGGAGCCGGACGCGGCGACCACCCCGACTCCCGGCACGGCCGGCACGTCCCGCGCGCGGCCCTCCACGACGAGCACGACCTCCACGGGAGGCGGCAGGTGCGGGGGCAGTCCGGCCTCGGCCACGCCGGCCAACGAGTCACGCAGCCGGGCGGTGGCGCCGGCCCGGTCCCGCCACCACCCGTCGGGCCGCGACCCGACGACGTTGGCGGCGTCCACGATCAGCAGCGGAGGTCCCTCCATGCCCCCAGCCTGCCACCCGACCCCCCGGCCGGCCCGGCGACGCGCGCCGCCCCGCGCGTGGCGGCGTTTGTCGCGCCGACCGCCGGGTAGCCCCTGCCGACCGTGCCGCGCGCTACTGCGGAGGAAAAGCGATGATGGGACCCGGCGACTTCGGCACCGACCCCTGGGACGAGTTCCTGGCCCGGTACTTCGGCCGGGGCGAGGGTGGGCGCCGGCCGGCGCACCGGGTCGACATCACCCGGCTCATGACCGCCGACGCGCGGGAGATGCTGGCCGACGCGGCCCGCCGCGCGGCGCAGAAGCACAGCACCGACCTCGACACCGACCATCTGCTCTGGGCGGCGCTGCAACGGGAGCCGCTGCGCGACCTGGTCCGCAGGGCCGGCGCCGACCCGGACACGCTGCTCAACGCCCTCGGGGGGCGCGGCGACGGCGCGCCCCGCGGCGAGGTGCCGCCGAACCTGTCGCTCACCCCGGCGGCGAAGCGGGCGCTGCTCGACGCGCACCAGCTCTCCCGCGCGATGGGCGCCAACTACATCGGCCCCGAGCACATCCTGATGGCCCTGCCGCTGAACCCGGAGTCGCCGGCCGGGCGGATGCTGGCCGCCGGACGGATCCAACCCGAGTCGTTGCAGGCCGCCAACGCCGAGCGCGGCCCGATGACCGGGCCGCGGCCGGACCGCGGCACGCCGACCCTCGACCAGTACGGCCAGGACCTCACCGACCTGGCCCACAACGACCAGATCGACCCGGTGATCGGCCGCGCCGACGAGATCGAGCAGGCCGTGGAGATCCTCTCCCGGCGTACGAAGAACAACCCGGTGCTGATCGGTGAGGCGGGCGTGGGCAAGACCGCCATCGTCGAGGGCCTCGCCGAGCGGATCTGCGACGGGGACGTGCCGCAGACGCTGCTCGGCAAGCGGGTGGTCCAGCTCGACCTGGCCGGTCTGGTGGCCGGCACCCGCTACCGGGGCGACTTCGAGGAACGGCTGAAGAAGGTCATCGACGAGATCCGGGCGCACCGCGACGAGCTGATCATCTTCCTGGACGAGATCCACACCCTGGTCGGCGCGGGTGGCGCCGGCAGCGAGGGCGGCATGGACGCCAGCAACATGCTCAAGCCGGCGCTGGCCCGCGGCGAACTGCGGGTGATCGGTGCGACGACGCTGGACGAGTACCGCAAGAGC
The DNA here is from genome assembly GCF_003610785.1 of Micromonospora globbae. GTDB lineage: Bacteria > Actinomycetota > Actinomycetes > Mycobacteriales > Micromonosporaceae > Micromonospora > Micromonospora globbae. Next base: position 348,719 of record NZ_RAQQ01000002.1, read on the forward strand.
ATCGAGAAGGACGCCGCGCTGGCCCGCCGGTTCCAGCCGGTGCTGGTGCCCGAGCCGAGCGTGGACGACACGGTGGCCATCCTGCGCGGGCTGCGCGACCGGTACGAGGCGCACCACCAGGTCCGCTTCACCGACGAGGCGCTCATCGCCGCCGCCGAGCTGTCCGACCGGTACGTCACCGACCGCTACCTGCCCGACAAGGCCATCGACCTCATCGACCAGGCCGGCGCGCGGGTCCGCCTGCGGACCCGGACACCCGCCGCGGACGTCCGCGAGCTGGAACGGCAGCTGGAGGAGGTGCGTCGGGACAAGGAGCAGGCGGTCGCGGACGAGAAGTACGAGCGGGCCTCGACCCTGCGGGACCGGATCGCCGAGCTGGAGGAGCAGGTCCGGCGGGCGCACGGCGAGGACGGCAACACCTCGCAGGTCCCCGAGGTCGGGCCGCAGGAGATCGCCGAGGTCGTGTCGCGGGCCACCGGCATCCCGGTCGCCCAGCTCACGGAGGAGGAGCGGGACCGGCTGCTGCGCCTGGAGGGGCACCTGCACGAGCGGGTGGTGGGGCAGGACGACGCCGTCGCCGCGGTGGCCGAGGCGGTCCGCCGCTCCCGTACGGGCCTGGCCGACCCGGAGCGGCCGATGGGCAGCTTCCTGTTCCTCGGCCCGACCGGCGTCGGGAAGACCGAACTGGCCCGGGCCCTCGCCGAGGCGCTCTTCGGCGAGTCCGACCGGATGGTCCGGGTGGACATGAGCGAGTTCCAGGAGCGGCACACCGTGAGCCGGCTCGTCGGCGCGCCGCCCGGCTACGTCGGCTACGAGGAGGCCGGGCAGCTCACCGAGGCGGTGCGCCGCCGCCCGTACGCGGTGATCCTGCTCGACGAGATCGAGAAGGCCCACCCGGACGTGTTCAACATCCTGCTCCAGGTGCTCGACGACGGGCGGCTCACCGACGGGCAGGGCCGGACGGTGAACTTCAAGAACACCGTACTGATCATGACGAGCAACCTCGGCTCGGAGCTGATCACTGGCACGCAGCGGGCCGTCGGGTTCGGCGCGGGGGAGCCGGGCAGCGCGCAGGAGAGCGACGAGCTGCGGGAGCGGCTGATGCGACGGCTCCAGGAGAACTTCCGGCCGGAGTTCCTCAACCGCATCGACGAGGTGATCATCTTCCGCCGGCTGGAGGCCGCGCAGCTGCGCCAGATCACCGAGCTGCTGCTCGAGGAGACCCGCCGCCGGCTGCACGCCCAGGACATCGAGGTCGACTTCACGACCGCCGGCATCGACTGGCTCGCCGAGCACGGCTACCAGCCGGAGTTCGGCGCGCGGCCGCTGCGCCGGGTGATTCAGCGCGAGGTGGACAACCAGCTGTCCCGGATGCTGCTGGAATCGGCCATCTCACCGGGGCAGAAGGTCACCGTGGACGCCCGTGACGGCGCCCTCACCTTCGACGTGGGTGCCGGCGAGCGGGGCTACACCGCCGCCAGCACGTCGCACCCCCGATGAGCCGGCGGCGGGCGCCCGAGCCGGAGGAGCCCCGGGAGGAGGGGGCAGACCGGGAGGAGGCCGCGTCCCGGGAGGACGCCGAGCACGTCGAGCGGATCCGGACGGGGCCGACGGCGAACCCGGCGCGGGTGCGGGTACCGAAGGAGGGCCTGAGCCGCAGGAAGGACGAGGGCGACCCGGAGGCGTCCGGGCCGCCACCCGGAGAGGAGGCCTGATGGTACGCGAACAGCGGCTCGATCCCGAGGTGGAGGAGCTCTGGGACGACTTCCACGCCCAGGTCAACGTCCCGTCGGAGAAGCTGCGCCAGTGGCTGCTGACCCGGGGCTCCGGCGAGGAGTCCTTCGGCGCGGACCCGGACCTCGGCCTGCCCGAGCCGGGCCGGCACATCCTCCGGGTGCTGACCAAGCGGAAGGTGGACCTCACCCCGGAGGACATCGAGGTGATGCGGGAGGCCGTCGACCGCATCCAGTCCCTCGTGGACGCCCGGCCGCCGCGCGGCAACGCCGACGACGAGTGGCGGCACTCCCTGCTGGACCTCGGCCACGACGTCCTCGTCGAACGGTGACCCGCCCGCGGGCGGGTCACCGTCCGGTCGCGGTCCGCTGTCCGGTCGCGGTCCGGTCGCGGTCCACTGTCCGGTCGCGTCGCCGTCGCGCAGCCGGCCCGCGGCGGCCTCAGGTGCCCTGGTCGGATTCGAGGCTGCCGATGACCAGGCCGGCGGCGTCCGCGGCGGCCTCCCGGTCGGCGCGCAGCCGCTCCTCCCGCGTGACGAGGTTCGCGTACTCGGTGATCTCGGCGGCGCCGGGCACCTCCGGCAGCCGGCGCAGGAACGCCTCGATGTCCGCCGCCGCGCTCGCGTGCGCGGCGGCGGCACGGCGCAGCAGGTCGCGGTCGTCGGCGGTGGTAGCGGGTTCGGTCATGAGGGCCGTGATACCCAGCGCTACGCGGTTCGCACCCCGCCGGCGCCGGCCGCCGGCCCGGCCACCGTCGAACGGCGCAGGCCGAACTCCGGATTCCGCACGAGCCAGGCCAGGTACGCCGGGTGCGGTGCCAGGGAGTCGGTGTACGCGGCCTGCGCCGTCTCGAGCACCATCTCGGCGACCCGGGCGGCGGGGGAGTCCGGGTGCCACCCGAACATCAGGCGCCAGCGCAGCGGCACCCCCGCCAGCCGCCGGGTGACGAGCCCGGGGATCGGACGGAACGTGGCCTGGCACAGCGCCACGGCCTCCCCGGCGTCGACCAGGTCCACGCAGCCACGGATGTCGGTCTCGTACAGCTTCCGGGGCGTGAAGCCGGCGCGGGCGCAGGCGGCGGCGAAGCAGTCGCCGAAGCAGCCGTCGCCCGGCGCGGCCACCCACTGCTCGTGCCGCAGGTCCACCAGGTCGATCTCCTCCCGCGCGGCGAGCGGGTGGGTCTCGGGCAGCAGCACCAGCACGGGGTCGACCGACACCTCCCGCCAGCTGAGCCCGAACTCGGCCGACGGGCTCGAGTCGCCGCACACGCCGGTCAGCACGAAGTCCAACCGTCCGCCGACGACGAGCTGGGCCAGCTCGTCCACCGACCAGGACGCGTACGTGCTGATCTGCGCCTGCGGCTGCTCGGCCGCGAGCCGGTGCACCAGCCGGCCGAGGATGGGGCTGTTCACCCCGCCGAACCGGTAGCGCCGCGGCGCGTCGGCGGCGCCGGCCAGCCGCGCCGCCTCGTCCTGCAACCCCTTCATGGCCGGCAGCAGCACCCGGGCCCGGGCGAGCACCAGCTCGCCGAGCGCGGTGGGTCGGGCGCCGCGGCGGTCCCGCTCGAACAGCGGCCCGCCCAGTGTCCGTTCGATGCGTTGGAGCTGGGCGGTGAGAGCCGGCTGGGCCAGGCCGAGGGTCGAGGCGGCCTTCGTGACGCTGCCCGTCTCGGCGATCGCGCACACCACCCGCAGGTGTCGCAGCTCCAGATTCATACCGTGACGGTATGACCCCGTTCCGGCCCGGGGAAGGGCCCGGACGGATCGGTGATGATGGATGAACGTCGCGGGCTGGGACGGCCACCGCCGGGGCCCGGGCGCGGCGTCAGGCGCGCGGCGGCTCGGGCAGGTCGGCCGGGTACGTCGGCCGGCCGGTCACGGCGTCGCGGACCTTGTCGACCACGCCCAGCGCCGGCTCGACGATCCGGTTCCACGGGGGCGTGGCCGGGGTGTCGGGGTGCGGCCTGGTGGGCGCCGCCTCCTCGGCGATCTCCAGCCGGTTGCCGAGGCGGATCAGCTCCTCCTCGGTGGCCACCTCGCGCAGCGCCGCGACCAGCGCGTCCACCTCGGCCACGTGCCGGCGGACCCGCGCGGCGACCTCGCCGGCGTCGCCGTCGGCGAGCCCCTTCAGGGCGGTCAGCAGCGAGGCGTCCGCGTCGAGCGTCCGGTCGACCCGCTCGGCCGTCCCGGGGACCGCCGCCCGCACGGCCGGCAGCAGGTACTGCTCCTCGGCCGACAGGTGCCGGGACAGCACGGCCGTCAGCACCGCCAGGTGCTCCGCGGGCACGTCCGGCTCGTCCAGCCGGTCCACGAGCTCCCGCAGCTGGCGGTGCTCCTGCGCCACCACGTCGGCGACGCTGCGTCCACCGGGCCGGTAGCCCTCGTCGGGGGCGGGCGGCAGCGGCGGCAGGGGGACGGTCATGGTGCCCTCCTCGTCTGGCGGGCGGTGCGGGGGACGTGCGGTCGCGGGCGGCGGTACCCGGGGCGGCCCGCCGCCAAACCGCGGCCCGGCGCGGCGCGGACCGTCGGGGGCGGACCGCGTTCCGGCGCCGGGGCGCGGCGCGGGCCGACTCGGGGCCCGGGGCGACCTGGGCGGGCGCCGTGGCTGGTATGAAGAAGCGATGACGAGCGACGCCACCCGACCCGCACCCACCGACGAGGTCGTCGACCTCTGCCGCGACCTGCTCCGGATCGACACCACCAACACCGGCGACAACGACACCAGCGTGGGCGAGCGCCGCGCCGCCGAGTACGTGGCGGAGAAGCTCACCGAGGTGGGGCTCGCCGCCGAGATCCACGAGTCCGCGCCCGGCCGGGCCAACGTCGTCGCCCGCATCGCCGGCACCGACCCGGGACGCCCCGCGCTGCTGGTCCACGGCCACCTCGACGTCGTGCCGGCGGACCCGGACGAGTGGTCGGTGCACCCGTTCTCCGGTGAGATCCGCGACGGCTACCTCTGGGGCCGAGGCGCCATCGACATGAAGGACTTCGACGCCATGGTCCTCGCCGTGGTGCGGCACTGGCAGCGCACCGGCGTACGCCCGGCCCGCGACATCGTGCTGGCCTACACCGCCGACGAGGAGGCGGGCAGCGACTACGGCGCGCACTTCCTGGTCGAGCGGCACCGCGACCTCTTCGACGGCTGCACCGAGGCGATCGGCGAGGTGGGCGGCTTCTCGTACTCGGTGAACGACAGCCAGCGCCTCTACCTCATCGAGACCGCCGAGAAGGGCCTCGACTGGCTGCGGCTGCACGCCAAGGGCCGGCCCGGGCACGGCTCGATGGTGCACGACGACAACGCGGTCACCGCCCTCGCCGAGGCGGTCGCCCGCGTGGGCCGGCACCGCTTCCCGGTGGTGGTCACCCCCACCGTGCGGGCGTTCCTCGAACAGGTCAGCGAGCTGCTGGGTATCGAACTCGACCCGGAGGACCCGGAGACCGCCATCGCCAAGCTCGGCCCGATCGCCAACATCATCGGCGCCACCGTCCGCAACACCGCGAACCCGACCCGGCTCGCGGCCGGCTACAAGGACAACGTGATCCCCGGCCGGGCCACCGCCACCATCGACTGCCGCAGCCTGCCCGGGCAGTCGGAGCTGCTGGAGGCGCAGCTGCGTGAGCTGGTCGGGCCGGACATCGCCATCGAGTACATCCAGCGGCAGCCGGCCCTGGAGACGACCTTCGACGGCGACCTGGTCGACGCGATGTCGGCCGCCCTGCGCGCCGAGGACCCGGGCGCCCACCCGGTGCCGTACATGCTCTCCGGCGGCACGGACGCCAAGGCGTTCTCGAAGCTCGGCATCCGCTGCTTCGGGTTCGCGCCGCTGCGGCTTCCGCCCGACCTGAACTTCTCCGCGTTGTTCCACGGCATCGACGAGCGGGTCCCGGTCGAGGGACTACAGTTCGGCGTGCGGGTTCTCGACCGGTTCCTCCGCACCTGCTAGCCCGTGTCCGGTGGCAGCCGACGCGGAACCTCCCATCGTGAAGGGACAACCTCGCATGACCGACCAGCATGGTGAGCTGGACGCCGCCCTCGAGCGGGTGATCGACGCGGCCCGCCGCCACCTGGCCGCCGTACGGGCCGCCCAGGGCCGCATCGACGACGACGCCGTCTGGCAGGCGTACGTGGAGCTGAACAACGCCTCCTACGCCTACGACGAGCAACTCCTGGACGCCTTCGGCGAGGTCACCCCGTGGGACGTCGAGTCCATCGACCCGGACGAGGCGGACGAGCGCTTCGGCGGTGGCGTGGAGGGCCTGGAGGCCACCGACCCGCACCCGCGGGTGATCTCCGTACGGCAGCGCCGGGACTACCGGGTGCCCAGCGTCTCGGCGCTGATGCGGGTGGCTGAGATCGCCCGCCGGGAGGGCACGCCGGAGGACGACGAGCCCGCGCCGGTGGAGGGTGTCGGCGAGGCGGTGCTGGAGCTGCTGCAGAGCGGCGACGGGTCGCTCGGCGCCCTGGACATCCCGGAGCTGGAACCGCTCGACGGGGTGGTGATGGTCAGCGAGGTCGGCACCCCGGTCGACCTGGAGTCGTTCGAGGACGACGACCCGGTCGGCCCGTTCCAGCCGGCCGCGGACGACCGGCTGATCGGCCGCCTCGACGAGCACCCGTTCCTCGACCTCGAGGACGAGCACGACCACGTGCACTAGGCGGCCCCGCTGCGGGGCCCGCACGCGACGGCGTGGGGCCCCGCAGCGGCCGGCAACGGTCGCCCGTTCAGTACGACAGGCCCGGCTGCGGCTGGTTGACCCGCCGACGGCGCAGCATCACCTGCCGCGTACCGTCCCGGAACAGCCGCACCCGGGCCAGCTCCCATCCGGAGAACTCCGCCTGGATCGCCAGCTGCGCCGCGGCGGTCACCCGGTCGACGTTCGGCGGCAACCGCAGCGGCGCGTATTCGTAGTCCATGGGCCCTATGCTGCCCAGCCCGGGCACCGTCCGCCACCCCCCGGGGCGTGACCGGCGCCGCTGCCCGGGCGTTTCGTGCCGCCCGGCCCTCAGCTGTCCCGCTCGGGATACCCGACGGGCACCGCCGACACGTCGTCGAGCGCCGTGGTGATCTCCTCCGGCAGCGTCATCCGCTCCACCTGGAGGGCGCCGAGCAACTGGCCCACCGTGCGGGCCCCGAGGATCGGCGCGGTCACCCCGGGCCGGTCCCGCACCCAGGCCAGCGCCACCTCCAGCGGCGAGACGCCCAGCCCGCTGGCGGCCGTCGCCACCGCCTCGACGATGCTCGAACAGCGCGGCTCCAGGTACGTGGCGACGAACCGCTCGAAGTGCGGCGAGGCGGCCCGGGAGTCGGCCGGCCGGCCGTGCCGGTACTTGCCGGTCAGCACCCCCCGGCCCAGCGGCGACCAGGGCAGCACGCCGAGGCCGAGCGCCTCGCAGGCGGGCAGCACCTCCCGCTCCACGCCCCGCTCCAGCAGCGAGTACTCGACCTGGGCGGCCACCACCGGCGCCCGCCCCGGCCAGGCCGCCTGCCAGGCCGCGGCCCGCGCGGTCTGCCAGCCGGAGAAGTTCGACACCCCGACGTAGCGCACCCGGCCGCTGGCCACCGCGTGGTCGAGCGCCGCGAGGGTCTCCTCCAGGGGGGTGTCCGGGTCGTAGCCGTGGACCTGGAACAGGTCGACGTGATCCGTGCCGAGGCGGCGCAGCGACGCGTCGAGCGTACGCAGCAGGTGCCCGCGGGAGTTGTCGCGGCGCCGGCCGTGCCCGGGCCGCAGCCCCGCCTTGGTGGCGATCAGCAGCTCGTCACGGGGGACCAGGGTGCCGAGCAGAGACCCGATCACCGACTCGGCGTCGCCGTCGCCGTAGACGTCGGCCGTGTCGATCAGGTTGCCGCCCGCGTCGAGGTAGCTCTTCAGCTGGGCGGCCGCGTCATCGGCGTCGGTGTCCCGACCCCAGGTCATGGTGCCGAGGGCGAGCCGCGAAACCGCCAGCCCGCTTCGGCCGAGCGGTCGCTGTTGCATGGGTGAACCTTATTTCGAACCCGGCGCAACCGATATCCTCGCTCCCGTCATGTCTGGCGTGTTCTGCCGGTGATCCTGCCGGCGCGACGCCCCGACACCGCCCCGACCGCCTCCCGGTGAGCCGGTGATCGAACCCGCCGCCGGCATTGCGTAACCTGGTGCGACCTGTGGTGCGGATGGGGGAGGACGATTGCGACTCGGGCTGAGCCTCGGATACCAGACGGCGTGGACCACGCCGGCCGACCACCTGGCCCTGGCCCAGGAGGCGGACCGGCTCGGCTATTCGGTGGTGTGGGCGGCGGAGGCGTACGGCTCCGACGCGCCCAGCATCCTCGCGTGGATCGCCGGGCAGACCGACCGGATCGACGTGGGCAGCGCGGTGATGCAGATCCCCGCCCGCACACCCGCCGCGACCGCGATGACCGCGGCGACCATCGACACGCTCTCCGGCGGCCGGTTCCGGCTGGGCCTGGGCGTGTCCGGGCCGCAGGTCTCGGAGGGCTGGCACGGCGTACGCTTCGGCAAGCCCCTCGCCCGGACCCGCGAGTTCGTGGAGATCGTCAAGCTGGCGGTCGGCCGCAAGGAGGTGGCGTACGACGGTGAGCACTACACGCTGCCCCTGCCCGACGGCCCCGGCAAGGCCCTGCGGCTGAGCTTCCACCCGCCGCGCGAGCACATCCCGATCTACCTCGCCGCCGTCGGCCCGAAGAACCTCGAACTCGCCGGCGAGATCGCCGACGGGTGGCTGGCCGTGTTCTACTCCCCGGAGTTCGCCGAGGAGCACCTCCGCGCGGTGCGGGCCGGCCGCGAGAAGGTCGGCAAGGACCTGACGGGCTTCGACGTGGTCCCGTCGGTGCCCGTGGTGGTCGGCGACGACGTCGCGTCCTGCGCCGAGCTGGTCCGCTGGTACGCGGCCCTCTACGTGGGCGGCATGGGCAGCCGGAAGCAGAACTTCTACAACCAACTGGCCACCCGGATGGGCTACGGCGACGCCGCGCGCGAGGTGCAGGACCTCTACCTGGCCAAGCGGCACCGCGACGCCGCGGCCGCCGTGCCGATGGAGTTCATCGACCGTACGTCGCTGCTCGGGCCGAAGGAGCGCATCGCCGAGCGGATGCGGGAGTACGCCGCCTCCGGCGTGACCACCCTGTCGGTGACGCTGTTCGGGGCCGACCGGGAGAGCGGCGTGCAGACCCTGCGTACCGTCGCCGAGGCGCTCGATCTCGCCGGAGTCGGCGAGTGACCTGGATCGAGGCCATCGTCCTGGGCGTCGTCCAGGGGCTCACGGAATTCCTGCCGGTCAGCTCGTCGGGGCACCTGCGGATCACCTCGGCGATCTTCTTCGGGCGTGACGCGGGCGCGTCGTTCACGGCGGTGACGCAGCTCGGCACCGAGGCGGCCGTGCTCATCTACTTCGCCAAGGACATCTGGCGGATCGCCCGCACCTGGATCGTCGGCCTGTGGGACCGGTCGGTGCGGTCGAGCATGGACTACCGGATGGGCTGGTACGTCATCGTCGGCTCGATCCCGATCGGGCTGTTCGGATTCGTGTTCAAGGACCAGATCCGCACCGCGGGGCGCAACCTGTGGCTGGTCTCCACCACGCTGATCGTGTTCGCCTTCGTGCTCGCGTTCGCCGAGTACTGGGGCCGGCAGACCCGCACGCTGGAGAACTTCCGGATGCGCGACGGCGTGGTCATGGGCTTCGCCCAGGCCATGGCGCTGGTGCCCGGGGTGTCCCGCTCCGGCGGCACGCTCACCGCCGGCCTGCTGCTGAACCTGACCCGGGAGGCCGCGGCCCGGTACTCGTTCCTGCTGGCCATCCCGGCCGTCGTCATGTCCGGGGTGTTCAGCCTCGGCGACGTGTTCGAACCGGCCGCGGCCGGCACGGCCGCACCGACCGTCGCCCAGATGATCGTCGCCACGATCATCGCGTTCGGCATCGGGTACGCGGCCATCGCCTGGCTGCTGCGCTACGTCGCCCACCACACCCTGTACGTGTTCGTGCTCTACCGGGTGGCGCTCGGCACGCTGGTGCTGGCGCTGCTCCTGACGGGCCAGATCAGCGCGACCTGATCCGCCCGTGACACGCCGCTGGCCGGCACCCGAACGGGTGCCGGCCAGCGTGTTTCCCCCTGTGTGTCAGGTCTGTGTGGTGGTCAGCTGTGGGGGTGTCAGCTGTTCCAGTGCTGGGCGACCAGGTCGGCGGCCTGCTGCTCCCACTGGGCGTAGGCGTCCGGGTAGGCCGACACCTGCACGGTCTGGGCGGCGTCGGTCAGGGGCATGTCCTGCCAGCCGTCGACCTGCTTGAGGCCCTTGAGGAAGGCGGTGGTGGAGTACTCGGGGTCGGTGATCTGCTCCGGCGTGCCCCAACCCGAGCTCGGGCGCTGCTGGAACAGGCCCAGCGAGTCGTGGTCGTTGCGGTCGCCGAGGTGGCCCAGGTTCTCCAGCTTGGATTCCTGAAGGCTCGTGGCGATGGAGATGACCGCCGCCCGCTCGGGCAGGCCGTTCTTCTTCGTCGCCGCGATGATCGCCTTCGCGTTCGCGGTCTGCTCGTCGTTCAGGGCGATCCGGGACTGGGCGCCCTGGGTGCCGTGCGGGATCAGCTTCGCCGTGTCCGGCTTGTCGGTCTGGACGACCGCGACGGGCTTCGCTTCATGCACCGGGGCGGCGTGGGCGGTCACGGGGCCGGCGGCCACACCGGTGGCGAACGCCAGACCAGCGACACTGAGCATGCTCTTCCGCAGAATCGTGTTCATGATGAAAGCTCCTCAGGGGGTGAAGGTCCACACCCGTTCGGGGGACCGGGGCGTGGATGTCAGGGGACGAACACACGGGGGTGCTCGAAAGGGGGGAAAGTCTCGGGGGTTCCACGGCGCGTGGTGGGCGGGGTGCCGCACCGGGCCGGGTCCGTGTCCAACGACCCGCGGCCGGGCGTCATTCCCCGGCGCCAGGCCGGGGGGGCGGCGGCGGGGCGGTGCCCTACCGGGGCCGTGGATCGGTGTGCAACGACCGGCGGCCGGCCATCATTCCCGGGACCTCACCTGTGCCGGCGGGCCACCGGGGCCGGGGGCCTGCTGCCTCGGCCGTCAGGGGTGTTCAACGACCCCGGCCCGCCCACGATTCCGGCCCCAGGGTGCCACCGGCCACACCCCAGACCACCCCATACCGGACACATCCCCAGGAGGCCACCTCCCAGGAACCGGACACCGGCCCCGGACGGGTCGAGCCGGGCCGTCCGCGGACATCGGCCTCAGTCCCAGCGGAACAGGATGGTGGCCACGACCGCCCCGACGACCGCCGACAGCGCCAGGCCGACGAGGTGCGACGCGCCGACGGGCGATCCGGCCCAGGCCGCGGACAACGCCTCGACCGTCGCGCCGAACGGCAGCCAGGAGCCGAGCCGCGCAACCGGCTCCGGCAGGACGGCGGTGCCGCCGAACATCCCGCCCACCGCCCCGAGCGCGAAGAAGCCGATCAGACCGATGGCCACGGCGGAGTTCGGCGTGGGCGCCACGGACGCCACGACCATGCCCCACCCGTACATGGCGGCGACCGCGAGCCCCACGACGGCGAGGGCCACCCCGGTGTCGACGGGCGGCAGCGCGCCGAAGGCGAGCACGGCCACCGCGTAGGCCGCGCCGATGCCGACCACGGCCTGCGCGAGGCTCACCACGAACTGCGCCACGAGGACCATCGCCGGCGAGGCCGGGGTGACCGCGAGCCGGCGCAGCACGCCGGCGCGGCGGTAGTACGCCAGGAAGCTCGGCATGTTGATGATGCCGATCGAGGCGAGGACGATCGTGAAGACCAACGGCAGGACGTGGACGTCCAACGCCGAGCGGCCGTTGACGACCATCTCCTCACCGGCGGCCGAGGCGTTCATCGCCATGATCAGGAGTGGCAGGGCGATCGGCACGACCAGCCCGGCGGTGTCCCGGACGACCATCTTCGCCTCGCACCGGATCAGGGTCGCCCAGGCCCGTGGACCCGGCCGCCGCACCGTCACCTCGGACACCCGTCCTCCTCCGGGGCGAGTTCCCTGCCGGTGAGGGCAACGAACGCCTCCTCCAGGTCCGTCGTGCCGGCCCGGGCGACCAGCCCGGCGGGCGTGTCGAGGGCGACGAGCCGGCCGCCGTCGAGGACGGCCACCCGGTCGCAGAGCCGCTCGACCTCGTCCATCGAGTGGCTCACCAGCAGCACGGTCTCCGCGCGCAGTTCCTCGACGCCCGCCCACACCCGGCGCCGGGCCCGCGGGTCCAGCCCGGTCGTGAGCTCGTCGAGGATCACCACGCGCGGCCGGCCGACCAGGGCCAGGGCGATGGACAGTCGCTGTTGCTGGCCCCCGGAGAGCTTCTCGAAGCGGGTCCGGGCGTGCCCGCCCAGCTCGACCAGGTCCAGCAGGTCGGCCGCGGGGCGCGGGTCCGGGTAGAAGGCCCGGTAGAGGTCGACGAGTTCGGCGACGGTGAGGGCGTGGTGCAGGTGCGTCTGCTGCAACTGCACACCGAGCACCTGGCGCAGGGCGCCGCGGTCCCGGCGCGGGTCGAGGCCCAGCACCCGGATCCGGCCCTCATCGGGCGTACGCAGGCCGGCGATCAGCTCGACCGTCGTCGTCTTGCCCGCCCCGTTGACGCCGAGCAGGCCCAGCACCTCGCCGGCGGCCACCTCGAAGCTCACGTCCTCGACCGCGACGACGTCGCCGTACCGCTTGTGCAGATGTTCGACCTGGATCGCGGGAACGCTCATGCCCTCGATCGTGGGCGCCGCACCCGCTCGGCCGCCTGTGCCGCAGGTCAGCGACGTCGGTCGTGACTTCCGGCACCCCTGGCCGGGGTGGCCCCGTCGCTACAGTGGACCCATGCGTCGCGTGGGGCTCGACGAGTGGGCCGGCCTCGTGATGCTCGCCGTGTGCCTGGGCGCCGCGTCGCCCGTCGTGGTCGGTCTGGTCGAGCCGGACGTTCCGCCACCGGTGTGGGTCGCGCTGCTCCTCACGACACTGGTCGCGGCCCTCGTCGCCGTCGCCGGGGCGGGGCGTCTCCTCCCGCGACGTGCCGCCTTCGGCGTCGCCGTGGCGGCCAGTTGGGGCACCGTGCTCTCCGCCCCGCAGGCCGGGCTGCTGCCGATCCTGCTGGTCGTGGTCGCCGCACTCGGGCCGGAGGTCGTCCGACTGCCGGCCAACCTCGTGGTGGTCGCGTTGAACACCGCCGTGGTGGCGGTGTCCGTGAGCCGGGTGCACGACGACGGGTTCCAGCTCGCGGCCGCCCCGGTGTTCTACGCGCTGATCCAGCTCGCGACGGTGTTCAGCCTCACGGCGATCGGGCGGGAGCGGCGCCTGCGCCACGAACTCGCCCGGGCGCACGTCGACCTGCAGGCCGCGAGCGTGCTGCTGGCCGGGTCCGCGCGTACGGCGGAACGCCTGCGCATCTCCCGCGAGCTGCACGACCTCATCGGCCACCAGCTCACCGTCCTCACGCTGGAACTGGAGGCGGCCCGCCACCGCACGGGGGAGTCCGCGCGGGAGCACGTCGAGCGGGCGAACCAGGTGGCCCGCGACGTGCTCGCGGACGTGCGCGTCACGGTCGGCGCGCTGCGCGCCGCGCCGGCCACCGACCTTGCGCAGGCGCTGCGTGACGTCGGCCGCGACGTTCCCGGCCTGGACGTCGCGGTCGAGGTGAGCGACGACGTCGAGGCCGACGAGGAGCAGACGGCCGCCCTCGTCCGGGCCGTGCAGGAGATCGTGACGAACACGCTGCGTCACGCCGCGGCGCGGGAGCTGTGGATTAGCGTGGCGCGCGACGGCGACACGATCCGGCTCACGGCGTCCGACGACGGGAAGGGCGCCGCCGAGGTGGTCCCGGGCAACGGGCTGCGCGGGATCGCGGAGCGGTTCGCGGCGCTCGGCGGTGACATCGCGTACGACGGCGCGTCCGGCTTCCGGGTCACCGCGTGGGCGCCGGTCCGATGACCCGGGTCGTGGTGGTGGACGACCAGACGCTGGTCCGTCAGGGCATCCGCCGCCTGCTCGACCTCGCGGGCATCGAGGTCGTGGGGGAGGCGGACGACGGCGCGACGGCGCTGGACGTCATCGTGGCGCACCGCCCGGACGTCGCCCTGCTCGACCTGCGCATGCCGCACCGCGACGGCATCTGGACGCTGCGGCAGCTGAGCGACCGTGCGGTGGACGTACCCGTGCTCGTGCTCACCACCTTCGACGACGACGCTCTCCTCCTCGACGCCGTACGCGCCGGCGCGCGCGGCTACCTGCTCAAGGACGTCACGCTCGAGCAACTGACCCGGGCCGTCGAGACCCTCGCCTCGGGCGGGACGCTCATCGCCGCGTCGATCACCGACCGGCTGCTGCGCGCCATCCGGTCGGCGCCCGCCCCCGTCGGCGTGGCCGGGTCCACCCCGCAGGAGCTGACCGGACGCGAATTGGAGGTGCTGCGGCTGGTGGCCGAGGGGTACACCAACCGGGAGATCGCCGGCGCCCTGTTCCTCGCCGAGGGGACCGTGAAGAACCACGTCTCGACGATCCTGCTCAAGCTCGGCGCTCGGGACCGCACCAACGCGGTGCTGCGGGCCCTGCACGAGGGCATCCTGCGCTGAGCCGGGTCGCACCCGTCCGGACGCCGGTGCCGCGGCGCGTGCCGACCCGGGGCGCGCGGCGGGCCGGGGCGGCGGGGCAGGCCCTAGGGTGGTCACCGTGGCGACCCTTCTGCTTCTGCGACACGGCCGGACCACCGCGAACGCCGACGGCGGCCTGGCCGGCCGGCAACCGGTCGAGCTGGACGAGACCGGCCGGGGGCAGGCGGCCGCCGTCGGTGAACGGCTGCGCGGGCTGCCCCTCGCCGCCGTGGTGACCAGCCCCCTCGTCCGCTGCCGGCAGACCCTCGAACTGGCGCTGCCGGACGTCGCCCCGGTCGTGGAGGAGCGGCTCATCGAGTGCGGGTACGGCACATGGGAGGGGCAGCCGCTCAAGAAGCTGGCCAAGGACCCGCTCTGGCCGGTGGTGCAGCAGCACCCGAGCGCGGCCGTCTTCCCGGAGGGGGAGGCGATGGCCGAGATGGCGGCCCGCGCCGTCGCGGCGGTGCGGTCGTGGGACGCCCGCGTCAACGCCGAGCACGGCCCCGAGGCGCTCTGGCTGGCCTGCAGCCACGGCGATGTGATCAAGGCCATCGTGGCGGACGCGCTCGGCGTACACCTGGATCTGTTCCAGCGGATCGTGGCCGACCCGGCGTCGGTGACCGTGATCCGCTACACCCCGCTGCGGCCGTTCCTCGTACGCCTGAACGACACCGGCGGCGACCTCGCGGGCCTGGTCCCGCCGCCGCGCAAGCGGCGCCGGCGGGCGCCCCGGCGGACCGACTCGGACGCGGCGGTGGGCGGCGGCGCCGGCGCGACCCGGTGACCGGCGCCCGGGGCCGGGCCACCCGGGGCGGCCGGGTGGGCTGCGCCGGGTGTGGCGCGAGGCGGCGATTCGGGTCGGTGGGGTGCGCGACGCCGTGACGGGCCGGATAGGGTCGTGGGTATGACCCACCAGGTGCACGCCTTCGAGCCGCCGGAGCGGTTCGTCGCCGGGACCGTCGGGCCTCCGGGGGAGCGGACGTTCTTCCTCCAGGCCCGCGGCGGAGGCCGGCTGGTCAGCGTCGCGCTGGAGAAGGTCCAGGTGTCCCTGCTCGCCGAGAAGCTCGAGGAACTGCTCACCGAGGCCCACCGCCGGTTCGGGGTGGAGCTGCCCGAGGCGCCCACGACGCTCGGCGACAACGACCCGCTGGACACGCCCGTCGACGAGGAGTTCCGCGTCGGCACCCTCGGCCTGGCCTTCGACGTCGACACCGCGACCGTCGTGATCGAGGCGATCGCCGCCGGCGAGGCGGAGGCCGAGGTCGAGCTGGGCGGTTCCGACGACGACGAGGACGAGGACGACGACGAGCCGGACGACGACCTCGACCGGCTGCGGGTCCGGCTGACCCCGCAGGCGACCCGCGAGTTCATCGAGCGGGCCCGCCGCGTGGTCAACGCCGGCCGCCCGCCCTGCCCGCTCTGCGGCCAGCCGCTGGACCCCGCCGGGCACCTCTGCCCGCGGCACAACGGTTACCACCGGTGACGTCGTCCGGCATCCAGCCCCGGCAGGACGGCGACGCCGCGCTCCGCTTGCTGCGCGACGGCGAGCTCACCCTCGAAGGACGGCTCGTCGACGCGTCGAACGCCACGCTGCGCGGGGTGCTGACCCTCGACGGGGTCAGCGCCCACTGCGTCTACAAGCCGGTACGCGGTGAACGGCCGCTGTGGGACTTCCCGGACGGCACCCTGGCCGGCCGGGAGGTCTCGGCCTACCTGGTCTCCCGGGCCACCGGCTGGGACCTGGTCCCCCCGACGGTCCTGCGCGACGGCCCGTTCGGCCCGGGATCGTGCCAGCTCTGGATCGACGAGCCGGCCGACGCCGAGCCGCTGGTCGGGTTCGTGCCGGCCGACGCGCTGCCGCCCCGCTGGTTCGCGATCGCCGCGGCCCGCGACGACGACGGCACCCCGTACGCCCTGGCGCACGCCGACGATCCCCGCCTGGCGCGGCTCGCGGTGCTCGACGCCGTGATCAACAACGCGGACCGCAAGGGCGGGCACGTGCTCGTCGGGCCGGACGACCGGATCTACGGCGTCGACCACGGGGTGAGCTTCCACGTCGAGGGGAAGCTGCGCACGGTGCTCTGGGGCTGGGCCGGTCGGCAGTTGCCGCCGGACGCCGTGCAGGTCCTCGACACGCTCGCCGGCCAGGTCGCCGGGCCGCTCGGCGAGGAACTGGCCGAGCACCTCACGATCAGCGAGATCGCCGAGCTGGCCGCCCGCATCGACCGGCTGCGCGACACCGGCCGGTTCCCGCTGCCGTCCGAGGACTGGCCGGCGGTCCCCTGGCCGCCGATCTGACCGGCGGGGTCCGCCCGGGGCCTTCGGGGCCGCGGCCCGGCAGCCCGCCCGGCCGCGTCCCGCCCGGCGCTGTCATGTTGATCACCCGTGGCCGTGCCCACCCGCTGTCGTACGGCTCGTTAGGCTGGCAATCATGGAAGCGTGGGCGGGACACGAGGTGCCGCGGCTGCCGGGCAGGGGCCAGCCGCTGAGGTTGTACGACTCGGCGCGACAGGGCATCCACCCGAGTGACCCGGCCGACGTGGCGCGGATGTACGTCTGCGGCATCACCCCGTACGACGCCACGCACCTCGGCCACGCCGCCACCATGATCACGTTCGACCTGGTGCAGCGCATGTGGCGGGACGCCGGCCTGACGGTGCGGTACGTGCAGAACGTCACCGACATCGACGACCCGCTGCTGGAACGCGCCGAGCGCGACGGCGAGGACTGGGTGGTCCTCGCGATGCGGGAGACGGCGCTGTTCCGGGAGGACATGGAGACGCTGCGGATCATCCCGCCGGAGCACTACGTGGGCGCCGTCGAGTCGATCCCGGACATCGCCGACAAGGTGCTGCTCCTGCTCAAGGACGGCGCCGCGTACCGGCTCGACGACGGCACCGGCGACATCTACTTCGACGTCTCCGCCGCGCCCCGCTTCGGCTACGAGTCCAACCTCAGCCGGGACGAGATGCTGGAGATCTTCCCCGAGCGCGGCGGCGACCCCGACCGGGCCGGCAAGCGCGACCCGCTCGACCCGCTGCTGTGGCGCGGCGCCCGCGAGGGCGAGCCGTCCTGGCCGGGCGGCGAGCTGGGCGCCGGGCGGCCCGGCTGGCACATCGAGTGCGCCGTCATCGCGCTCAACCTGCTCGGTGACCGGATCGACGTGCAGGGCGGCGGCAACGACCTGCTCTTCCCGCACCACGAGGCGTCCGCGGCGCACGCCGAGCGGCTCACCGGCGAGGCGCCGTTCGCCCGCCACTACGTGCACGCCGGCATGATCGGGCTGGACGGCGAGAAGATGTCCAAGTCCAAGGGCAACCTCGTGTTCGTGTCCCGGCTGCGCGCCGACAAGGTGGACCCGATGGCGGTCCGGCTGGCGCTGCTGGCCGGGCACTACCGCAGCGACCGGGCCTGGACCGGGGAGCTGCTGGCCGCCGCGCAGGAGCGGCTGGCCCGCTGGCGCCGGGCCGCCGCCGCGCCCGCCGGGCCGTCGGGGGCCGAGTTCCTCGAGGGCGTACGCGCACGGCTCGCCGACGACCTCGACAGCCCCGGCGCGCTGGCGCTGGCCGACGCGTGGGCGGAGCAGGCGCTGGCCGGCGTGGGCGACAATGCGGGCGCGCCGGCGCTGTTCGCGAAGACGGTCGACGCCCTCCTCGGCGTAGCCCTCTAGTCCCCGCCCCCCGCGCACCAAGCCCACAGGGCCCCGGCGCCGCGCGCTCCGTGCACGCCGCGCGCGCGCCGTGCGCGCCGTGCGCGCCCGCGGCCCCCACCCCCGCGATCTTGCACTTTGTGCCCGGGCGAATCGGGGCGTTAGCCGCGAATCGAGGGCCGAAAGTGCAAGATCGCTGGGGCTGGGGCTGGGGCTGGGGCTGGGGCTGGGGCTGGGGCTGGGGCTGGGGCTGGGGCTGGGGCGGTCAGCCCAGGACCACGCCCCTCCCCGCCCGCCCCGGTCAGCCCAGGACCAGGCCGGGGTCGGGGTCCGGTTCTGCGGCCGGGGCCGGGATCTTGTACTCCTCGGTGAGGGTGGTCATCGGTCCGGGCCAGGTCGCCTGGGCGACCTCGATCGGCTTGCGGGCGCCGTCGTAGGCGACGTGCAGCAGGTGCAGCACCGGTGTGTCGGGCCTGATCTGCAGGGTTTCCGCCTCCTCCCGGCTGGGCTGGCGGGCGCTGATCGTGTCGGTGGCGGTGACGTACCGGCGCCCGGTCGCCTCCTCGGCCTCCTGGTAGAGCGGCCGGCCGAACGCCTCGGCCCGTTCGAGGGACGTGCCGGCGGCGTCGGCCGGCAGGAACCAGGACGCGCCCACCTCGACGGGGGAGTCGTCGGTGCGGACGAGGTGCCGACGGCAGATCAGTTCGGTGCCGTCGGCCACGCCGAAGGCGTCGGCGACCTCGGGCGGCGCGGGGGCGCGCCCGACGGAGACGAGCTGCTGCCGGTATCGGGCGGCGAGATCGGTGTGGTAGCCGCGGAAGCCGCCGTAGCGACCGCGGGAGAGGCGGTTGAGTCGCCGCCGGGTGCCTCGGACGTACGTGCCCGAGCCGGGCTTGGTGATCAGGACGCCCTCGACGCGGAGCTGGTCGACGGCACGCTGGACGGTCTGCTTGGCCACGCCGAACATCTCCGCCATGGCCGGGATCGACGGCAGGCGCTCGCCGGGTGCCCAGTCACCGCGACGCACCCGAGCCTTGAGCTGCGCGGCGATCTGCCGGTGCGGGAACTCGGCGGCGCCCGGATTGATCTGCATGCCCTCCTCCTCGTCCACGGCTAGGTTCCTAGGATGCCGTAGGGAGGGTGTGGCGCGCGACCCCGACACGCCGACGGCAGCAGATGCCGAGCGACCGGCTCGGCGGGCATCCCCGCCGTGCGGCGCGGCGACCCGCAGAAAGAGGCTCGGCAGCGCAACATCCAGGAAGTAGTGGGCTCACCCAGCGGCAGACCCCCCACATCCAGGAAGTAGTGGCCTCAACGGGCACCGGACCCGACAACATCCAGGAAGTAGTGGCCTCAGCCCGCGGCGGAAGCCACAACATCCAGGAAGTAGTGGCCTCGCCCGGCGGGGGACCTTCACAACCAGGGCGGGGTGGCGTCGGCCGGGCACCCCGGCAACATCCCGGAAGTAGGGGCATCAACCCCGCGACGATCCGACAACATCCGGGCAGTAGTCGCCTCAAGCCGGCGGCGACCGAGGGGACTCCGGCACGACGGAGCCCGGGCAGGCGCGCGAGCACGACCAACGGACGGGGCTCGGGGCAGGCCCGGTGGAGCGGGCACGACGGGGCGCGGGACGGGCATGGGGGAGCGGGCACGGGGGGCGGGCACGACAAAGCTCAGACGGTCACGGAGGAGCCGACACGACGGTGCCCGGGCCGCGAGCGGCCCGGGCACCGTACGTCAGACGCGCGTTACCAGGAACCGGCGGTCGGGCCGGCGGAGCCGCCCCGGCGGCGCAGGTACTTCTCGAACTCCTGGGCGATCTCGTCGCCGGTCAGCGGGGTGATGCCCGCGTCGCCGACGCGTTCCTCGAGCTCGCGGACGTACTCACCGAGTTCGGCGTCCTGCTCGGCGGCGTTGCGGACCCGCTGTTCCCACTCGGCGGCCTCCTCGGCCAGGTCGGCCATGGGCACCGGCAGGTCGAGCACCTCCTCGACGCGGTGCAGCAGGGCGAGGGTGGCCTTGGGGCAGGGCGGGTTGTTGGCGTAGTGCGGCACGTGCACCCAGAACGACACGGCGTCCACCTCGGCCCGGGTGCACGCGTCGTGCAGCACGCCCACGATGCCGGTGGGGCCGTCGTAGCGGGTGGGGGTCAGCTGGTAGCGCTGGGCGGCCCGGGTGTCGGAGGCGCTGCCGCTGATCGGCAGCGGCCGCGTGTACGGCACGTCGGCCAGCAGCGCCCCGAGGAGCACCACCCGTTCGACCTCCAGGCTGTGGCAGACCTCCAGCACCTGTTCGCAGAAGGTGCGCCAGCGCATGCTCGGCTCGATGCCGCGGATGAGCACCACGTCCCGCTCGGTGCCCTCGGGGCTGGCGACCATGAACCGGGTGGTGGGCCACTCGACGCGGCGTGTCTCGCCCTCCGCCATGGTGATCGTCGGCCGGCTCACCTGGAAGTCGTAGAAGTCCTCCGGGTCCAGCTCGGTAATCGGTCGGGCCTCCCAGACCTGCTCGAGGTGCTCGACCGCGGCGGTGGAGGCGTCGGCGGCGTCGTTCCAGCCTTCGAACGCGGCGATGGCCACCGGGGAGCGCAGCACCGGCAGTCCGTCGAACTCGGTCACGCCGTCACCTCACCCTGCTCGTGACGCCGACCCGGGCGGGGCGCGGTCGGTCGTCCTCGGCGCGCCGGGCGGGGCCCGGCCGACCGCCCCTGGCGCGTGGTGGCGTCCCTGTACTCCTTCACGTCCGTCAGCCTACGTCCCGGGCCGGGATGCGGCCCGCCGGCCGCGCCGGTCGGGCCGGGCGGACGACCCGGCGGACCACCGAACACGCGGCCGGGGGACAACCGTGCGCACAACCCGGCGGGACCGGTCGAACCGGACAGCGTGATCCAGCCGACAGAATGTGGGACGGCGCGCCGGGGAGGGTCGGTGACGTCTCCGCCGCATTAGCCTGAAGCCGTGCAGACTTCGTTTCTCGACGCGCTGGCCGACCGGATCCTCGTCGCCGACGGGGCGATGGGCACGATGCTGCAGGCCGCCGAGCTGACGCTGGACGACTTCGAGGGGCACGAGGGCTGCAACGAGATCCTCAACGTCAGCCGCCCGGATGTCGTGCGGGGCGTGCACGAGGCGTACCTGGCCGCGGGCGCGGACTGCATCGAGACGAACACCTTCGGGGCGAACCTGCCGAACCTCGCCGAGTACGGCATCGCCGACCGCATCCGGGAACTCTCCGAGGCGGGGGCGCGGTTGGCCCGGGAGGCCGCGGACGCGTACGCGACCGCGGAGCGGCCGCGGTTCGTGCTCGGCTCGATGGGGCCCGGCACCAAGCTGCCCACCCTGGGTCACGCGGCGTACGCGACCCTCCGCGACGCCTACCAGGAGAACGCCGCGGGCCTCATCGCCGGCGGCGCCGACGCGCTCATCATCGAGACGTGCCAGGACCTGCTCCAGGTCAAGGCCGCGGTGGTGGGGTCCAAGCGGGCGCGGGCCGAGCTGGGGCGGGACGTGCCGATCATCTGCCAGGTCGCCGTGGAGACGACGGGCACCATGCTGCTCGGCAGCGAGATCGGCGCGGCGCTGACCGCCATCGAACCGCTCGGCGTCGACCTGATCGGCCTCAACTGCTCGACGGGCCCGGCGGAGATGGGCGAGCACCTGCGCTACCTGTCGCAGCACTCGCGGATCCCGGTCTCGGTGATGCCGAACGCGGGCCTGCCAGTGCTCACCGCCGACGGGGCGTACTTCCCGCTCAGCCCCGTGGAGCTGGCCGACGCCCTGGAGCAGTTCATCACCGACTACGGGGTGGCGCTGGTCGGCGGCTGCTGCGGCACGACGCCCGAGCACATCCGGGTCCTCGTGGAGCGGGTGGGCGGGCTCCGGCCGGTCGACCGGCGGCCGGCGCCGGAGGCGGGGGTGTCGTCGATCTACCACCACGTGCCGTTCGCGCAGGACGCCAGCGTGTTGATGGTGGGGGAGCGCACCAACGCCAACGGTTCGAAGGCGTTCCGGGAGGCGATGCTCGCCGGGGACTGGCAGGCGTGCGTCGAGATCGCCCGCGGGCAGGCCCGGGACGGCTCGCACCTGCTGGATCTCTGCGTCGACTACGTGGGCCGCGACGGCACCCAGGACATGCGGGAGCTGGCTGGCCGGTTCGCCACCGCGTCCACGCTGCCGATCATGCTGGACTCGACCGAGCCGGCGGTGATCGAGGCGGGGCTGGAGATGCTCGGCGGCCGGTGCGTGGTCAACTCGGTGAACTTCGAGGACGGCGACGGCCCGACCTCCCGCTACGCCCGGGTGATGCCGGTGGTCCGGGAGCACGGCGCGGCCGTCGTGGCGCTGCTCATCGACGAGGAGGGCCAGGCGCGTACGCGGGAGTGGAAGGTCCGCGTCGCGGAGCGGCTCATCGAGGACCTCACCGGGCGGTGGGGGATGCGCCGGTCGGACATCCTGATCGACGCGCTGACCTTCCCGATCGCCACGGGGCAGGAGGAGACCCGCCGCGACGGCGTCGAGACGATCGAGGCGATCCGGGAGATCGCCCGCCGCTGGCCGGGTGTCAACTTCACGCTCGGCATCTCCAACGTGTCGTTCGGTCTGAACCCGGCGGCCCGGCAGGTGCTCAACTCGGTCTTCCTGCACGAGTGCGTGCAGGCCGGGCTGACCTCGGCCATCGTGCACGCCAGCAAGATCCTGCCGATGTCGAAGATCCCGGAGGAGCAGCGCGAGGTCGCGCTCGACCTGATCTACGACCGGCGCCGCGAGGGGTACGACCCGGTGCAGCGCTTCATCGAGCTGTTCGAGGGGGTCGACGCGGCGTCGGCGCGGATCAGCCGGGCCGAGGAACTGGCCGCGTTGCCGCTGGGGGAGCGGCTCAAGCGGCGGATCATCGACGGCGAGCGCAACGGCCTGGAGGCCGACCTGGACGCGGCGATGGCCGAGGGCCGTACGCCCCTGTCGATCATCAACGACACGCTGCTGGACGGCATGAAGGTCGTCGGCGAGCTGTTCGGGTCCGGCCAGATGCAGCTGCCGTTCGTGCTCCAGTCGGCCGAGGTGATGAAGGCCGCGGTCGCGTACCTCGAACCGCACATGGAGAAGGCCGACGACGGCGGCAAGGGCCGGATCGTGCTGGCCACCGTCAAGGGCGACGTGCACGACATCGGCAAGAACCTCGTCGACATCATCCTGTCCAACAACGGCTACGAGGTCGTGAACATCGGCATCAAGCAGCCGATCAGCGCGATCCTCGACGCCGCCGAGGAGCACCGGGCCGACGCGATCGGCATGTCCGGGCTGCTCGTGAAGAGCACGGTCGTCATGAAGGAGAACCTGGCCGAGATGGCCAGTCGCGGGGTCGCGGAGCGCTGGCCGGTGCTGCTGGGTGGTGCGGCGCTCACCCGGGCGTACGTCGAGGACGACCTGCGGTCGATGTTCCCCGGGCAGGTGCACTACGCGCGGGACGCGTTCGAGGGCCTGTCGCTCATGGACCGGGTGATGGCCGCCAAGCGGGGCGGCACGCCGGTGGTCGACCCGGAACGGGAGGCGGCGCTCGCGGCGCGGCGTGCTCGGCGGGAGCGGCAGCGGGCCGTGGTCCACGAGTCGCTGCCGGCGCTGGACGACGCCTCGGTCCGCTCCGACGTGGCGGTGGACGTGGAGATCCCCACGCCGCCGTTCTTCGGTACGCGGGTGGTCAAGGGTGTGCCGCTCGCGGACTACGCGGCGCTGCTCGACGAGCGGGCCACGTTCCTGGGCCAGTGGGGGCTGCGCGGGGCGCGCGGCGGCCAGGGCCCGTCGTACGAGGAACTGGTGGAGACCGAGGGCCGGCCGCGGCTGCGCTACTGGCTGGACCGGCTCATCGCCGACCAGGTGCTCGAGGCGGCGGTGGTGTACGGGTACTTCCCGGCGTACTCGGAGGGCAACGACCTCGTGGTGCTCGACGAGAACGGGCACGCGGAGCGGGCCCGGTTCTCGTTCCCCCGGCAGCGGCAGGAGCGCCGGCTGTGTCTCGCCGACTTCTTCCGCCCGCGGGGGGACGAGCTGGACGTCGTGGCGTTGCAGCTGGTCACGGTGGGCCAGCCGATCAGCGAGTACACGGCGAAGCTGTTCGCCCGCAACGAGTACCGCGACTACCTGGAGGTGCACGGCCTGTCCGTGCAGCTCACCGAGGCGCTGGCCGAGTACTGGCACAAGCGGGTGCGCGCCGAGCTGACGCTGCCCGACGGGCGTACGGTCGCCGACGACGACCCCGCGGACCTGGCGGGTCTGCTGCGCACCGACTACCGGGGCTGCCGGTACGCGTTCGGCTACCCGGCCTGCCCCGACCTGGAGGACCGGGCCAAGATCGTGGAGCTGCTCGGGGCCGAGCGGATCGGTGTGCAGCTGTCGGAGGAGTTCCAGCTCATGCCGGAGCAGGCCACCGACGCGATCGTGGTGCACCACCCGGAGGCGAGCTACTTCAACGCCAAGTGACGAGGGGAGGCCCGCGACTTTCGCTCGCTCGGTCGACGGCGTCGCACCGGGCAGAGCCGCGTAGCCGGTGTCGCGGGCCTCGGCCCTCCGTCACCAGGTCGTGGGCTTGCCCTTCTGGAACAGCCACACGTCGAAGAAGGCGGTGAGGTCCCGTCCGGACTCCCGCTCGGCGAGGGCGATGAAGTCGGCCGTTCCGGCGTGGTGGTACCGGTGGCTGGCCGCCCAGCCGCGCAGGATGCGGAAGAACGTGTCGTCGCCGACCTTGCCGCGCAGCGCGTGCAGGGTCATCGCGCCCCGGTTGTACGGGATGTTGCTGAACATCTCCTCGGGGCCCGGGTCGGCGAGGACGATCTGCCAGAACGGCGACGACGCGGCGCGACCGTAGTTGCTGCCGCTGTTGAAGGTCTGGCTGACCGACGCGCCGCCGTTGTACTCGGTGTACATCCACTGGGCGTAGGTGGCGAAGCCCTCGTTGAGCCAGATGTCCGACCAGCGTTCCGGGGAGACGCTGTCGCCGTACCACTGGTGGGCCAGTTCGTGGGCCATCGTGCCGACGCTTGCCGGGCTGGAGAAGATGGGCTTGGTCTGGGTCTCCAGGGCGTAGCCCACCTCGGGTGCCCGGTCGATGATCGCCCCGGTCGAGGCGAAGGGGTACGGGCCGAACAGCGTGGAGAAGAAGTCGATCATCCTGGGGATCTGTGCCACCGCCGCGGCGGACCCGGAGACCTGCCGCGGGTCGGTCGCCACGTAGACGGGGATCCCGCCGGAGGTGGTCGACTCAGTGACCACGAAGGTGCCGATGGTGATCGTCGCCAGGTAGGTGGCCATCGGCTCGGTCGAGTCCCACACGAAGGTGGTCCAGCCGTTCCGGGTCTTCTGGGACAGGAGCTGGCCGTTGCCGACGGCGGTGAGCCCCGCCGGCACCGTCGCGGTGAACCGGAAGGTGGCCTTGTCGGTCGGGTGGTCGTTGGTGGGCAGCCACGCGGGCGTGCCCTGGGGTTCCCCGACGACGAAGGCGCCGTCGTCGGTGGGCACCCAGCCCTCGATCGACCCGTCCGGGTCGGTGACCGGGCCCGGTACGCCGGCGTACTTCACCACCACGGTGAACCTGTGTCCGGTCTTGAGCTTCGGCCGCGGCGTGACGACCAGCTCCTGGCCGTGTCGGCTGAAGCCGTGCGCATGCCCGTCGACCGTCACGGCGGAGACCTCCGGGCCGCGGAAGTCCAGGTCGAACCGGTCGAGGTCCTGCGTGGCGACCGCGGTGATGGTGGCGGTGGCATCCATGAACCGGTTGGCCGGGTCGTAGGAGAAGGTGAGGTCGTAGTGCTGGACGTCGTACCCGCCGTTGCCCTGGTCCGGGAAGTACGGGTCCCCGGCGCTCGCCGCGCCGGCCGAGTACCGGGGGGCTCCCGGGGCGCCGGGTGCCGCGCCGGCCGCGGTCGGCGCCACCGCCGACCCGGCAGCCACGAGGACGACCGTGGCCAGTGCGGCGCTGCGCAGGCGTGGGACTGTCATGTGGTTCCTCTCCATTGGACTGCCAGCGCGGTGCCGGGCAGCGTGTGTCTGCCCCATCCACGCGCACGGGGCGCCCCCGCGTCAAGGTCTGGAGGCCACCTCACCGTCGCGGCGCGTGTCGAGGGTGGCGGGATGACGCGGCCCGCGACCGGGTGGAGGGCTCCCGGCACGGCCGGGGAGCCCTCCACGTTCGCCGGTCGGGTCAGTAGACGGTCACGCCGTACGCGTTGGCCGCTTCGCGTACCGGCTGGTAGAAGGTGGTGCCACCGCTGCGGCAGTCACCGCTTCCGCCGGAGGTGATGCCCAGCGCCCGGGTGCCGTCGTAGAGGGGGCCACCGGAGTCGCCGGGCTCGGCGCAGACGTTGGTCTGGATCATGCCCCGTACGGTGCCGCCGCCCTTGCCGACGTAGCGGACCGAGACGTCCAGCGCGGTCACGGTGCCCCGGTGGGTGCCGGTTGTCGAGCCGGTGCGCGTGACGGACTCACCGACGAAGGCGTCCGCGACGGTGAAGCCGCCGGGGTGGGTGAGCGAGGTGTTGTCGTAGCGGACCAGCGCGTAGTCGTTGCCCGGGAAGCTGGAGCCGACGGTCGGGCCGACGAGCGTGGTCTGGCTGGAGTTCGTGTACCAGGTGTTGGCGACGTTTCCGCAGTGTCCGGCCGTCAGGAAGTAGTAGGTGCCGCCGCTGACCACGTTGAAGCCGAGCGAGCAGCGGTATCCACCGCCGTAGATGGCGTCGCCGGCGCCCAGGAGCGGGGCGAACACACCCTTCGCCCGCTCGACCCGGATGGCGCCGGCCTTCGCCCCGGCGCTCTTCGTGATCCTCGCGAGCTCGGCGCGGGAGACGCTGTCGTCGGCGGTCACGACGACCCGTCCGGACGCGGCGTCCACGTGCCAGGCGATGCCCTCGACGCCGGAGCGTTGGACGGCGTCGCTGACCTCGGCCAGTTGGCTCGCGCTGTAGTCCCGGGGTGACGACGCGGCGGCCGCCGACGGCGCGAAGGCGGCGGTGGCGACCAGGCCGACGCTTACGGCGACCAGCTTGGACCAGACGGTGTGGCGGCGGGTGGGAGAGGGTGTGAGGCTCACTGTCTCCTCCTTGGAGGCGAGTCGGATGGTGGCCTCGTGGGTCGGCGTCGGGGTGACGCATCGCTGCGGTTGGTCGATGTGCCCGCCTGACACACGCTCCCGTCAGTATTTGCGTCTGTCGATCGCTGCGCAAGCCGTCAGTTGCCGGTCAGCCGGTCGGCGCGGGCGTGCAGGTGGCGCTGCTGGGCGAGGTTCGTCGACCGGCCGGCCGCCTCCCGGTAGGCGTCCCGGGCGGCGTCCCGGTCGCCGACCAGCTCCAGCAGGTGCGCCCGGGCCGCGGGCAGCCGGGGGTCGCGCGCGAGCCGGCCGTCGGCGGCCAGGTCGTCGAGCAGGGCCAGGCCGGCCGGAGCGCCGCGGCTCATGGCGACCGCCACCGCGTGGTTGAGCGCCACCACCGGGTTGTCGTTCATCCCGCGCAGCACCTCGTAGAGGGCGGTGATCTGCGCCCAGTCCGTCTCCGCCGCGCTCGGCGCCTCGTCGTGCAGGGCCGCGATGGCCGCCTGCACCTGGTACGGGCCGACGGGCCCGCGGGGCAGGGCCGCGCTGACCAGCGCGACGCCCTCGGCGATCTGCGCGGCCTTCCACCGGCTCCGGTCCTGCTCGGCCATCGGCACCAGCTCGCCGTGCGGACCGACCCGGGCCGGCGCCCGCGCGTCGGTGAGCAGCATGAGGGCGAGCAGCCCGGCCACCTCGGCGTCGTCGGGCAGCAGCCGGTGCACCAGGCGGGTCAGCCGGATCGCCTCGGCCGCGAGGTCGGCGCGGAACAGGCCGGGCCCGCTCGTGCGGGCGTACCCCTCGTTGAAGATCAGGTAGAGGACGTGCAGCACGGCGGCGAGCCGCTCGCGTCGTTCCGCGCCGGTGGGCATCCGGAACGGCACGCCGCTGGCGCGGATCCGCTGCTTGCCCCGGCTGATGCGCCGGGTCATGGTCTCCTCCGGCACCAGGAACGCGCGCGCCACCTCCGCCGTGCTGAGCCCGCCCACGGCCCGCAGGGTGAGCGCGATCTGCGAGGCCGGGGAGAGCGCCGGGTGGCAGCACAGGAAGAGCAGGATGAGGCTGTCGTCGCCGTCGTCGGGCGCCTCGTCGGCGGGCGGCGCCACCCGGTCGGCGGGGCGCACCCACCGGGCCACCGTGTCCTCCCGCCGGGTCCGCGCCTGCTCCCGGCGGAGCAGGTCGGTGAGGCGGCGGGCGGCCACCGCGATCAGCCAGGCCCGGGGATCGTCGGGTACGCCGCCGCGGGGCCAGGCGGTGGCGGCGGCGATGAGCGCCTCCTGGGTGGCGTCCTCGGCGGTGTCGAAGTGGCCGTAGCGGCGGACGAGCGCGCCGAGGACCTGCGGCGCCAGGTCGCGCAGCAGGTCCTCGACGGTCGTGCCGGGCACCGGTCAGCCGGCCAGGTCCTCGACGCCGTCGAGCACCGGCCGCACGTCGACGTACTCGCCGGGGGCGTCCGGGTTCACGTACCCGGCGGCGATCTCGGTGGCCCGGTCGAAGCTGGCGCACTCCACGATGGTGTAGCCGGCGAGCACCTCCTGCGTCTCCGGGTACGGCCCGTCGGTCACCACCGGCAGTCCGTCCCTGACCTGGACGCGGCGCGCGTGCACCGGCGCGGTCAGGCCGCGGGCGTCGACGAACTCCCCGGACTCGACGAGCGCCTGGTGGACCTTCTCCATGTGCGCGTGCATGGCCGCCACCTGCTCCGGGGACATGGCCGGCTTGTCGCCCGGCCGCCCGGACAGGACGTCGTAGTCCTGTTGCGAGCCGTACAGCATGATCATGTACTTCACGTCTGCTCCTTCCGCCGGCGCGGCGCGCCGCTCACCGGGGACGTCGAGGCCGACACCCCGTTCCGGACACGCCGCCGGCGGTCCGTCACCGCGCCCGACCCCGCCACGCCCGGACCCCGGGCGGCCGGCGCGTAGCGGCGCCGCGCGGGACGTCCAGGACAGCGTCTCGCACCGGACCGCGTCCAGTCCCCGCGCCACGCCCCGGCGCGGCGAGCCCGGCGACGCGACGTGCCGGGTGGCCGGGCGGCGGCGGCCCGTCCTGACCGCGGCGGGCGGCGGGGATCCGGCCGGTGGTGAACCGGCGGGGCCCGCCGGCCGTGAGCACTGACGCATGGTCGACGCGCCGCCGGGGTATGGCTGTGCGGCAGCACGGACGCCGGGGAGGGCAATGGTGGAGGCAGGCTCGGCACGTCGTTCCCGGGTCCGGCTGGCCGGCCTCGTGGCGGCGGTGCTCGCCGCGGCCGGATGTTTCGTGGGCGGAGTCTCCGACCCGCAGGGCGGGGAGCCGGCGCCGCCGGCCCCGACGGTGGAGCCCGAGGCGACCACGACCCGCGCCGACAGCACCACGAGCATCGAGGAGTTCGCCGAGGACGTCGCCAGCGCGCAGGCCGTCGCCGAGCGCTACTGGGCCGCGCGGTTCCGGGAGTCCGGCGAGAGGTTCCAGCCGATCCGGCGGATCATCCCGTACCAGCGGGCGGGGGAGGTGTCCTGCGGCGGGCAGCCGCTGCCCCGCAACAACGCCGTCTACTGCTCCCAGGGCGACTTCATCGCCTACGACGTGACCTGGTCGGTCGCCGCGTTCCGCCAGGTCGGCGACGCGTTCGTGTTCTACCTGCTCGGCCACGAGTACGCGCACGGCGTCCAGGTGCGCCTCGGCGTCCGCTACGACTTCACGATCCAGCAGGAGCTGCAGGCCGACTGCATGGCCGGGGCGTACCTCGGCGACTCGGTGCGGGCGGGCGACCTCACCCTGGCCGAGGGCGACCTGGAGGAGTTCCGGGAGGGCCTCGCGGCCGTCGGCGACGACCCCGGCCAACCGTGGTTCGCCGAGGGCTCGCACGGCACCGCCGAGCAGCGCACCGAGTCGTTCTTCCGCGGCTACGAGAACTCCCTGTCGGCCTGCGGCCTGGGCTGAAACACGTTGGCCCAGGTCACCCGACCGGGTACCGCCGGGGTGGGCGGCGCGCGACCCTGAGAGGATCCCGGGATGCCGCACGATCCGCTCACCAGCCGTCACCCCGCCGCCGTGCTCTTCGACATGGACGGCACCCTGGTCGACAGCGAGAAGCTGTGGGACATCGCGCTGCAGGAGCTTGCCGAGTCGTACGGCGGCACCCTCTCCGACGCGGCCCGCCGGGCGATCACCGGGACCAGCATGGCCGAGTCGATGCGCATCGTCCACGACGACCTCGGCCAGCCCGAACGGGACCCGGCCGCCAGCGCCGCGTGGATCGACGCCCGGATCCTGGAGCTGTTCCGCAGCGGGCTGCGCTGGCGGCCCGGCGCGATGGCCCTGCTGCGGGCCGTCCGCGCGGCCGGCATCCCGACCGCCCTCGTGACGTCCAGCGGCCGGCCGCTGGTCGAGGTGGCGCTGGAGACGCTGGGGCGGGACAGCTTCGACGCGGTGGTCTGCGGCGACGAGGTGGCCGCGCCCAAGCCGGACCCGGAGCCGTACCTGACGGCGGCCCGGCTGCTCGGTGTGCCCATCGAGCGGTGCGTGGCGATCGAGGACTCGCGGACCGGCGTGGCGAGCGCGCTCGCGGCGGGCGCCGCCGTGCTGGCCGTGCCGGCCGAGGTGCCGCTGCCGCCGACGGACGGCGTACACCAGCTCGACAGCCTGGCCGGCGCGGACCTGGACCTGCTCGCCACGCTGCTCGAGCGGCGCGCCCCCGCCGGCCGCCGAGGCTGAGCGGCGAGGCTCCTCGCCGCGCGGAACACGGACGAGGGGCCCATCGGCCGCCACCGTTGAGCGACGCGGGCCCCTCGCCGCGCGGAACGCGGACGAGGGGCCCCGCCGGACGGTCAGTCGTGGGCGATCGCGCCCAGGACGTTGATCCGGGCGGCCCGGATCGCGGGCAGCACCGCCGCGACGACGCCGACGATCGCGGCGAGGCCGAGGAAGACGCCCATCTGCGACCAGGGCAGGATCAGGTCGGTGATGCCCTCGTCCTTGAGGGCCTCGACCACGGCCGCGCCGAGACCGGCGCCGACGACGACGCCGAGCAGCGCCCCGAACACCGAGATCACCACGGCCTCCACGGTGATCATCCGCATGGTCTGGGCCCGGCGCAGGCCGATGGCCCGCAGCAGCCCCAGCTCGCGGGTGCGTTCCAGCACCGACAGGGCGAGGGTGTTCACGATGCCGAGGACGGCGATCACGATGGCCAGCGCCAGCAGGATCTGGATCATCGTGAGCAGCCCGTCGAGCTGGCTGGCCTGCTGCTCGATGAACGCGTCCCGGTCCGCCACCGACACCTCGGGCGAGTCCGCGAGCAGCGCCTCGACCTGCGGCTGCACGTCCGCCACACGGGTGCCCGGGGCGAGCTGGATGAAGCCCTGGATCGGCTGCGGGATCGCGAAGTCGCGGGCCGCCTGCGGCGGCAGCACGACCGGGTTGGTGAGCTGGCTCGCCGTGTAGATGCCGCTGACCGTGTAGGTGCGGGCGTCGCCCCGGGCCAGCTGCACCGGCACCGTCGAGCCGACCGACAGCCCGCGGTTCTTCGCGACGTCCGAACTGACGAGCATCTCGTCCGGCGCGAGCCGGTCGATGTCACCCGCCGTGGGGGTCGCCCCGAAGATCTGCCGCAGCGCGCCGACCTCGCTGCTCGCGGCCACCCACGTCCGCTCGCCGCCGACCACGGCCATGTCGCCGTACTCGCCGTCGACCAGCCGGACACCGGGGATCGCGGCGACCTTCTCCAGCACCGCCGGGTCGAACGTCGGCGGCCGGGGGCCGCTCTGCACCCCGGAGATCACCAGCTCGGCCTTGATGCTGTCCTGGGCGAGGCCGCTGATGCTGCTCTTGGCCGAGTCCAGGATCACCGTCACGCCGGTGACCAGGGCGATGCCGACCATGAGCGCGGCCGCCGTGATGGCGGTGCGGCGCGGGTTGCGCCCCGAGTTGAGCCGGCCCAGCTTGCCCGGCACCGACCAGGCGAAGATCGTGCCGAGCAGGTTCACCACGGGCCGGCTGATGAGCGGCGTCAGCAGCGCGACGCCGATGAAGGCGAACAGCACCCCGCCGAGGATCGTCACCAGCGTGTTGTCGCCGGCGTTGCCGCCGAGCCCCAGGAAGAGCAGCACGGCGCCGACGGCCGTGACCAGCCCACCGGCCACCGTGATCTTCGTGAGCGGCCGGTCCGGGGTGGCCACGTCCTGCATGGCGGCGATCGGCGGGATCCGCGAGGCCCGCAACGCCGGCAGCAGCGCCGCCACCACGGTGATCACGATGCCGACGGCGAACGCGCTGATCACGGCGCTCGCAGGCACGCCCAGCCCGGCCAGGGTGAGCCCGCCGGCCAGGTTCCCGAACGCCCACGCCAGCAGCGCGCCGATGCCGATGCCGGCGGCCAGGCCGAGCACCGAGGCGATCAGACCCACGGCGACGGCCTCCAGCACCACCGAGCTGACGATCTGCCGCCGGCCCGCGCCGATGGCCCGCATGAGCGCCAGCTCCCGGGTCCGCTGCGCCACGATGATCGAGAACGTGTTGAGGATCAGGAACGTGCCCACCAGCAGCGCCACCGCCGCGAAGCCGAGCAGGATCCGGTTGAAGAAGGACAGCGCCTCCTTGAAGCCGGCCGCCGCCTCGTCGGAGAGCTGCTTGCCGGTCTTCACCTCGTACGCGTCGCCCACGGCCGTGGCCACCGCGTCACGCAGCGACTCGGCCGACACGCCGTCCGCGGCCTTCACCGACACGCTGTTGACGGTGCCCGCCTCGCCGAGCATCAGCCGCTGCGCCACCGGCGTGGTGAACATGATCTCGTTGGCCCCGCCGATGGAGTCCCGGCCGCCGCTGTAACCGAAGATCCCGACGATCGTGAACTCCTGCTTCGGGCCCAGGGGGGTGAGCACACCCACCCGGTCGCCGACGGCCACCTTTCCTGCCGTCGCGAGCCCCTTGTTGATCACGATCTCGCCGTCGGCGTTCGGGCCGCGACCCTCGCGCAGCCGGATCAGGTCCGACTCGCCGGTCCAGTTCTCACCCAACTGGGGCGGCCCGAACGAGGCCACCGCCTTGCCGTTGCTGCCGATCAGCCGCGCCCCGTCGGCGGCGATCACACCCGTGGCCTCGGCCACCCCCGGCACCGCGCGGACCTTCTCGACCGTCGCCGCCGGGAACGGCGGCGGCGTCTGCTCGCCCTCCATCTCCGACAGGGCGATCTTCGGCTTGGCCGCGACGTTGACGTCGATGCCCTCGTACGCGTCGGCGAAGATCGCGTCGAAGGTGCGGCCGAGGGTGTCGGTCAGCACGAACGCGCCGGAGACGAACATCACGCCCAGCACGACCGCCAGGCCGGACAGCACGAGCCGCAGCTTGCGCGCCAGCAGGCTCTTGAGCGTCGCCCGCAGCATCAGCCGTTCACCTCGGTCGGGGCGTCCAGCTTCTTCATCGTGTCCAGCACGGTCTCGGCGGTCGGCTCGATCAGCTCGGAGACGATCTGCCCGTCGGCGAGGAAGACCACCCGGTCGGCGTACGCGGCGGCCGTCGGGTCGTGGGTGACCATGACGATCGTCTGGCCGTGCTCCCGCACCGAGTTGCGCAGGAAGTTCAGCACCTCCGCGCCGGCGCGCGAGTCCAGGTTGCCCGTCGGCTCGTCCGCGAAGATCACCTCGGGGCGGGAGACCAGCGCGCGGGCGCACGCCACCCGCTGCTGCTGCCCGCCGGAGAGCTGCGCCGGGCGGTGGTCGAGCCGGTCCCGCAGACCGACCGTGTCGATCACGGTGTCGTACCAGGCCGGGTCCGGCTTGCGCCCCGCGATCGACAGGGGCAGCAGGATGTTCTCCTTCGCGCTGAGCGTGGGCAGCAGGTTGAACTGCTGGAAGATGAAGCCCACCTTGTCCCGGCGCAGCTTCGTCAGCCCCGCGTCGCCGAGGCCGGTGACCGTGGTGTCGCCGATCGACACCGTCCCCCGGGTCACCGTGTCCAGGCCCGCCAGGCAGTGCATGAGCGTCGACTTGCCGGACCCGGACGGGCCCATGATCGCGGTGAAGCGCCCCCGCTCGAACTCCGCGCTGACCCCCCGCAGCGCGATGACCTGCGCCTCACCGCTGCCGTACACCTTCCACACGTCGCTCGCCCGGGCCGCGGCCTGCGCCTGCCGGCCTACCGTCGCGGTCACGTCGTCTCCCTCTTGTCGTCAGGTTGGTCCGCGCCGCCCCCGCTGGTTTCGACGCGGCAGTCCCATCGTCCGTGCTGGCCACCCCGGATCCGTCCGCCTACGGGCGGAGCCGGCGCGGATTTCCGCGCTGCGGGTGCCCCCCATCCCGGCTCAGGGTTGACCCTGACCGGGCGTGCCGTCGCCGCGTCCTCGTCGCCGCCGGCAACGGCACCCGGCCGACGCTAGGAGCTCACGCCGCGTGAGAGTCAACCGCGCCGGACCGTCTGCGGTCACGGTAGGTGACGGCGGCAACCGGGCCGTCGCACCACGGAGGGATCTTCGGGTACGCCCATCGACGTAGCCGGCCGGCCCGCCCTACCCCCGAGGGCGGACCAGACCCGTCTCGTACGCGAGCACGACGGCCTGCACCCGGTCCCGCAGTCCCAGTTTCGTGAGCACGTGCCCGACGTGGGTCTTGATCGTGGTCTCGCTCACCGACAGCTCGGCGGCGATCTCGGCGTTGGACAGCCCGCGCGCCACCTGCACGAGCACCTCCCGCTCACGGTCGGTCAGCGCCGCCAGGGAACGCGGCGGCGCCGCCGACGGGTCCGGCAGCACGTCGGCGAAGCGGTCCAGCAGCCGCTTGAGGATCCGCGGCGCCACGACCGCCTCACCGGCGGCCACGGTGCGGATGGCCGTGACGAGGTCCTCGGCCGGCACGTCCTTGGCCAGGAAGCCGCTCGCCCCGGCGCGCAGCGCCCCCACCACGTACTCGTCCAGGTCGAACGTGGTGAGGATCAGCACGCGCACCGGCAGCC
The DNA here is from genome assembly GCF_003610785.1 of Micromonospora globbae. GTDB lineage: Bacteria > Actinomycetota > Actinomycetes > Mycobacteriales > Micromonosporaceae > Micromonospora > Micromonospora globbae. The sequence continues at coordinate 383,701 of NZ_RAQQ01000002.1, forward strand.
GGGCGTCGACGATGGCCCGCGTGGCGGCCACCCCGTCCATCCGCGGCATCCGGATGTCCATGAGCACCACGTCGGGCAGCAGCCGGCGCGCCAGGTCCACCGCCTCCACGCCGTCCCCGGCCTCGGCGACGACGTCCAGGTCGTCCTCGGTGCCCAGCACCATCCGGAACCCGGTGCGCAGCAGCGGCTGGTCGTCGGCGAGCAGGACGCGTACCGGCCGTGCCGTCCCGTCGGTCATCGTGCCCCCTGTCCCGCCCCGCCGCGCCGGCTCACGCCGCGACCTGGCCCTCTCGCTCCACCGGAATTCTCGCGTACACCCGGAAACCGCCGCCCGGGCGGGCGCCGGCCCGCAGCACCCCACCGTAGAGGCCGACCCGCTCCCGCATGCCCACCAGGCCGTGCCCCACCCGGGAGGTGTCGGGCGCCGGACCGCGCCCGGTGTCGGTCACCTCCACCTCGACGGCCGCCTCGCCGTAGGCGATGCGCACCTCGGCCGTCGCCGCGCCGGCGTGCTTGAGCACGTTGGTGAGCGCCTCCTGCACGATCCGGTAGACCGCCAGCGCCACCCCGTCCTCGACCACCCGCGGGCCGCCCTCCACCCGGACGGTCACGGGCAGGCCGGCCTCGCGGACCTGCTCGGCCAGGGCCTCGATGCCGGCCAGGCCGGGCTGCGGGGCGAGGTCGGCGGCCGGCTCCGCCTCGGTGCGCAGCACGTCCAGCAGCCGGCGCAGCTCCCGCAGCGTGGCGCGGCCCGTCTCCTCGATCGTGCCGATCACCTCGTCGGCGGCGTCCGGATCCCGGCGCAGCACCCGCCGCGCACCGGTGGCCAGCACCCCCATGACGCTCACGTGGTGCGCCACCACGTCGTGCAGCTCCCGGGCGATGCGCCGGCGCTCGTCGGCGACCGCCTGCGCCGCCAGCGCCCGCTGCTGCTCCTCGGCCACCCGGGCCCGCTCCCGCAGCGCGAGCGTCGCCGCCCGCCGGGCGTGCACCACCCGCCCCACCGCGTACGACAGCAGCCCGACTAGCAGGTTGTTCAGCACCAGCAGGACCGGCCCCACGTCCTGCGCGCTGCTCGGCGGGGCCACGACGGTGACCACCACCACCGGCACCCACAGCACGGCCGCGGCCAGCGCCGCCGAGCGGGCCGGTCGCCGCGCCGCCAGGGTGTACGTGAGTATGGCGAACGCCAGACCCTGCGCGCCGGGACCGCCGCCGGTGAGCGCCGGCAGCGCCAGCGTCGGCAGCGCCGCGGCGACCGCCGCCCGGGGCGCGACCCGGCGCAGCGCGACGGGGAACGCGCACAGCACGCTCCAGAGCAGCGCGAGCGGCAGCGGATGCGGCGTGCTCCGCGGCGCCGCGATCACGGCGAACAGCGCGTCCAGCGCCACCAGGGCGGCGGCGAGGAGGGCGTCGACGGCCAGCGGGTGCCGGCGCAGCACCACCCACGGGCGCTCGGTCATACCGCGACGCTAGCCGCCGCCCGGCCGCGATGATCGTCGCCGAAGGTGAGCCTGCCCTCCTCCCCAGGGATGAGGGTCACTCGTCCGCGCCGGGGGGCGCCGGCCGCGACCGGGCGTCGCGCAGCGGGTCGGCGTCGGCCGCCCCCAGCGGGAACGGCGGCGGCGTGCCGCCGAAGCTCGGGCACCGCGCCTGGTGGCTGCACCAGTCGCACAGCCTGCTCGGTCGGGGCCGGAAGTCCTGCTGGGCGGTGGCCTGCTCGATCGCCCGCCACAGCGCCACCACCGTTCGTTCGAAGCGGACCAGTTCCTCGGCGTCGGGCGTGTAGTCGCAGACCTCCGCGTCGCGCAGGTAGAGCAGGCGCAGCACCCGGGGCACGACCCCCCGGGTGCGCCAGAGCACCAGCGCGTAGAACTTCAGCTGGAACAGGGCGCGCGCCTCGAACGCCTCCCGCGGCGCCCCGCCGGTCTTGTAGTCGACCACGCGCAGCGCCCCGTCCGGCGCCACGTCGAGCCGGTCGAGGTAGCCGCGGATCAGCAGCTCGTCGTCGACCACCGCGGAGATGAGGCTCTCCCGCTCGGCCGGCTCCAGCCGGCGCGGGTCCTCCACCGCGAAGTAGCCCTCCAGCAGCGCCGCGGCGGACCGGAGGAACTCGCCCACGGCCGCCGGGTCCGCGTCGGCACCGAACAGCTCCGCCAGCTCCGGCTGCTCGGTGACGAGCCGGTCCCACTGGGGGGCCACCAGGTCGGCCGCCGCCGCCGGGGTGCGACCCCCGGCCGGCAGGTCGAACAGACGCTCCAGCACCGCGTGCACCAGCGTGCCCCGGGCCTGCTCGACGGTGGGCCGCTCGGGCAGCCGGTCGATGCTGCGGAAGCGGTAGAGCAGGGGGCAGGTCTTGAAATCCGCCGCCCGCGACGGCGACAGCGACGCCCGCACTGTCGGCGGCACCTCCGCCGCGGCCGTGGGCTGTCGCGTCGTCACCGGTTCCGCCGTCATGCCCGGAAGGTTAGGGCACCGGTCTGACACCGCCCGCGCCCCCGCCGCCCGCGCGGCGCCGCGGGCGCAGTCCGTAGCATCGACCCGATGGAGCAGACCTCCCGGCCGCGGCGCCGGCCCCGCCCCGGCCCCGGCGTGAGCGTGGGGCGGGTGTTCGGGGTGCCGCTGTACCTCAACGGCTCGATGCTCCTGCTCGCCCTGCTGGTCACCGTCCTGTACGCCGAGTTCGCCCGCCACCAGCTCGCGCTGTCGCAGCTCGCCGGGTACGTGATCGGGGTCGGGTTCGTGGTGTCGCTGCTCGGCTCGGTGCTCCTGCACGAACTCGGGCACGCGCTCACCGCCCGCCGGTACGGCATCGGCGTGCGGGGGATCACCCTCGAACTGCTCGGCGGGTACACCGAGATGGACCGCGACGCCCCGTCACCCCGCGTCGACCTGCTCGTGTCCCTCGCCGGGCCGGCGGTGTCCGCGGTGCTCGGCGCGCTCTCCGTCGCGGCCACCCTCGCCCTGCCCGACCGGACCGTCGCCAACCAGCTCGCCTTCCAGCTCGCCGTGAGCAACGTGATCGTCGCGGTCTTCAACATCCTGCCCGGGCTGCCGCTGGACGGCGGGCGGGCCCTGCGTGCCGCCGTCTGGGCGCTGACCCGCGACCGGCACCGCGGCACCGAGGTGGCCGGCTGGGTCGGGCGCGTCGTCGCCGCGGGCACCGCCCTGCTCGTCGCCGCGCTCACCCTCACCCGCCACCTGGCGCCGCTCGCGCTGCCGCTCATGCTGCTCGTCGCGTTCACCCTGTGGCGCGGCGCCGGCCAGTCGATCCGCTACGCCCGGATCAGCCGCCGGTTCCCGCTCATCGACCTGACCCGCCTCGCCCGGCCCGTCTGGCCCGTGCCCACCGGCACCCCCCTCGCCGAGGCGCAGCGCCGCCACGCCGAGGGCGGCCCGCCCGGTGCCGCGCTGCTGGTCACCGACAACGCCGGCCGCCCCGTCGGCCTGGTCGACCCGGCCGCCGCCGCCGCGGTGCCCCCCGAGCGCCGCCCCTGGCTCGCCGTGGACGCCGTCACCCGCTCGCTGTCCGCCCTGCCCGCCCTCCCGGTCGGGCTGGACGGGGAACGCGTGATGGAGGCCGTGCAGACCCACCCGGGCGCGCAGTACGTCGTGACGGCAGGCGAAGATGTCGTCGGCGTTCTGCACATCGCGGATCTCGCCCAGCTCCTCGAACCCGACCGGAAGATGAACACGTGAGCGCAACTCCCTCCGCCGTGCCGGCCGACTCGGGCGCCCCCGTCCGCCCGGAGCTGCCGCCGGCGCGCCGAGGCCCCTTCACACCCGGCGACCGGGTGCAGCTGACCGACCCGAAGGGGCGGATGCACACCATCACCCTGGAGCCCGGCAAGGCGTTCCACACCCACCGCGGCATCCTGGAGCACGACGCGCTCATCGGCCTGCCCGACGGCAGCGTCGTCACCACCAGCGGCGGCGGCACCGCGTTCCTCGCCCTGCGGCCCCTGCTCGCCGACTACGTGCTGTCCATGCCCCGCGGCGCCCAGGTCATCTACCCGAAGGACTCCGCGCAGATCGTCGCGATGGGCGACATCTTCCCCGGCGCGAAGGTCCTGGAGGCCGGCGCGGGCTCCGGCGCGCTCAGCTGCTCCCTGCTGCGCGCCGTCGGCACCGAGGGCGAACTGCACTCCTACGAGGTCCGCGAGGACTTCGCCCAGATCGCCCGCCGCAACGTCGAGGCCTTCTTCAACGGCCCGCACCCCGCCTGGCACCTGCACGTCGGCGACGTGGCCGGCTGCACCGAGACCGGCTTCGACCGGATCATCCTCGACATGCTCACTCCGTGGGAGATGCTCGACATGGTCGAACGGGCGCTGCTGCCCGGCGGGGTGCTCATCGGCTACGTGGCCACCACCCCGCAGCTCTCCGAGCTCGTCGAGGCGCTGCGCGAGCGGGGCGGCTGGACCGAGCCGCGCGCCTGGGAGTCCCTGGTGCGCGACTGGCACGCCGAGGGGCTCGCCGTCCGCCCCGACCACCGGATGGTCGCGCACACCGCCTTCCTGGTCTCCGCCCGCAAGCTCGCCCCGGGCGTCACCGCGCCGCCGCGGCGCCGCAAGCCCAGCAAGGGCGCCGAGGCGTACGTCCAGCGCCGGCAGGTGCTGCGCGAGGCCGAGGCGGCCCGCCAGGCCGCCGCGGCGGCGGACGGCGTACGGGCCGAGGCCGCGGAGGAGACGGACCGGCCGTGACCGGCACGGGTGACGTGGCATGAGCGGACGGGGCGTCCGCGGACGAGGGTGTCGACCGGTGGGAGGCGGCGGCATGAGCGAGCGCAGCGAGCGAGTCATCGGGCACTGTGCGGTGGAGTCTCATGGTGGCGCCGACCGGAGGGAGGCGGCGGCATGAGCGAGCGCAGCGAGCGAGTCATCGGGCACTGTGCGGTGGGGTCTCATGGTGGCGCCGACCGGTGGGAGGCGGCGGCATGAGCAGCCCGGGTTACGGCGGTGGGGACCTGCCCGCGGTGTTCCCGGACTGGTCGCCCTACCAGGACCTGGAGTCGGCGGCGCGGGCCTACCTGCGCGACCCCGACATCGCCCTGGAGGCGCTCGGCGGCGTGCTGCGCGGGGCGTCCGTGCTGGGCTTCACGCTGGAACGCTTCGTCAACGAGGTCAACGGGGTGTGGCAGGAGGTCGTCGTCTGCGACGGCAGCCGGCTCATCCTCTGGCACGGCGAGGACGTGCCGCCGGGGGAGGGGCCGCCCGGGTCGATGACCTCTTCCCTGCGGGTGGTGCCGGTCTCCACGGTCACCGAGGTGGGCTGCCGGCGCCGGCTCACCCGCTCCGAGAGCGGCGCCATCCGGGTCGACAGCATCGACGTCTACCTGCTGCTCAGCTCGCTCGACGAGGCGTCCGCGCCGGAGGAGATGGTCGGCGCGCCGCGGCACGACGCGCTGCGCTTCGGCAAGACCCTCGACGACGGCGGGGCCGGGCAGATCGCCCGGTTGGAGGAGTTCGCCCGGCTCGTCGCCTCGGTGGTCGGCCGTCCGCTCCTGTAGCGCGCAGTCCCCGGGCGGCGTCCCTCCCTCTACCAGGCGCTCCCTCCCCGGCGCGGTGCCCGCTCCGCGGAGCGCTCAGTCGCCGGCGTCGGGGCCGGCCACCTCCAGGCCGTCGCCCGCGCGCACCACGTGGATGCACTCGCCGGGGCACTCCCGCGCCGAGTCGATCACCTCGAGACGCAGGTGCTCCGGCACGTCCACCCGGCTGCCGGGAGCCTGCCGCAGCTCGCCGTCGGCGCCCTTCACGTACGCCAGGCCGTCGACGTCGAACTCGAACACCTCCGGGGCGTACTGCACACAGAGACCGTCACCCGTGCAGAGATCCTGGTCCACCCAGACCTGGAGGTGGTCCGTCGCGACCTCCGCCACCGGCGCACCCCCCATGTTCTCCCGTCCCACGCCCCGACGGTACCGGAACGGCCGCACCGGCCCGGTCGGCCCACCCTTCGCGATCAAGGTTCGGTGACAGGGGCGTTGCGCGGGACCGAATCGCGCTCATAGCGGCTAGTGTTAGGGCAGAACGTTCAAGCCCCCCGGGGAGGTGGGACGTGGCACGCAGTGACGACGCGGACTCGCGCGCCGCACGGTGGGAGAAGGAGGCCCACGATCTCTCCACGCAGGTCGCGTTCCTGCAAGAGGAACTCGCTCTGGTGCGGCGCAAGTTGACCGAAGGCCCCCGACACGTCCGGCAGCTCGAGGAGCGGCTGGCGGCCACCCAGGCACAGTTGGCGCGGCTGACCGAGAACAACGAGCGGCTCGTGAGCACCCTCAAGGAGGCTCGCGCGCAGATCGTGACGCTCAAGGAGGAGATCGACCGCCTCGCCCAGCCACCGAGTGGCTACGGCGTCTTCCTCGCCCGGCACGACGACGGCACCGTCGACGTCTTCACCGGCGGCCGCAAGCTGCGCGTCGCGGTGTCGCCGTCACTCGACGTCGCCGAGCTTCGGCGCGGGCAGGAGGTCCTGCTCAACGACGCGCTCAACATCGTCGACGCGTTCGGCTACGAGCGGGTCGGCGAGGTGGTGATGCTCAAGGAGGTGCTGGAGAGCCCCGGCGGGACGCCCGGCGACCGGGCGCTGGTGGTCTCCCACTCCGACGAGGAGCGGGTGGTGCACCTCGCCGACACCCTGGTCGGCGCCCCGCTGCGCGCGGGCGACTCGCTCATGATCGAGCCCCGCTCGGCGTACGCCTACGAGCGGATCCCGAAGAGCGAGGTGGAGGAGCTGGTCCTGGAGGAGGTGCCCGACGTCGACTACACCGACATCGGCGGCCTCCAGGCGCAGATCGAGCAGATCCGCGACGCCGTGGAACTGCCCTTCCTGCACGCCGACCTGTTCCGCGAGCACCACCTCCGCCCGCCGAAGGGCATACTGCTCTACGGGCCGCCCGGCTGCGGCAAGACGCTCATCGCCAAGGCGGTGGCCAACTCGCTGGCCAAGAAGATCGCCGAGCGGCGGGGCGAGGAGAAGCACACCAGCTACTTCCTCAACATCAAGGGCCCCGAGCTGCTCAACAAGTACGTCGGCGAGACCGAGCGGCACATCCGGCTGATCTTCCAGCGGGCACGGGAGAAGGCCGGCGAGGGCACGCCGGTGATCGTGTTCTTCGACGAGATGGACTCCGTCTTCCGCACCCGCGGCTCCGGCGTCTCCTCCGATGTGGAGAACACCATCGTCCCGCAGCTGCTCAGCGAGATCGACGGCGTGGAGGGGCTGGAGAACGTCATCGTCATCGGCGCCTCCAACCGCGAGGACATGATCGACCCGGCGATCCTGCGCCCCGGCCGGCTCGACGTGAAGATCAAGATCGAGCGGCCGGACGCCGAGGCGGCCAAGGACATCTTCTCCAAGTACATCCTTCCCGACCTGCCGCTGCACCCGGACGACCTGGCCGAGCACGGCGGCGACCCGCAGGCCACCGTGGCGGCGATGATCGACGCGGTCGTGCTGCGCATGTACTCGGAGACCGAGGAGAACCGCTTCCTCGAGGTCACCTACGCCAACGGTGACAAGGAGGTCCTCTACTTCAAGGACTTCAACTCCGGCGCGATGATCCAGAACATCGTCGACCGGGGCAAGAAGATGGCCATCAAGGAGTTCCTCACCTCCGGCCGCAAGGGGCTGCGCCTGCAGCACCTGCTCGACGCCTGCGTCGACGAGTTCCGGGAGAACGAGGACCTGCCCAACACCACCAACCCGGACGACTGGGCCCGCATCTCCGGCAAGAAGGGCGAGCGGATCGTCTACATCCGCACGCTCGTCTCCGGCGGCAAGGGGGCCGAGGCCGGCCGGTCCATCGAGACGGCCAGCAACACCGGCCAGTACCTCTGACCGGCACCGTGCGGTGACGGGGGCCCGGGGTGGGCGCCACCCCGGGCCCCCGTCGTACGCCGCACCCACCACCCGCCGCGGACCGCGCGCCCACGTCGCCCGGCCGGCGGCGGCGACCGCCGCGCCCGCGCGGCGGACCCTCCACACCCCGTGCGGACGGCGCGGCCCCCGCCACGCCCCCGCCCGCCGCACGGACGACTACGCTCGACGGGACGGGGGACCGGACGGGCGAGCGGAGCGAGCAGGTCGATGAGCGTACGACGGATCATGGGCACCGAGGTCGAGTACGGCATCTCCGTGCCCGGTCAGGCCGGTGCCAACCCGATGGTCACCTCCTCCCAGGTGGTGAACGCCTACGGGGCCCGCCCGGAACTCAACCGCGGCGGCCGGGCCCGGTGGGACTACGAGGAGGAGTCGCCGCTGCGCGACGCCCGCGGCTTCACCTACTCCGGCGCCGCGTACGACCCGGCCGAGGCGCTGGCCGACGAGGACCTGGGGCTCGCCAACGTCATACTCACCAACGGCGCCCGGCTCTACGTCGACCACGCGCACCCCGAGTACTCGACGCCCGAGGTGACCAACCCGCTGGACCTGGTGCGCTGGGACAAGGCCGGCGAACGGGTGATGGCCGAGGCGTCCCGCCGGGCCGCCACCATCCCCGGCACCCAGCCGATCCACCTCTACAAGAACAACACCGACAACAAGGGCGCCAGCTACGGCGCCCACGAGAACTACCTCATGCGGCGGCAGACCCCGTTCGCCGACATCGTGGCGTACCTGACGCCGTTCTTCGTCACCCGGCAGATCGTCTGCGGCGCCGGCCGGGTCGGCATCGGCCAGGACGGCGGCCAGAACGGCTTCCAGATCTCCCAGCGGGCCGACTTCTTCGAGGTCGAGGTCGGCCTCGAGACGACCCTCAAGCGTCCGATCATCAACACCCGCGACGAGCCGCACGCCGACGCGGACAAGTACCGGCGCCTGCACGTCATCATCGGCGACGCGAACCTGTCGGAGATCTCCACCTACCTGAAGGTGGGGACCACCGCGCTCATCCTCACCATGATCGAGGAGAAGGCGCTCGGGCCCGACCTCGGCATCGCCGACCCGGTCAACGAGCTGCGCGCGGTCAGCCACGACCCCTCCCTGACCCACCTCATGCGGATGCGCGACGGGCGCCGGCTCACCGCCCTCGACGTGCAGTGGGCGTACTACGAGCGGGTGCGGTCCTTCGTGGACGAGCGCTACGGCAGCGACGCCGACGAGCAGACCGTGGACGTGCTCGACCGGTGGGAGAGCGTGCTGGACCGCCTCGGCCGCGACGTGATGCTCTGCGCCGACGAGCTGGACTGGGTGGCGAAGCTGCGGCTGCTCGAGGGCTACCGGGAGCGGGAGAAGCTCGGCTGGGGCTCGCACAAGCTCCAACTCGTCGACCTGCAGTACGCCGACGTACGCCCCGAGAAGGGCCTCTACCACCGGCTGGTGTCGCGCGGCGCCATGAAGACGTTGCTCAGCGACGAGGAGACCCGCACGGCGATGACGGAGCCGCCCGAGGACACCCGGGCGTACTTCCGCGGCCGGTGCCTCGCCCAGTACGCGTCCGAGGTCGTCGCGGCGAGTTGGGACTCGGTCATCTTCGACGTGGGACGCGAGTCGCTCGTGCGGGTGCCGATGATGGAGCCCGAGCGGGGCACCCGCAAGCACGTCGGGGCGCTCTTCGACCGGTGCGCCAGCGCGAAGGATCTGCTGGAGACGCTCACCGGCGGCTGACCCGTCCCGCATCCACGGGCCCGTCGCGCGACCACAACGGCGCGCGGCGGGCCTTTCGTCGCCCCCGCGAGGTAAGTTTCTCGGAAGAGATCGTTGGAGGAGGCACAGATGGCCACTCGTGACAGCGGCGGTCAGTCGCAGACGGGCAAGTCCCGCCAGAGCGAGGAGATCGAGGACGTCACCACCGAGGCGAACCCGGAGGTCGCCGAGCGGCACGCCGAGATCACCGAGGACGTCGACGACCTGCTCGACGAGATCGACTCGGTCCTCGAAGAGAACGCAGAGGAGTTCGTGAGGGGATACGTGCAAAAGGGAGGTCAGTGATTATACCCGGTCAAAGCGGACATGTCGCTTTGACCGGATGATCAAGGCGGCCCGCCGCCGTTGCCGCGACTGTGGGGAATGGAAGCGGCGCGGCGAGGTCTGTGCGAGCAGCACGCGCCCTGCCACGACCGACGGACGAGGGAGACCAGGCAGCGGCGGTACGGCGGCGATCGCGAGTACCACCCGCGGCGGCCGTACGGCATCGGGCGGAAGGAGTTCGACGAGCTCCTCGCCGAGCAGGGCGGCGTGTGCGCGGTCTGCGGCGTCCCCGATCCGGAACATCTGGACCACGATCATCGCACCGGATGGGTGCGCGGGATACTCTGCTTCAACTGCAACGGTGGTCCTGGCCGGTTCCGTGACAGTCCCGAACGGCTGGCCAGGGCGATCACGTATCTGAGAGGAACCACGTGGCAGCGGGTTTTGATCCATCCGGGCGTCTACCAGATGTGTTCACCAACGCGGGGACGTCCTCCTTCACCTCGTTCCTGAGCAAGGTGGCACCCGAGATGCTGCCCGGCCGACGGCCCCTGCCTCCGGGCATGGCGGCCGACATGGCCCCCCACGCCACCACGATCGTGGCGATCTCCGCCGAGGGCGGCGTGGTCATGGCGGGCGACCGCCGGGCCACGATGGGCAACCTGATCGCGCAGCGGGACATCGAGAAGGTGCACCCGGCCGACGCGTACTCGCTGGTCGGCATCGCGGGCACCGCCGGCATCGGCATCGAGCTGATGCGACTGTTCCAGGTGGAGCTGGAGCACTACGAGAAGATCGAGGGCGCGATGCTCTCGCTCGACGGCAAGGCCAACCGGCTCGCCTCGATGATCCGCGGCAACCTCGGCGCCGCGATGCAGGGCCTCGCGGTGATCCCGCTGTTCGCGGGCTTCGACCTGGCCGCGACGGACCCGGCGAGGGCCGGGCGCATCTTCAGCTTCGACGTGACGGGCGGCCCGTACGAGGAGACCGGCTACGACGCCATCGGCTCCGGTTCGCTCTTCGCGAAGTCGGCGCTCAAGAAGCGGTTCCGGCCCGGGCTGTCGATCGACGACGCGGTCCGGCTGGCCGTGGAGGCGCTCTACGACGCCGCCGACGACGACACGGCGACCGGCGGTCCCGACCTGACCCGTCGCATCTACCCGGTGGTGATGACCGCGACCGCGGAGGGCACCCACCGGCTCACCGACGCCGAGACGGCGGCGATCGCGGAGGCCGTGGTCTCCGCCCGGATGGAGAACCCGGGCGGCTGAGCCCGTCCGCACCGTCAGCAGTCGTCCGCACAGCGCTAAGGAGAACCAGCCGCCGTGGCCATGCAGTTCTACGCCTCGCCCGAGCAGATCATGCGCGACCGTTCCGAGCTGGCCCGCAAGGGCATCGCCCGGGGGCGCAGCGCCGTGGTCCTGAGCTACGAGGGCGGGGTGCTCTTCGTCGCCGAGAACCTCTCCAGCGCCCTGCACAAGGTCAGTGAGATCTACGACCGGATCGGGTTCGCCGCCGTCGGCCGGTACAACGAGTTCGAGAACCTGCGCCGCGCCGGCGTGCGGATGGCCGACCTGAACGGCCTGTCGTACGACCGGCGGGACGTCACGGGGCGGGCCCTCGCGAACGCGTTCGCGCAGACCCTGGGCGCCATCTTCACCGAGCAGTCGAAGCCGTTCGAGGTGGAGATCTGCGTGGCGGAGGTGGGTGCCACGCCCGACGACGACGAGCTCTACCGGCTGACCTACGACGGCTCGGTCAACGACGAGCCGGGCCGGATGGCGATGGGTGGGCAGGCCGAGGCGATCACCGGGGTGCTCAAGTCGGAGCACCGGCCGGACATGTCGCTCGGTGAGGCGGTGCAGGTGGCCGTGCGGGCGCTGGGCAGCGTCGGCGGCGAGGGCGGCGCGGCCCGCACGATAGCGGCGAACCAGCTGGAGGTGGCGGTCCTCGACCGGCGCCGGATCGGGCGGACGTTCCGGCGGATCACCGGGGCGGCGTTGACGTCGCTGCTGGACGGCGGCGCGGGTACGGGGGAGGAGCCGGCCGGCGGTCCGCAGACGCCGACCGTGCCGACGGAGGAGGCGCACAAGCCGACCACGTCGGCCGCCTCGGCCGACCTGGAGCGCCGCGACTCCGACGAGGCCGGTTCCTGACGGGTCCGGCCGGCGGGCGAGCGAGCCGGGCCGCCTGAGCGGGGAGTTTCTCCTCCCGCCGGGCGGTCCGGTTTTCTGCGTCGGCGGGTGTCGGTGATCGTCTCGTCCAACTGGGACGGCCGCGTACGCCGGGTCGATGGACCGCCGGTGACCAGGATCTTCACGGGTGGCGACGTGCCCGGCGGGGCGGCGGCGCCGGGCCGGCGGGCACGGTCGGGCCGCGCCGTCGTGGGTCCGCGGACATGAGCGCTGCCCAATCGGGCTTCCGGGCGGCTAATGTCACACCATGGAGCGGCGAATCTTCGGCCTCGAGACCGAGTACGGCGTCACCTGTACCTACCGCGGGCAGCGGCGGCTCTCTCCCGACGAGGTCGCCCGCTACCTCTTCCGCCGTGTGGTGTCCTGGGGCCGGTCCAGCAACGTGTTCCTGCGCAACGGTGCCCGGCTCTACCTGGACGTCGGGTCCCACCCCGAGTACGCCACGCCCGAGTGCGACTCGGTGGTCGACCTGGTGGCCCACGACCGGGCCGGCGAGCGGATCCTCGAAGGGCTGCTCGTCGACGCCGAGAAGCGGCTGCACGACGAGGGCATCGCGGGTGAGATCTACCTGTTCAAGAACAACACCGACTCGGCCGGGAACTCGTACGGCTGCCACGAGAACTACCTGGTGTCGCGGCACGGGGAGTTCGGCCGGTTGGCGGACGTGCTGATCCCGTTCCTGGTCACCCGGCAGTTGATCTGCGGGGCGGGCAAGGTGCTGCAGACGCCGCGCGGGGCGGTGTACTGCCTGTCCCAGCGGGCCGAGCACATCTGGGAGGGCGTCTCCTCGGCGACCACCCGGAGCCGGCCGATCATCAACACCCGCGACGAGCCGCACGCGGACGCCGAGCGGTACCGCCGGCTGCACGTGATCGTCGGTGACTCCAACATGAACGAGGTCACGACGCTGCTCAAGGTCGGCACGGCCGACATCGTGCTGCGGATGATCGAGTCGGGGGTGGTGATGCGGGACCTGTCGCTGGAGAACCCGATCCGGGCGATCCGCGAGGTGTCGCACGACATCACCGGCCGGCGCAAGGTGCGGCTCGCGTCCGGCAAGGAGATCAGCGCGCTGGAGATCCAGCAGGAGTACCTGGCCAAGGCGACCGAGTTCGTGGAGCGGCGGGGCGGCGACCAGACGGCCAAGCGGGTGGTCGAGCTGTGGGGCCGGGTGCTGCGGGCCGTGGAGACGGGTGACCTGGAGCCGGTGGCCCGGGAGATCGACTGGGTGACGAAGCTGCGGCTCATCGAGCGGTACCAGCGCAAGCACGACCTGCCGCTGTCGCATCCGCGGGTGGCGCAGATGGACCTGGCGTACCACGACCTGCGCCGGGGCCGCGGCCTGTACGCGTTGCTGGAGCGGCGCGGCGAGGTGGACCGGGTGGCCACCGACCCGGAGATCTTCGAGGCGAAGGAGACGCCGCCGCAGACGACCCGTGCGCGGCTGCGGGGCGAGTTCATCCGGCACGCCCAGGAGAAGCGGCGGGACTTCACCGTCGACTGGGTGCACCTGAAGCTCAACGACCAGGCGCAGCGGACCGTGCTGTGCAAGGACCCGTTCCGGGCGTACGACGAGCGGGTCGAGCGGCTGATCGCCAGCATGTGACCGGTGGGCGGTCGGCTCGGCGGTGGCGCGCGCCGTCGAGCCGACCGGCCCGGTAGGCTGGCCGGGCCATGACGACATCCTCGAGTCCCGAGCCTCCCGAGGGCGGCAAGCAGCGCCTGAACTGGGTCGAGCGCCGCCGGGAGAAGATCCGTGCCGAGATCGAGCGCAACCGGCGCGGCGAGTACACGGTGCCGACCTGGGTGCTGGCGCTCGCGTTGGTGCTGATCGTGGGCGGCTGGCTCGCCCTGATCTTCCTAGTCTGACCGCCCCCGCGCGCCCCGCCCCGCGCGCCCCGCCCCCGTCTCCCCGGCGATCTTGCACTTTCGGCCCCTGTTTCGCGGCCTTCGCCCCAAATGCCGGGGCCGAAAGTGCAAGATCGCGGAGAGGGGCGGGGAGCGGCGGGGAGGGAGGGGGAGGGGTGGGCGTGACCCGGGTGGGCCAGGGGTTGGCCCGGGCGGGTCGCCCCGGCGGGTAACCGGCCGGCGTCGCCGCCGCGCGGTCAGCGCCACGTACGACCCCGCGCCGGCGGCCACCGGGACGCCACGACGCGGGAGGCGACGCATGGCCGATGAGACGACGACGGTGCCCCAGCCGCAGTGGGACGGCAGGGGTTGGCTCGACACGGGTCCACGGGACGTGCTGCGGGACCAGCAGAACCCGGATCTGCTGACCCCGCCGCCGACGGACGCGGGCACGCTGCCGAACCTGCGGTTCTCGTTCTCCGACGCGCACACCCGCATCGAGCGGGGCGGGTGGACCCGTGAGGTCACCCAGCGGGAGCTGCCGATCGCCACCGAGCTGGCCGGTGTCGACATGGCGCTGGAGCCGGGCGCGTACCGGGAGCTGCACTGGCACAAGCAGTCCGAGTGGGCGTACGTGCTGCGGGGCAGCTGCCGGATCAGCGCCGTCGACCAGGAGGGGCGCACGTTCCTGGACGACGTGCGGGCGGGGGACCTGTGGTTCTTCCCGCAGGGGGTGCCGCACCACATCCAGGCCCTCGACGAGGGGGTGGAGTTCCTGCTGGTGTTCGACGACGGGGCGTTCTCGGAGAACGGCACGTTCCTCATCAGCGACTTCTTCGCGCACACGCCCCGCGAGGTGCTGGCGAAGAACTTCGGTTGGACGCCGGAGCAGTTGGAGCGCCTGCCGGAGCGGGAGAAGTACATCTTCGCGGGGCAGGTGCCGCCGCCGCTGGAGCAGGACCGGGTGATCAGCCCGACCGGTGACGTGCCGCGGACGTTCAGCCACCGGATGCTGGCGCAGGAGCCGCAGCGTTTCCCCGGCGGCCGGGTCCGGGTCGCGGACGTGTCGAACTTCGCCGCGTCGACGACGATCTGCGCGGCGCTCGTGGAGATCGACCCCGGGGGTCTGCGGGAACTGCACTGGCATCCGACGGACGACGAGTGGCAGTACTACATCTCGGGGCAGGGCCGGATGGGGGTCTTCGCGAGCAGCGGGCTGGCGCGGACGTTCGACTTCCGGGCCGGCGACGTGGGGTACGTGCCGTTCGCGTACGGCCACTACATCGAGAACCTCGGCTCCGAGCCGCTGGTGTTCCTGGAGATGTTCCGCAAGCCGCGCTTCGAGGACATCTCGCTGGCCCAGTGGATGGCGCTCACGCCGGCGCAGGTGGTGGCGGACACGCTCAACCTGCCCCGGGAGATGGTCGAGGCGTTGCCGAAGGTGAAACGGTCGGTCGTGGGCTGAGTCAGGCGAGCAGCGCGGCCGCGTGGCGGCCCGCGGCCGCGGCGGCGAGGAAGTACGCGTGGTCGGCGTCGAGGCCGCGCCCCATGGTGGACAGCGGCACGGTGCTGGCCCGCAGCGCGGCGTCGAGCCCGTCGGTGCGTACCCGCACGATCCGGTGGCGCGCGGCCAGCGGCGCCAGCGCCGCGTCCACCTCGGCGGCGAGCGCCGGGTCGAGGTCGTCGGGCACCACCAGGTCGGCGGGGGCGAGGGCCACCCGGCCGTACGCGGTGAGGCTGTGGTGGGAGACGCCGCGGTGCCGGGGGCGGGGGTCGGCGGCGGAGATGCGCAGCGAGCCGACGGGGCGGCCGCCGAGCGTGGCCACGGCGTTGACGGCCTCGCCGACGGCGACCCCGGAGAAGCCCCAGCGGGTGCCGGTGCCCAGGTTCCCCGGGCCCTGGGCGACGACGGCCACGTCGGCGTGGAGCACGTGGCGGGCGGCGAGCAGCCCGCTGTGCAGGGTGCCCGCCTCCAGGTCGCCGCCGAACGCCTGTCCCACGCTGACGGTGCCCGCCAGCTCGTCACGCAGCCCGGCGAGGGTGCGGGAGAACCAGGCGGGCAGGGCGCCGCCGTCGGTGAGCACGTACGCCACGCGGGCGTGCGGCGCGTCGGCCCGGACGCCGGCGAGGATCGCCGGCAGGGCCGAGTGCAGGTCGGCGGTGACCACCGGCAGGCCGGCGAGGTCCTCGGCGGCCTCCAGCACGGCCCGGTGGGGCGAGGCCTCCTCGTCGACCCCGAGCAGGATCGGTTGCAGCGGGGTGTAGCGGGCCTTCACGAGGTGCCCCGCGTCGCGGGTGTCGGCGGCCTGCGGCGGGTCCGGCGGCAGCCGGTCGGGCAGGGCCACCACGAGGGCGTACCCGCCGGTGCCGAGGCCCATGAGCAGCGCGCCGGCGTTGAGCAGCACCCGGTCGCCCGGCTGCGGCTCGCCGACGAGGTGCGGGTAGGCGAGCGCCCGCATGGTCGTGCCGTCGGGCAGGGCCACGTCCAGTTCCACCGCGCCGGCCCACCGCCGCCGCAGCGCCGACACCGTCCCGGACCGCCATCGCACCATGACGGGCACGCTAGCGGCGCGGCCCGCCGGGGCCGGGCGCGGGGGGTCGCCCCGCGGGTCGCCGCCCGCGGTCAGCGCAGCCCGGGAGGTCGCCCGCCCGCGGTCAGCGCAGCCCGGGAGGGTTGCCGGCCCGCGGTCGGCGCGGCCCGGAACCCCGCCATGCTCCAGTCAGCGCAGCCCGGGGTCCATCGGGCCGTCCTGCAGGGGCGGCTCCGGTCCGCGCTCGCCGCGGCCGGGAAGCGACCCGGTCGGGTCGAGGAACAGGTAGCGGATCTCCGGGTAGCGTTCCCGCAGCCGCCGCTCCGCCTCGTCGGCGGTGGCCTCGATGGCCGCGCCGGTGGCCTCGTCCCGGAAGTCGACCTTGGCGGCGACCAGCATGTCCATCGGGCCGAGCTGCATGGTGAGCAGGGTGTCGATCCGCTGCACCTCCGGCAGGCCGGCCAGGGCGTGTTCGATCTCGCGCCGCAGCCGTTCCGGGACGGCGCGGCCGACCAGCAGCGACAGGTTGCTGTAGGCGAGGGTGGCGGCGACGGTCAGGAGCAGCAGACCGATGAGGACGGACGCGATGCCGTCCCACAGTTCGTCCCCGGTGAGTTCGGACAGGCCGACGCCGGCCCCGGCCAGGAGCAGGCCGATGAGGGCGGCGCTGTCCTCCAGGAACACCGCCTTGAGGGTGGTGTCGGCCGTGAGCCGCAGGTAGCGGCGCGGTGTGGTCCGCCAGCGCCGGGACTCGCGGCGCACCTGGCGTACGGCCCGGGTCAACGAGACCGACTCGATGGCGAACGAGACGGCGAGCACCACGTACGAGACGAGGAAGTTCCCGCTGTGCTCGTGCACGAGGATCGTGGTGACGCCGTGCGTGATCGCGAAGCCGGCGCCCGCCACGAAGGTGAACAGGGCGGCGAAGAACGCCCAGACGTAGCTCTCCTTGCCGTAGCCGAACGGGTGCCGGGCGTCGGCCGGGCGGGCGCCGCGGCGCAGGGCCATGAACAGCAGCACCTCGGTGGTGGTGTCGGCCACCGAGTGCGCGGCCTCGGACAGCATGGCGGCCGACCCGGAGATCAGGCCCGCGACCAGCTTCGCCCCGGCGATGGCGAGGTTGGCGGCGCCCGCGACGACGACGGTGCCGACGCTCTCGCTCTTGACCTCCGGCTGGGCCATGGGGCCACCCTATGGCCAGCGGCGGGCGGTCCGCGCGGCGAGCGGGGGACCGCCCCGCACCCGGTTGGAGATCGGCCGCCGTGGCGGCGGCCTTCGCGTCCACCACACGCCGACCGTGCGGGTGCACGGTTCCGCCGTGGCGGCTGCTAGCGTCTATGCGTGTCCCGTACCCGTACCGAACGCCTGGTCAACCTGGTGATCTGCCTGCTCTCCACGCGGCGCTTCCTGACCGCCGCGCAGATCGCCGCGACCGTGCCCGGCTACGAGCATGATCCGAACGACGCGCGTGACCACGAGGCGTTCCAGCGCAAGTTCGAGCGGGACAAGGCCGAGCTGCGCGAGCTGGGCGTCCCGCTGGAGACCGGCACGACCAGCGTCTTCGACAGCGAGCCCGGCTACCGGATCGCCCGCCGGGAGTACGCGCTGCCCGACATCCCCCTCGAACCGGACGAGGCCGCCGCCGTGGGCATCGCCGCGCGGTTGTGGCAGCACGCCGGGCTGGCCGCCGCGGCCTCGTCGGGGCTCGCGAAGCTGCGTGCCGCCGGGGTGGACGTCGACCCGCAGGCCACGCTCGGTCTCGAGCCGATGGTGACCGTCGACCCGGCGTTCGCGCCGCTGACCGCCGCCGCCCGCGACCGCCGGGAGGTGGCCTTCGACTACCGGGTGCCCGACCGGGACGCTCCGACGCACCGCCGTCTCCAGCCGTGGGGCGTCGTGTGCTGGCGCGGCCGGTGGTACGTGGTGGGGCACGACCTGGACCGGGAGGCGACCCGCTGCTTCCGGCTCTCCCGCGTGGTGGGCCCGGTACGGGTCACCGGCGAGCCGGGCGGCTACGAGCCGCCGGCGGGGGTCGACCTCATCAGCCACGTCGCCCGCTGGTCGGGGCCGGTGGAGCGGACGGGGCGGGCCACCGTGCTGGCCGCGCCGGGCCGGGCCGCCGGGCTGCGCCGCTGGGCGGTGGAGGTCGCCGCCGGGCCCGACGGAGACCGGCTGGCGCTGCCGTACGCGGACCCGGACTCGCTCGCCGCGCACCTGGTCGGCTACGGGCCGGACGTGCGGGTGCTCGACCCGCCGGAGGTGCGTGAGGCGGTCATCCAGCGGCTCAAGGAGTTCGCCGCGCGGCACGACGACCTGGCGGCCGCGGGAGGCCCCCGATGACGCGCCCCGCCGCCCGCGGCGGCTCCCGCACCTCCGCCGACCGGCTGGCCCGGCTGCTCAACCTCGTGCCCTACCTGCTGGCCCGGCCCGGCATCGAGCTCGCCGAGGCCGCGCGGGACCTGGGCGTGACCGAGCGGCAGCTGCGCGAGGACCTGGAGCTGCTCTGGGTGTGCGGGCTGCCCGGCTACGGCCCCGGTGACCTCATCGACATGGCGTTCGACGGCGACCGGGTGACGATCACGTACGACGCCGGCATCGACCGGCCGCTGCGGCTCACGCCGGACGAGGCGCTCGCGCTCGTGGTGGCGCTGCGGATGCTCGCCGAGACGCCGGGGGTCACCAACCGGGAGGCCGTGGAGCGCGCCCTCGCCAAGATCGAGAACGCGGCCGACCTGGTGGGCGCGCCGGTGGAGGTGCGGCTGCCGGCGGACACCCGGCGGGTGGAGGAGCTGCGGGCGGCCGTGGAGGGCGGCCGGGCGCTGCGGATCACGTACTACACGGCGGCGCGCGACGAGACGACCGAACGCACCATCGACCCGCTGCGGATGCTGATGGTCGGCGGCCGGGCGTACGTGGAGGCGTGGTGCCGCCGGGCCGAGGCGGTCCGGCTGTTCCGGGCCGACCGGATCGACGCGGTCACCGAGCTGGACGAGCCGGCCGTCGTGCCGCCGCAGGCCCGCCCCCACGACCTCAGCGAGGGGGTGTTCCGTCCCTCGCCCGACCTGCCGCTCATCACGCTGCGGATCGGCCGCGGCGAGCGCTGGATCACCGAGTACTACCCGTGCGAGCGGGTGGAGGCCGGTGACGGCGACGAGTGGCTGGTCTCCCTGCGGGTCACCGACCTGGCCTGGGCGCGCCGCTTCGTGCTCGGGCTGGGCCCGGACGTGGCCGTGGTCGCCCCCGCCGAGCTGGCCGAGCAGGTCCGGGCGGCGGCGACCGCCGCGCTGGACGCGTACGCCCGACCGGCGCCCACGGCCCGGCGCGACCCGGAACCCGCGGCCGCCGACCCGGCGGTCGCCGCCGGCCCCCGGTAGGCTGACCGCCGTGCTGTGGTGGATCGTGCTCGCGGTGGTGCTCGCCACCCTCGTCGTGCTGGCCGTGGCCGTCCGGGGCGTGCTGAGCCGGCTGCCCGGCCTGCGCCGCGCGGCGGTGGCGTTGCAGCGCCGGCAGGCGGAGGCGCAGGAGCTGGCCGGTGCGGCCACGGCGCTGCAGGAGCGGGCCGAGGCGCTCCAGGACCAGCTGGCCACCGCCCAGCGGCGCATCGAGCTGATCAAGGCGAAGCGAGGCGGGTGACCGGGACCGGTCGCACGGTCCACTCGGGGGTGACGCCCCGACCCGATGATCTTCGCGTGGCGGCGCGGTTCTGCCCCGTTTCGCGCGGAAACGATCGGTGACTGCCTGTTGACGGGACATCCCGGGTTGGTCAAGACTTCACCGGCCGGGACGAACCACCGTCGCCCCGGTGGGTGGCATCGAGCCGATACGCACGTACGATGGGCTCCGACACACCCCTTGCTGTCTCACAGAGCGACTGGAGCTTCCCATGGGTGCCCTCAAGCCGTGGCACATCGCCGTACTCGTGGTCGTGCTGATCCTCCTCTTCGGCGCGAAGCGGCTCCCCGACGCGGCCCGCTCGCTGGGCCGCTCGCTGCGGATCATCAAGGCCGAGACCAAGAGCCTGCACGACGACGACCGCGACCTGGCCGAGAAGGCCGACGCCCAGGCGGGCTACCAGCCGCTGCCGCCGAACGCCGCGCAGCAGCACCCGCAGGCCGCGCCGTACCAGGCCCCGCCGCAGCAGCCGGTCGCCGACCCGGTGCAGCGCGTCCGCGACAACTGATCGAGGGGCCCGAGACCCGTGGCCTTCGCGCTGCGCAAGCGCGGCCCCAGCAACTTCCAGCGGGCCGCCGACGGCTCGATGACGCTCATCGAGCACATCCGGGAGTTGCGCACCCGCCTGTTCCGCGCCTCGCTGGGAATCCTGGTCGGCTTCGGTGTCGGGGTCGCGGTGGCCGGTCGGGTGCTGCACGTGCTGCAGATGCCGTACTGCGACCTGCCGAAGGCGCGGCTGGCCAACGGCGACTGCAACTTCGTCCAGCTCGGCCCGGCCGACCTGTTCCTCCTCCAGCTCAAGGTGGCGCTCTGGGTCGGCCTGATCATCGCGGCACCGATCTGGCTCTACCAACTGTGGGCGTTCATCGCGCCCGGTCTGCACCGGCACGAGCGGCGCTACGCGTACATATTCACCGGGCTGGCGGCGCCGCTGTTCGCGGCGGGCGCGGTGCTGGCCTTCTTCGTCACCTCCAAGGGCCTGGAGTTCCTGCTCAACGTCTCCGGCGGCGGGGACGTCACCACGACACTGGACATCACCCGCTACATCTCCTTCGTCACGAACCTGATCCTGCTGTTCGGGGTGGCGTTCGAGTTCCCGCTGATCGTGCTCATGCTCAACTTCGTGGGGCTGGCCAGCGGGAAGCGACTGCTGGGGTGGTGGCGGATCGCGGTGTTCGTGTTCTTCGCGTTCTCCGCGGTCGTCACGCCGACGCCGGACCCGTTCGGGATGACCGCCCTCGCCGTCTGCCTCTGCGCGCTCTACTTCGCGGCGGTGGGCGTCGCGTTCCTCAACGACAGGCGGCGCGGGCGGGGCAAGGAGATGTACGCGGGGATCGCCGACGACGAGGTGTCGCCGCTGGACCTCGACGCCGAACCGGTCGAGGCCGGGCAGCGGGTCGACGCGTCCGGCCCGATCGAGCCACCGGAGCCGGTCGCGGCTCCCGCGCCGATCGAGCGCCGTTACGACGACATGACCTGACCCTGGGTCACCACACCGGCACCGGCGGACACGCCGGCGCGACACGTGCGAACAGCGGAGGCCGCCCGGATGGGGCGGCCTCCGCCGTACCGGTAGGTTGCTCGCCGTGACCGCGGACGATCACCCCACCGTCGACCCCGACGGGCCCGTCGCCGTGCTGGCCAACCCGAGCGCCGGCCGGGGCCGCCACCGCGGCCTGCTCGCGCCGCTGCTGTCCCGGCTGGCCGGCGCGGGCCGGGAGGTGCGGCTACTGGAGGCGCGCAGCGCCGAGCAGGCCGAGGCGGTCTGCCACGCGGCGGTCGCCGGCGGCGTGGCCGCCCTCGTGGCGGTCGGCGGGGACGGCACCGTGCACCGCGCGGTGCAGGCGGTGGCCGGCACGTCGATCCCGTTCGCGCCGGTGCCGGCGGGCACCGGCAACGACTTCGCCACCGACACCGGATACCCGCCGGATCCCCTCGCGGCCGCCGAGGTGATCGCCGGGGCGCTGCGCGCCGGTCGCACCGGCCCCGTGGACCTCGCCCGCCTCACCGGCCCGACCGGTCCGCCACGCTGGTACGGGGCGGTGCTCGCGGCGGGCTTCGACGCCATCGTCAACGAGCGGGCCAACCGGATGCGCTGGCCGCGCGGGCCCCGCCGGTACGACCTGGCGATCCTCGTCGAGCTGGCGCGGCTGCGCCCCCGCCGCTACAAGCTGCGCCTCGACGGCGAGGCGCACGAACTGGACGCCGTGCTGGTGGCCGTGGGCAACTGCCCGAGCTACGGCGGCGGGATGCGGATCTGCCCCGACGCGGACCCGGCGGACGGCCTGCTCGACGTGGTGGTGGGCGGCCGGTTCGACCGGCGCACCCTGGTCCGGGTGAAGCCGAGCATCTACCAGGGCACCCACGTGCGGCACCCGCTGGTGACCAGTTACCGGGTCCGCACCGTCGAGCTGGCTGCCGAGGGCATCACCACGTACGCCGACGGGGAGCGGGCGCTGGACCTGCCCGTGACCGTCACGGCCGTGCCCGGCGCCCTGCGGCTGCTGCGCTGATCCGCGCCGCCGCCCGGGCCCAGGCCACCGTGCGTGGCCGGCGGCCGGGCGGCGTGCCCGGCGAACCGGCCCGCCCGGGGCGGCGGGACCAGGGCGCCGGGATCAGGGCTCAGGACGGCAGGGCGAGGTCGAGCACCGCGCCCAGGCCGTTGGGGCGGCCGGCGTCGGCGCAGGGGAGCACCAGCACCGCGCAGCCCGCGGCGGCGGCCCCGGCGTCGGCCGGCGTGTCGCCCACCATCAGCGTCTCCTCCGGGTCGACGCCGAGCATGCCGCAGGCGCGCAGGAAGATGCCCGGGTCGGGCTTGCAGCGCCCCACCTCGTACGACAGGACGAACGCGTCGACCAGGCCGGTGAGCTGCCACGCGTCGAACAGCGGGCGCAGGTCGAAGCCGATGTTGCTCACCACGGCGACGCGGACGCCCGCATCGCGCAGCGCGGCCAGCGTGGGCGCCGTGTCCGGGTAGGGAACCCAGCCGTCGGGGATGAGCACACGCTCGTAGAGCGCCTCGGCGAAGCCCTCGATGCCGGCGTCGACCGTCTCGGCCAACCCCGTGTAGGCCCCCCGGTGGGCGTGCGGGTAGAGGTCGCGCGCCGACCACAGCTCGGCCAGCCGGGGCGGCACGCGGGCCGGCAGCGGCCCGCCGGCGCGGCCGGCGGTGAGCAGCCGGTCGGCGAGGGCGGTGGCCCGGGCGCGGTCGAGGGTGACGCCGCAGGCCGCGGCGGCCTTCAGCACCCACTCGCGGGGCTCCTCCACCTGGGCGAGCGTGCCGTGGAAGTCGAAGAGCACCGCCTTGACCGGGCGGCGGGACGGCTCATGGCGGGCGGACGCGTCGGCGCCGCCCGGCGCGGGGGTCTGGGGCGGTTCGGGTTGCTCCGGCACGTGGTGCACCCTACCGACCGCCCCTGACGGCCCGTCCGGTCGGCCTTGCCGGGTGCCGCGCCCCGGCACGCATTAATCTTGGTGCCATGTCGAGCCCCGCCGAGCGGTACGCCGCGGCGCGCCGCCGGGCCGCGCAGGCCTCCATGTTCCCGGCGTTGGAAGAGTTCGCTCTCGACCTGGGATTCGACCTCGACGACTTCCAGCGCGAGGCGTGTCAGGCGTTGGAGCGGGGCAGCGGCGTGCTCGTCTGCGCCCCCACCGGCGCCGGAAAGACGGTGGTCGGCGAGTTCGCCGTCCACCTGGCGCTGCGCGGCGGAGCCCCGCGCGGTGGCGCGGAGGGCACGCCCGGCGGCGCGGAGAGCACGGTGGGCGGTGCGGAGGGCACGCCCGCGGGCGCGACCCGGCGCAAGTGCTTCTACACCACGCCCATCAAGGCGCTGTCGAACCAGAAGTACCACGACCTGGTCGACCGCTACGGCGCCGAGCAGGTCGGCCTGCTCACCGGCGACAACGCGATCAACGGCGACGCGCCGGTGGTGGTCATGACCACCGAGGTGCTGCGCAACATGCTCTACGCCGGCTCCAGCACCCTGGAAGGGCTCGCGTACGTGGTGATGGACGAGGTGCACTACCTCGCCGACCGGTTCCGCGGCGGCGTGTGGGAAGAGGTGATCATCCACCTGCCGGCCTCGGTGACCCTGGTCTCGCTGTCGGCCACCGTGTCCAACGCCGAGGAGTTCGCCGACTGGCTGGTCACCGTGCGCGGTGAGACCGCCGTGGTGGTCAGCGAGCACCGGCCGGTGCCGCTGTGGCAGCACATGCTCGTCGGCAAGCGGATGTTCGACCTGTTCCACGACGCCGACGCCGCCCGTAAGCACGACGTGCACCCGGAGCTGCTGCGCTACACGCGGGACACCATGCGCCGCCTCGAACTGGGCGAGGGGCGCAGCGCGGGACCGGGCGGCGGGCGGCGCGGGCCGCGCTGGCGCGGGCCCATGCGCCCGGACATCGTCGACCGGCTGGACCGGGAGGGGCTGCTTCCCGCGATCCTGTTCATCTTCAGTCGCGCCGGCTGCGACGCGGCCGTGCAGCAGTGCCTCGCCGCCGGGCTGCGGCTCACCAACCCCGAGGAGCGGGCGGAGATCCGCCGGGTGGTCGAGTCGCGGGTCACGGCGATCCCCGGCGAGGACCTCTCCGTGCTCGGCTACTGGGAGTGGCTGGACGGGCTGGAGCGCGGCCTGGCCGCCCACCACGCCGGGATGCTGCCCGCGTTCAAGGAGGTCGTCGAGGAGCTGTTCGTCCGGGGCCTGGTGAAGGCGGTCTTCGCCACCGAGACGCTCGCCCTGGGCATCAACATGCCGGCCCGCTGCGTGGTGCTGGAGCGGCTGGTCAAGTACAACGGCGAGGCCCACGTCGAGCTGACCCCCGGCGAGTACACGCAGCTCACCGGCCGGGCCGGCCGTCGGGGCATCGACGTCGAGGGGCACGCCGTGGTGGTGTGGTCGCCCGAGACCGACCCGCGGCACGTGGCCGGCCTCGCGTCGACCCGCACGTACCCGCTGCGGTCCAGCTTCCGGCCCTCGTACAACATGGCCGTCAACCTGGTCGGCAGCGTCGGCGCGGAACCCGCCCGGGCCCTGCTCGAGTCGTCGTTCGCCCAGTTCCAGGCGGACCGGTCGGTGGTCGGGCTGGCCCGCCAGGTGCAGCGCAACACCGAGACCATCGAGGCGTACGGGGCGGAGGCCGCCTGCCACCACGGCGACTTCGACGAGTACTTCGCGCTGCGGGTGGCGATCGCCGACCGGGAACGGGCGCTCGCCCGCCAGGGGCAGAGCCAGCGCAAGGCGGCCGCCGTGGCCTCACTGGAACGGCTGCGCGTCGGCGACGTCATCCGGGTGCCCTCGGGCCGCCGCGCCGGGCTCGCGGTCGTGCTCGACCCGGCCGCCGGCGGGTTCGGCGAGCCCCGCCCGCTGGTCCTCACCCAGGACCGCTGGGCGGGACGGGTGGGCCCGAGCGACTTCACGAGCCCCGCCGAGGTGCTGGCCCGCATCCGGGTGCCCAAGCACTTCAACCACCGTTCGCCGGCCGCCCGGCGGGACCTGGCGGCCGCGGTGAGCGGCACCGGGCTGGACCGGCACGGCGGCCGCCGGGGCGGGCGGTCCCGGCAGCCGGTCGGCGAGGACCACCGGCTCAGCCAGCTCCGTTCCGAGCTGCGCCGGCATCCCTGCCACGCCTGCCCGGACCGGGAGGAGCACGCCCGGTGGGCCGAGCGGCGTCGCCGGCTGGAGCGGGACACCGAGGAGCTGCGGCAGCGGGTGGCCGGGCGGACCGGTTCGCTGGCCCGTACGTTCGACCGGATCGTCGCGCTGCTCACCGCCCGCGGCTACCTGACGCCCGACGGCGCGGTCACCGACGCCGGCCGCATGCTCGGCCGGATCTGGACCGAGGCGGACCTGCTGGTCGCCGAGTGCCTGCGCCGGGGCGTCTGGGACGGCCTGTCCCCGGCCGAGCTGGCCGCCGCCGTGTCGGTGGTGGTCTTCGAGGCGCGCCGGGACGTCGACGAGCGGGCGTCGCTGCCGCGCGGCCCGGTCGCCGACGCGGTCGACGAGACGCTGAAGCTGTGGAGCGACATCGAGGCGGACGAGTCGTCCCGGGGCCTCGCGGTGACGCGGGAGCCGGATCTGGGCTTCGCGTGGCCGATCTACCGGTGGGCGCGGGGTGAGGCCCTCGCGAAGGTGCTCGCCAGCGGCCACGAGATCGACGGGGAGATGCCGGCCGGCGACTTCGTGCGCTGGGCGCGGCAGGTCGTGGACCTGCTCGGGCAGCTCGCCGACTCGTCGGGGGCGTCGGCCGACCTGCGGTCCACCGCCCGGCAGGCCATCGCCGCGGTCAACCGCGGTGTGCTGGCCTACCACGCGGCGGCCTGACGCGCCGGCCGAGCCCGGCACGCCCTGCCAGGGCGACGTCGCGGGCGGCGTCAGCCGCGGTCGGCCAGCGCGTCGACGAGGCGTCGCGTGGAGCCGGCGAGGTTCCACCGGCGGGCCAGCTCCAGCAGGCCGTCCGGGTCGACCGGGGCGCTCGGCAGCGCGGTGGGCAGCTCCGGGAGCGGCACGTCGAGGGCCACCCGGACCACCTTCGGGGCGACGGCCAGGTAGTCCCGGGCGGCGGCCAGCTTGGCGCGCAGCCCCGGCGCGAAGCCCGACCGGGGATCGTCGAGCGCCGCGAGGATGCCGGCGAGGTCGCCGTAGCGCGTGATGAGGCGCGCCGCCGTCTTCTCGCCGACGCCCGGCACGCCGGGCAGCCCGTCGCTGGGGTCGCCCCGCAGGGCCGCGAAGTCGGCGTAGCGGGCGGCGGGCACCCCGTAACGGCCCTGGACGGCCGCGTCGTCGCAGTCCTCCAGCTTGGCCACCCCGCGGCCCACGTAGAGCAGCCGCACCGGTCGCGCGTCGTCGACGAGCTGGAACAGGTCCCGGTCGCCGGACACGACCTCCACCGGGGCCGGCTGGGTCACCGAGAGGGTGCCCAGCACGTCGTCGGCCTCGTAGCCGGCGGCGCCGACGGTGGTGATGCCGACCGCGGCGAGCACGTCGAGGATCACCGGCACCTGCGGGGTGAGCGTGTCGGGCACCACCTCGCCGCCCTCGGGCGCGAGCCGGTGGGCCTTGTACGACGGCAGCAGCGCCACCCGCCACTCGGGCCGCCAGTCGTGGTCGAGAGCGCACACCATCCGGTCGGGCCGGCGCGTGCGGATCAGGGTGGCGAGCATGTCGAGGAAACCGCGCACCGCGTTGACCGGGGTGCCGTCCTCGGCCCGGGCGGCGGACTCGGGGACGCCGAAGTAGGCCCGGAAGTAGAGGCTCGGGGAGTCGATCAGCAGGATCGGGGGTCGGTGTGCCACGCCGGACAGCCTGGCACAGCCCACCGACGAACGACAGCACCGCGTCGGGTCGGCGGCCCGGGGCGTTCGCTCAGCGCCGGTCCTCCCGGCGGTACGCGGTCTGCCGCCGGGCGGCGGCCTGGACCAGGTAGCTGGTGAGCAGGAGCACGGCGGCGACGACCACCTCGACCCAGGCGGCCACCCCGTCGGCCGCGGTCAGCCCGACGACCAGCAGGATCAGGCCCACGAGGGCGAGCACGCCGGCCCAGAGGTTGCGTCGCCGGCGTACCACGTGGGGGTTCCGGGCGTTCCCTGCCACCGTCGGTCCCTCCGGTCCCGGCGCCCGTACGGCGCCCGTCCCCAGGCTATCGACCGGCGGGTCGGGGCAGGCGCGGAACGGGGATGCGCGGCGGGCGGTCCGGGGACGAACCGGGAGACGGTGCCGGCGGGGGAGGAGACGCGGCCCGCCGGAGCCGTCAGCGGCCGGCCACCGGCTGCGGGACCGGCGCGGCCTCGGCGTCGCGGTCGTGGTCGGTGAGGTCGCGCAGCCGGCGGACCGGGGAGAGCAGCAGCGCCAGCGGCGCGCACACCAGGGAGGCGGCGAAGAGCAGCAGCGTGGCCCGCGCCCCGATGGGCCCGGCGAGCGCGCCGGCGACGAGGCCGCCCACCGGGATCGCGCCCCAGGAGACGAACCGGACCGTGGCCATCACCCGGGAGAGCAGGTCGGGTGGGCTGGCGATCTGCCGGTACGTCCGGGTGGTCACGCTGAGCACCACCGTGCCGCAGGAGAAGACGACGTTGCCCGCGGCGAACGCCGCGTACGCCGGCCAGCCGGTGCCCAGGGGAACGAGGAACGCCCCGACGACGGTGACGAGAGCGGCGACGACGAGCGCGCGGGCCGTGCCGAGCCGGGCGGTGATCCGGTTGGTGAGCGCGGCCCCGACGAGCGCGCCGACGCCCTCGACGGCGAGCAGCACGCCGACGAGGCCGGCCGGGGCGTGCAGCTCGCGGACGAGGTAGAGGGGGTAGAGCGCGAGCTGGGCGCCGCAGACGAAGTTGATGGCGGTCGCCGCCCACATCCCGGGTCCCATGACGGGGTGGTGCGCCACGAAGCGCCAGCCCTGGCGGATCAGCGCGCCCATGGGCGGCCAGCGGTCCGGCGCGTCGACGCGGCGGGCGGGAAGGGTGCGCAGCAGTGCCGCGGAGACCAGGTAGCTGATCGCGTCGACCAGCAGGGTCGGCACGGCGCCGAGCACCTGCACGGCGAGGCCGCCGAGCGAGGGGCCGCTGAGCTGGGACGCGGCGTGGGTGGCGGAGGTGAGGCTGTTGCGCGACTGGAGCTGGTCCCGCTCGACGATGCTCGGCAGGAACGTCGAGTTGGCGACGTCGAAGAGCACGTTGGCGAAGCTGACGACGAGCGCGGTGACGACCAGGTGGGCGACGGTGAGCTGCCCCCACCACCAGGCCAGCGGGATCGACGCGACGGCGGCGGCGCGCGCCAGGTCGGCGCCCACCTGCGTGCCGCGCAGCGGCAGGCGTTGCGTGATGACCCCGGCCGGCAGCCCGATGACGATCCACGCCACGTAGCTGGCCGCGGCGATCAGGCCCATCTCGAAGGGGGACGCGTCGAGCACGGTCAGCGCGGTCAGCGGCAGGGCCACGGCGCCGACCGCCGACCCGACCAGGCTGGTCGTGCCGGCCGTCCACCAGCGCCAGAACGTTCCGGCTCCCGCACCGACGCCCATGCCGTCGCCCCCCCGTTCCGCGAGCCAGTCAGTTCCAATCTGAAACGGACTATAGTCGAGGCGGCACGACCCGTGGAGGTGGGAGGTGCGGCGAACCGATCTCGCCGACGCGGACTGCGGCATCGCGCAGGCGCTCGGCGTCCTGGGCGACTGGTGGACGTTCCTCATCGTGCGCGATGTCGCCGGCGGGACGACCCGATTCGACGCGCTGCAGCGGGCGCTCGGCGTCAGCCGGCGGGCGCTCACCGAACGGCTGGCCGCGCTCGTCGGGCACGGGGTCCTGGAACGGCGTCCGTACTCCCAGCACCCGCCCCGCTACGACTACGTGCTCACCCGCAAGGGCGAGGGACTGCTGCCGGCCCTCGTCGCGTTGCAGGACTGGGGCACCCGGCACGTCATGGGCGACGGCGAACTCACCGCGACGGCGCAGGCCGGGTCCGCCGAGGCCCGCCGGGCGCACGACCTGGTGGGACGGCGGCTGCCCGCGCTCACGCTGCCCGGGCCGGACGGGCGGCACGTCGCGCCGGCCGCCCAAGGCGAGTGGACCGTCCTGTACGTCTTCCCCGGGGCGTACGCGCCGGGCGCCGGGGACTACCCGCCCGGGTGGGCGGAGATCCCCGGCGCCCGGGGGTGCACGCTGGAGTCGGCGACGTACGCCGAGCGGTACGCGCACTTCCGGGCCGCCGGGGCGCAGGTGCGCGGGATCAGCACCCAGCGCCCCGACCAGCTCGCCGACTTCGCCGCGTACGCCCGGCTGCCGTTCCCGCTCCTGTCCGACCAGGACGGACGGCTCGCCGCGGGGCTGCTGCTGCCGACGTTCCGGGCCGGCGGGGTCGCGCGCCTCAAGCGGCTGACGCTGCTCGTCGACCCGGCCACGGTGGTCCGTGCCGTCCAGTTCCCGGTGACCGACCCGGCCGGCTCGGTGGACGAGATGCTCGACCTGGTCCAACGGGCCACCGCCGGCCGGTGAGGGGCCCCCTCGCGGGCGGGGCCCCACACCGTGCGCCTCACGGCAGGCGCCACACCTGGTTCGCGCCGCCGAAGCAGTCCCAGATCTGCAGCCGGGTGCCGTCGGCCGAGCTGTTGTCGGTGGCGTCCAGGCACTTGTTCGACTGCGGGTTGCGCAGCGTGCCGTTGGACTGGGCCTGCCACACCTGGGCGCCGGTGCCGTTGCAGTCCCAGAGCTGGACCTTCGTGCCGTTGGCGGTGCCGCCGCCGGCCACGTCGGCGCACTTGCCCAGCGCCCGCAGGGTGCCGTCGCCGCCGACCGTCCAGCGCTGCGCGGCGGTGCCGTTGCAGCTCCAGAGCTGGATGGCGGTGCCGTTGGCGGTGCCGGCCGCGGCCACGTCCACGCACTTTCCGGCGATGCCGGTGATCGGGCCGGTGCGCCCCGTGGGCGGGGTGCCGCCCATGACGGTGTCGTAGATGGCGCCGACCAGCGACGTCGAGTCGTTGCGGTCCTGGGACAGCTCCCAGTTCATCATCCCGCCGGCGTTGGCCATGGCCCACTGGGTCTTCCGCTTCACCGTCGGTACGCCGTTGTAGCACTGCTGGACCCCGCCGACGGTCGTGCAGTCCCGGTTGGCGTTGGCCGGGTCCATGCCCACGAGGGCGGAGTACGTGTAGTAGCCGGGGCGGCTGTAGAAGGGCACCCCGAGCACCGCCTTGGCGGCCGGCAGGCCGCGCGACTTCCAGCCGTTCACGCTGGCGATCGACCAGTCGTAGTTGGCGTGCGGGCTGCCGCCGTCGTACGCCATGATGTTCAGCCAGTCGACCTGCCCGAAGACCGACGTCGGCACGCCCTGGACGTAGTAGCCCTCGGAGACGACGGCGGCGGTGAGGAGCTTGCCGCGGCTGTGCAGGGCGCTGCTGAGCTGCTGCATCAGCAGGCCGTAGTTGGTCGCGGAGGCGCCCGGGTCGGGGTACTCCCAGTCCATGTCGACGCCGTCGAGGTGGTACTGGTCGACGAAGGTGACCACGCTGTTGACGAAGGTGGTGCGGGTGCTGGCGTTGGCGGCCAGCGCCTCGAAGGCCGAGTCGTCGCCGTTGTTCCACCCCCCGATGGCGATCGACACCTTGACGTTGTTCGCGTGGCCGAGCGACACCAGCTGGGAGAGCTTGCCGGGGTTCTCCACGGGGCGGAGGGTGCCGTTGCTGTTGGGCAGCACGAAGGCGTAGTTGACGTGGGTGAGCTTGCCGTACTGGACGGCGGTGACGTCGCCGCTCCAGGAGGGCAGGTAGCCGACGCTCTTGAAGTTGTTCGGCAGCACCGCGGCCTCGGCGGTCGCGGGGGAGAGGGCGAGGGTGGCGCCGGCGGTGGCCAGCGCCAGCAGGCCGGCCGCGAGGGCGGAGCGGCGGGGTGGTGAGGACATCGAGGGCCTTCCCGTGGAGGGTCGCGGTGCGCCGCGGCCGGGGCGGTCGGAGCCGCCGGGCCGGGCGTACGGGTGCGGACAGGGGTTCCTCGAGGCAGCCAAATCTTAAAGAGTGTTAACTATCAGAGTCAACGATGTTGCTCGATGGATCGGAGAGCGCTTCCCGACGCGCCGGCTGCTAGGTCAGCGCCCAAACGACCGTTAAGCTGACGGGCGTGGGAACCGATGCCCTCTATCCGCCGGAGCGGTTGGCCGCCGCGCGCCGGGCCACCGCCGCCGCGGGCCTTTCCGCGCTGCTGCTCACGCCCGGCTCCGACCTGCGCTACCTGACCGGCTACGACGCGCGCGTGAGCGAGCGGCTGACGTGCCTCGTGCTGCCCGTGGAGGGCGAGCCGACGCTCATCGTGCCGACGCTGGAACGGCCCGCCGCGGAGGCGTCCCCCGCGCCCGACACCGGCGTGCGCATCGTCGACCACGCCGACGGCACCGACCCGTACCCGCTGGTCACCGCCGCCCTCGGCGGGCCCGTGGCCGCCGTCGGGCTGGCCGACCGGATGTGGGCCGAGCAGGTCCTCGCCCTGCGCGCGGCCCTGCCCGGCGCCCGGCAGCGGCTCGCCGGCGACGTGCTGCGGGAGCTGCGCGTGCGCAAGTCCCCGGCCGAGGTGGCGGCGCTGGCCGAGGCCGGCGCGGCGATCGACGCCGTGCACCGGCGGATGGGGGAGTGGCTGCGCCCGGGCCGCACCGAGGCCGAGGTGGCCGCCGACATCGCGGCCGCGATCCGGGCCGCCGGCCACGTGAGCGTCGACTTCGTCATCGTCGCGGCCGGGCCCAACGGGGCGAGCCCCCACCACAGCACCTCCGACCGCCCCATCGGCGCCGGCGAGCCGGTCGTCGTCGACATCGGCGGCACCATGCCGTCGGGCTACCGCTCGGACTGCACCCGCACGTACGTGACCGGCGGGCCGGCCCCGGCCGAGTTCAGCGACTACTACGACGTGCTGTGGGAGGCGCAGCGCGCGGCCGTGGCGGCCGTACGCCCGGGGGTGAGCGCCGAGGCGGTCGACGCCGTCGCCCGGGACATCATCACGGTCGCCGGCTACGGTCCCGCCTTCCTGCACCGCACGGGGCACGGTATCGGGCTGGACGGGCACGAGGAGCCCTACGTCGTGGCCGGCAACGCCCGGCCGCTGGAGGCCGGGATGGCCTTCTCCATCGAACCCGGCATCTACCTCGCGGGGCGGCACGGCGCCCGGATCGAGGACATCGTCGTCTGCACGACGGACGGCGGGCAACGGCTCAACACCACCCCCACGGAGCTCATCGCGCTATGACTGTCGATCGGATCCTGCCCACCGACGAGGCCCGCGACCTGCTGGACCTCGCCACCGAGCTCGCCGACCGGGAACTCGCGCCGAAGGTCACCGCCTACGAGGAGCGCGCCGAGTTCCCCCGCGAGGTGCTGCGCACCCTGGGCCGCGCCGGGCTGCTCGGCCTGCCCTACCCCGAGCAGTACGGCGGCGCGGCCCAGCCGTACGAGGTGTACCTGCAGGTGCTGGAGATCCTCGCCAGCCGCTGGCTCGCGGTCGCCGAGGCGGTCAGCGTGCACACCCTCTCCTGCTACCCCCTCGCCCAGTTCGGCACGGACGAGCAGCGCAAGCTCCTGCCCGACATGATCGGCGGGGAACTGCTCGGCGCGTACTGCCTCACGGAGCCGCAGGGCGGCTCGGACGCCGCGGCGTTGACCACGAGGGCGGCGCGCGACGGCGACGGGTACGTGCTCACCGGCACCAAGGCGTGGATCACCCACGCCCGGGTGGCCGACTTCTACACCGTCTTCTGCCGCACCGGCGGGCCCGGCCCGAAGGGGATCTCCTGCCTGCTCGCCGACCGGGCGACGCCGGGCATCGTGCCCCAGGCCGCCGAGCGCACCATGGGGCTGCGGTCCTCGCCGGTCGCGCAGATCGCGTTCGACGGCGCCCGGGTGCCGGCGGAGCGGCTCATCGGCGCCGAGGGGACGGGCTTCACCATCGCCATGTCGGCGCTGGACTCCGGACGGCTGGGCATCGCGGCCTGCGCGGTGGGCCTCGCCCAGGCGGCGCTGGACTACGCGGTCGACTACGCCCGGCAGCGGCGGCAGTTCGGCCGGGCGATCATCGACTTCCAGGGCCTCGGCTTCATCCTGGCCGACCACGCCACCCAGATCTCCGCGGCGCGGGCGCTGACGCTCGCGGCCGCCCGCCTGCGCGACGCCGGCCGGCCGTACGCCACCGAGGCGGCCAAGGCGAAGCTGTTCGCCACCGACGTGGCGATGCGGGTGACCACCGACGCGGTCCAGGTGCTGGGGGGCGCCGGCTACGTGGCGGACCACCCGGTCGAGCGGTACATGCGCGAGGCGAAGGTGCTCCAGATCGTCGAGGGCACCAACCAGATCCAGCGCGTGGTGATCTCCCGGGCGCTCGCGAAGGGCTGACTGACCGACGGTGGCGAGGCCGGTGCGGTCGGTCGATCGCGGCCCCGCCGGCCCGCCCCGGCCGCCCTGCCTCGTCGCCGTGGCGCGTTTTTCCCGGTAGGTTGCACGCCGTGGAGGAGACCGACCGTGCCATCGTCGCCGCGCTGACCGCTGACGGGCGGCTGTCGTACACCGATCTGGCCGAGAAGGTGGGCCTGTCGGTCTCGGCGGTGCACCAGCGGGTGCGCCGGCTGGAGCAGCGGGGCGTCATCAAGGGGTACGCGGCGCGGGTCTCGTTCGAGGCGCTGGACCTGCCGCTGACCGCGTTCGTGGCGATCCGGCCGTTCGACCCGTCCCAGCCCGACGACGCGCCCGAGCGGCTGGCCCACCTGCCGGAGATCGACTCGTGCTACTCGGTGGCGGGGGAGGACTTCTACCTCCTGCTGGTGCGCGTGGCCGGCCCGGCGGACCTGGAGCGGGTGCTCCAGGAGATCCGCACGGCGGCGAACGTCACGACCCGCACGACGGTCGTGCTCTCCACCCCGTACGAGAACCGGCCGCCGAAGATCAGTGCCGAGCAGCCGAATCGGGCGCGGTCCCGGGCGCCGGAGGAGCGGGCTGGTTCCAGCGCAGGATGACGCGCCGCCCGTGCTCGTGGCCGAGCACGCTCACGGTGGCGGTGTCCAGCCGCAGCAGCCCGCCCGCCGACGGGGGCAGGCCGATCCACCGCGCGCCGAGCACCCGCAGGCTGTGCGCGTGGCCGACCAGCGCGACGGTGCCCCGGTCGAGCAGGGGGGTCACCCGCGCGAGCACCCGGTCGAGGCGCTCACCGACCTGACCCGGGGACTCCCCGCCGGGGCAGCCGTCGGTCCAGATGTTCCAGTGCGGGTCGTGCTCGTGGATGTCGACGGTGGTGCGGCCCTCGTACTTGCCGTAGTTCCACTCGGCGAGGTCCTCGTCGACGGCGTCGACGGTGAGCCCGGCGAGCTGGGCGGTGCGCAGCGCCCGGATCCGGGGGCTGGCCAGCACGGTGACGAAGCGCCGGCCGGCCAGGAAGGCGGCCAGCGTGCGGGCCTGCCGCTCGCCGTCGGGGGTGAGCTCCAGGTCGGTGTACGACGTGTGCCGGCGACTGGCGCTCCAGGTCGTCTCGCCGTGCCGGATCAGCAGGATCTCACCCATGCGCCCAGTTAACCATCGTGGTCGTGAGCGTCGGGCGGTGGTGCCGAGGGGCGGTCACCCGGCCAGGGACTGGGTGCCGAGGACGGTCAGCAGGGCGAGCCGTTCGGCGTCCTCGGTGCCCGGCGCCGCGGTGTAGACCATGATCCGCAGGTCGCTGCCGGCGACGGTGAGCACGTCGCAGTCGAGTGTCAGCGTGCCGACGTGCGGATGGTCGATGGTCTTGCGGGCGGACTCGTGCCGGCCCACGACACCCGAGTCCCACAGCTCGGCGAAGCGGTCGCTGCGCGCCCGCAGCTCGGTGACGAGCCGTCGCAGGCGCGGGTCGTCGGGGTAGCGTGCGACGGCGGAGCGCAGGTCGCCGACCAGCGCGGTCTGGAGGCCCAGGCGCTCCTCGGGGGTGAGTCGGGTGCGGGAGTCGGAGCCGAGGAACTGCCGCCACACGCCGTTGTTCTCCTCGGCCCGCCGCGCGGAGGGGTCACCCATGAGCGCCGCGTACGGCGGGTTGGCCACGAGCAGCGTCCACGACGCGTCGTAGACCGCGACGGGGGTGCCGGCCAGCCGGTCGAGCAGCCGCTGGACGCTCGCGGTGATCTCGGTGGGCATGGTGTGCGGGCCGGGTGGCGCCAGCCCGGCCAGCCGGTGGAGGTGGGCGCGCTCGGCTCCGGAGAGCCGCAGCGCCCGGGCCAGGGCCGCGACGACCTGCGCCGAGGGATGGGACGCGCGGCCCTGTTCGAGGCGGGTGAGGTAGTCGACGGAGATGCCCGCCAGCAGGGCCAGCTCCTCCCGGCGCAGGCCGGCGGCGCGCCGTGGTCCGCCAGCCGGCAGTCCGGCGGCCTCGGGGGGCACCCGGTCGCGCCAGCGGCGCACCGTCCGCCCGAACTCCGTGGTCGTCACGCCTCCAGTCTGCCGCGACGGCGGCGGCCCGGGGTGGCCCTGACGGTCCCAGGAAGACCGGGCGCCTGGCTGGTCGCCCGGCGCGGGCGCAGCGTGGGGGCATGACGACGACACTGATCACCGGAGCGAACAAGGGACTCGGGTTCGAGACCGCCCGGCGGCTGGTGGCCGCGGGGCACACCGTCTGGGTCGGCAGCCGGGACGCGGAACGTGGCCGCCGGGCCGCCGAGCGGCTCGGCGCCCGGTTCGTCCTGCTGGACGTCACCGACGACGCCTCGGTGGCGGCGGCGGTGCGGGCGGTCGAGGCCGAGGGCGGGTTGGACGTGCTGGTCAACAACGCCGGTATCGAGGGGCGCACGGCGGACAACGGGATCGTCGGCGCGGGGGAGGTGACCGCCGAGCACATGCGGACGCTGTTCGAGACGAACGTGTTCGGGCTGGTCCGGGTCACCCACGCCTTCCTGCCGCTGTTGCGGCGCTCGGCCGCGCCCGTCGTGGTGAACGTGAGCAGCGGCCTGGCGTCCCTCACCGCGCTCACCGACCCGACGACGCCGGCGTACGGCTATCCCGGTGTCGCGTACCCGGCGTCGAAGGCGGCGGTCAACGCGGTCACCGTGCAGTACGCGAAGGCCTTCCCGCGGATGCGGATCAACGCGGTGGAGCCCGGTTTCACCAGGACGGACCTCAACGGGCGGACCGGCACGCAGACCGTCGAGGAGGGCGCCGAGATCATCGTCCGGATGGCCCAGGTGGCTCCGGACGGCCCCACCGGCACGTACGTGGCCGCGTCCGGGCCGCTGCCCTGGTGACGTTACCTATCTTCCTAGGACGCCATACGCGGTGGGCGGCCACGCACACATGCGCGGAGGCACCCACGGGGGTTTGCGGACGAGCACGCCGGGCAGGCGACGGAACGGATCGGCGGCACACCGAGGAGGCGAGATGAGCTTCACCGACCGGGCGAAGGAGCGCATCCAGGAGTTGGCCGGCGCCGTGAAGGAGCGGATCGGCGACGCCACCGACAACGAGCGGCTGCGGGCCGAGGGCGCGAGCCAGCAGAGCACGGCGCGGGCTCAGCGTACGGAGGCCGGGCGGGACGTCCGCGACGCGTTCGACAGGTGAGGCGCGTACGCGGGCATGCGAAGGGGCCCGTCACCCCGCGAGGGTGACGGGCCCCTTCGTGGCGCGGTCAGTCGTCGCGGTGGGCCGCCCACCAGGCCTGCCCGGACTCGGGCAGGGTGTCGATCGGGTCGTAGTAGGCGTAGCGCTTGTTGAGCGCTTCGAGGTCGGCGGACTCGATCGAGGTGCGGTAGTTCTTGGTCCAGTAGGAGATGCCGCGCTCGCGGTCGTACTCGGTGAGCATGTGCACCCAGCGCTTGCCGACGAAGGGCACGTCGCAGACGATCCGCGGGGTCGCGTACCCGGGCAGGTAGCCCATGATGTCGTGCTGGAGCTGCTGGGCGTGCCAGACCGGGACGCGCCAGTGCTCGGCGTTGGGGATCATGTCGCACATGTAGAAGTAGTACGGCAGGATGCCGGCCTCGCCCTGGAGCGCGAAGCAGAGGTCGAGCAGGTCCTTCGATGTGGCGTTGACGCCGCGCATGAGGACGCCCTGGTTGCGGACGTCGCGGACGCCGACGTCGAGCGCGGTCTGGGCGGCGCGGGCGACCAGCGGGGTGAGCGACTGGGCGTGGTTGACGTGCGTGTGGATCGCGAGGTTGACGCCGCGGCGGGCGGCCGTGCGGGCGACGCGTTCGAGGCCCTCGACGACGTCGGGCTGGAGCCAGTGCTGCGGCAGGCCCATGAGCGCCTTGGTGGCGAGCCGGATGTCGCGGATGGTCTCGATCTCGAGCAGCCGCATGAGGTAGCTCTCGAGGTTCTTCCAGGGCACGTTGGCGACGTCTCCGCCGGAGACGACGACGTCGCGGACCCCGGGGTGGGCCTTGAGGTAGGTGATGTGGGCGTCGTAGCGGTCGACCGGTTTGAGGGTGAGCTTGAGCTTGTCGACGGTGGGGGTGGAGTTGCCGACGAGGTCCATGCGGGTGCAGTGGCCGCAGTACTGCGGGCAGGTGGAGAGCAGCTCGGCGAGGACCTTGGTGGGGTAGCGGTGGGTGAGGCCCTCGGCGACCCACATGTCGTGCTCGTGCAGTGAGTCGCGGGTGGCGTACGGGTGGGAGGGCCAGTCGGTGCGCCGGTCGGAGGCGACGGGGATCATGTAGCGCCGGACGGGGTCGGCGTAGAAGGCGTCGGTGGTGACGGGCGCGAACGGCACCATGGTGTTGAGCATCTGCGGCGGCACGAGCATCGACATGGTGGCGTGCGTGGCCTGGTCGGCGGCGAGGTCGTCGTAGAAGGTGTCGTCGACGAGGTCGCCGAGGACGGCGCGCAGCTGCTTGATGTTCTTGACGCAGTTGACCCGCTGCCACTGGGCGGATTCCCACTGCTCGCGGGTGACGTGGCGCCAGCCGGGGAAGCGGGTCCAGTCGGGTTCGACGAGTGGGGCCCGCCGGTACTCGTAGGGCTGTCCGGTGGTGGGGACCGCTGCCGGGGTGGGGCGGGCAGTGGGGATGGTCTCCACCGGTTGTGTCTGGGTCACGGCCCCTCCTCAGTGTGGTGCGGGTGATCAGCGGCCCGAAGGCTACTGGAAAATATCCGGTGAAGAAATTAGTCTGCCGGAAGTTTTCCCGCGATGCGAGTCCTGGCCGGGGCTTCGGGCGGTTGTACAGGGGAGGTCGGCGTGACGTCGCTGGTGGGTCTGCACCGTGTCCTGGAACCGGCGGGCGTGCTGCCGCAGGCCGCCTGGCGGCTCGACGCGCGCCCCGAGATCGCGGCGAACGAGGTGCGGATCCGGGTGGAGCGGCTGAATCTGGACGCGGCGAGCTTCCGGCAGCTGTGGGAGAAGCACGGCGGTGACGGGGACGCGGTCCGCGCCGAGGTGCTGGAGATCATCGCCACGCGGGGCAAGATGCAGAACCCGGTGACGGGCTCGGGCGGGATGCTCATCGGCACGGTGGAGGAGGCCGGCCCGCGGTCGCCGTTGGGCCTGCGGCCGGGGCAGCGGGTGGCGACGCTGGTGTCGTTGACGCTGACGCCGCTGGTGGTCACCGACGGGCTGGCGCGGTGGGACGGACGGAGCGAGCAGGTGCCGTGCGAGGGGCACGCGATCCTGTTCGCCCGGTCGATCGCCGCCGTGCTGCCCGAGGACGAGGATCCGCAGCTGTCGCTCGCGGTGCTGGACGTGTGCGGGGCGCCGGCGTTGACGGCCCGGGTCGTGTCGCGGTACGTGGCCGACCGGGCGCGCGAGGGGGACGCCCGGCCGGTGACGGTGGCGGTGATCGGCGGTGCGGGCAAGAGCGGCTCGTTGTCGCTGGCGGCGGCGCGGCGGGCGGGTGCCGCGCGTACGGTCGGGGTGGTGCCGGTGGCGGCGGAGCGGGACGCGCTGACGGCGGCGGGCCTGGCCGACGCGGTGGCGTTGGCCGACGCCCGGGACCCGGTGGCGGTGTCGACGGCGGTGACGACGGCGCTGGGGGTGCCGGCGGACGTGACGGTGGTGTGCGTGGACGTGCCCGGGTGTGAGCACGGGGCGATCCTGGCCACGGCCGACGGCGGCACGGTGGTCTTCTTCTCGATGGCGACGAGTTTCGCGGGTGCGGCGCTGGGCGCGGAGGGTCTGGCGGCGGACGTGACGATGCTGGTGGGCAACGGGTACGTGCCGGGTCACGCGGAGCTGGCGTTGGGGTTGCTGCGGGCCGAGCCGGGGGTCCGCCGGCTCTTCGAGTCGCGGTTGGCGGCAGACTGACGCCATGACGAACCCCTCGACGTTGTACCGCGGCGGAGTGCTGCACTGCCCCGCCGATCCGCAGGCGACCGCGTTGCTGGTGTCCGGTGGGCGGATCACCTGGTTGGGGGTGGACGCG
This sequence comes from Micromonospora globbae, assembly GCF_003610785.1. Classification (GTDB taxonomy): domain Bacteria; phylum Actinomycetota; class Actinomycetes; order Mycobacteriales; family Micromonosporaceae; genus Micromonospora; species Micromonospora globbae. Next base: position 423,682 of record NZ_RAQQ01000002.1, read on the forward strand.
GACGCGCCCGCCGCCGACCGGGTGGTGGATCTGGACGGGGCGCTGGTGACGCCGGCGTTCGTGGACGCGCACGTGCACGCGACGGACACCGGGTTGGCGTTGTCGGGGCTGGACCTGTCGGGGGTGCGGTCGGCGGGGGAGCTGCTGGACGCGGTGGCGGCGTTCGCGGCCGGGTTGCCGGCGGACGCCGTGGTGCTCGGGCACGGGTGGGACGAGTCGACGTGGGCGGTGCGGGAGCTGCCGGACGCGGAGGCGTTGGACCGGGCCGGCGGCGGGCGGCGGGTGTACCTGTCGCAGGCGTCGATCCATTCGGCGCTGGTGTCGCGGGCGTTGCTGGCGGCGGTGCCGGAGGTGGTGTCGGCGGCGGGGTACGACGCGTCGGGTTGGGTGCGTCGGGACGCGCACCACGTGGTGCGGGCGGCGGCGTTCGGGTCGGTGACGCGGGCGCAGCGGGTGGCGGCGCAGCGGGTGGCGTTGACGCACGCGGCGTCGCTGGGCATCGCGGCGGTGCACGAGTGCGGTGGGCCGGACATCTCCGACGAGGAGGACTTCACGGGTCTGCTGGCCGTCTCGGGTGCGGGTGTGCCGGAGGTGTACGGGTACTGGGGTGAGCTGGGCGGGGCCGCGCGGGCGCGGGAGCTGGGCGCGGTGGGCGCCGGTGGTGACCTGTTCGCCGACGGGGCGTTGGGGTCGCGGACGGCGCACCTGTCGCAGCCGTACCGGGACGGTGACGGTTGCGGGCACGGGTACCTGACGGCGGAGCAGGTGCGCGACCACCTGGTGGACTGCGCGGCGCACGGGCTGCAGGGCGGGTTCCACGCGATCGGTGACGCGGCGATCGGCACGGTGCTCGACGGGTTCGCGGCGGCGGCGCGGGAGCTGGGTGTGGAGCGGGTGCGGGCGGCCCGGCACCGGGTGGAGCACGCGGAGATCATGGACAAGCGGCTGATCGCCGGGTTCGTGGAGTACGGGGTGGTGGCGAGCATGCAGCCGGCGTTCGACCGGCTGTGGGGTGGCGCCGGGCGGATGTACGAGGCGCGGCTGGGGTTGGAGCGGTCGTTGGCGTCGAATCCGATGGGCGCGATGCACGGGGTGGGTGTGGCGTTGGCGTTCGGGTCGGATTCGCCGGTGACGCCGCTGGACCCGTGGGGTTCGGTGCGGGCGGCGGTGTCGCACCACAACCCGGTGCAGCGGATGAGCGTGCGGGCGGCGTTCGCGGCGCACACCCGGGGTGGGTGGCGGGCGGTGCACCTGGACAACGAGGGGGTGCTGGCGTTGGGGGCGCCGGCGACGTTCGCGGTGTGGGAGACGCCGGCGGGTGTGGACCGGGGTCTGCCGGTGTTGGTGGCGGAGGACCCGGAGGCGCGGGGGCCGGAGGATCCGACGCCGCTGCCGGTGTGCCGGCGCACGGTGTTGCGCGGGGACGTGATCTACGAGGAAGGCCGTTCGTGACAGGAAAGCTTGACCTGGATCCGGCGCTGGTGGCGCGGGCGCGGGAGTTGGCGCGGCGCGCCGGGCAGCCGGTGGTGGATCTGGCCCGCAGCCACACGACGGTGTCGGTGGAGCGGGCGGTGCTGCGGCTGGCGGGGGTGACCGGGGCCGACCCGGATGGGATCCCGTGGGTGAACCGGCTGGTGGACGCGGTGGTGGCGGACGTCGGTCTGGGGCACGGGGTGGCGGCGGCGGTGTTCGACGCCCTGGCGCGGGAGCAGATCACCGATGTGACGTTGCTGGCGCAGAAGGCGGCGGCGGGGTCGGTGCGGTTCCGGCAGCCGGTGGGGAAGGAGGCCACGGCGGCGCGGCGGGCGGCGCGGCGGGCGGTGGCGGCGGGGATCCGGCGCATCGACCGGCGGCGGGCCGAGCGGGAGCGGCTCATCAAGCGGTACGGGGATCCGGCGCAGCGGCCGTGGATCTACCTGATCGTGGCGACGGGTGACATCTACGAGGACATCCCGCAGGCGCAGGCGGCGGCGCGGGCCGGCGCGGACGTGATCGCGGTGATCCGGTCGACGGGGCAGTCGTTGCTGGACTATGTGCCGGAGGGGGCGACCCGGGAGGGGTTCGCGGGCACGTACGCGACGCAGGAGAACTTCCGGTTGATGCGGGAGGCGTTGGACGCCTCGTCGCGGGAGTTGGGCCGGTACGTGCGGTTGACGAACTACGCGTCGGGGCTGTGCATGCCGGAGATGGCGACCCTGGCCGGCCTGGAGCGGCTGGACATGATGTTGAACGACTCGATGTACGGGATCCTGTTCCGTGACATCAACCCGATCCGTACGTTCGTGGACCAGCGGTTCTCGCGGCAGGTGCACGCGCGGGCGGGGATCATCATCAACACGGGGGAGGACAACTACCTCACCACCGCGGACGCGGTGGAGGAGGCGCACACGGTGACGGTGTCGCAGCTGCTCAACGAGTTCTTCGCGCACGAGGCGGGGTTGGCGGACTGGCAGTTGGGGCTGGGGCACGCGTTCGAGATCAACCCGGATGTGCCGGAGTCGTTGCGGTTGGAGTTGGCGCACGCGTTGCTGGCGCGGGAGTTGTTCCCGGACGCGCCGTTGAAGTGGATGCCGCCGACGAAGCACATGACCGGGGACGTGTTCCGGGGGAACCTGCTGGACGGGTTCTTCAACCTGGTGGGCACGATGACGGGGCAGGGCATCCTGCTGGTGGGGATGATGACCGAGGCGGTGGTGACGCCGTGGTTGTCGGACCGGGACATCGCGCTGCAGAACGTGCGGTACGTGCTGGGCGCCGCGGGTGGGTTGCACGAGGACTTCGTGCCGGCGCCGGGCGGGTTCATCCAGCAGCGGGCGCACCGGGTGCTGGCGGAGGCGGTGCGGCTGTTGGAGCGGATCGGTGAGCAGTCGCTGTTGACGGCGATCGCCGAGGGGGCGTTCGGGATCATGAAGCGGCCGCCGGACCGGGGCAAGGGTCTGGACGGGGTGGCCCGGCACGAGGACGACTACTGGAACCCGGCCACGGAGATCCTGGAAGGGGCGCGGGCGTGACCGGGGCGGTGGAGAAGAAGATCGTCCGGCCGTACGGGGACACGACCGGCGACGGGATGGTGCAGCTGTCGTTCACGTTGCCGGTGCCGCACGACAAGCGGGCCGAGGGCGCGGCGATCCAGTTGGCCGGGAAGATGGGCATCGACCCGGCGATGCTGGTGCACGCGAAGCAGATCGGCGACGGGTACACGTTCTTCGTGGTGTACGGGCGGGTGAACCACCTGGTGGACGTGTCGGCGGTGCAGGTGGTGGAGCGTGACTACCCGCTGCTGTCGGCCAAGGAGGTCAACGCCCTGGTCAAGCAGAAGCTGCGGCGGAAGCTGTCGGTGGTGGGGGCGTGCATCGGCACGGACGCGCACACGGTGGGCATCGACGCGATCCTGAACGTGAAGGGCATCGCGGGGGAGAAGGGCCTGGAGTACTACCGGGAGTTGAAGGTCACCAACCTGGGTGCGCAGGTGAGCGTGCCGGAGCTGGTGGAGGCGGCCCGGGTGGAGAAGGCCGACGCGGTGCTGGTGTCGCAGGTGGTGACGCAGCGGGACGCGCACCTGCACAACACGCGGGAGATGTCGGCGGCGTTCCGGGAGGCGATGCCGGCGGGGAAGCGTCCGCTGCTGATCGTGGGTGGGCCGCGGTTCGACGAGACGATGGCCGAGGAGTTGGGGGTGGACCGCATCTTCGGGCGGGGCACCACCCCTGGTGAGGTGGCCAGTTACCTGGTGCACGCGTTGATCACGAACAGGAGGGCGAGGGCATGACCGCGGCGAGGCCCGGGTTGACGGTGACGCATCGGCGGTATGTGCCGTACGCGCACGCGCACTACGGGGGGAACCTGGTCGACGGGGCGTACGCCCTGGGGTTGTTCGGTGACGTGGCCACGGAGGTGTGCATCCGGGCCGACGGCGACGAGGGGTTGTTCGCGTCCTATTCGGACGTGCAGTTCCGGGCGCCGATCCGGGCGGGTGACGTGGTGGAGGTGTCGGCGACGGTGACCCGGGTGGGCACCCGCAGCCGCACGTTGGAGTTCGAGGCGCGGGTGGTGTGCCGGGGGCGGCCGGACCGGTCGGAGTCGGCCGCGGAGGTGCTCGACCCGCCGGTGGTGGCGGTCACGGCGACCGGCACCGTGGTCGTTCCCGCGCCGGCGTGACGGTCGCGGTCTGCGCCGACGTCGGGTCGACGTACACGAAGGTGGCGGTGGTCGACCTCGACGGCGGTGAGCTGGTCGCGGCGGCCGCGGCGCCGACGACGGTGGCCACGGACGTGCTGCACGGCCTGGACGCGGCGGTGGCGGCGGCGACCGCGGGGCTCAGGGTGCGGGACGCGCCGTGGTACGTGTGCTCGTCGGCCGGTGGTGGGCTGCGGCTGGCGGTGGTCGGCTACGAGCAGTTGGTGACCGCGCAGGCGGGCCGCCGGGTGGGGCTGTCGGCGGGGGCGAACGTGGTGCACGTGGCCGCGGGGCGGCTGGGCGCGGCGGACCTGTCGGCGTTGCGGGCGGCCCGCCCGGACGTGGTGCTGCTGGTGGGTGGCACCGACGGCGGGGACGCGGACACGTTGACGCACAACGCGACCCGGTTGGCGCGGGCGCGGTGGCGGGTGCCGGTGGTCCTCGCGGGCAACGTGGACGTGCGGGACGAGCTGGCCGGGTTGCTGGCGGCGGCGCGGGTGCCGGTGACGGTGGCCGACAACGTGCTGCCCCGTATCGGTGTGCTGGCGCCGGGGTCGGCGCGGGCGGCGATCCGGGAGGTGTTCCTGCGGCACGTCATCGGCGGGAAGCGGTTGTCGCGGGGGAGCCGGTTCGCGCGGCTGGTGCGGGCGGCGACGCCGGACGCGGTGCTGACCGGTGTGGAGGTGCTCGCCGACCGGGTCGGCGGTGACCTGGCGGTGGTGGACGTGGGTGGGGCGACCACCGACGTGTACTCGGTGCTCGTCCCCGACGAGCGGGCCGGCGGGCCGGGCCGGGAGGTGGCCGGGACGCTGTGGCGGGCCCGCACCGTGGAGGGGGACCTGGGCATGCGGTGGAGCGCGCCGGGTGTGGTGCGGGCGGCGGCGGAGGAGCGGCTGCTCGCGCCGGGGGAGCAGGAGGACCTGGCGCGGGCCGCGGCGGTGCGGGCGGCCGATCCGGGGTTCCTGCCCGCCGGGGAGGCGGAGCGGGCGGTGGACCGGCGGATCGCGCAGTTGGCGGCGACCGTGGCGGTGCGCCGCCACGCCCGTGGTGGGGCGACCGGTGAGCGGGGCGGCCGGGACCTGCGGGACGTGCGGCTGCTGGTCGGGTCCGGTGGGGTGCTGCGGCACGCCCCGGCGGGGCACGCGGCGCAGGTGCTCGCGGCGGTGCTGGCCGACCACGCCGGCGGGTGGGCGCTGCCGCGGGCGGCGCGGGCGGTGGTCGACGTGGAGTACGTGTTGGCGGCCGGTGGGCTGCTCGCGGCGGAGCATCCGCAGGTGGCGGGGGCGTTGCTGGGCCGGTACCTGGCGGTGGACGGAGGACGGTCGGGCGCGACACGCCGAGGCGCGACACGCGACAGGCCGGGGGCGGGTTGACAGGGCCCGGGGGGCAGCACGTACCGTCTTTGAGTCCTACTACGGGAAGCGGCTGTTGTTCGCTTCGTCCCTTCGTCCGCTGGCCGAGCGGCACGGTATCGGTGTCGCGGCGGCCAGGTCCAGCGGGCGGGGGTCGGCGGGGCGGCGCGAACCGGCCGCGGTTACCGGTGTACGGGCAGGGTGAGGCGCACGGCCAGTAGACAACGGCCCGGCGGGGGCAGCCAGTCCGCGTCTGGTCGGTCCGAAGGTCGGCGTGCCGCATCCTCGCCCCACCGGCCGGGAAGGGCCTGGGAGCATCGGGGCGCGGCGCGAGCCGCGCCCCGATTTTCGTTGCCCGGGAGCGCGTCGTGCCCGGGCGGTTCGCTGCGCGACCGCTGCCCGCCTGGCCGTGGCGGTGGCGTGCCCCGACCGGGCACGCCGCGCGGCCCCGGGGTGGTCAGTCGTGGCGGGAGCGGGCGCGGACGTGCAGGCGTTCCCCCTGCGGGCCGAAGAGGCTGATGAGTTCCGTGGTGCCGGGGCCGGGGTTCTGCAGGCCGTGCGGCACGCGCGTGTCGAACTCGGCGACCTCACCGGGCGTGAGGGTCAGGTCGTGGTCGCCGAGGAACAGCCGCAGCCGGCCGGACAGCACGTAGAGCCACTCGTAACCCTCGTGGGTCTTCAGACCGGGATCGCCGCTGGGGGCGCCGGGCGGGATGATCTGCTTGAAGGCCTGCAGCCCGCCCGGTCGGCGGGTCAGCGGCAGGAACGTCATGCCGTGCCGCACGATGGGCCGGGCCCGCACCCGCGGGTCGCCGACCTGGGGGGCGCCGACCAGTTCGTCCAGGGGCACCTGGTGGGCGCGGGCCAGCGGCAGCAGCAGCTCCAGGGTGGGGCGGCGGCCGCCGGACTCCAGCCGGGACAGGGTGCTCACGGAGATGCCGGTAGCGTCGGCGAGCTGGCTCAGGGTGGTGCCGCGCTGTTTGCGCAGCGCCCGCAGCCGCGGGCCCACCGCGGCCAGCACCGCCTCCTCGTCGTTTGCCATAACAGCAACAATACTTGTCGTCTCCGCCGGGTCGGGTGCACCGTGGGCGGCGACGGACACGACCAGGAGGTGGCAGGTGGACGACAGGTACGACGTGGTGGTGGTCGGGGGCGGCGCGGCCGGGCTGTCCGGTGCGCTCGCGCTGGCCCGGGCCCGCCGCTCCGTGCTGGTGGTGGACGCCGGCGAACCCCGCAACGCGCCGGCCGGGCACGTGCACAACTATCTGGCCCGGGAGGGCACCCCGCCGGGCGAGCTGCTGGCCGCCGGGCGGGCGGAGGTCACCGGGTACGGGGGGCGGATCGTCGACGGCCGCGTCGAGACCGCCGTCCGCGACGGCGACGGGTTCGCCGTCACCCTCGACGACGGCTGCACCGTGCGGGCGCGGCGGCTGCTGGTGACCACCGGGCTGGTCGACGAGCTGCCCGACGTGCCCGGCCTGGCCGACCGGTGGGGACGCGACGTGCTGCACTGCCCGTACTGCCACGGCTGGGAGGCGCGGGACCGGCGGATCGGGGTGCTCGCCACCTCGCCGTTCGGGGTGCACCAGGCGCAGCTGTGGCGGCAGTGGAGCCCGCACGTGCTCCTGCTGCTGCACGGCGCGCCGCAGCCGAGCGCCGAGGAGGTCGAGCAGCTCGCGGCCCGGGAGATCCCCGTCGTGGACGGCCCGGTCGCCGAGCTGGTGGTCGACGGTGACGCGCTCACCGGCGTGCGCCTGGCCGACGGCGAGGTGGTGGAGCTGGACACGGTGGTGGTGGCGCCGCGGTTCACCGCCCGCGCCGGCCTGCTCGCCGGGCTGGGCCTGACCCCGGTGCCCGTCGAGATGGGCGGGCACGTGTTCGGCAGCCAGATCCCCGCCGACCAGAGCGGCGCCACCGAGGTGCCCGGCGTGTGGGTGGCCGGCAACGTCGCCGACGTCCGCGCCCAGGTGATCGGTTCGGCGGCCGCCGGCCTGAACGCCGCCGCGGCGATCAACGCCGACCTGGTGACCGAGGACACCCGGGCGGCGGTGGAGGAACGCCGGCAGGGGCTGGCGACCATGTTCACCGAGGAGGCGTGGGAGGAGCGGTACACGTCGCGGCCGAACGTGTGGAGCGGCAGGCCCAACCCGCAGCTCGTCGCCGAGGCCAGCGGGCTCGCCCCGGGCCGGGCCCTGGACGTGGGCAGCGGGGAGGGGGCCGACGCGGTCTGGCTCGCGCAGCGGGGCTGGCGGGTCACCGGCGCCGACATCTCCGGCACCGCGCTGAAGCGGGCCGCCGCGCACGCCGACGCCGCCGGCGCCGACGTGGCCGCCCGCATCGAGTGGGTCCACGCCGACCTGCGCGAGCAGCCGCCCGCCGAGTCCGCGTACGACCTGGTGAGCGCCCAGTTCATGCACCTGCCGGCCGACGAGCGGCGGGCGCTGTTCGCGCGGCTGGCCGCCGCCGTGGCGCCCGGCGGCACGCTGCTGATCGTGGGGCACCACCCGCGGGACCTGCGCACCACGGCCCACCGGCTGCACATGCCGGAGATGATGTACACGGCCGAGGAGATCGCGGCGGAACTCGATCCGGCCGTCTGGGAGGTGCGGGCGGAGACGAGGTCGCGGGCCGCCGTCGACCCGGACGGCCGGGACGTCACGGTGCACGACGCCGTGCTGGTGGGCCGCCGCCGCTCCTGACCGGCGGGGGTGTCCGGCGGCGCCGGGGCGGGGCCGGACACGGGGCCGGAGGTCCACCCGGCGGCACGACCGCACGGGGGAGCGCCGGCCGCCCCGGCCCCGGGTGCCGGGGAGGGCGGCCGGGCAGCCCGGGCGGGTAGCCTTCACGTCCGTGATCGTGGTGAGGCACCGGTGACCGCCGTCGAGCGGGACGAGACGCGCGCCGAGGCGGCCCCGCCGCCCCCGGCCACCCCGCCGCGCCCGCTGCCGCTCGCCGTGGCGGTGCCGGCGGCGGTGCTGGCCGGGCTGGCGCTGCTGGTGGCGTTCCCCCCGTACGGGGTGTGGCCGCTCGCGCCGGTCGGTGTGGCGCTGCTGGCCGCGGCCGCGCACCGGCGGCGGCTGCGCGCCGGCGCCGGGCTGGGCTTCCTGACCGGGGTGGCGTTCTTCGCCCCGCTGCTGGCCTGGACGAACCTGCACACCGGCTACCTGCCGTGGGTGCTGCTGTCGCTGCTGCAGGCCGCCTACCTGGCGCTGCTCGGCGCCGCCACCGCCTGGGTGTCGCCGCTGGCCGACCGGGCCCGGTGGTGCTGGGCGCCGCTGACCGGTGTGCTGTGGGTGGGGCAGGAGGCGCTGCGCGACCGCACCCCGTTCGGCGGGTTCCCGTGGGGGCGGCTCGCGTTCAGCCAGGGCGACGCGCCGCTGCTGCGGCTGGCCGCGTTCGGCGGCGCCCCTCTGGTGACGTTCGCCGTGGCCGTGGCCGGTGGGCTGCTGCTGGCCGCCGGGTGGCGGCGGTGGGACGCCGCCGGGCTGCGCAGCGCCCGGTGGTGGCGGCCGGTGGCCGGGCTGACGGTCGGGGCGGTGCTGGTGTGCGCGGCGGGACTCCTGGTGCCGGTGGGACCGGCCGGCGGCGGCGCCACGGTCACCGTGGCGATCGTGCAGGGCAACGTGCCCCGGCTGGGCCTGGACTTCAACGCCCAGCGGCAGGCGGTGCTCGACAACCACGCCGACGCCACCCTCGAACTGGCCGCCCGCGTGGCCGACGGGACGCAGCCCCGACCCGACCTGGTGGTGTGGCCGGAGAACGCCAGCGACATCGACCCGCTGCGCAACCGGGCCGCCGGGGCGCGGATCGCGCAGGCCGCCGACACGATCGGCGCGCCGATCCTCGTCGGCGCCGTGCTGCTCGGGCCCGGCGACGGGCAGGTCCGCAACGCCGGGATCCTGTGGCGGCCCGGCGCCGGCCCCGACCTGGACCAGCTGTACGTCAAACGGCACCCCGTGCCGTTCGCCGAGTACGTGCCGCTGCGCGACATCGCCCGCATGGTCAGCAAGCAGGTCGACCGGGTGCGGGCGGACTTCGTGCCCGGCAGTGCCCCGGGCGTGGTGCGCGCCGGCCCGGTGGTGCTCGGCGACGTGATCTGCTTCGAGGTGGCGTACGACGAGGTGGTCCGCGACACCGTCACCGGCGGCGCGCAGCTGCTCGTCGTGCAGACCAACAACGCCACGTTCAACGTGGCCGAGGCCCGCCAGCAACTGGCCATGGTGCGGCTGCGGGCGGTCGAGCACGGCCGGCCGGCGTTGATGGCCTCCACGGTCGGGGTGTCCGGGTTCGTGGCCCCGGACGGGCGGGTAAGCGACGCCACCGGGTTCAACACCCGCGAGGTGGTGGTGCGGCAGCTGCGCCTGGCCGACGGGCGCACCGTGGCCACCCGTGTCGGGCTGTGGCCCGAGGTGGTGCTGGCCGGCCTGGCGGTGGCCGCCCTGGCCGGCGCGGCGGTGCTACGCCGGAGGCAGCGCGTCGGGTCCGCGTAGACGACCAGCCGGTACGCCGGCGGGAGCGGAGGGGACCGTGCACGAGGAGGCGACCGGCGTCGACGGCGTCGGGCGGGTGCTGGTGGTGATCCCCACCTACAACGAGGCCGCCAACGTCAGCGACATTGTGGCGCGGGTACGCCGCGCCGCCCCGGCGGTGGACGTCCTCGTCGCCGACGACAACAGCCCCGACGGCACCGGGGCCATCGCCGACGCGATGGCCGGGACCGACCCCCGCGTGCACGTGCTGCACCGGGAGGGCAAGCAGGGCCTCGGCGCCGCGTACCTGGCCGGGTTCGCGTGGGCGCGGGAACGCGGCTACGACGCGGTGGTGGAGATGGACGCCGACGGCTCCCACGCCCCGGAGGACCTGCCGGCGCTGCTGGCCGCCGCCCGCGACGCCGACGTGGTCATCGGGTCGCGGTGGACCCGTGGGGCGCGGGTGGTGAACTGGCCGTTGCGGCGGCACGCCCTGTCCCGCTGCGGCAACCTGTACGCGCGGCTGGCGCTGGGCGTGCCGGTCACCGACGCCACCGGCGGTTACCGCGTCTACCGGCGCGGCGCGCTCGAGGCGATGGACCTCGCGACGGTGTGCTCGCAGGGCTACTCGTTCCAGGTGGAGCTGTCCCGGCTCGCGCACCGCGCCGGGATGCGCATCGTCGAGGTGCCGATCACCTTCGCCGAGCGGGAACGCGGCGACAGCAAGATGAGCCCCCTCATCGTGGCGGAGGCCCTGTGGCGGATCACCACCTGGGCCGTGCAGGACCGGCGGCAGGCCGTGCGGCGCGGCCTGCACGGCACCCCCACCGGGCAGGTGCGGTGGCCGTGAGCCCCACCGTGTCATGCTTGACGCGGGGCCACGCCGGCGCCACCGGCGCCACGACGACCGATGAGGTGAGATGCGCCGAGGACTGAGGTTCGTACCGCTGGCCATGCTGGCCGCGCTCGTGCTGGAGCTGGCCGTTTTCGTCCTGGTGGGGCGGGCCGTCGGGTTCGGCGTCGCGTTGCTGCTGGTGCTGGCCGCGTCGCTGCTGGGGATGGTGCTGCTGCGGCGCGAGGGGATGCGCGCCTGGCGGGGCTTCCGGACGGCCGCGCAGGCCGGCCAGCCGCCGGGACGGCAGGTGACCGACGGGCTCGTGGGGCTGCTGGGTGCCCTGTTGCTGGCGGTGCCGGGGCTGGTCAGCGGCCTGGTCGGGCTTCTGCTGCTGGTGCCGCCCGTGCGGGCCGTGGCCCGCGTCGGCGTGCAACGGGCCACGGAGCGGCGGGTGTCGTCGATGGTTGCCGGTGACCTGTTCGGGCCGCGCCGGGTACGGGTGCGCCGCGGCGCGCCACGGCCGGCGCCGCAGCCGGACACGGAGCCGCCCGTCGTGGTCGACGGGGGCCGGGCCATCGAGGGTGAGATCGTCGAGCGGTGACACCGGACACGACGGCGCCCCCGGGAGGAACCTCCCGGGGGCGCCGTCGTGTCGTGCCTCGTCAGGCCCGGCCGCGGCGGGCCCGGACCTCCTGGAGCCGCTCGGCGAGGATGTCCTCCAGCTCGGCGATCGAGCGGCGCTCCAGCAGCATGTCCCAGTGAGTGCGCGGCGGCTTCGCCTTCTTCTGCTCGGGCTCACTGCCGTCGACCAGCCGGGCGACGCTGCCGTCGAACTTGCACTCCCAGGTCGTGGGGACCTCGGCGTCGACGGCGAACGGCACCTCGAACTGGTGGCCCTTGGCGCAGAGGTACTCGCGGGTCTGCCGTGGCGCGAGCTCCGTGTTGCGGTCGGACTCGTAGCTGACCGCGCCCAGGCGGCTTCCGCGCAGCATACGCTCGCCCATGATCGACTTCCCCTCGTTCGTGGTGCTGGTCTTATCGTGTAACGGCCGGTGCCCGCCAGGCCATTCCCGCCCGAGGGCGCGTGACGCCCACGGCCGGGCCCGACCAAGGGTAGCCGGCCGTCACAGGGGCCCGACGGGCTCGTGCCCGGCCGGGTCGCGACGGTGGAGTGGCATCGACTGTCACCGGCGATGTTAACCGCCCCGGCCGGGGGCAGGTTGCGGCCGCCGAGTGGTCCGGTCGCCGGCCCCGGTCAGGCCGCCGGGGTGGGCGGCAGCGGCAACGGCAGTCCGGGCAGGCCGTCGATGCTCGTCGCCACGTGCTCCTTGCCGGCGAAGTAGGCGCTCAGCGACGCGTCGTCCTCCCGCGCGAACCGCCGGCCGTGCAGGTCGCGGTCAGCCTCGTAGGTCATGAACGGCACCGCGTACCCGCAGGTGTCGCGGATCAGGTCGGCGCGCACCACGATGATCGCCCGCAGGCCGTGCACGCTCGGGTCGATGTCGGGGAAGTGGCCGATCAGCTCCCGCCAGCGGGGATCGTCGCGGAACACCGGCTCGCCGCGGCCGTGCACCCGCACGATGTTCGGCGGCCCCTGGAACGCGCACCACATGAGCGTGATGCGGCCGTTCTCCCGCAGGTGGGCGATCGTCTCGGCGTTGCTGCCGGCGAAGTCGAGGTACGCCACGGTGCGCTCGTCGAGCACCGCCCACGACCCGCGCAGGCCCTTCGGGGAGAGGTTGATGGTGCCGTCACCGGCCAGCGGCGCGGTGGCGGTGAAGAACATCGGCTGCTCTTCGATGAAGGACCGCAGCCGGCCCTCGATGCGCTCGTGTGTCTTGCCCACCCGGCCATCCTCCCGCGCCGAGGTCACCGGCGCCGCCCGCCGGGGCGCCGTCCCAGCACGCGGATCACCCCGGCCCGGGCGGCACCCTCCGGCGGTTCAGCCGGCCGTGGGGCTCGCGTCCGGAGTGGACGGGGGCGGCACACCGAGGCGGGCCAGCGCCGCGGCCAGGTCGCCGACCTGACCGGCGAGCTGGGCCACCCGCTGCTGGGCGGCGTCCCGGTCGGACTCGGCGGCGCGCAGCCGTGCGGTCAACTCGGTGAGCCGGCCCTCGGCGGTGGCCGCCGACCGGCGGGCGGCGACCAGTTCGGCGGCCGCCGCGTCGCGCTGCGCGGCGGCGGCCGTCAGCTCGCTGCGCAGGTGACCGGCCTCGGCGACCGCCTCCAGCAGGGCCGCCTCGGCCTGCCGGGCGGCCGCCTCCGCGCGGGCGCGGGCCCGGTCGGCCTCCTCGCGGCCGCGGACGGCGTCGGCGGCGGCGGCCCGCGTCCGGGCCGTCTCGGTGCGGGCCTGGTCGATCTGGCGGCGGACGTCCTCCACCTCGGCCCGCCACCGCTCGGCGCGCTCCGCGACCGCGGCGGCCTCGCGGGCCGCCCGCTCGGCGTCGGCGCGGGCGGTGTCACGCTCGGCGGTGAGGTCGGCGACGCGGCGCCGCTCGGCGTCGCGCTCCGCGCGTACGGTGCGCAGTTCCTGCCGGGCGGCATCCCGGTCCCGTTCGGCCTGTACGCGCAGCGCCTCCGCGGCGGTGGCCGCCCGGCGCGCCTCGTCGCGGGCCTCGTCGGCCTCCCCGGCCCGCCGCGCGTCCCGCTCGGCCTGCTCGGCGGCGCGCGCGGCGTCGGCGCGGGCCGCGTCGGCGGCCTCGCGGGCGGTCCGGGCCTCGTCGCGGGCCCGCGCGGCGGCCGCCTCGGCGTCCTCGGCGTCCCGGCGGGCCTCGTCGCGTTCGGCCTGCGCCGCGGCGACCTCGGCGGCCGCGTCCGCGCGCGCCTGGGCGAGCTGCCGCTCCACCCCGACCGGGGACAGTTCGGCGTGCAACGCCTCGGTCAGGGTCTCCACGACCTGTTCGAGCCGGTCCACGGCCTCCCACGTGCGGGCCACCTGCCCGGGCAGACCCGGCGCGTTGCGGTGCCGCATGCGGCTGTTGCGGGAGGCCCGCTGGCAGGCGCCGTCGTTGTCGCGGCAGTAGCGGAACGGCCGGCCCGCGCCGGCGCGCTGCGGCACCGGCCGTCCACAGTGGGCACAGGGCCGGGTGTCGGCGGCGGTGGGCTGGGCGTCCATCGAGGCGGAGTCTAGGCGGCGCCGCCGCGGCGGCCACCGTCGCCCTTCGACCGCTCGGGCGGCGACGCGGGCGCGGCGTCGAGCGCGTAGGACCGGTCGATCAGGTCCGTCATCGCCTGCTGGAAGTCGCGGCGTCGCTGCTCGCTCCAGCCCTCCGTGAGCCGGTCGAAGACCTGTTCCTGCCAGTCGTGGGGGTCGGGCCGGTCAGGGGGTGGCGACGGCCGCCCGGGACCGGTCGGCGGCGATACGGACCGCGAGGGCGCCCAGCACGGTGCCCATCACCCAGCGCTGCGCCCGCAGCCACAGCGGCCGGCCGGAGAAGAACCCGACGAGCGTGCCCGCCGTGAGCACGATCAGGGCGTTGACCGTCACCGCCACGGCGATCTGGGTCAGGCCGAGCACCAGGCTCTGCGCCGCCACGTGCCCCCGCTGCGGGTCGACGAACTGCGGCAGCACCGACACGTAGAGGATCGCGATCTTCGGGTTCAGCAGGTTGGTGACCAGGCCCATCGTGAACAGCCGCCGCGGCCGCTCCAGCGGCAACGGCGCGGGCGTGAACGGCGAGGAACCACCCGGGCGCAGCGTCCGCCAGGCCAACCACAGCAGGTACGCCGCACCGGCCAGCTTCACCGCCGTGTACAGCGCCGGCACCAGCACGAAGATGGTCGCCAGGCCGGCGACCGCGGCCACCAGGTAGACCCCGAACCCGGCGGCGACCCCCAGCAGCGAGACCAGCCCCGCGCGCCGGCCCTGCGTCACCGAGCGGGACACCAGGTAGACCATGTTGGGCCCGGGCGTCAGCACGATGCCCAACGCCACCAGCGCCATCCCCACCAGCGCACCCGTACCGACCATCAGCGTACCCCCGGTTGTTGATCAACTAGGTCGACGCTACCGGGGGCGGCAGCGGTAACCGAGGTCCAGTCCGCGGGCCGTGGACTGCGGGACGCCCGCGGGCCGGGAATGCGGCGCGACGTGCGGGGCGCTGTGCGTACCGGCGGGCCGCCGCCGGGCGGCGCGTTACGGTGAGACCGGGGAGGTGACCGATGAGCAGGTGGGAAGCCGGCGTGGAGGCGCAGATCCGCGCCGCCCAGGAACGCGGCGAGTTCGACAACCTGCCGGGCGCCGGCAAGCCGATCCCCGGCCGGAACATGCCGTACGACGAGTCGTGGTGGAT
Organism: Micromonospora globbae; assembly: GCF_003610785.1. GTDB lineage: Bacteria > Actinomycetota > Actinomycetes > Mycobacteriales > Micromonosporaceae > Micromonospora > Micromonospora globbae. The sequence goes on from NZ_RAQQ01000002.1 coordinate 438,806, forward strand.
CAAGAGCTTCCTGCAACGGGAGAAGCTCCCCACCGACCTGCTGCTCCCGACGCCCCTGCAACTGCGGCGCAAGATCGAGCGGGTGCCCGAGGAGGTGCGCGACCTGCCCAACGAGGAGGCCGTACGCGCCTACTGCGCCCTGCTCAACCAGGAGATCGTCGCCTTCCTGCGCGCGCCCACCGGCCCGAAGGTCGTCGTACGCCCGGTCGACGCCGACGCGGTGGTCGACCGCTGGCGCGACGAGCGCCGCGCCGCCACCCCGCCGCCGGCGCCCGACGCGACACCGCCGGCCGCCGACCGTACGCCCGGACGGTTCCGGTGGCCGTGGCGCCGCCGTCGCGCGGCCTGACCCGCGATCCCGCGACGCCGATCCCGTTCGACCGATCGCGACGGGCACCGGCACGTACGGCCGGCCGAGCCCGCCGGCTGACCGCGCGCAATGCCGTGGCGCGGTCCCGGAGCCGGTTGTTACGGTGGGGACCGCACCTGATCAAGACCAGGGAGACCAGACATGGTGGGTGACGACGACATCTCCGGGTGATACCGGACATGCCCGGCGTTCCGGCCGGCGGCGCGCGACGCCGCTTCCCGGCCGCGCCGCCGCGCACCCGTAGACCCTGTCGTCCGCCGGGCGCCGCCGCAGCGCGCCCACCACCTTTCCCGAGGTCTGTCCCATGTCCAGCGCGTCCATCGTCTGCTCCCACCTCTCCTTCTCCTGGCCGGACGACACCCCGGTCTTCACCGACCTGTCGTTCACCGTCGGCGAGGGCCGCACCGGCCTCGTCGCGCCCAACGGCGCGGGCAAGAGCACCCTGCTCAAGCTGATCGCCGGCGAGTACCGCCCCACGGCCGGCAGCGTCACCGTCGACGGGGTCGTCGGCTACCTGCCGCAGACCCTGCCGCTGGCCGCCGACCTGACCGTGGCGGAGGTGCTGGGCGTCGCCCCGCTGATCGCGGCGCTGCACGCCATCGAGTCCGGCGACACCAGCGAGGAGCACTTCGCCACCATCGGCGCCGACTGGGACATCGAGGAACGCACCCGCGCCGAGTTGGACCGGCTCGGCCTCGCCGACGTGGCGCTCACCCGGCGCCTGCACACCCTCAGCGGCGGGCAGGTCGTGTCCCTCGGCCTGGCCGCCCAACTGCTCAAGCGCCCCGACGTGCTGCTGCTCGACGAGCCCACCAACAACCTCGACGCCGACGCCCGCCACCGCCTGTACGAGGTGCTCGACGGCTGGCACGGCTGCCTGCTGCTGGTCAGCCACGACCGGGCGCTGCTGGACCGCATGGACCGCATCGCCGAACTGGACCGCGGCGAGCTGCGCCTGTACGGGGGCAACTTCACCGCGTACACCGAGGCGGTGCGGGCCGCCCAGGAGGTCGCCGAGAAGAACGTCCGCAACGCCGAGCAGGAGCTCAAGCGGGAGAAGCGGGAGATGCAGCAGGCCCGCGAGCGGGCCGCCCGCCGCGCCAGCACCGCCGCCCGCAACCTCAAGAGCGCCGGCCTGCCGAAGATCGTCGCCGGAGGGCTGAAGCGCAGCGCCCAGGAGTCCGCCGGCCGGTCCAACGAGACGCACGCCGCGCGGGTCGACGAGGCCCGGGCGCGGCTCGACGAGGCCAGCCGCGCGCTGCGCGAGGACCAGAAGATCGCCATCGAGCTGCCGGACACGGCCGTGCCGGCCGGGCGTACGGTCTTCGAGGGCGAACGGATGCAGGTCCGCCTGGGTGACCGGGCGGTCTTCGCCGGCGACGGCGTCGACCTGACCGTCCGCGGCCCGGAGCGCATCGCGCTCGCCGGCCGCAACGGCGCCGGCAAGTCCACCCTGCTGCGACTGATGAACGGCGACCTGACGCCGCAGGGCGGGCGGATCCGGCGGGCCGACGGGCGGGTCGCGTACCTGTCGCAGCGCCTCGACCTGCTCGACCTCGACCGCACCGTGGCGGAGAACCTGGCCGCGTACGCGCCGTCGCTCACCGCGGAGCAGCGGATGCACCTGCTCGCCCGGTTCCTGTTCCGCGGCACCCGCGCGCACCTGCCCGTCGGGGTCCTCTCCGGCGGCGAACGGCTGCGCGCCACCCTCGCCTGCGTCCTGAACGCCTCCCCGGCGCCGCAGCTGCTGCTGCTCGACGAGCCGACCAACAACCTCGACCTGGTCAGCGTGGCCCAGCTGGAGAGCGCGCTGGCCGCGTACCGGGGCGCGTTCGTGGTGGTCAGCCACGACGAGCGGTTCCTGCGGGAGATCGGCGTGAACCGGTGGCTGCGCCTCGACGACGGCCGGCTGACGGAGACCGGCCCGCCCGCGGAGTGACCCGCGCCGCGGCCGGAACTGGCAGGATGGGCGGCATGGCTGACGTACGCTCCGCGGTGCAGCGACTCTACGAGGAGCTGCTGACCGCCTGGAACGACCGCGACGCACGCCGGTACGCCGCGTTGTTCACCGAGGACGGTTGCCTGGTCGGCTTCGACGGCAGCCAGGTCGACGGGTCCGAGGTGGAGGGTCACCTGACGCCCAATCTTCGCCGACCATCCGACCGCGTCCTACGTCTGGCGGGTGCAGGAGGTGCGGTCCCTGGGCGCCGACGCCGCGCTGTTGCGGGCCCGGGTGGGGATGGTGCCACCGGGTCAGGCGGACGTGAACCCGGCGGTGAACGCCGTGCAGTCGCTCGTCGCGGTGCGGCGGGACGGGGTGTGGCGCGTCGCGCTGTTCCACAACACCCCGGCCCAGTACCACGGCCGCCCCGACCTCGCCGACGCCCACACCGCGCAGATGCGCGAGGCCCTGGGCGCGAGCGCCGCGCGGGGCTGACGCGTCCTCGACCGGCGGCACCTCGGTCGACGGCGGCATGCCCGGGAGGTGCGGCGGGGTCGACCAGCGCAGGCGTACGCCGCCGGGCCGTCGCGGGGTGCGTGTGCGTCAGCGTCGCGGCCCGGACGCGCCGCGGAGGAAGGCGTCGATCCGGTCGGCGACCAGCTCCGGCGAGTGCACCGGCAGGTCGTGGCCGGCGCGCGGGACGATCTCGACACGTGCCGCCGGCATGACCCGGCGGACGCGCTCGGCGACCGACGCGGCGTCGTACATCTGGCTGCGCTCGCCGAGGATGAGCAGCGTTGGCGTGGCGATCGACGCCAGCTCGTCGTCGGTGAGCGGGACGGCGACCGGTAGGCGTCGCCGGAACGCCAGCGACGCCCGGATCAGCCCCATGAGCGCGTCCTCGCGCAGCGTGGCGTTGGCGAGCAGGCCGGCGAGGCGCCGACGGACCGGCCGGGGTGTCAGGCTGGCCAGCCCGCCGGCGGTCACCCAGAGCAGGAACCGGCCGGTGACCGCGCCGAAGCCCGCCGGGTCGAGCAGCGTGAGGCTGGCGGCGCGGCCGGGGAAGTGCAGCTCGTGCCGCAGCGCGAGCCAACCGCCGTAGGAGAGGCCGACGAGGTGCGCCCGCTCCGCGTCGAGCGCGGTGAGCGCCTCGGCGAGGCATGCGGCGGCGTCGCGGTCGGTGCCGATCGGTGCGGTCTGCCGGGCGGCGCCGGGCTCGCCGACCAGGTCGAGCGCGACGACCGGGTGCGCGGCGGCCAGGCGCGGGATGTACCGGGCCCAGCCGAGGGCGTTGCCGCCCGCTCCGGGCAGCAGCACGACCGGGGTGCCGTGCGCGGCGCCGAAGCGGTAGGCGACGACCTCGCCGTAGCGGGTGGTCACGGTGCGGGGCCGCGGGGCCGTCGGCCACAGGCGTGGGAGGGCCCGCTGGTAGGCGGTGTGGAATCGTGTCCGGGTGCGGTCGCTGGTGAAGTCGCTGATCCGGTCCGGCGCTTTCATGGTACGACCGTACCATCAAGAGGTTCCCGGATCCATGGACGGTGTCCAATGCCCAAGCGGGTCGACCACGACCAGCGACGCCGCCACATCGCCGGCGCGCTGCTGCGCATCGCCGAGCAGCGCGGCCTGCAGCACGCCAGCATGCGTGAGGTCGCCGCGGAGGCCGAGGTGTCCGTGCGGCTCGTGCAGTACTACTTCCACACCAAGGACGAGCTGCTGCTGGCGGCGCTCGGATACCTCGGCGAGGAACTCGGGGCCCGCGTGGCCCGCCGGCTCGAGAACCTGGGCAGCCCGCCCCCGCCGCGGGACGTCATCCACGCGACCCTCACCGCGGTGCTGCCGACCGACGCCGAGAGCGTCCGGCTCACCCGCACCTACGCCGCCTTCTACAGCCTCGTGCTGGCCGAACCGCAGTTGACGCGGCACGGAGCCCCGCAACCGGACCTGCTCGAACGCTTCCTCGCCAACCAGCTCCGCGCCGCCCAGCAGACCGGGGTCGCCCACGCCGACCTGGACCCGGACCTCACCGCGTCAGGTCTGCTCGCCCTCACCAACGGCCTCGGGTCGAGCGTGCTCGGCGGACAGCGCGACGCCGAAGCCGCGCTGCGCGTCCTCACCTACCATCTCGACCGGCTGTTCGTGGCCGAGCCGCCCGCGGCGTCCTGACCCGGGAATGCCGTTGCCGCTGGCCGGTTGCGGCAATAGGGTCGGACGCGTGACTGCCGGGTCGGCCATTGGCCACGAGCGAGTGAGGCACCCGGCCGCGGAGTGAGCACGCGGCGGCCTCGCGGCCCGCCCGTCCCCGCTGCCACGCGATCCGCGGCCTCTTCTCGGCCGCACCCGCCTTCCACCTCGCGTACGCGCACGCCGCGGCGTCGCGCGCGTTCCCTGCTGCTCACACGAAAGCGATGCATTGCCGAACGACGTCAACCAACAGATCATCGACGAGTTCCGCGCCAACGGCGGGCGGGTCGGCGGGCCCTTCGAGGGCGCGCGGCTGATCCTGCTCACCACCACCGGGGCGCGCACCGGAAGGTCGCACACCACCCCGCTGGGCTACCTGCCCGACGACGGCGGCCGGATCCTCGTCATCGCCTCGGCCGGCGGCGCGCCCCGGCACCCGGACTGGTTCCACAACCTCCTCGCCGACCCGACCGCCACCGTCGAGGACGGCACCTTCACCTACCGGGCCCGCGCCACCGTCCTCAGCGGACCGGAACGGGACGAGGTGTTCGCCCGCGCCGTCGAGGACGACCCGGGCTGGGCCGCGTACCAGGCGAAGACCGAGCGCGTCATCCCCGTCGTCGCGCTGGAGCGGACCAGCGGCGGACCACCCGACGCGCCGTCCCTCGGCGCGGCGCTCGTCCGGATCCACGACGGGTTCCGTCGGGAACTGGCACTGATCCGCCGCGAGGTCGCCACGACGGGACCCCGACTGGGCGCCCAGCTGCGGGTCAACTGCCTGGCCGTCTGCCAGGGACTGCACCTGCACCACACGTACGAGGACACCGGCATGTTCGTGGGACTCGCCGCGCGGCACCCGCGACTCGGGCCGACCCTCGAACGGCTCCGCGCCGAACACGCCCGCGTGGCGGACCTCGTCGACCAGCTGAGGGCGGCCGTCGGCGACCGGGCCGCCGACCCGGCCGACGTACGCCGGCGCGTCGACCAGCTCACCGACGAGTTGGAGCGGCACCTCGCGTACGAGGAGGAACAGCTCGTGCCGGTCCTCGACGCGATGGGCTGACGCGTACGTCCGACGCCGCGCCGATGGTCACGGCGCATCAGCCGACGTCTACCTGATTATCCCACGAGCACTGTCGCGAACTACGAGGGGTAGTGGCGTCCGGCGCGATCCGTGGTCGCTACGGTGCCCCGCATGCGTGTTGGCGGCGGGAGGTCCGTGCCATCCGGGCGCCCGCGACGACGGACGCGGCGGTGCGGCGGGCTCGCCGCACCGCCCGCGCCGCCAACCCGAGCGGGGGGAGGATCTGATGAACGACGACGTGATCATCGTCGGGGGCGGTCCCGTCGGGCTGATGCTGGCCGCCGAACTGACGCTCGCCGGCGTACGCCCGGTCGTGCTCGAACAGTCGCCCGAGCCCGGCACCGAACACAAGGCCAACGCCCTGATCGGCCAGGTCGTCCGCTTCCTCGACCACCGGGGGCTGTACCAGACCCTCGGCGGCCCCGGCGACCGACCGCAGCCCACTCCCGCGTTCCTGTTCGGCGCGCTGCCCCTGAAACTGTCCGACCTGGCCGACAACCCGTTGTACGGCCTGCGGATCCGCCAGGCCGACCTCGAACGGCACCTGGAGCGGCGCGCCCTCGACCTCGGCGTGGACCTGCGTCGCGGACACCGGCTACGGGAACTACGCCAGGCCGACGACCATGTGAGCGTGCAGGTGGAGGGCCCCGACGGCGACTACGAGATGCGTGCCAGCCATCTCGTCGGCTGCGACGGCGCCCGCGGCGGCGTACGCAAGCAGGTCGGTGTTCCGTTCGCCGGGTTCACCGATCCGAGCGTGATCTCCCGCGCCGCGCACGTGGCCGTGCCACCCTCGTCGATCAGCACGTCCACCGCCGAGCTCGTCCTGCCCAGCGGTGACCGGATCGGACTGTACGCCTGGCACCGCACCGAACGAGGCGCCTACGCGGTGGTGCCGTACGCGCCCGGCGTGGTGATGGTGTCGGTGATCGAGTGGGACGGACCCCCGATCGCCGACGGGACCCCGGTCAGCATCGACGAGCTGCGCGCCAGCCTGAGCAGGGTTCTCGGACAGGACCTGCCGATCGCCGCACCGACGACCCCGGGACCGCACCTGCTCCGCCGCCGGTACGCCGCGAACGCCCGGGTCGCGACCGCGTACCGGAGCGATCGGGTGTTCCTCGCCGGAGACGCCGCGCACGTGCATCCCGCGGTCGGTGCGCCCGGACTCAACCTCGGTCTGCAGGACGCGGCCAACCTCGGCTGGAAACTCGCTGCGCAGGTGCACGGCTGGGCCCCACCCGGACTGCTCGACAGCTACCACGCCGAACGCCACCCGGCCGCCGAACGGGTCACCACGCACAGCCAGGCACAGCTCGCGCTGATGTCCCCCGGACCCGCGATCACCGCACTGCGTCAGGTCGTCGCCGAGCTGCTCGAAACCCCCGACGCCACCGCGCAGATCACCGACATGCTGGCCGGCGCGGACGTCCGCTACCGGATGCACCACGGCACACCGCACGCCCTGACCGGCCGCTTCGCCCCGGACCTCGACCTGCGTGTCGGATCCCGCGCCACCCGCCTCGCCGACCTCATGCACTCCGGACGGCCGCTGCTGGTGGACCTCACCGGTTCCGGTCACCTCGCCGACCTGACCGACGCATGGCGCGACCGCGTCGACCTCGTCACCGCCGAGGCGCCGACGCCGCCACCCGCCGATGCCCTTCTCGTCCGCCCGGACGGCTACGTCGCGTGGGCCCTCGGCCCGGACGGCACCGACGAGCTCCTCGACGCGCTGACCACCTGGTTCGGCGCGCCCGGGCCCCGCGACGCGCATGGGTGAGCGCGCCTCGCGGCGGCCCGCCGCCGGCTCCCCGCCCCGCGCCCGCGCCCGCGTCCGCGACCTCGGCGTCGTCGTCGGCGACCTGCCCACCGGGCCGCACAACGCCGTCACCGACGTTCCCGGCGTGCTCGTGGGGCACACGACCGTCGACGACGGCGCCGAGCTGCACACCGGCGTCACGGCGGTGGTCCCGAGCCAGTTGGGCCCGCAACGGTGGACGCTGCCGGCCGCCGTGTACCGCGGCAACGGCTACGGGAAGCTGGTCGGCTCGACCCAGGTGGACGAACTCGGCGTCCTGGAGTCGCCGGTCGTCCTCACCGCCACCCTGTCGGTGTTCCGCGCCGCGGACGCGGTGCTCACGTACCTGATGGGCCGCCGGCCGGACGCGGTGTCGCTCAACCCCCTCGTCGGGGAGACCAACGACGGTCACCTGTCGGACATCCGCCGCCGGCCCGTCACGGAGCAGCACGTGCTCGACGCGATCACCGGAGCGGCGGGCGGCCCGGTCGCGGAGGGCTGCGTCGGCGCGGGCACGGGCACCACCGCCCTCGGCTACAAGGGAGGGATCGGCACCTCGTCCCGGACCGTGCGCGCCGGCGGCGAGCCGGTGACCGTCGGCGCCCTCACCCAGTCCAACTTCGGCGGGGTGCTGACCGTACGGGGGGTGCCGCTGCCGGCCGACGAGCTGATCCCGGAGCGCGACCGCACCGAACCGGCCGGCAACTCGTGCATGATCGTCGTCGCCACGGACGCGCCGCTGGACGCCCGGCAGCTCGGCCGCGTCGCCCGCCGCGCCGTCTTCGCCATGGGACGCGTCGGCGCGTCGTACAGCCACGGCAGTGGCGACTACGCGATCGCGTTCAGCACCGCCCCGCCGACCCGGCCGGCGATCCCGGACTCGGCCCTCGACCCGATCTTCGCGGCCGTCCTCGACGCGGTCGAGGAGGCGCTGCTCAACTCGCTCTTCACCGCCACGACCACCAGGGGAGTGGGCGGTCGCACCAGCCACGCCGTACCGCTCGACGCCGCCGTGCGGCGTCTGGCCGCCGCCGGCCGGTTGGCCCCGCCGGCCTGAGCGGGCCCCCGCTCTTCCCGCTGCCGCGCTCCGGCCCTGGCGACACCGGGCCCGCCGCTCTGACCGCTGCCGACGCCGCGCCTGCTGCGGCTGGGGGCGGTCGTCGGTCTGACGACTCCTGATCGGGGCGTTGTTAACGAACATGCGACCCGGGATCAAAAAGTTGATCTAGGAAGGTGGGCGGTACCCATCGCCGATGTTGGTGGCGTGTGGTGCCACGGCTGCGGAGGACTGCGGGTGCGGGGTGGCGATGCCGCGGAGCTGGTCGCCGAGGTCAATGGTCGAGGTGTCACACGCTGAAGCCCGCTCCTGGGGGAAAGGAGCGGGCTTCAGCGTGGTGCAGAGAGATCAACGAACGTGGTGTTTGCTGTACCGCGACAGTGTTGCGCCGCTGGTGCACCGCGGTCAGCCGATCGCGGTGTTCACTGACGTCGGCTGAGACGTCTTACCAGCACCAGGGACCGGGCTTCTCCCAGGGGAGACAGGCGGAGGTGGCGTCGGTTGTTGCGGCGTGAGCGGGCGCCTGGGGCAGGATTGTCGCAGCTGCTGCGAGCAGAAGCGCCACCAGGAGGTCGCGTCCGCGCTGGTGGTGTAGGAGACGGCCATCGCGGGATCCGGTTTGATGTTATGCGGCGATCGGGGTGGGGTCGGTCTGGTCGGTGTCGTGTTGGCTGGTGTCGATCGTGACCATGCGGGC